>CAZKHJ010000010.1:0-90182 GCA_964552675.1 uncultured Sulfuricella sp. | reverse complement strand
GAGGCCATGTTGCCGCCGCCGATGAAAGTGATGTTCATTGCTGTTTGATCCAGTACGTTTAAGATGGCGGAATTATAAAGCCTTCCGCGTGTTCCCATGAAAATCTTCCTGAGCGGCTGTGCCGGTCATCTGGCCCAGGCTCTGCTACCGAAGCTGTGTGCTCATCCCGCGGTAGAGCTTGTGGTGGGTGTGGATTTGCTGCCGAGCGCCTTCCGTCATGCCAGCTTCACCGGCCACCAGCTCGATTATGCCAGCCCTGCCGCATGTGGCTTGCTGGCAGGCTGTGATGGCCTGGTGCACTTGGGTTTTACCGTCCTGCGCGGCAGGATGGATGCGCAACAGATGTGGCAAAACAATGTCGCGGGCAGCAAGATTCTGTTCGCGGCCGCGCAGGCGGCGGGCGTGGCGCGGGTGGTGCATGTTTCCAGTGCGGCGGTGTATGGCGGCGGCGAAAACCTGTGCGAATCCGCGCCCCTTCTGCCCCAGCCGGATTTTCTCTATGCCCGGCACAAGGCCGAGCTGGAGTGCTGGCTGACGGAACACCTGCCCCAGGCGGTACGCCTGCGGCCCCATATCATCCTTGGGCCTCATGCCCTGCCCCTGCTCCGCTTCCTGCTGCGTCAGCCTTTTCACCTGCGCCTGCCGGCGCCGCAGCCCCTGTTGCAGTGTGTGCATGAAGAGGATGTGGCGGAAGCCATCCTGCTCTGCCTGTCTGGCGCGGTGGCGGGTGCTTTCAATCTGGCGGCGCCGGAGGCATTCGCTTTCCGCGACGTGATCCGTGCACGCCATGCATACTCCCCCGGCTTGCCGCCGTTGCTGGCGCGCATGCTGCTTCATGCCTTGTGGCGCCTGACCGGGGCGGGCGGCGAGCCGGGCTGGCTGGCGGCGGCGCAGCGTTCCTTCACGCTGGATTGCAGCCGGGCAAGGCGCGAACTGGGGTGGCAGCCGGGCCACACTGCTGCTGAGGCGATCCGGGCGGCGGCAAGCTAGCCCTTCTGTGGTAAATTTACCGTTCTCATGCCCATTCCCGCCCTCCATTTCAGGCAGCTCAGCAAGACTTACGGCAAAAGTGCCGTGTTGCAGGGTGTCGACCTGGTGGTTCAGCCGGGCGAGTTTTTTGGCCTGGTGGGCGTCAACGGAGCGGGCAAGACCACCCTGCTCAAATGCCTGCTGGATTTTTCCGAGCCCGACAGTGGTGGTATCGAGATTTTCGGTGTCAGTCATCGCCGCCACCAGTCACGTGAAAAGCTGGCATTCGTGCCGGAACGCTTTACCCCGCCCTATTACTTGACTGGCAGGAATTTTCTCGATTACATGCTGCGCTTGCGGGGTCAGGCTTATGATCCCGCTCGGGTGGCGGGTATGCTGGAAGCCCTGGATCTTGAGCTGACAGCATTAGGCAAGCCAGTGAGCGCCTACTCCAAGGGCATGACGCAGAAGCTGGGCCTGGCGGCGTGCTTTCTCAGTGAGCGGCCGCTGTATCTGCTCGACGAGCCCATGAGCGGGCTGGATCCCAAGGCGCGGGCATTGCTCAAGCGCCAACTGCAAAGTTTCAGGGAACGGGGTCAAACGCTGTTTTTCAGCTCCCATACCCTGGCAGACGTGGAGGAAATTTGCGAGCGCATGGCGATCCTGCACCAGGGGGTGCTGCGCTTCGTTGGAACCCCAGAGGCGTGCCGCCAGCATTTCGCTGCGGACTCGCTGGAGCAGGCGTTCATGAATTGCATTGCTGCGTCAGGTGGTTTATAGTTTGACTTGGTTTAGACCAAATCAAAATAAAATCCTGACGTTATGGAATAAAGTTAAGGCGTCGGTGAAGGAGCTGACATGAAAACCAGATTATTTCTAACCTGTCTCTTGCTTTCTTCTTCCCTTGCCGTTGCTGCGCCGGCACAAAAGAAACAGCGTTACCACAAGGCGGGCAAACCGCATGTGGCGAAAGTGGTGAAAGCCCGGGCAGTAAAACCCAAAGCAAAAAAAGAGGCCGTCGTTGCGGAGAACAATGGCCGCCTTAAACTGGCTTCCTCCGTCGCCATGATTGTCGACCAGACCAGTGGCGCGACGATTTATTCGCAAAATGCCGGCAACCAGGCGCCTATCGCTTCCATTACCAAGCTGATGACGGCCATGGTGGTGCTGGACGCCGGTTTGAGCATGCATGAGCCAATCACGATCACGGAAGAAGATGTGGACTGGCTGCGCGGCTCCAGCTCCCGCCTGCGCGTGGGCGTGACGCTGACACGGCAGGAAATGCTGCAGCTGGCCCTGATGGCGTCGGAAAACCGTGCCGCCGCCGCGCTGGCGCGCACCTACCCCGGCGGCACGGCGCAATTCGTGGCGGCGATGAACCGCAAGGCCGCTGAACTGGACATGCGCCGCAGCCGTTTTGTTGATTCCACCGGCCTGCATAGCGAGAATGTTTCCACCGCCGAGGATCTGGTCAGGATGGTCAAGGCGAGCTACCACTATGACCAGATTCGCGAAATGACCACTACCGAAGCCTATGACGTGGTGAACGACAATGGCCACCATACCCCCTACAAAAACACCAACGCTCTGGTGAAAAGCCCGGCGTGGGACATCGGCCTGTCCAAGACCGGTTTTATCAATGAAGCCGGGCGCTGCCTGGTGATGCAGGCAAGAATCGCCAGCCGCCCGGTGATCATCGTGCTGCTGGACTCGTGGGGCAAATATACCCGTATCGCCGATGCCAACCGTATCAAGAAATGGCTGGAATCGAGTCGTGGGATCCCCCCGCGCATCAGTTAAGCGGTGTTAAGCCCACAAAGGCGGCGCGACATGCGCCGCTTGCGCTGGACAGCCTTTCTTCTGCTGGCGCTGGCCTATGTGCTGGCCTTTTTCCATCGCGTTGCCCCGGCGGCCATTGCCGCCGAATTGCAACAGGCATTCCATGCTGGCGGGGCCGCGTTGGGTGCGCTGGCGGCGATGTATTTCTATGTCTATACCCTGATGCAGATTCCCACCGGGGTGCTGGTGGATACGCTGGGCGCGCGCAAGATCGTAACCGTCGGTGGCCTGCTGGCCGGCCTGGGCTCGATCCTGTTTGGCCTCGCCGATACGCTGCTGGTGGCATCCATGGGCCGGCTGCTGGTGGGGCTGGGCGTGTCGGTGATGTTCATTTCGATCATGAAGCTCAACGCGGTGTGGTTCCATGACCGCCATTTCGGCACCGTCGCCGGCCTGACTATCCTGCTGGGCAATCTGGGTGCCGTGCTGGCCGCTTCTCCCCTGGTGTGGGCCTTGAACCATGCTTCATGGCGCAGCATTTTTGTTGCCGTAGGACTGCTTTCCATTCTGCTGGCCCTTCTGACCTGGTTTCTGGTGCGCAACCATCCTGGTGAAGCCGGATTTCCCACTATGCGGGAACTGGATGGCGAACCTCCTCACGCGCCTCATGCCGGGCACTGGTATGACGGCCTGCTCAAGGTGGCCCGGAACCGCGCCACCTGGCCCGGATTTTGGCCCAACCTGGGCATAGGCGGCACCCTGTTCACCTTTGCCGGCCTGTGGGCGGTACCTTTCCTGCGCGATGTCCATGGCATGTCGCGCGCGCTTGCCGCCGCTCACACCTCGCTGCTGCTGACCGGTTTTGCCATCGGGGCGCTGCTTGGCGGCATGGCTTCGGATCGTATGGGGAGGCGCCGTCCGGTGATGGTGGGCGGCATCCTGCTCTATCTGCTGTGCTGGCTGCCCTGGCTGGCGATGGTAAAAATGCCGGCGGCGGCCAGCCTGCCGTTATTCTTTGTCATGGGGGTCGGCGCGTCCGGCTTTACCCTGGCGTGGGCGATCACCAAGGAGGTGAACCCTCCGGCCCTGTCCGGCATGGCGACCAGCGTGGTCAATACCGGCAGCTTTCTCGGCGCCGGGCTGATGCAGCCCCTGCTGGGATGGGTGATGGATCTGGGCTGGGATGGCGTCAGTCTGGAAGGCGTGCGGGTGTACTCTGCCGCCAACTACCAGCTTGGCCTGGCGATCCTGTTCCTGTTCGCGCTGAGCGGCCTGGTTGGCGCACTGAGCTCGCGTGAAACCTATTGCCGCTATGTGGCAATCTGAAAATCCTGAGTACGGGATGGTGCGGAGCCTGCAGCAAAATTGTTATTATCACCAGGTCACTATAAGGAGGAAGCTGTCATGAGCATGATCAGGGAATTCAAGGAATTTGCGGTCAAGGGCAACGTGGTGGACATGGCCGTCGGCATCATTATCGGCGCGGCGTTCGGAAAAATCGTTTCCTCCTTTGTCGGCGATGTCATCATGCCGCCTATCGGCGTGCTGCTGGGGGGCGTGGATTTTTCCAATCTGGCCCTTACCATCAAGGAGGCAGCCGGTGGCGCGCCGGCAGTGGTCGTCAGCTACGGTAAATTTCTTCAGACTGTCATCGACTTCACGATTATTGCCTTTGCCGTATTCATGGGCATAAAAGCGATCAATTCGCTCAAAAAGCAGGAGGCAGAGGCACCCCAGGCGCCGCCTGCGCCCTCGGCCCAGGAAGTTCTGTTGACCGAAATCCGCGACTTGTTGAAGGAAAGAAAATAGTCAGCGGAGTGGGGGAATAAAAACGGGCGCTGCGGTGCCCGTTTTTATTCCGGATCAAGGAAGTGATCAGCCGTTGATAATCGCGTTGTACAGATCCACACTGAGGTATTGCGGCGAATAGGTCACTCCCTTGGCACTCAGGGCGGAAACAAAAGACCGCAAATGGTTATAAGAGCCTGCCATCAGATTCTGGTAGCTGGTATCGAGATCGGCGTGAGTCGAATGGTCAATGTGCTTCATCAGATCGATGATATCCACTTCTTCGATGGTGCCGCCTACCTTGAGAGCATCAATCAAGGACCTGGAGCCGGTCGCCACCAGGTCATTGTACATTTTCTGCAAATCCTGGTTGGTGAAGGCGCCAACGGCCTTCTGTGCCGGGTCGGCGATCTTGTAGGCAGTCAGTTTTTTCAGCATGGTGTCCATGTGCTGCTGCTCGGAGCTGGAAATGCTGCTGAAGGTGTTGTGGCGCCAGGTGTTGTAGAGGGTGATATAGACATCGCGCGCCACTTTTTCCTCTTCCCGGGAAAACAGCAGATCGGCAATCTCGACAGTTGAAAGCGGGGCGGTTGCGGCCTGTGCCGCGCCGCTGAACAGTGGGGCGGTTGCGGCAACAGCGGCTGCGGCAGTGAAAGACTGGATGAATTTACGGCGAGACATTTCCTTTGTTTTGAGCAGATCCATGTTATCTCCTGTAGTTTGGTCTTTTATAGTAGGAAAGTACTCCCTACTGATCGTATGGTTATATGAAGAATGACAATTGTCAATATTGATTGGATAAAAAAGTAATCAATCGATCAATTCTTTGATGCAAATGAAAAAGGCGGCTTGGAGCCGCCCGTGGGGAGGATGCCGGATGCTGCCGGTTTATTGCGGAATGGTGATGAACCCGAGCCTGCTGATGCCGGCGCGATTGATTGCCGCCATGACCTGCGCCACGCGACCGTATTTGACGTTTTCGTCGGCGTGCAGCTGAACGTTGAGTTCGGCTGTCGTGGCGCGCATTTTTTTCAGTTCGTTTTCCAGGATGTCGAAATGGATCGGGCGCTGGTCGATATACACCGTGCCCTGGGCATTGATGGCCAGCTGGACCGTATGGGTCTGCTTGAGCGGGGCGACCGGCGCAGTCTTGGGCAGATCGACCTTGACTGCCTGCATCAGCAACGGGGCGGTGACGATGAACACGATCAGCAGCACCAGCATCACATCCACCAGCGGGGTGACGTTGATGTCGGCCATGGCGGACTGTTCGGAGGATGTGCGCAGGGCCATGATCTTTCCCCTATTTGACGTTGAAGCCGGATTTCAGGGCAAGGTGCAGGAAATCGTTGGCAAAGGCCTCCAGTTCTGCCGCATACAGGCGTACCTGGCGCAGGCCGTAGTTGTACGCCAGCACGGCGGGAATGGCGGTGGCGATGCCGATGGCGGTAGCGATCAGGGCTTCACCGATCGGCCCCGCCACCACGTCCAGCCCGGCTGAACCGGTCCGGCTGATGTCCTGCAGGGCGTGCATGATGCCCCATACCGTGCCGAACAGCCCGACAAAGGGCGCGGTGGAGCCGATGCTGGCCAGCACCATCAGGCCGCTTTCGAGCTTGTGCAGTTCCTTCTGCACCTCGGCGCGCAGGCGGCGCTCCAGCACGTCCTGCCTGTCGCCGCTGTTCTGCAGGCTGTTGGCGCCATCCACACCGATTTCGCGCAGCACCAGGAATCCCGAGCGGCACAGTTGCGCCAGCGGGCCTTGTGCCCGCTGGGCTACGCCTTCCGCCTCGGACAGGTTGCGGGCGCGCCAGAATGTGCCGGTGAAGGTGTTGTTTTGCCGCGACAGCCGGAACTGCAGCCAGCCCTTCGTCACGATCAGTGTCCAGGAAACCACCGAAAAGCCGATCAGCAGCCACAGGGTGGCGGCCACGATGCCCGAGGTCGAATGTCCAAACATATTTCCTAATTCTCCAGTTTGAAGGTGATCGGCACTTCCACCCATGCCGTTATGGCTTGGCTGCCTTTTTTCGCCGGAACGAAGCGCCATTTTTTTACCGCTTCCAGCGCGGCCTGGTCAAGCGGCTCATAACCGCTGCTCTGTTTCAGCTCCACCCGGCTGCATGTGCCATCCGTCAGCACTTCGGCCCGCACCATGACCCGGCCCTCCATCCCCCGCCGGCGTGCCGTCAGGGGATAGGCGGGTGGCGGATTGTTGAGGTAGGCGGCGTTGAAGCGCGGGGCTTCCACCACGGGTTCGGGGGCCGCCCTGGGTGGTTCGGCTACGGCAACCGGCGGAGTGGGCACGCTGGGCGGCGGGGTCTCGGGCGCCTGTTCCATCACCCTTTCCGCCACGGTCTGAGGCTGCAACAGCTGGCGCGGCTCCGGTTTGGCGCGGGGTTGCGCCTTGGCTACGGGCTTGGCTGGTTCGGGTGGCTTGACTGCAATTTTTGGTTGTGGCGGCGGCGTCAGCAGAGCCACTTCGATGACTTTCAGCGGTCTGGGCGGGGTGATTTCATGCGACAACCGGCTCAGCCCATACCATGCCCCGGCATGGGCGAGCGCTACCAGCATTCCTGCGATCAGCCACCTCCTTGCCTTTTCTCCCTCCATCCGCTTCCCTGTGCCGGCAAACAGATCAGCGGCCAGGCAGGGCCAGGACCCAGCGTCCGGTTTCCGCCTCGTCCAGCTTGCCGGTGAGGGTGCGTGCCTGGTGCGTGGCCTCATACAGATAAGTGCGTGGCAACTCGCCGCGCCAGCGGCGGTCGATTTCAAAATACAGCCGCTCCACGAAACGGTCGGCAAATACCCAGGTTTGCAGTTTTTCCAGGTTATATTTTTCCAGCGTGGCGATGATGGCCGCGCTTTCCTCCGGGCTGTCGGTGGAAACCAGCACCAGCGGGAGTTGAGGATGCTGCTGGAGCAGCTTGCCGAACAGCGCCAGATTGGCCTTGCAGTGGACGCAGTTCAGTGACCAGAACGCGAGGATGAAGGGTTTGCCGGCGTGGGTGCTGGCTATTTCCCTCATGCTGCCCTGGCCAAAGGGTCTGGGTTCCACGGGAGCGGCATGGCAGAATGTTGCCCAGGCCCAGAGCAGCAAGAGGAGGATTCCGCGTTTTTTCATGGCGTGTCGACCTCGATCAGCTGCAAGCCGCCCTGCTCCGTTTGCCAGGACAGATAGGCCCTGCCCTGGCCGCTGATCAGCAGCGGGTGGTCGGAGGCGCCGGCGGTGGAAGCGAGACGGCGGGGCACAGACCAGGTGTGCCCGCCGTCGCGGGAATACATGGTCTGGATGGCGGACTCCTTGCCGTCAAATTCTTTCCATGCCACGAAAACCTTTTGCCCCAGGCTCAGCACGTCCGGATGCCCGGCCTGAGCATTTTCGTTGCCAAAGCCCAGCGGGGCGGAAAAAGTCTGGCCACGGTCGCGGCTCGAGCCGTAGAACAGGCCATGCCGTTCCGGCCCGTTATTGAACCACACCAGGTGATAGACGCCATCCGGGCCGATGGAAAGGGCGCCGCCGTGATGGGGGCAGCCATCGACCTGCCAGCCGTCGTGTGTGGCGCGTACCGTGATGGGGTTGTCATCAAGGCGGGCGAGTGCAAAGTCGCGCGTGTTCTTGCCGTAGACATGGCGCCAGAAAACCACGGGCGTGCCTTCCGGCTCCACTGCCATGGCTACCCGGCAGCATTCGCAGGAATGCTCCGCCACCCTGAGGTTGGGTGAGAAGCTGGCGCCATCGTCATCCGACACGGCATAGTAAACGGAGGCGCCGGTGAATGACTCGCCCTTTCTGGCGGCGGCGCTTAAATCCCGCTTGTCCAGCCAGGCCAGATAGATGCGCCCCTGCCGGGTGATGCCCATGGCCTCGAAGCGGTGGCTGATGGTTTCCCGGTTGTCGTTGACGGTGATGGGCGGCGAGAACGTCTTGCCGCCGTCAAGCGAGCGGCTGAAACGGATGTGGCCGCTGAAAGGCTGGTCCAGGCTCTGGGTCCAGGAAACGTAGACTTTGCCTTCGTTTACCAGGATTTTCGGGCGATTTTCCCCGTCCGCAGCGATCCGTTCCGGAACCGGATTGACTGCCACTGGGGGGCTGAAGGCCTTGCCCTGGTCATCGGAATAGCGGAGGTAAAGGTAATCCTTCTGCACCATTGCCTGCCACAGCCGTCCTCCGGTATCGAATGCCGGGGTGGCGGACAGGGCCGGGCGGGCCAGGGCGGCCTGCCATATCTTGCCCATGTCCGGGGGCTTGGCGCTTGCCCCGGTGTTGTGGCGATGTTCCTCTGCGCTCGCCGGGAAGGCGGCGAGAACGGCCAGCAGCAAGCCCAGAAAACCTGGTTTCATCGTTACATCCAGTTGTAGCGCAACCCGGCATAGAAGGTGCGCGGCAGGCCCGGCGCAAGTTCACGGCCGCGTGCGGTGGTGTAGGAGGATGCATCCGCATAACGCTCGTCGGTCAGATTGGTCACGCTGCCGAGCAATTCCATCTGGCGGCTGACCGGGTAGTTGATGCGCAGGTTGATGATGTCGTGGCCATCGTATTTCTGGGTATTGGCTGCATCCATCCAGTAGCTGCCCAGCTTCACCCATTCCAGCGAGAGGCGGCCGCCGTTGAGCGCCGTCGGCTTGTAGTTGAGACGGGTGTTGGCGATCAGGCGTGGTGCCGTTTCCATTTCCTTGCCGTTGTAATCGGCCGTGCCGGAAATCACCCAGTCTTCATAGCTGTGCCTGGCGTAGGAAGCGCTCAGGTTCAATTCCACTTCCCGGCTCAGTTCGGCGCCAAGGCCCAGCTCCATGCCCCGGTGCAGGGTCTTGCCGGCATTGACGGACTGGGTTGCGCCGGTGGCGGGATCCTTGTAGCTGAGGATATCGTCTTCCTTGGTCATGTAATAGAGGGAGGCCTCATAACGCAGTTTTGCCCCTGCCTTGCCGCGCAGGCCCACTTCGTAGCTGTCCGCCTTGACCGGCTTGAGATCAATGGTATTGAGGGCGGAGCCCTGGCGGAACAGCTGTCCTTCGGAGGGGGCACGGAAGGCATGGTTATAGGCCACGAAGCCGTTCAGCTCGGGGTTGAAGGCATAGGTGGCACCGAGTTTCGGGCTGAGATGATCGTAGCTCACGCTGGTACTGGAGGGATGGCGATAGGTCAGATTATAGGAGATGTTGGCCGGCCGGATCACGATATCCGCATCGGACAGGTTATTGGTGTAATCGTAGCCCAGATGGTCATAGCGCAGGCCGGCGGTAAGACGCAATTTCTCGGTGGGGGAGATTTCGCCATGCACATAGGGAGAAACGCCCTTGAAGGTGGCATCGTAATCATATAACGTCCGGCCGATGGTGTAGTCGGTGTAAATCCTGCCGCTGCGGACGGTGTTGATGCTCTGCTCCAGGCGGCTGCCGGGACTGTAATCGAGGTCCATGCCGACAATGATACGGGCGCGGTGGTCGGGGAAATCCTGGCGGTATTTCGCCAGCAGGCCGAGGGACTTGTTGCTGGTGTTATAGATGGTCGGGTCGTAGGTCAGCGACCAGTTGGCCAGCAGATCCATGTCGTTGTAGCGGAAATAGGGCGTGACGGATAGCAGCGAATTGCCGGATTCCTTCTCGTAGGCGGAGGAAAGACGGAAGGCTTGCACCTTGCGCAGGGAAATCGGGGTGTAATTGGTGGTGGGATTGTTGTTGTACTCATCCTCGGAAATGGTGGAGGTACCGGCAGTCTGCTGGTCGATGTTGGAGAAGGTGGCCACGGTTTTCAACAGGGCATCGTCATTCAGGCTGCGGTCCCAGCGCAGGGAGCCCGCCTGCCGGTCGTAGCCGGTGGCATTGCGCCAGCCATCGGTATGGGTCAGGTTCAGGTCGGCGCGCCAGCCATCCTTGCCCACCGTGTTGCCGCCAGTGGCCATGATCCGCCCCCAGCCGAATTCTCCTGCTTCCACGGTGAGCTGGGCCTCGGGCTTGAGAGGGGCGGGCCGGGTCAGCACGTTTATTACCCCGCCGATGGCATCCGAACCGTACAGAGCCGTTCCCGGCCCCTTGCTGACCTCAATGCCCCCTGCCATGGGGACGTTGATCTCATACAGGGCGTTATGGTTGAAGAAACCGGTGGAACGGGTGGGAATGCCGTCCTCCAGGTAAAGATAAACCGGGCTGGTGGTGAGGGGCTGGCGGATGGCGGTCTGGTGCCCTTCCCCGCCGGTGACATTGACCCATACGCCGGGTATCTGTCCCATGATTTCGGAGGGGTGTTTAGGGGAGACGGCCTTGATCTCCTCTCCCCTGACGATGTCTACCGTGCCCGGGGTTTCCGCCAGGGCACGTCCTTCACGGGTGCCGGTTACCGTGATTTCACCCAGGGCGGAACCGCTGGCCGCTTCTTCCGCCATGCCGTTGATGGCATAGCCGGCGCAGATGGCAGCGACGAGACAGGGGATGAATTTGTTCTGTTTCATGATGTGATCCAGCCTTTCCGGTTTTTTTATCCAGCGGCAATGGTAGAGGGCGGCGGGTCCTAATGAAATGCGGCCAATTGTCGCGCGACAATATGCCGCACTGCTGGGGCGGGTTTGGGCGGGGCGAATCTGCGGAAACTTGACCAGGATCATTTTATTGGCCAGCCCCGGCTCCGGATTCCAGAAAAAACAGCCCGGCGCGATGATCGGGCCAGGCTGTCGAACAGGAGCGAATTTTTGACTGTCCGGCACGCTGCCGCGCGCCAGGCAGGGGTCAGAATTTCACATTCACCCCCGCATAGATCGAGCGCCCCATGCCGGGGACGGCATAGCCGTAGGGTGCGCCGCCGGTCGGGGGCATGGTCCTGCCCTGCCCCACATAGGCGCCGCCCAGCGGGTAGTTGTAGAAGCGGTCGAATACGTTATCCACGCCCACATCGAAGCGCGCCTGCTTCCACGCATAGCTGCTGCGCAGGTTCAGCAAGCCGTAGCCGCCGGTTTTCAGCTCGTTGCGAATCCGTGAGACTTCATCCTTGGCATCCACGAACTGGGCTTCCACCGTATTGGTCCAGCTGCCTGTGCGCTGCACGATGGCTAGCCTGGCGTTCAGCGGCATGATGTTGTAGAGGTCGTCGTCCGTGCCGCTCGCGGTTTTCCCCCTGACATAATTCAGCAGGCCGGTTGCCGTGAAACTGCCGAAGCCGGTGTTTCCGGCCAGCGGGAAATGGCCGGAAACATCCAGGCCGTAAAGGCGGGCATCCTGGTTGGCGTATTTGAGGAAAACAAAGCTGTTGGTGTTGGTCAGATTAGCGGCAGTACAGGAACTGCTGGCCATCTGGGTGTCGCCGGTGGAGCAGCGCCGCGCATTGATGTAATCCTGCACATAGGTGTAATAGGGCGTGACTTTCAGCCCCCAGTCATTCTGCCTGGCATCGTGCCAGTCCGCCGTGGCGCTGAGGGTGTGCGCGACTTCCGGCTGCAGGTCGAGATTGCCGACGTAGCCGTTGCCATCGCCCACCATGTTGATCATGTTCATGGCCATCCCGCCGGTGGACCAGGAATAGCGCTCATAGAGATTGGGCGAGCGGGTCTTGCGGGCATAGCCGAACTCGTAGCTCTTGCTGCTATCCTGCGTATAGCGGGCCAGCGCGGTGATGTCCCAGTTGTTGTCGGTGCGGCTGCGATCCTTCGCGTTGAAAGCGTTGGCCTCGGCGGCATAGTTGGTGCTGTAGCCCTGGACCGTCCCGGTATCCATTTTCACCGTTTCGTTGCGTACGCCGAACTGGCTCAGCCATTGCGGGTTCCAGCGTGCTTCCCATTCGGCAAAGGCGGCATAGCGGTCGCGCTGGCCGTCCCGGATGTCCCAGAAAGTGTTGGGCCACATGCCCGCGCCGGACGGATCCCACCAGTCATTGAAGCGATAGCGCTGGTATTCGCCGCCGACCCGGAGCGTATCGCGCCCGGACAGCACGATATCTGCCTTGACCAGCGCACCGCTGTTGCGCCCTTCGGTATCCATCGGCATGCCGCCGGCAAGCGGCCTGGCCGCCGTGGCGTTGTAGTACCAGAATTCCTTGTCGCCCAGGAAATCCATCTTGTGCCGGGTATGCTCGTGATAGGCGCGCGCCTGCAGGGTACCCCAGTCGTATTGGCCGGTGTAGCGCAGATTGACCTGTTCGCTCTTGTTGTCAGTCATGTCCATGCGCTGGTTCGGGAAACCCTGGTAGGGGATGTGCTGATAGCCCAGCTTGAGTTCGACCTGATGATTTTCATGGCGCAGCGCGAAGCCCAGCGACTGGTTCTGCGATTTGTAGGCGGAGGAGCCCACCTCGTCCCCGGCCAGCCAGGGCACCGACACCGCAGGCGCCTGGGGCGGGTTGACATAGGCCGGTCCGGCCGGCTTGAAGTTGCCGCCGGCCTTGTAGTTGTCCGACTCCGTGGTCGAGCCGCTGTAGCTCATGCTCAGCTTTTCGCTGGCGATCGTTGCGGCCAGGTTGCCGCCAGTGGCATTGCCGTTGCTGCGGTAGAATGCGCCCGCCTCGCCCTTGAGCAGTCTGCCCTGTCCTGGCGCGGCGAATTCCGGCGCCGGGGAGCTGGCCAGGATGGTGCCGCCAATGCTGTCGCCGCCCACGCTTACCGGCGTGATGCCGGCAAATACCTGGATGCTGCCCACATTGGTCGGGTCGATGTAGGACAGAGGCGGGTTCATATGGTTGCCGCAGGCGGAAATCAGGTCCATGCCATCGACCTTGATGCGCAGCCGGTCGTCCGCCAGGCCGTGGATCACCGGCAGGCCGGAAACGCCGCCGGCACCATAGATGCTGACGCCGGGCACATTATCGAGGAGGCTGGCGGCGTCGCTGGTGGCGGCGCGTTTCGCGGCCAGGCTGGCGGCGTCGGGCTGGATGCTGCCGATGGCCGTAGCGGTGCCGGCTTTCGTGGCGCTGACCGTGACTTCCGGCAGGGTGGCGGTTTTATCCTCGGCGGCGCGGGCACTGGCACTGAACATGGCCGCAGCCGGCAGTGTCAGCGCGACGGCAAGGACGAGGGGTTTTCTGGCAAATGACATCATGAAGCTCCCGTGGTTGAATCTGTGTTCAATCGGGATGGATTTGTCCCGATATGCGTTGCCAGGGATGGTAAGGGGAATTGGCTGCGCCAGAAATGTGACCGATTGCCGCGCGACAAAACGTCGCGCCGCTTGCAAGGGACGTGGCAAAGGGCATGGCGATGGGTAATAATCACGGGCAAGCCAAGCCGGATTTATCCAGAAATGCAGACTTCTTCCCCTCCGCTCATGCCCTCTGCCAGCAATTTGCGGCGCGTGTTTCTGTTGCGCAGCATCGAGATTGGCGCCCTGGCTCTGGTTGTGGTGCTGGCTCGGCGGGTGTTGGCGCTGCCCTTGCCCGAACTCCCCATTGCTGCGGTGATCGGGGCGCTGGCGCTGGTCAACCTGCTGACCTGGTGGCGCTTGCGCCAGCCCTGGCCGGTGACGGATGGCGAGTTTTTCGCCCAGTTGCTGGTGGACGTTTTTGCCATCACGGTGCTGCTGTATTACGCCGGCGGTTCGACCAACCCGCTGGTATCCTTCTATCTGGTGCCTCTGGTCATCGCTGCCATCACCCTTCCCGCCGCTTATACCTGGGCCATGGCGGGTTTCACCACCAGCTGCTACACCTTGCTGATGTTCAACTACCATCCGCTGATGCCAAAAAACGGCGATTACAGCACGGCGATATATCTCCACCTGACCGGCATGTGGCTGACATTCGTGCTCAGCGCCTTTCTCATCGCTTTTTTTGTGGTGCGCATGAGCCATGCCATCCGGGAGCGCGATCACCAGCTTGCCGTGGCGCGCGAGGAAACCCTGCGCAATGAGCGCATCATCGCACTGGGCACGCTGGCGGCGGGGGCGGCGCATGAACTGGGAACCCCGCTTTCCACCATGGCGGTGGTGACGCGCGAACTGCAGCGCGAATATGGCGAGAACCCTGGGCTGGCAGAGGATTTGCAGGTACTGCGCGAGCAGGTCGACAGTTGCAAGCGTATTCTTTCCAGCCTGCTTGCTTCCGCTGGCCAGGCGCGACTGGAAGATGCGGCTGGCGTGGCGCTGGATGCCTATTTTGATGAGGTGCTGGAAAAATGGCGCCTGATGCGGCCCGGCGTGACGGCAACGGCAGCATGGCATGGCCCCCGTCCTGCGCCACACATCACGGCGGATCTGACGCTGGGCCAGGCGCTGCTCAATCTGCTCAACAATGCCGCCGATGCCTCGCCCGACAGCGTGGAGATCGAGGGCCATTGGGACGAGGCGGAAATCCGCCTGCGCATCCTTGACCGCGGTCCCGGCCTGTCGCCCGAGGCGGAACGGCGCGCCGGGCAGCCTTTCTTCACGACCAAGGGCCATGGCACCGGTATCGGCCTGTTTTTGTCCAACGCCACGATCGAACGCCTGGGCGGCAAGGTGGCATTGCTCAACCGCGAGGATGGCGGCGCCGTAACCGAAGTGCGCCTGCCCCTGACCAAACTACTGAAAGGCTCAGCATGACATCCCACAACCCGGCCAATGATGACCGTCCCAGCCTGCTGCTGGTGGACGATGACGAAACCTTCCGCCGCGTCCTGAGCAAGGCGCTCACCAAACGCGGTTTCGACGTGAGTGTGGCACAAGACGTGGATGCAGCACTGCTCCTGGCCGAGGAGAATGCGCCCGAATATGCCGTGGTTGATCTGAAAATGCCCGGCCCCTCCGGGCTGGTGCTGGTCAAGCGGCTGAAGGAACTGGATGAGGAAACCCGCATCGTCATGCTGACCGGTTTCGCCAGCATTGCCACGGCGGTGGAGGCCATCAAGCTGGGCGCAACTCACTACCTTGCCAAGCCCGCTGATGCGGACCAGATCATTGCCGCGTTCGAACGCGAGGGCGGCGACGAGGAGATGCCGGTTACGCCGCAGCCGCTGTCGGTTGATCGCCTCGAATGGGAGCATATCCAGCGGGTGCTGAATGAACACCAGGGCAACATCTCGGCTACTGCGCGGGCGCTCAAGATGCACCGCCGCACGCTGCAGCGCAAGCTGTCGAAACATCCGGTGCGCGAATAGGGATACCGCCGCGGTATAATCCTGCCTAAGCGGTTCCCCATCCCTGCACCGTAGATTGATTTCCGCTGCCCCTCCCTGTCCGGAGTAATGCATGGCCGCTAATGCAGCAACAATCTTTTCCTCTCGCCTGGTTGCCCTTGCCTGCGGCCTGAGCGCCCTGTTCAGCGGCCTGGTGCTGCTAGGCTGGGCGCTGGAAATACCCCTGCTCGCCGCCTTTCTGGTGGATGCCCCTCCCACTCCGGTTTCCACTGCCTTGCTCTTGCTGGTGGCGGGCATCTCGCTATGGCTGCTGCATTTGCGGCGGCTGATGCCGCTGGCTGCGTTGCTGGCAGCCATGGTGTTGCTGATGGGCGTGCTGGGCCTGATGGAAACCTGGCTCCATTTCAGTTCCGGCTTCCAGGAGGGGGTAGTGCAGCTGTTTCTGGCCGCTCCCGCACACGGCGCAGTGCGCATGTTGCCTCATGCGACATTGGCGTTTGCCCTGCTGGGTGCGGCGCTGCTGATCCTGGCGGGCGCTGGCGGCACCCGCACCTATTTTGCCCAGGCATTAGCCCTGGCAGTGATGGCGCTGGGGCTCCAGGCCCTGATCGGCCTGGGAGCATGGCCTGCCGGAACGGCAGCGCCGGGCATGGCTTTGCCGGCAGCATTGTGCTTTCTGCTGCTGGGCGCTGGCACACTGCTCCTGCGCCCCAACCAGGGGCTGGCGGCCATCCTGCTCAGCAAGGGCCCCGGCGGGGCGTTGCTGCGCTTCATTGTGCCGGTGGTGCTGCTGGTGCCCAACGGGCTGATTCTGCTGGCCATCGTGGGCCTGGGGTTCGGCCATTATGGCGAGAGTTTGCTGACCGCGCTGCTGGCGCTGGCATGGGTGGCCGTGGTGATGGCCATGTTTTTTGCCCTGGGGGTCTACCTGAACCGCAAGGGCGAAGCACTGACCCTGAGCGAACAGCGCTACCGTGTTGCGGCGCATGAACTGAAATTGACCAATCAGCTCATGGAACGGATTTTTTCCAATATCCATGTGCTGGTCGCCTATCTTGACGCCAGTTTCAATTTCATTCGCGTCAATGAAAATTATGCCGCTGCCGACCAGCAGCGCAGCCCGGATTTTTTTGTCGGCAAGAACCATTTTGCGCTTTATCCCGATGCAGAAAATGAGGCCATTTTCCGGCATGTACTTGAAAGCGGTGAGTCCTATGTTGCTTATGCCAAGCCATTCGAGTACCCGGGCCTGCCCGAACGGGAGGTGACCTACTGGGACTGGAGCCTTACGCCGGTCAAGGATGAGAACGGCAGGATCGAGGGATTGCTGCTGACCCTGGCCGACGTGACCGCGCGCAAGCGGGCAGAAACCGAGCGGCTGGGTGCCGAGGCCAGGTTTCATATGCTGTTCGATACGGCTGCCGATGCGATTTTCATTGTCGGCCCGGCGGGGCGTTTCATTGAGGTCAACCAGGTTGCTTGCGAGCGCCTGGGTTACAGCCGTGAGGAGCTGTTGCGGCTGTCACCTGCCGACATTGACACGCCACAGTTTGGCGCTCTGGTGCCGGAACGGACCAGGCAACTGTTTGAGCAGGGCCACCTGACGTTTGAATCCGCCCATGTGACACGCGCCGGGCGGGAGTTTCCGGTGGAAATCAATTGCCGGGTGATCGAATTTGGCGGCCAGCCGGCAGTGATCAGCATGGTGCGCGACATTTCCCAGCGCAAGCAGGCCGAGGCGGCCCTGCGCCAGAGTGAGGAAACGGCCCGCGCCCTGCTCAATGCCACGGCGGAAACGGCCATGCTGCTGGACGAGAATGGCACCGTGCTGGCGGTCAACGAAATCGGCGCCAAACGGCTAGGGTTTACCCCGGAACAGCTGGTTGGCAGGCGCTTTTTCGATGCCATCCCCCCCGAGGTGGCGAAACGTCGCAAGCCGCTGATCCAGCAGCTTTTCCAGACCGGCCAGCCGTTCCATCTCAAGGACGAGCGCAATGGCATCGTGTTCGAGAGCGTCAGTTACCCGGTTTTCAATGCGGACGGCAAGGTCGTGGCGGTGGCGGTGTATGCCGCCGACGTGACCGAGCGTGCGCAATTGCAGGCGCTGGATGAGCTGTTCAAGGAAATCGACCAGCAGGTGCTGCGCGGCTTGCCGCTGCCCGATCTGCTCGAATTCATCTGCGCGGAGGTGGCGCGCCTGCTGGCTTACCAGTTCGTCTGGATTGGCCGCAAGGAAGTGGGGGGTAAAATCTCCATCGCCGCCAGTGCCGGGCCGGAGCAGGACTATCGCCTGGAGTTGGAAAAAATCGGCGTACGCTGGGATGACACGCCCCAGGGCCACGGCCCTGCCGGGCAGACCATCCGCCTCGGCCAGGCCCAGGTGTTCCGCTATGCCGACCCTGGTTTTCTGCCATGGCGTGAGGCGGCGGCACGTTTCGGCCTGAAGGCCATCACCGGCATTCCGCTCATCATTCGCGGCGAGGTGTATGGCGCTTTTACCCTGTATTCCCGCCATGAACACAGCTTCGACGATCCCGCCACGGTGCAGCGTCTGGGCATGATTGCCGGGCGCATCTGCATCGCGCTGGAAATGGCCATGGACCAGCAGCAGTTGCGGCTGCTCGGTACGGCTCTGGCTTCCGCCGGCAATGGCGTGTTCATCACCGACCGGCGCGGCCGCATCCAATGGCTGAACCAGTCCTTCAGCCGCCTCACCGGCTATTTGGCACAGGAGGCGCTGGGGGAGACTCCGCGCATCATCAAGTCCGGCAAGCAGGGCGCGGATTACTACCACAAGTTATGGCAGACCATTACCCGGGGCGAGGTGTGGAGCAGCGAAACCGTGGAGAAGCGCAAGGATGGCTCGGAGTTCACGGTACAGCAAACCATCACGCCAATTCGTGATGCGAGCGGGGAGGTCAGCCACTTCATCTCGATCCTGGAAGACATTACGGCGCAGAAGGCTACCGAGGCGCAAATCCAGCACCTTGCCCATCATGATGCGCTTACCGATCTGCCCAATCGAGTCCTGTTCTACGACCGCCTGACCCAGGTTCTGGTTCAGGCAAAGCGCTGCCATCATCTGTCCGCGCTGATGTTCCTCGACCTGGATCGCTTCAAGACCGTGAATGACACCCTCGGCCACCATATCGGCGATTTGTTGCTGCAGGAGGTGGCGCGCCGCATCCGGGCTTGCGTGCGCGAGAGCGATACCGTGGCACGGCTGGGCGGGGACGAATTCACGGTGCTGTTGCCCCTGGTGCCGGACCGGGAGGGGGTCGCCGTCGTGGCGAACAAGATCATTGCCGTGTTTGCTGAGCCCTTCGCGCTCGACGGGCACGCGCTGCATACCAGCACCAGCATCGGCATCGCCCTGTATCCGCTGGATACCGAGGATTGCGACAAGCTGGTGAGGCTTGCCGACAATGCGATGTACGAGGCCAAACAGCGGGGGCGCAACAATTACTGTTTCTTTGACGCCTCGCTGGAATCCTTGTAACCGGTCAGCATCGGCCTGACCAGATCTTCACCCTTGAACAGGCGGTGTGCCACGATTGAGGCAACATGCACCACTACCAGGGTTTGCAGCACGCCAAAAATGCCCTCGTGGAGCTCAGTCAGTATTTCACCCGCCTGCTCGGATACCAGATGCCGCAGCGGCCCGCCACTCATCACATCGTCACTGGCAAACAGGCCGGTGATGCCCATCAGCACCAGCGTGGCGAGCAACGTCATGATCATCCATGCTCCCAGCGGGTTGTGGCCTAGATAGCGTGGCGCGGTATTGTCGCGCAGTGCCCGGGCGTAGGCCAAAGTCGGTCTGATGCCGTGCAGGAATTCACTGAAACGGGAGTAGGTGCTGCCGGTGAATCCCCACAGCAGGCGGAATCCCACCAAGGCGAGGACGGCATAGCCGCCAAGCAGATGAAGCTCCATCCATTTATCTTCCAGTTCGCCGCTGAGCCACTGAAAAGCCACCAGCCCTACCAGCCCCCAGTGAAACAGCCGGGTGGGCAGGTCCCAGACGTAAATCCTGTTCATCGTGCTTGTTCCCATGATCGTACAACCGGCGCCATACTAGCCCATTCTGGTATTATCGTGCCATGTTATCGATTCAGAATCTGGTCTATTTCCAGCACGGCACCCCGCTTTTTCAGAATGCCAGTCTCCAGATCTTTGCCGAGCAGCGCGTAGGGCTGGTTGGCAAGAACGGCTGCGGCAAATCCACCCTGTTCCGCCTGATTCGCGGCGAGATCAAGCCCGATGGCGGCGAGATTGCCCTGCAGCAGGGCAAGACGCTGGCCTTCGTGGAACAGGAAATCGCCAATTCGGAGCGCCCCGCGCTGGCCTTCGTGCTCGATGGCGATACCGAGTTGCGCCAGCTGGAGCAGGCTCTGGCGCGGGAGGTGCATGACACCGCCTGGTTCGAGGCACAGCACCGCTTCGAGGCGATCGAGGGCTATGCCGCGCCGGCACGCGCGGCGCAATTGCTCAATGGGCTGGGATTCGGCACCGGGCAACTGGAACACCCGGTGGCGAGCTTTTCCGGCGGCTGGCGCATGCGCCTTAACCTGGCGCGCGCGCTGATGCGCCGCGCCGATTTGTTGCTGCTCGACGAGCCTACCAACCACCTCGACCTCGAAGCCATCCTGTGGCTGGAACAGTATCTTGCACGCTATCCCGGCAGTGTGTTGCTGGTGTCGCACGATCGCGAATTTCTCAATGCCTGCGTCAACCGCATCGCACATGTGCATGACCGGATCATCGACAGCTATGCCGGGGACTATGACGGCTTCGAGCGTACCCGGGCCGAGCGGGCCGTGCAGCAGAATCAGGCATTCGCCCAGCAGCAGGCAAAAATTGCCCATCTCGAGGATTTCATCCGCCGTTTCCGTGCCAAGGCGACCAAGGCCAAGCAGGCGCAAAGCCGTGTCAAGGCGCTGGAGCGGCTGGAGCGTATTGCTCCGGCACATGTCGATCACGGCCATTTCGAACTGGAAATCGAGGCGCCGGAACGCAGCCCGGATACCCTGCTCAAGCTGGAAAAAGCCGCTTGCGGTTACGGCGACAGGATTTTGCTGGCCAATGTCAGCCTGGTGCTGCGCTCGGGGGCGCGCATTGCCCTGCTCGGACCCAATGGCGCGGGCAAGTCCACCCTGATCAAGCTGCTGGTGGGTGAATTACCGCCCTCGGCGGGCAGCCGCGAAAGCGCGCCGGAACTGCGCATCGGCTATTTTGCCCAGCACCAGCTGGAGCATCTCGATGCCGGTGCGACCCCGCTGGAACATCTGGTGCGCCTTGCACCCGAGGCCACGACCCAGGATCTGCGCAATTTTCTCGGCCGCTTCGGCTTGGCCGGTGAAGCCGAGGATCGGCCGGTGGCAACCTTTTCCGGCGGTGAGAAAAGCCGCCTGGCCCTGGCCCTGCTGGCGTGGCGCAAGCCTCATCTGCTGCTGCTGGACGAGCCGACCAACCACCTCGATCTGGACATGCGCGACGCCCTGACCCTGGCACTGGAAGAATATGGCGGCGCGATGGTGCTGGTCTCCCACGACCGCAGCCTGATCCGGGCCACGGCGGATGAGTTGTGGCTGGTGGCCGATGGCACTGCCCAGCTCTTCGATGGCGACCTGGAGGATTACCGGACCTGGGTGGAATCCCGGCGCCAGGCCGAGAGTGCTGCCAGCAAGCCGGTCGTGACGGAGAAACCACGGCGTGAGAATGCGCCGCGCCGGAAAGCCCTGCTGTCGAAACAGGGCAAGCTTGAAGCCGAATTGCACCAGGCCCAGGCCGGGCTGGCCGGCGTCAGCGAGCAGTTGGCTGACCCCGGCTTATACCAGGACCCTGACCCGCAATTGATCGAGAGCCTCAACCAGCGCCGCGAAGCGCTGGAGGCGCGGGTGGCGCAGCTTGAGGAAAACTGGCTGGAGCTGGAAATGGCGCTGGAAGACGCTATTTGAACGGAAAGGCGATGATCGCCTTGGCTACCCATTTGTCCGGGCTCTCGCTGAAGCCGTGCCCGATGCCGATATTTACATCCAGCTCTCCCCTGGCAATATCCATCACTGCATAGAGTGCGTGGCCGGACTGATCTGCGGGCAGGAGCTGATGCAGCGGCCCATACTCGCCGTAATACTCGAATCCGGCCTGGATGCCGTCCCCTGCCGCATGAGTGACTTTCAGGGCCGGTTCAAACTGCGGTGCGCGACTGACGTTGCTGGAAAGATTCAGATTCAAAATCGGGTTGAAACTCAGCAGCCAAGCGTCGTCGCGATAGCCGATGATCGGCCGCAGTTCCATTCCCCAGTAGCTTTCCGACACGCGCCGGGTGGCGTAGCCCCATTCGGTGTTGAAGCCCCAGAAGAAATGCGTCCCTTCCTCGCGTGGCGCGATGTATTTCATGCGCAGGCGCAGGCCGTTGTTGTAAATATCCCCCGCCGGGCTGATGGCGATGGGCAGGTATAGCCCCGCTTCCCAGGTTTTCGTCACGCCGTAGGAAAATTCCGGTGTAAGTTGCAGCACGTGATGCCCCGGCATTTCCCCTGCAAAGCCCGCCTCTTTGGCGCCCTTGAGGGCGTAATTGACATGCAGCTCCAGACCAAATTCGCCCGGGTCGTTCATTTCCTCGGTGTAGACCTGGATTTCATCCGGCGCGGCCAGGGCAACGGGTGCCGTCAGGCAGAAAAAAACGGCGGCCAGGATCCCGCGCGCAACTTGCTGAATTGTCATTTCCTCTCCATGAAAATGTTTAGTTATTGATAACCATTATCACTTAAGACAGGAAAAGATGCAATTTATTTGGGATGGCATGGAAAAAGGCCTGTGATGGTTTTCCTGAAGGGTAGAATCCGGCAGGGGGCCTGTTACCCCGGTTCTTCAGGAGAAAAGCAAATGTCGAGATGTCTCATCATATTCGCGCTGGCCCTGCTTGCGGGCTGTGGTGTTGAAGTCGCTGGTACTGCTGCTACCGGTGCTGTGGCAAAGGCAAAGGAAGCTGAGGAAGCGAAAAAAACCATGGAGCAATACCAGCAAAAGCTGGATACGGCGCAACAGGCGCAGCAACAGGGAATCGACCGGGCAGAGAAGGAGCTGGCAGGAAAATAGGCTGAACCTGCTGAGAGTGCCGGCACGGTGCGTGCTCCCTTTATCGCCCCCCGTTTTGCTCATCTTGAAGGCCTGCTTGCGGATCTCGCCTGGTTATGGCGCCCACAGCCGTTCCGGGAGGTTCGCCCGGATTGGACGGTACGTTTGCCTGAGCTGGCACGCGCGCTTCTGGCGCTGGAAGATGGGGAGGTGGCACGGCTGGAGAACGACGGAGCGGCGCTGGTGCGCCTGCTGGCGCAGCACTTGCCGGTGCTGACCGAGCTGGAAGTTCTGGCCTGTCTGCCGGAGCGAACCGCTCTCACGTCTTCCAGGACAACAAGCCGGGCGCAATGGGAAATTCCCGGTCGCAAGTGGGCACAGATCGAGGCCTTCGCCTATGCCGTCGGTGATGTCCGCGGGCCGCTGCTGGAGTGGTGTGGCGGCAAGGGGCATCTGGGGCGCCTGCTGGCGTTGCAGCAGGGCGTGGCGGTAGAGACGCTGGAGCTGGATGGCGGTTTGTGCGCCGAGGGGAAAAGGCTCGCCGGGCGGGTGGGGGCGCCCCAGCATTTTCTCGTGGAGGATGCCCTTTCCGCGCAGGCCTCCGCGCTTCTTTCCGGCCGCCATGTGGTGGCCCTGCATGCCTGTGGCGATCTGCACCGTGCGCTGGTACGGGAAGGCGTGACTGCAGGTGTGGCGGCGCTTGATATCGCACCTTGCTGCTATTACCGTGCGGCGGACAGGGTCTACCGCCCCTGGTCAGCGTTGGCACGGCTGGAGCTGGGCCGGGATGACTTGCGTCTGGCCGTGACCGAGACCGTGACCGCCCCTCCGCGCGAAACCCGTCTGCGCGAACGGGAACGGGCCTGGAAGCTGGGCTTTGATCGCCTGCGCCGGGAGATTTCGGGCGAGGAGCGCTATGTTTCTTTCAAACCCACGCCCAAGGCCTGGCTGAACCTTGGCTTTCGGGGCTTCTGCGAGGCGCTTGCGTCACGCCAGGGTCTGGCGTTGCCGGGCCATGTCGGCTGGGATCGCCTGGAACAGGAAGGCTGGGAGCGGCTGGGTGAGGTCAAGCGCCTGTCGCTGGTGCGACATGTTTTCCGCCGTCCGCTGGAAGTGTGGCTGGTGCTTGATCTGGCCAATTACCTGGCGCGACATGGTTACCAGACCGAGGTGGGCACTTTTTGTCCGCGCCAGGTGACGCCGCGCAATATCCTGTTGTCTGCGCGGATCTAGGTCTGATGGTGATACGGGCGGCACGCCCGCATCACAGCACGTATCGGGCCAGATCCTCGCTTTTCGCCAGTTCCTTGAGGCGCGCGTCAACATAGGCGGCGTCGATGGCAACCGTCTCGCCACTGTGCTTTCCGGCTTCGAAGGAGACTTCCTCCAGCAGTTTTTCCATCACGGTATGCAATCGCCGCGCGCCGATGTTTTCAGTGCGTTCGTTGACCTCGAAGGCGATTTCAGCCAGGCGGCGCACCGCGTCCGCACCGAATTCCAGCCGTACCCCCTCGGTTTCGAGCAGGGCCTGGTACTGGCGCGTGAGGCAGGCGTCGGTGTTGACCAGGATCTGCTCGAAATCGGCCACTGACAGGCTGCTGAGTTCGACGCGAATCGGCAGCCGGCCCTGCAGTTCGGGCACCAGGTCGGAGGGCTTGGCAAGGTGGAATGCGCCGCTGCAGATGAACAGGATATGGTCAGTCCTGATCATGCCGTGCTTGGTGGTGACAGTGGTCCCTTCCACCAGCGGCAGCAGGTCGCGCTGCACGCCCTGGCGCGATACCTCGGCGCCCGATCCTTCGGCGCGGCTGGTGATCTTGTCGATCTCGTCGAGGAACACGATGCCGTTCTGCTCGACGTTGTGCACCGCAGCAATTTTCAGCTCCTCATCGTTGACCAGCTTGAGCGCTTCTTCCTCGGTCAGCAGCTTGAAGGCTTCGCGAATCTTGAGCTTGCGCGTCTTGCTGCGCGTGGTGCCAAGGTTCTGGAACATGCCCTGGATCTGGGAAGTCAGATCCTCCATGCCTGGAGGGGCGAGGATTTCCATGTGCGCCTGGGGAGCGGCAACCTCGATATCGATTTCCCTGTCATCAAGCTGGCCTTCGCGCAGCATCTTGCGGAATTTCTGCCGTGTTCCGCTTTCCCGCTCATTTTCGCCGCTGTCGCGGGCGGGCGGCAGCAGGGCGTCGAGGATGCGCTCCTCGGCGTGCTCCTCGGCACGGAAACGCACCTTGCGCGTCTCGGCCTCACGTGTCTGCTTGATGGAGATTTCCACCAGATCGCGGATGATGGAATCGACATCGCGCCCGACATAGCCCACCTCGGTGAATTTGGTGGCTTCCACCTTGATGAAGGGCGCATTGGCGAGCCTGGCCAGGCGCCGCGCGATCTCGGTCTTGCCCACGCCGGTGGGGCCGATCATGAGGATGTTCTTGGGGGTGATCTCCTGGCGCAGCGGATCCTCGACCTGGCTGCGCCGCCAGCGGTTGCGCAGCGCAATGGCAACGGCGCGCTTGGCGGCGTCCTGGCCGATGATGTGCTTGTCGAGTTCGTGGACGATTTCCTGGGGGGACATTTCGGACATGGTTCAGTTCTCAGTTGTCAGTGATCAGTTGTCAGTATTCCGGGCGGGTTTTACTGATAACTGACTACTGATTACTCCAAAACTTCAATAATGTGATTCTGATTGGTATAGATGCACAGATCCGCCGCGATGACGAGCGACTTCTTCACGATCTCGGCGGCAGGCAGTTCGCTGTGGTCAAGTAGCGCGCGTGCGGCGCTCTGGGCGTAGGCGCCGCCGCTGCCGATGGCGAGGAGGCCGTCTTCCGGTTCGAGCACGTCGCCGTTGCCGGTGATGATCAGGGAAGCCTCGCGGTCGGCCACTGTCAGCATGGCTTCGAGGCGGCGCAGCATGCGGTCGGTGCGCCAGTCCTTGGCCAGTTCCACGGCGGAGCGCAGCAGGTGGCCCTGGTGTTTTTCCAGCTTGGCTTCGAAACGTTCGAACAGGGTGAAGGCGTCTGCCGTGCCGCCGGCAAATCCGGCCAGGATCCGGTCGTGGTACAGGCGGCGGACCTTGCGCGCAGTGGCCTTGACCACGATATTGCCCAGTGTGACCTGGCCGTCGCCGCCCATGGCTACGCTGCTGCCGCGGCGTACTGAGAGGATGGTGGTGCCGTGATATTGTTCCATGATGCGGATCGCGAAAATAAAAGCGGATTATAGCGCTGCCCTGGCCGGGCAGCTCAGGTTCAGCCCGCCTTTTTGCGAATCAGGGTGGCGAATTCGGAGACGCCCATCATGTGGAACAGCGCCTGTACCATTTCATTGGCTTCCAGGATCAGGACTTTTTTTCCTGCCTGGGTGAGGTTGATCAGGGTGCCCATGAAATTGCCCACGGCGACGAAGTCCACTCGTGTCACGCCGGCCAGGTTGATGCGGACTTCCTGCTTGTCCGCCGCGTAATTGGAAAGATCCTGCAACTGGGACTGACTGGCTTCAGAGATGACGCCGTTCATGGCAAAAACGTCGTCAGCTTCCGCCGGTTTGCTGGCAGGCTCACTCTGGATCTTGGCCTGGGCGGCAGCCAAGGCCGGTTTGACCGCTTCCCAGGCAGGGGGGGAGATTTCGAAGGAAACGGCGTATTCAATTGCCAGTTCCTCGTATTCCGCTTCCTTGCCCAGCCACTGGTATAGCTCGAACAGCAGCAGCCAGGCCAGGCGATCCTCGTTGCCATGGCCATCTGCGGCGATCTGCTTTTTCAGCACCTCGATCAGGTGGTCGGCGCCTTCGAGCTGAACGATCTTGCCCTTTTTGCGGCAACTCGACAGGCCTTCCTGCATCAGCTTGCAGCCATCCAGTTCGACCTCGGCGACATCGTTCAGGTTTACCCGTGCATTAGTGCTGCCCTGCGCCAGCTGGCAGATTTTTTCCAGTTGCGGGCCCGCGGCCAGCCGGTTGCCCAGGGTCAGCAGGTCTTTTTGCTGTCCGGTGTCAGATTTCTTTGTGGGAGCGGATGCGGCTGGAGCTTTCCAGATCGGCGCGGAACGCTCGAACTTGACCACGAACTGCATCGATAATTCATTGAATGCCGGCTTGTTGCCCTGGAGCTGATACAGGTCGAACAGCATCAGCCACGGCTGCATTTCCTTCATGTTGGGGTGATCATGAAGATAGTGGCTCAGGCTGGCGATGGCCTGGTCTGCCATATTGTTGGCGTAGTAAACCGCGGCTTCTTCCACTGCCGAACCGGCTGCTGCGCTGATGCTTTCGAAGACGACAATTTCCTCGTTGGCAGCCGCCTGTGGCTGCGAGGCGGTTGTTTCCGGCGCAGCTTGCGGTTCCGTTTTGGCCGCCACGACGGGTGCTGGTGCCGGCTTTTTCGGGGCGGGCGCGGAGTTGTCCGGTTTAGGCTTGCGTAAGAAGGAGAACACGAATTTGTCCTACAGGGGGGTGTAATTGTCCTACATGATTGCTGTGTATTTTAGGTTGCTTGCCCGGATTGCTCAATAGGGATTTCCCTGATTCGGAACTTCAGGCCCAAGCCAGTAGCCCAGCATTCCCAGGATTGCCAGTGCCCAGACAATGAGCGCGCCGGAGGGCAGATCGCTCCAGGCGGAAAAAATCAGGCCCAGTGCATAGCTTGCGCTGCCCAGAAAATAGGCGGCAGGAATGCGCCAACGGGTGAAATGGCGGGTGGCGAGGGCGGGGATGATCAGGCTGGCGAATACCAGATAGACGCCAACCAGCTGCACCGAGGCGGTGACAGCACAGGCAAACAGGGCGTAGAAGCCAAACCGTCCCATCTGCCCGCGCCAGCGCAGCCACACGGCAAGAAGCGTGGCCGTAAGCAAGGCTGCCGGCCATAGCTGCGCCGGGCTGACCCACAGGATTTGCCCCACCAGCAAATTCTGCAGATGTTCTCCGCCATGGGGGTTCCCCGCCAGCAACAGGGCGCCGCCGCTGGCTGCCAGCACGAAGGTGACCCCGATCAGCGCCTCCTGCACCTCCGGCCAGCGTTTTTCGCTCAGTGTGAAAACGGCCGCCCCCAGCAGTGCCGCACCGACTGCCGAGAGCTGCACTGCCCAGCCCTGAGGCCCGAAGCCGAGACCGTCCGCAGCGATGACCCCCAGGCCGGCGATCTGCGCGATTGCCAGGTCGATGAACACGATGCCCCGGGCGAGCACCTGCATGCCCAGCGGGATATGGGTGGCAAGCACCATCAGGCCGGCAAGAAAGGCCGGGAACAGCAGCCCCCAGTCCGGGGCGGTGCTCACCTGGCGGCCTCCAGCAGACGCCGCAGGGTATCGTCGAACAGGCTGAACAGATCTTTTGCCTGCTCGGAGCCGCCAATCGTAAACGGCAGTTCGACGACCGGCAATTTGGCCCGGCTGGCCAGCCATTCGGAGGCGCGGCCGTCATTGTAGGCGGCGCGGATGATCATCCGTGCCGGCTGCTGCTGCAGGCTGGCCAGCACCTGGGACAAATGGCCGCTGCTGGGCTCGACTCCGGGTTTGGGTTCGAGCGTGGCGATTTCCCTGAGTCCGAGCCAGCTTTCCAGATAGGGGAAGCCCTTGTGCTGGACCACGATGGCGGAGCCCCTGAGCGGTGCGGCCAGTTTTTCCCAGCGCATCAGGGCTGTCTGCCAGCGGCGGGAAAAATCCTGATGGCGAGTCTGGTAGCGGGCGGCATTGGCGGGGTCGGCCTCGGCCAGTTGCCGGCTCAGCGCTGCCGCTACCAGGGCAATGTTGCGCGGGTCGGTCTGGATGTGGGGATTGCCTCCGGCATGCACGTCGCCTTCGGCACGGTCGAGCCGGGCTGGAATTTCCAGCATGCGGACGTGGCGCGCCGCCTCGAAATATCCGGGCTTGCCGGGCTGGATTTTGGGGTTGCCGGACTGGCGCAGCAGAATCGGCAGCCAGCCCGCCTCCAGCTCCGCCCCGGTGCAGGCCAGCAGGTCGGCGTTGCGCGCACGTGCCAGCAGGCTGGGGCGGGCTTCGATGCGGTGGGGGTCCTGCAGGGCATTGGTGGCGCTGTAAACCGACACCAGTTCGCCGCCCAGTTCCTGTGCCAGCGCACCCCATTCGGGCTCACAGGCGAGGATGTTGAGGGCGGCGAGGGCGGGTGCGGCAAATGTTGCCAGGATGGCTGCCGCGAGGGATTTAAACAGATTGTTCAACATGGTGGCTCCCTAGAATTTGTGAGCGCCATGGGCGCCCAGGCTCATCAGGTACTGCAGGACCATCTGCTGGTCGCTGGCATCCGGGCGCGACTGATCCCGGGCGAACTGCAGGCGCAGGCGCGAATACTCGCTCGGGCTGTAGTCGAGCATCAGGCTGTTTCTGATGGGGTTGAATGGGTTTTGTTCCAGAGTGGCTGCGTTTGATGCGTAGTCCACGCTGCCGGAGTCCAGCCGGTCGTGCCGCAGGCCTACCCGCCAGCGCGGCATGAACTGATAGACGCCCTGCAGGTACCAGCCAGATTGCGCCGCTGTGTAGCGGTCGGCGCGGGTTCCCGCCGAAATGGCGCTGTTGTCATAGCTCAGACTGCCGTTCTCGCGGCTGCGGAAATATTCGCCCTGCAGCTTGAAATTGGTTTGTGCCGGATTGCCGTGGGGCGCCCATTTCCAGACGAAATCCGCCATGGCCAGGTGGCTGCTGCCGCTGAAGCTGTTTTCCACTTCCATTCCGCGCTGGTCGCTGGCGGTGTACGCCCGATTTCGTGGCGAGGCGTGCAGATAGGACAGTCCTGCGCGCCAGCTGTGGCTGTTGCCCATGTCGCCGCCGAGATGGGCGAACAGGGTCGCTGCGCCGATGCCGTTTCCGTCGCGCTCGCTGGCGGGGAAATTGCGGCCCCGGCCCATTTCTGTGCCGAGTTCAAGGAAAGTGTCGGTGGGCGCCAGCCATTTGAGCTGCACGCCGTCATCTGCGAATTGCCCGCCGAAGAAGGCCTGATACGCCAGTGGCGCATCGACGAAATCCCAGGCATGGGCATGCTGCTCGTTGAGATAGCCAATACCCGACTTGAAACGCCCGGCCCTGGCGGTGAAGCCGTTGCCCAGCTCCAGGGTCTGGATGTAGGCCTCTTCCACGCTGACGGTGTCTTCCGGGGTGAGGGCGAGGGTGAACTGGCCGCGCAGATAGGGGTCGATATTGGCGGCGGCGACCAGTTCAGATTCCGCCAGGCTGAAGCCGCGCGCTCCTGGCCCGATTTTGCCGCCATTGGGCAGGAACCCGCCAATGCGGTAATTGGCCGGGTCTTGCGACAAGCGGGTGTAAGCGCCGGAAAGAATCAGCGAGATCTCGGGATTGAAGGCGCTGGCTGATGCCGGCGGCAAGGGCGCTGCCGTGCGCGTGGTTTCTTCTCCGCCCTGCTCCGGCTTGTCCCGGGCGTTGCTGGCGGCTTCGGCCAGTTGCAGGCGCTGTTCCAGGGCCAGGATGCGCGCTTCGTAACTTTCCTTCATTTGCCGGATCTGCTCGCGAATCTGCGCCAGTTCGGCATTGTCCGCAGCCAGGGCGGGCCAGGGCGCGGCCAGGGCAAGCGTGATGCCTGCCGCAAGGAATTTGCGTGTAAACATGAATTGCCTCGTCGAGAAAATGAACAACGGCAGCCGGATTGTTCCGGTTGCCATGACAGTGACTGTTCAGGTATTAAACGATGAGGCCGGGCGGCGCGCGGGAATGGAAGGGCAGGCGCGTTGGTAATAGCAGGGCCGTAGGGCTGGCCTGGTCGGGTATCGAGCCAGTGACGGCGGCAGGCAGGTTCAGCCCGGAGCTCGTGATGGCGCTGCCCATGCCGGCATAGAGCACACATTTTTCGCACGCCGGGGAATGTGGCAGTTGCTTGTCCTGTTGCGACTGGGTGGGCCGTGGTTCGCCCAGATGCGACAGCGCATGCAGTGCCGCCCCCTGCTGCGCAAACAGCAGGGTAAAGGCGAGGAGCAGGAAAAATACCGGTCGCGAGCGGGGCTTCATGACAGGAGCAAATTACACCGCTTCGCCGGAATCGACAACATCCTGGGCCTGCATGTCGGCATGGTAGCTGGAGCGCACCATCGGTCCACAGGCGGCGTTCCTGAAACCCATTTCCGCTGCCGCACGGGAGAAGGCAGTGAACTGCTCCGGTGTCACGAAGCGCGTGACCGGCAGGTGGTGGCGCGAGGGCTGCAGGTACTGGCCGATGGTGAGCATGTCCACGCCGTGGGCGCGCAGATCGCGCATCACGGCGAGGATTTCCGCGTCCGTTTCCCCCAGGCCGACCATCAGGCCGGATTTGGTGGGGATGGCGGGATGGCGCTGCCGGAATGCCTGCAGCAGTTGCAGCGAGTGGGCGTAGTCGGCGCCGGGGCGGGCCTGTTTGTAGAGGCGCGGCACGGTTTCGAGATTGTGGTTGAGCACGTCGGGCGGCTCATTGCTGAGGATATCCAGCGCACTTTCCAGGCGGCCACGGAAATCCGGCACCAGGACTTCGATGCGGGTATTGGGCGAGGCCGCGCGCACGGCCTGGATGCAGGCGGCGAAATGCCCTGCCCCGCCGTCGCGCAGGTCGTCGCGGTCGACGCTGGTGATCACCACGTATTTCAGCTTCATGGCGGCGATGGTGCGCGCCAGCTGCGCCGGTTCGCTGGCGTCCGGGGGCAGCGGCTTGCCGTGGCCGACGTCACAGAAGGGGCAGCGCCGGGTGCACAGGTCGCCCAGGATCATGAAAGTGGCGGTGCCATGGCTGAAGCATTCGCCGATATTGGGGCAGGCGGCTTCCTCGCATACCGTGTGCAGGCTGTTTTCGCGCAGGATCTGCTTGATCTCGCCGAACCTGCCGCCGGAGGAGATTTTGGCACGGATCCAGGCCGGCTTGCGCAGCGGCTCCTGGGGCACGATCTTGATCGGGATGCGCGAGGTCTTGGCCGCGCCTTTGTGAAGTTTGGGGTCTGCCATTGTGTCAAGCCACGGAGGGCACGGAGTACACGGAGGCGGGCGTGGAAGGGCCTCCATGTGCTTCGTGGTTGATCGAATTTTGAGTATAGCCCAGTTGCAGCAGCAACTGGGCCGCCAGTTCTTCTGCCAGCGTGTCCGCATCGGCGCTGATGCCCTGGTCGCGCGTCTGCGTGACCAGCAGCCCGGCGTAGCCGCAGGGATTGATGTTGGCGTAAGGCGAGAGGTCCATGTCCACGTTGAGGCACAGGCCGTGGTAGCTGCAGTTGTTCCTGATGCGAAGGCCTAGTGCGGCGATCTTGGCATCGCCGACATACACGCCCGGTGCCTTGTCGCGCCGTGCGGCGGAGACGCCATATTTTCCCAGCAGGTCGATGACGGCCTGCTCCATGCGCCGTACCAGCTCCTTGACGCCGATGCCGTGCCGTTTCAGGTCGAGCAGCAGATAGGCCACGACCTGGCCCGGGCCGTGATAGGTGATCTGGCCGCCGCGGTCGATGTTCACCACCGGGATGTCGCTGTCGCGCAGCAGGTGCTCCGGCTTGCCGGCCAGGCCCAGGGTATAGACCGGCGGGTGCTGCAACAGCCAGATTTCATCCGGCGTGTCCGGCCCGCGTGCGGCAGTGAAGGCCTGCATGGCGTGGAAGGTGGGCTGGTATTCGGCCAGGCCGAGGTGTTTTACCCTCACAGCGCCATCAATACCAGCGGATGTCCACTGATCTCGCGGTACAGGTCATCCAGCTGCTGTTTCGAGGTGGCGTTGATGGTACAGGTGAGGGAGAGATATTTGTTGCCGCTGCTCGGCCGCATGGTCACGGTTGCGGCGTCGAAGTCCGGCGCGTGGCGCAGCACGATTTCCACCATGGTGGCGGCGAAGGCGTCTTCCATGCGTCCCATGATCTTGATCGGGAAGGCGCAGGGAAATTCCAGCAGGGTTTCCGGTTCGGTCATAAGCTTGGCTGGCGCATGATGGTCGCCTTGTAGTCCTGATATAACTGGTCCATTTTGCGGAACAGCGGGCCCGGCCTGCCGTTGCCTACCATTTTGCCGTCGAGCGTGGTGATGGACTGGACCTCGCGCGTGGAGGAAGTCAGCCAGATTTCATCGGCATGGCGCAGGGTGTCTTCCGGAACCGGTGCCACGCGTGATTGGATGCCGTTTGCGGCGGCAAGTTCCAGCACCACGTCGTAGGTGATGCCGGGCAGCATGAGGTGGTTCTTGGGCGGCGCGAGCAGGATGCCAGCGCTGACCACGAAAATATTGCTCGCCGCACCCTCGCTCAGGAAGCCGTCGCGCAGCATCACGGTTTCCGCCGCGCCGGCATCCACCGCCAGCTGGCGCAGCAGGACGTTGGGCAGCAGGGAAATGGCCTTGATGTCGCAGCGCAGCCAGCGGTTGTCGCTGGCCGTGATCGCTGCCACGCCCTTTTCCCGCAGCACCGGGGCGGCCGGCGGCAGCGGACTGCTCATCATGAAAACGGTGGGGAGCGTGTCCTTGGGGAAGGCATGGTCGCGCCTGGCCACGCCACGGGTGATGTGGAGGTAAAGGTACTGGTCCTCGCCCTCGTTGCGGGCGATCAGTTCCTTGATACGTTCGCGCCATTCCGCATCGCTGCAGGGGTTGGCGAGACGGATGCCGTCCAGGCTGTGCTGCAGGCGCTGCAGGTGTTCCTGCAGGCGGAAGGGGTGACGCGAATAGACCGGGATCACCTCGTACACGCCGTCACCAAAGATGAAGCCGCGATCCAGCACCGGAATGCGGGCTTCCTCCAGCGGCATGAAGCCGCCGTTGAGGTAAATTATTTGAACCATAGCTTGACGGTATCGATAGCGCGGCCAAAGACGTTGCCTATCGCCACGTTTTCCAGCGCCACCAGCGGGTAATCGGCCAGGGGTTTGTCATCCAGGGTGAACTGGATGGAGCCCACGATCTGGCCGGCGGAAATCGGCGCGAGCAGCGGCTGCTTGCTGGTGACCGTGGCCTTGACCCGGCTGTAATAGCCCTTGGGCAAGGTCAGGGTCAGATCCTGAGTGACGCCCGCCTTGAGTGTTTTCGCGCTGCCCTTCCACACCGGCAGGGTGGAGACGGTCTGGTTGCCGGCATAGACGCGGGTGGTTTCAAAGAACTGGAAGCCGTAATTGAGCAGCTTCTGGCTCTCGGTGGCGCGCACGCTGTCGGAGGAAGTGCCCAGCACCACCGAAATCAGGCGCATCGGGTCGCGTTTGGCGGTGGCGATGAGACAGAAGCCGGCGGATTCGGTGTGCCCGGTTTTCATCCCGTCCACGCTGGGGTCAAGCCACAGCAGGCGGTTGCGGTTGGGCTGGGTGATGTTGTTGTAGCGGTATTCCTTGATCGAGTAGAACTTGTAGTACTCGGGAAAGTCGCGGATGATCGCCGCCGCCAGCAGGGACAGGTCATAGGCTGTGGTGTAGTGCTGCGGGTGGGGCAGGCCGGTGGAGTTCATGTAATGGGTATTCTTCATGCCCAGCCTGGCCGCCTGCTGGTTCATCATCTGCGCGAACACTTCCTCGCTGCCCGCCACGCCTTCTGCCAGGGTGATGCAGGCATCATTGCCGGACTGGATGATCATGCCGTGGACCAGCTCTTGGACTGTCACTGGCCGGTTCATCTCGATGAACATGCGCGAGCCCTCGGTGCGCCAGGCCTTTTCCGAAACCGGCAGCACCTGGTCCATCTTCAGCCGTCCCTGCTTGATGGCGGTAAAGGTGAGGTAGGCCGTCATCAGCTTGGTGAGCGAAGCCGGTTCGATCCGGTCATTGACGCCCTGTTGCACCAGCAGGCGCCCGCTGGGGAAATCAGCCAGCAGGTAGGCGCGCGCGGCGACCGGCGGGGCGGGAGGAACCGGCAGCGCCTGTTCGGCAGCGGCAAGGGCAGAGAACAGGGCGGTGAGCGCGAGCAACAGGTATTTCATATCAGATCCGTTTATGAAGGCGGGAAATTATAGCAGACCGCAGCCGGGAGGCTGGGTTCCCTGAAACCGGGTCATCTTGTAAGGTCAGTAACCGGCCTCTTTTTGGTGCCGCAGTGCCAGAATGGCACTGGAAATAGCGATGGCGGCCCGTTTTGCCGCAGTTGGGTTTCTGGGCCGCAAAACTCGCGCAGTCGCTACAGGTCAAGAAGCGAGCAGGCGCGAACCTTACTTGTGGCATGAGGGTGCGTTCTGCTCGTTTTCATCGCACCACGCGCCCATCCGCGATGACTTCATCCCCGGTCACATGCAGGCCGGTTTCCTGTTTCTGCAAGCTGAAATCAGCAATTTCACCCGGCGCTTTTTGTTTCCGTGTTCTGCTGCGTATCCTTCTTGTCGCTTTCCGGTAGCGGCAAACCGGCAAAAGCTGTTTCCAGATCCTCAATGTTATGGGGTGTGAAAGCCAGTCGGGCACTCAACTGGATACGTCCATCATCACTTTGAACGGCTGAAAAATCTGCAATCCCAAGGCTACGAGAAAAGGCGATGCGTTTCTCGCCGGTTTCCAGTTTTGTGGCTGTCACCTTGCTCTGGCCGTCTTCCAGCGCAATCAAATAGGTTCCGCTTGGCGCTTTGAACCAGTAAATAGCCCAGAGATAATGACGGAGATTCTTCTGTCCAAAATTATCACGAAGTCTTTCGCGGCTGTCCGTTGCTACGCCCTGGCAGACGTTAATCAGCGCATTACGCTTCCGGCAATTGGATGCCCCCGTTGTCGTCGTGACGATCTTCCCCGCAGTGGAAACATTTAAGGTGTAGCTCTTGCCGCTATGAAGATCAACCAGAACATAATCATTTCGCTTGCTGACGCCAAGCGTATTTCCCAGATCGCTGATGATGTCGAATATTCCTGCGGCAGAATTCTGGCCGGAGGCGTTGTCGCGCTCAAACAAAACATACCCAGTCTGTGCTACATCGCCACGCTGTGCGGCAGCGGAATGGTATCCTGTGGGCCATTGGACGGGAGACAGCCCTGTCCCTTCCGTATACGCCATTACGCGATTGCGCGTCCCCGCAATGAAGCCGCGATTTGTAAGCTGCAAATCAATGGCTTCGATGGGAGCGCCACCGTCCGGTTCAATAAGCCATTTGCCTTCACGCCCGCTAACCGAGGCTAGGCGTTTAATGCCCTCCGCGCTACGCCGCTGGATCTCCCTGCTTCCGTTGGATAGCTTTACCAGTTGAAATGTCACGTTTGAATAGGGATCACGGGCAAAGTCAATGACTTCGCCCGAAGATGCTTCCTTGCTTGCAGGCGCATTTTCTGTGGTTGGTGCTGGAATTGTCGAGGTTGTTTTGATTTGTGGAGGATTTATATCGGCTTTGGCTACGCCAGCGGCAAGATTACGCTGAATCTGTGTTTCCGAGTTCCTTGCCGCACGCTCAAGCTCGGCCCTTGCCTTGGTTTCATAGACTTGCTTGAGTTCATCTGGTGGCAAAGCGCGCAAAGCCTTCGCGGTCTCAACGAGAAAGGCGCTGCAGGGATCACTGGCAGAGCACTTGTTGATGGCGCTCATTTCCATCAAATGCCGACCCATATCTGTTCCGCGAAAAAGCCCGGAGACTTTCTCTGGTGGCGGCAAGAACCGGCTCATGGCGACTTCGCCTCCGTTTGCATCCCAAACCTGAATAAGTGCGGCTTTGCATGTCAAATCCATGACGCAGGTGGAAATATAAATACTTTTCTCCGCACGGCTCCCAATACCCGCCTCAACTTTTTCAATCTGCTCTTTTGTCAGCGATGGCGTTTCGGCTGCCATGGCGATTCCAGATACAGAGTAAGTTACGCCAGCCAACAAGGTGGCGATCAGGTTTTTATTCATGTAATAGACCTTCATAAGTGGCCGAAAGAAATCTCAAGCCTTAAAGAACAAAGTCACCGTCCACCACGCCGAATGACTGGCGGGCGGTAACGTAACGCTGGGGGCGGTTTAATTGGCCAATCCGCTTTTCACCTCGTCATCGGTTTCGCGCATGGAGTAGCGGTTAACAATGCCATTCTTGTCAAAAAGGATAACCAGTTCCTTTGTTTTGACGTCTGCGCCTCGCGAAAACAGATTGACGATAGGGATGAAATTCTGCGCCTTTGGGGTAGCGCGTGCATGTTTATAAGTCCAGATTTCATTGCCGCCATCCGTAAAACTGACTGAAGTCGCGTCTCCAAGCATTTCTTTAACTTCGTCTTTACCGGTCTTGCCCTCGGTGATTTTTTGCGAAACACTGGCCTGCGTCTGGTCGCGCATCCGCTCATTGCCGACCGAAGCGCACCCCGTTGCCAGAATTGCAATGCTTGCGACGAGAAACAATCTCGATTTGATATTCATAATCCTCTCCCTTTCTGTTTTCTGATGATGATGGAATTTTGAGATGCTAAGTATTCCTTAGTGTCGCGTCAAGTAAAAACCAAGAATCTCTTAGTCCTGCAAAATAGAGACCAAGAGATCAATGGAAGAACCGTCCGTCATTGCACGGCGATTGAGGGAGGCACGGCTCCGGGCGGGGCTATCCCAAGAGCGTTTGGGAATATTGGCGGGAATAGATGAGTTCTCGGCGAGTGCTCGCATGAACCAGTACGAGCGTGGCAAGCATGTGCCGGATTTGTTGACGGTGGAGCGTGTTGCGGCAGTACTGGAGATTCCGGCGCCGTACTTTTACACGCGGGACGAGAACATTGCAGAACTATTATTGCTGCTTGGGGGGATGACCGCCGCGCGGCGGGAAGAGGCAATATTGTTGTTGAAGGAAATGGCGAAGAAGATGGAATGAATTTACAACACCTCCCAATGCCCGCCCTTGGCCGCCCCAACCCGGCGCAGGCGTCCCGCCTTCTTGAGTGCGGCAAGCTGTTTTTCCACCGCGCGCGGACTTATATCCAGTTGCAGGGCGATGTCTCTTGCCGGCAGATTCGGTGTCAGGCGCAGGCAGGCGAGTATTTTCTCCGAACTTTTCTCCGAACTTTTCTCCGAACTTTTCTCCGAGCCTGTTTGTGTCATTGCTTCCCGCATCGCCGCGAGTAAGGCTTGCAGCATGAAGCCGACAAATGGCGTGGCGTCGGCAGCGGCGTCGGCTTCGCCCAGAGCCTGGTAATAATCTGCCTGCCGATCACGTATCACCGTCTCGACCGGCAAATAAGCCAGCAGGGTTTGCCATTCACTCAGCATCAAGGTCTGCCACAGCCGCCCCATGCGCCCGTTGCCATCGGAAAAGGGGTGAATGAATTCGAATTCGTAATGGAAGACGCTGCTGGTGATCAGGGGGTGAACATCGGCACGCGCCACCCAGGCAAGCAGGTCCGCCATCAGCTCAGACACACGGCTGGGAGGTGGTGCCATGTGAACCAGTTCCCGGCCGCGATAAATGCCCACGCCTCCCGCGCGGAAGGAGCCGGCATCGTCAGCCAGCCCCGCCATCAGCATTCCATGCGCGGCCAGCAGGTCGTCCGCCCTGTCTGACCGCCAGTTCGCAAGATGCTCGTAAGCAGTAAAGGCGTTCCGCACTTCCTGAATTTCGCGCGGCAAGCCCAGCACGCGCTTGCCTTCGATAACTGCCGTCACCTGCTCCAGGCTGAGCGTGTTGTTCTCGATGGCCAGGGAAGCCTGAATCGTGCGAATGCGATTGTTGCGGCGCAAATGAGGCGACAGCGCGGTTTCGCCTGTCACTGACCACCTGCCCAGCAACTGGCAAATATCCGCCACACTTTGCAATATCGCCGGGGTAATGGAAAAAGGCGGTTGGTAACTCATGCGCTTTCCGGGCGATGGTTCATCTCAGCGCGCAATCACCGCCGGAATGCTCGCTGCCTGGCCGATCCGGGTGGCAATCTGGCCCGCTTCCGCGCGGCTGGCGTAAGGCCCCAGGCGGACGCGGAACAGGCCGCCGGCATCCTGGATGTGCAGTTTTTCCACCAGCTGCCCCAGTCCCAGCTTCATTTTGCTGCTGAAGTTCTCGGCGTTCTCGCGCGAGCTGAAGGCGCCCAATTGCAGGAAGACGCTGCCCTCGGCTCCGGTGGCGGGTGGAACTGCCGGCGCGGTGGAGGGCGTTTCTGCCGGGGGGGCAAGGGGCGTGGCGCTTGCGATGGGTGGCGCCGGCAAGGGCCTGGTTTCGGGGGCCGGTGCGGCGGGTTTTGCCGCGAGGGGGTAGTTGCCGGGATCGGTGATGCTTTCGACCTCTACCTGGTTGGTGCCGCCGCCCAGCACGCCCAGTTTCCAGGCTGCGGTGTAGGACAGATCGATCAGGCGGTTGCTGTGAAAGGGGCCGCGGTCATTGACCCGCACCACCACGGACTTGCCGTTGCTGGTGTTGGTGATGCGCGCATAGCTGGGGAGGGGCAGGGTGGGATGGGCGGCGGTCATGGCGTACATGTCGTAGGGTTCGCCGATGGCCGTCTTCTGGCCGTGGTAGCGGCGCCCATACCAGGAGGCGATGCCGCGTGTCCGGTAGGGCTCCAGCTGGGTGGCCGGGGTATAGGTTTGCCCCAGCACGGTGTAGGGGCGGTTGGCGAATTTGTGCAGCGGTTCGGCTTTGGGTTCGGCATCCGGGATGGCTTCGAGGTTGGCGGGCGGATTGTCGCCCGGACCATCGTCGAGGTAGTAGCCTCCCCCGCCCTTGGCCGGCTTGCTGGCAACCGGTGCGGGCTTCTCGGTGCGCGGCGGAGCCGAGGAACAGCCGGCCAGCTGGAGTGCCGCGCCGGTGGCGAGAAGGAAACCTATCCTGTGAAAAAGAGTCATTTTGCTTTTGCCTGCCAAATACTGAATAATCGTGCAAATTCTATACAAATCGGTTTCATGAGCAACGTCCAAGTATACCAGCAACGCCGCCAGCGCCTGGCAGAGGCCATGCAGGCCGGAGTCGCGGTCATCCCTACCGCGCCGGAGCGGCTGCGCAACCGCGACAGTCATTATTCCTACCGCTTCGACAGCTATTTTCACTACCTGACCGGCTTCACCGAGCCGGAGGCGGTGCTGGTGCTGGTAGCCGGGCCGGAGCCCAAGAGCCTCCTGTTCTGCCGCGACAAGCATCCGGAACGGGAAATCTGGGATGGTTTCCGTCATGGACCGGATGGCGCGAAGAAAGTTTTTGGTTTCGATGACGCGCACCCCATCGCGCAGCTTGACGAAATATTGCCCGGGTTGCTGGCCGATCAGCCCAGCCTGTTTTTTCACCTCGGCGCTGACAGCGCCTGGGATGCCCGTGCCGTGAGCTGGCTCAACAGTGTGCGTGAAAAGGTCCGGAGCGGCATCACCGCACCCGGTTCGATCCAGGATGTGCGTGCCCTGCTGGATGAGATGCGCCTGATCAAGGATAGGGGCGAAATTGCCACCATGTGCCGTGCTGCGGAGATTTCAGCCGCCGCGCACGTGCGCGCGATGCGTGGCACCCGCCCGGGGGTGACCGAATACCAGCTGGAAGCCGAACTGCTGCATGAATTCCGCCGCCACGGCGCCCAGGCGCCGGCCTACTCCTCCATCGTGGCCGGTGGCGCCAACGCTTGCGTGCTGCATTACGTATTCAACGATGCGCCGCTCAGGGCGGGCGAGCTGGTGTTGATTGATGCCGGCTGCGAACTGGATGGCTACGCCGCCGACATCACCCGCACTTTTCCGGTCAGCGGCAAATTCAGCGCGGCGCAAAAAGATGTTTACGAGCTGGTGCTGGCTGCCCAGGCGGCGGCCATGTTCCACGTGAAACCGGGAAACCACTGGAATGAACCGCATGAGGCCGCGCTGAGGGTACTGGCCCAGGGCTTCATCGACTTCGGCCTGTGTCATGGCAGCCTGGATGAAGTATTGGAAACAGAAAGCTATAAGCAGTTCTACATGCACCGCACCGGCCACTGGCTGGGGATGGACGTGCATGACGTGGGCGAATACAAGCAGGGCGGCGAGTGGCGTCCACTCAAGCCGGGCATGGCGTTGACCGTGGAGCCGGGCTGCTATATCCGCCCTGCCGAGGGCGTGCCGGCGCATTTCTGGAATATCGGCGTGCGCGTCGAGGACGACGTGGTGGTGACGGCTGGCGGCTGCGAGGTGCTGACTGGCGGCGTGCCCAGGACGGTGGCGGAAATCGAAGCGCTGGTGGGACAGCATGACTAGCGTGCAACACTACACTAGCCACGTGGACGTGCTCATTGTCGGGGGCGGCCCGGCTGGCGCTACCCTGGCGCTGGCCCTGAAGGATAGCGGCCTCACGGTGATGGCGCTGGAGGCGAACAGTGATTTTTCCCGCCCCGCCGATCCGCGTGCCCTGGCCCTGTCATATGGGGCGAAAATCCTGCTGCAGCGCCTGGGCGCGTGGGGCGCCATCGATCTTGCAACCCCGATCGAAACCATCCATGTCTCGCAGCGTGGCGGCTTCGGGCGTGCCGTGCTTACGGCGGCGGAAAGCGGCGTGGATGCCCTGGGCTACGTGGTCAACTATTCCGCGCTTAACCTGGCGCTGCATCAGGCTTTATTAAAGGCCAATCCCCTTTACCTGACCGGGGCGCGGGTCAACAGCGTCCAAACCAGCCCGGGATTCAGTGTGGCGGAATTCACCCACGGTGGCCAGCAGCATGAAGTGACGGCCAGCCTGCTGGTGCTTGCCGACGGCGGCCGCAGCCTGGCCCAGGTGCCGGGTGTGGCGCGCCATGTGGTGGATTATCATCAGACGGCAATCATTTGCCATGTTGCCGTCGCACAGCCGCAGCTTCATGTCGCTTACGAGCGTTTCACGCCCTACGGTCCGATGGCGCTGCTGCCTTCGGGCGAGGGTTATGATCTGGTGTGGACGGTCCGGCCGGAGGAAGCCGAAATGCTGCTCGGCCTCGATGAGGCGGCTTTTCTGCAGCAGGCGCATGAGCGTTTCGGCGATCGCCTGGGCGCGTTTATCCATGCCGGCAAGCGCGCCAGCTTTCCTCTCAGCCTCAAATATGCGCGCCCGGTCACGGCGCAGCGCATGGCCCTGATCGGCAATGCCGCCCAGGCCATGCATCCGGTTGCCGGCCAGGGCTTCAACCTCGGCCTGCGCGATGCCTGGGAGCTGGGCGAGGAGATCATCAATGTACCCCGCGCCGAAATCGGCAATCCGGCCATGCTGGCGCGCTACCGTAACGGGCGCGGTCCCGATACCGGCGGCAGCATCCTGTTTACCGATCTCCTGGTCAGGCTGTTCTCCAACGATTACCACGGGGTGAATCTCGCTCGCGGGCTGGCATTGGCCGCGCTGGACCTGTTGCCGGCGGCGAAGCGCCTGGTTGCGCGCAAAATGATATTTGGAGCAAAAGGCTGATGGATTTTGACCTGATCATTGTCGGTGCTGGCCTGGTGGGCGCGTCGCTTGCCGCCGCGCTCAGGGATAGCGGACTCAAGCTGGCGCTGGTCGAGGGGCGCGCCCCCGCATCCCCGCCACGGGATGGCTCCTGGGATAACCGCATCTATGCCATCAACCCGGCCAATGCCCGTTTTCTTGACCAGGCGGGAGTCTGGAGTGGTCTGGAGCAGGGCCGCATTGCGCCGGTATACGAGATGCACGTGTGGGGCGATGATCCGGCTGCGCGGCTGGACTTTACCGCCTATCAGGCCGGCGTTGGCGAACTGGCCTTCATCGCCGAAAGCCGCCTGATGCAGGATGGCTTGTGGCGGGCATTGCAGGGGCAATCCAACCTGGAACTCTTCTGCCCCGCCGCCTGTGCGGCGCTGCACATTGACACGGACGCAGCCAGCCTGACCCTGCGCGATGGCCGCACCTTGAGCGCCAAGCTGGTGGTCGGCGCCGACGGGCGCGAATCCTGGGTACGAGCCCAGGCAGGGATCGAAGCCAATCCGCGCGAATACCGCCAGGACGGCGTGGTGGCCAATTTCGAAACCGGGCAGCCGCACCGCAATTGCGCTTACCAGTGGTTTCGCGAAGACGGCATCCTCGCCTACCTGCCCCTGCCGGAAAACCGCATTTCCATCGTCTGGTCGGCGGATGAGCCGCTGGCCCGGGAACTGATGGCGCTGGAGCCGGCGGCGTTCTGCCACCGGGTGCAGGAAGCAGGCAAAAATACCCTCGGCAAACTTGATCTGATCACGCCGCCAGCGGCTTTTTCGCTCCGGCTGCTCAATCTGGAGCATCTGGTCAAACCGCGCGTGGCCCTGATCGGCGATGCTGCGCATAATGTCCACCCCCTTGCCGGGCAGGGCGTCAACCTGGGTTTCCAGGATGCGAAGCTGCTTGCCGAGGTGCTGGCGCAGCGTGAATCGCAGCGCGACTGCGGCGATCTTTCCCTGCTGCGCCGCTATGAGCGCGCGCGCAAGGAGGACATCCTTGCCATGCAGCTGGTCACCGACGGGCTGCAAAAACTGTTCAACAACCCCGATCCCCTGCTGCGCACCCTGCGCAATACCGGCCTGAGCCTGACCAATCATCTGGGCGGGCTGAAAAACCGGCTGATGCGTCATGCCATCGGGGAACTCGGGTAAACTCTGCCGAGTCTTCAATACTTAACCCCAATCCAGGAAAAACCATGTTCTCTCTCAAACGTCTTGCCGCCCCGCTCCTGCTTGCCCTGTTGACTGCCTCGGCCCAAGCTGGCGAGGCGGAAATCAGGAGCACCCTCGAAGCCAAGTTTCCCGGCACCAAGGTGCAGTCGGTGGGGAAAACGCCCTACGCCGGTCTCTACGAAGTGGTACTGGAAGGCCCGCAGCTGGCCTATGTTGACGAAAAGGCCAACTATCTTTTCATGGGTTCCGTGCTGGATCTGAAAAACCAGAAAAATCTTACCGAAGAGCGTTTCCAGAAACTGACGGCAGTGAAGTTCGACACCCTGCCGCTGGATTCCGCCATCAAGGTGGTGAAGGGTAACGGCAGCCGCAAGATCGCGGTGTTTGCCGATGCCGACTGCCCTTACTGCAAGAAATTCGAGCAGGAACTGGTCAATGTGAAGGACATCACGGTTTATACTTTCCTCTATCCGCTCGACCAGCTGCATCCCGAGGCCGGCAAGAAATCGAAGCAGATCTGGTGTGCGCCGGATCGAGCCAAGGCCTGGGAAGACTGGATGCTGAAAAATACCTTGCCCAAGAATGATGGCAACTGCGACAACCCGCTGGCAAAAACGGCCGAACTGGGCAGGAAGCTGGGCATTAGTGGCACTCCTGCCATTATCTTCGCCGATGGCCGCCGCGTGCCGGGGATGATTCCCGCCGCCAGGCTGGAGCAGATGCTGGAAAGCAAGAACGGGAAGTAAGGCATGAAGGATTTCTGGAACGAGCGCTTCGGCGGCGAAGGCTATTTCTACGGCACCAGCCCGAATGCCTTCCTGGCCTCGCAGGCTTCCCGCCTGAGCCCCGGTCTGTCAGCCCTGTCGGTTGCCGATGGCGAAGGCCGCAATGGCGTATGGCTGGCCGAACAGGGTCTGGATGTGCTGGCAATCGATTTTTCCGAAAAGGGATTGCAGAAATCGCGCAAGCTGGCCGAGTCGCGCGGCGTGTCGCTGCAGGCCGAGCTGGTGGATGTGCATACCTGGAACTGGGGTGAAAACCGCTTCGACGTAATCGTGGCGATTTTCATCCAGTTTGCCTCTTCGCAGGAACGGCCCGCCCTGCATCAGTCCATCCAGCGTGCGCTCAAGCCGGGCGGTTTGCTGCTGTTGCAGGGCTATCGCCCCAAACAGCTGGAATACCGCACTGGCGGCCCTTCCAATGTGGATAACCTGTACGATGCCGAAGTGCTGCGGCGGGATTTTGCTGCGCTGGAAATCCTCGAACTGCGCGAGCACGATTCCGTCATCAGCGAAGGGCCGGGTCACAGCGGCATGTCGGCGCTGGTGGACCTGGTGGCGCGGAAACCGCTTTAACCTAAAAATCACTGTTCATTAACCGCAAAGACGCGAAGGCGCGAAGGCGCGAAGAAAACAAGGACACAACCCATTTTTCATTCACTTGTAGTGACTGGGCAGGTTGTGGTAACGCATGGTTTTTGCTTTGCGTCTTTGCGGTTCAAATGCTTTTCTAGGTTTAACGCTTCTTTCTGGCTCTGGGGTGGGCAGCATCGTAGACTTTGGCCAGATGCTGACAACACGCCGCGTAGCGGCTTGTTGCGGTGCAGGCTAACATTTGCGCAGCAAATGTTATACCGGAGCCAAAATCCATCAGCTTTTCTTTTTCGCCCTAGGGTGGGCAACATCATACACTTTTGCCAGATGCTGAAAATCCAGATGGGTATAAACCTGAGTAGTAGAAATATTGGCGTGGCCCAGCATTTCCTGCACCGCCCTCAAATCGCCGCTGGATTGTAATACGTGGCTGGCGAAGGAATGGCGCAGTACATGAGGGTGGATGTTGGCGCTGAGGCCGAGTTTGATGCCCCATTGCTTGAGCCGCAACTGCACCGCGCGTGGGGTAAGCCGCTGGCCTGTCCTGCCCACGAACAATGCCTGTTCCCCTGCACGGGCCAGCAGCGCCCGCTGCTCCAGCCAGGCCTGAATGGCTTCCGTTGCCAGCCGTCCCAGCGGAACGATGCGTGTCTTGTTGCCCTTGCCGGTGACGCGCACTTCCCCGGCGGCAAAGTCGAAATCTCCCAGATTGCTGCCCACCAGTTCAGCCAGGCGCAGGCCAGAGGAGTAAAGCAGTTCCAGCATGGCCCGGTCGCGCAGTGTGAGCGCGTCGTCTGGCGGCACTTCCATCAGGTGTGCGGCCTGCTCGGGAGAAAGGGCCTGGGGCAGGGTCTTTGCCGCCTTGGGAGCCTTGAGGCCACTGCAGGGATTGTGGCTGAAACCATGGGCATGGCCGAGATAGCCATAAAAGCCGCGCCAGGCGGAAAGCATCCGTGCCAGGGTGCGGCTGCTCAGGCCCCGGGCATGGAGCTGGGCAATAAAACGGCGAATTTGCGGGGGTTGCAGCCCGGCCAGCGGGGCATCGCCCGCCAGCCGGAACAGTTCGCCAATGTCGCGCGCGTAGTTCTCGCCGGTCAGGGGTGACAGGCGGCGCTCATGTTCGAGATGGGAGAGGTAGCGCGCCAGCAGCGCGGCGTTGCCCTCCCCCTCCCCGGTCATCAGGCGGCTTCCTTGTCCTCGCTGATGTAGGGCATCAGGGCAACGCTGACCAGCTCACCGATGCGCTTGAGATAAAGCGTGCCCATTTCCGGGTAAAAACGCCGGGCATCCTCGCTGGCCATTACCAGCAGACCGAAAGTATTCTCGGCGCGTAGTGCCACGACGGCGAAGGATTGCAGCAGCCCGGCGGCCTCGCCAAACCACGATGCCACCTCGAAGGGAGCCTGTGCGATGCAATAGGGGCGGATCAGGCCATCCGCCAGCGCTTTGAGGTCGGCGCTGACATCGGCAAATTCGGGCTGATCGGTCGCCTGTGCTGGCGTAGCCCAGACGCGCAGGGCTACGTGAGGCACGGAGAAGTCGTCGCGCAGGCTGAGTGTGATGGTGGGCAGCAAGGATTCGAGCGTGCGCGCGGACAGCAGCGCCAGGCTGAAACGGTGAACTTTTTCGCCGATCGCATCATTTTCTTCACCAAATTGCAGCAATTCGCGCAATTTGTCTTCCAGCAGCTTGTTTTTCTCGCGCAACTGCAATTGCTGTCGCTCGGCGAGGGAAATCGCCCGTCCGCCGTGGGGGTGGGGAATCACGATGGCTTCCAGCAAGCCGGGCTTGTCTTCAAAAAATTCCGGATGTTCCTGCAGGAATGCGCTCACTGTCTCTGCGTTCAAATTCATCTTGCTATCCTTGTCATAGGGTTATTTCGCCTTCGAATACGGTTGCCGCCGGTCCGGTCATCCACACTGGCTGGCCCTCTCCTGCCCAGCGGACGGTCAGCTCGCCTCCCCGGGTGCCGACGGTCACCTGATTATCCAGCAGGCCGCGAGTGATGCCGGCCACTGCGGCGGCGCAGGCGCCTGTGCCACAGGCCAGGGTTTCGCCCGAGCCACGCTCGAACACCCGCAGCCTGATGCGTCCGCGGTCGATGACCTGCATGAAGCCGGCATTGACCCGCGCCGGAAAGGCCGGGTGGTTCTCGATCAGGGGGCCCTGCTCGCTGACCGGGGCCATGTCGGCATTATCCACTACCTGTACCGCGTGCGGGTTGCCCATGGAGAGAACGCTGAAGGGAATGGCCTGGCTGCCCACCTGCAGGGGGTAAGTCAGTGCCCGCTTTTCCGCAACGAGGGGAATGTCGGCGGGCTCGAAGCGCGGCGCGCCCATATTGACGGTTACCTGCCCATCCGTTTCCAGCCTGGGCTCAATGATGCCGGAGGCGGTTTCGACGCGGATTTCAGTTTTTCCGGTCAGGCCCTTGTCGTGTACGAAGCGCACGAAGCAGCGCGCGCCGTTGCCGCATTGCCCGACCTCGCCGCCATCGGCGTTGAAGATGCGGTAGCGGAAATCGGCGTCGGCGCGCGTGGCGGTTTCCACCAGCAGGATCTGGTCGCAGCCGATGCCGAAGTGGCGGTCGGCGAGAAAACGGAACTGTTCCGTGCTCAGGGAAATTGCCTGGGAAATTGCGTCGATGACGACGAAATCGTTGCCCAGTCCATGCATTTTGGTAAATTTCAGTTTCATGTAAACAGCGCCACGTAATCCTTGTAAATGCAGCGGTCCATCACCACAGTCATGCCGGCGTCCCGGGCCCTTTGCGCCGCAGCTTCGTTGACGATGCCCTCCTGAATCCAGATGGCGGGGATATTCAGCCGCAGGCAGTCGTCCACGATGGCGTCAAGATGTTCGGCAGCGCGGAATACATCCACCAGATCGACCGGTTCCGGCACCTCTGCCAGGGTGGCATAGGCCCGTTCTCCCAGCACTTCGCTCACTGCCGGGCGCACCGGGATGATGCGGTAGCCAAACCCCTGCATCGCCTTGGCCACAAAGTAGCTGGGACGCGCCGGTTGGGGCGACAGGCCGACCACCGCGATGGTGCGAACTTTGTTTAGCAGGGCACGGATTTCGTCCGGCGCCGGGTTTTCAAACATTCATGCTCCCGAAATGATTCCCCAAACCAGCAGATGGCGGTCGCTTACGGCTTCAACCCGCAGCTGCGCCAGCCCTGCGGTATCCAACTGTCGCGCCACTTCCTCTGGCCGGTAGGCGGCAAGCAGCGACTGGTGGAAATCCCGGCGCAGCACGGGCGGTGCACCGGCTGCATACTGTTGGGCCAGGGCCGCCGCAGCAGAAATGCTGGCCGGGCGCATCAGGTCCATGACCAGCAGGGCTGCGCCGGGTCTGGCAACGTGCCGCACAGTCTGCCATAGCACAGCGGGATCGTCGAGGTGATGGAGCAGGCTGTTGCTGATCACGGTATCGAATTCTCCAGCGGGCAAATGCCTGTCGGGAAGGTGGCATTGCCGTAGCGTCAGGCGCTGGGCCAGCCCGCTTGCCGCCACTGCCAGGTGCCCGAAGGAAAGCATTGCGCCGGCGCCGTCCAGGCCCAGAATCCCGGTTTCGGGAAAAGCCCGGGCAAAACGGATTGTTACATCTGCCGGGCCGCAGCCCAGGTCGATAGTTCGTTGTGGCGCATGTATGGGGAAAAGACGGCGAAAGTGGGAGACGAAGGCCTGGTGGGGCTCAGAAAAATCCGCCTCGGCATACGCGCGCGCCTGCTCCGGGTCATCCATCAGGTCGGGTTCGGGGATGCGGTGCTGCAGCGATGGATCCATGCTCATGATTTCCCGATGTTTGAATGCCTGGCGCGGCAATCGACAAATTATAACCTCTTAAAGAGCGGTGATATTCATGGTTGCAGGCTTGCGTGCATAATGAATGCTTTTCCATGAGAGCCCATCATGTCCAGTTCCGGTCTGCCTATTCTTTCCCTGCTGGAAACCCGGGTTCTGGGGGTGCTTGCCGAGAAACAGCACACCGTGCCCGACACCTATCCCCTGACGCTGAATGCCCTGGTTGCCGGCTGCAACCAGAAAACCAGCCGCGACCCGGTGATCGAGGCGGGCGAGGCGGAGGTGCTGGCAGCGCTCGACAGCCTCCGGGCACTGACCCTGGTGGTGGAATCGAGCGGCGGGCGGGTGCAGCGCTATGCCCACAATCTCGAACGGGTGCTGCAGGTACCGTCGCAATCGGCAGCTCTGCTGGTCACCCTGATGCTGCGCGGCCCGCAGACGGCGGGTGAACTGCGCCTCAACAGCGAGCGGCTGCATAAATTTGCCGATATTTCGGCGGTCGAGGCGTTCCTGCATGAACTGGCCGAGCGGCCCGCCGGGGCGCTGGTGGCCGAATTGCCGCGCCAGCCGGGGGCGCGCGAAAACCGCTGGGCGCACTTGTTGAGCGGGGCGCCGGTCATTGCCGAACCTGCCCATGCAACAACAGCGGCAGCGCCAAGTGATATTTCACTGGGCGAAATTGCTGCGCTCAAAGCCAATGTGGCCAGGCTGGAGGCCGAAGTCGGCGAATTGCGGGAACTGGTGGCCAGGCTGTGCGCGGAGCTGGGCGTGTCGGCATGACCCGGCCATTCAATGATCACTTCGCCCCAGTGGCGGCCTGCTATGCCGGCTTTCGCCCGACCTACCCGGCAATGCTATTCACCTGGCTGGCGCAAATCGCACCCGGCCATGAGCTGGCGTGGGACTGCGCGGCAGGGAGCGGGCAGGCCTCGCGTGATCTGGCCGCGCATTTCGCGCACATTGTCGCCACCGATGCCAGCCGGGCTCAGATCGAAGCGGCTACTCCACATCCGGGCGTCGAGTTTCGCGTTGCCCCGGCGGAAGCCTCTGGCCTGCCGGACGCTTCGCTTGACCTCATCACCGTCGCCCAGGCGCTGCACTGGTTCGACCTTGACCGATTCTACGCCGAAGCGCGCCGGGCGCTGAAACCGGACGGAATACTGGCCGTCTGGACTTATGGCGTGCTGAGGGTGGAGGGGGAGGAGATAGATGCCCGCGTGCAGGCCTTCTATCACGAAACAGTCGGCCCCTACTGGCAGCCGGAGCGTCGTCACGTGGAAAGCGGCTACCGCACCCTGCCCTTCCCCTTTGCCGAAATGCCTTCCCCCGGATTCAGCATGGAAACCCTCTGGACCCTGCCGGAATTGCTCGGCTATTTCCGCAGCTGGTCGGCAACCGGCCGCTATGTCGCCGCACGGGGCGCTGACCCGGTGGATGCCCTGGCCGAGGCGCTGGCTCCCCTGTGGGGCGATCTGGACCGTTCGCGGCGTGTGACATGGCCGCTATCGCTGCGGGTGGGCAGGAAGCGGTAAATGGCGCAGGACTTGGCGGCAGACCTGGTCGTCCTGCTTCACTTTGCGTTCATCCTGTTCGTGGTGCTGGGTGGGTTTCTTGCCCTGAAATGGCGCCGCCTGGCCTGGGTTCACGTTCCGGCGGCGCTCTGGGGGGCGCTGATCGAATTCAGCGGCTGGATCTGTCCGCTCACGCCGCTGGAAAACTGGCTGCGCCAGTCGGGCGGCAGCCAGGGCTACGCCAGCGGCTTTACCGAACACTATCTCCTTCCCCTGATCTACCCGGCCGAACTGACGCGCGAGCTGCAACTGGTACTGGGGCTGGGCGTGCTGGTCCTGAATGGGCTGGTGTATGCGGTGTGGTACGCACAGGGCAGGAAAAAGGGAGGCGATTAGCCCTTCTCCTGATTTGCCTTGATCAGCGCCCGCGTCCGCCAGAGCGGTGCAGCGGCGGCTTGCCGGCACCCGACCCCGCCGGTCCCCTGGGCCGGGCTGTGGATGGCGCGGCCGAGCGGTTGCCGGAGCGTGCGCCCGGCTGGTTTCTGCCGCCCGAGCGCGGCTGCCCGCCGCCCCGGTTCTGACCGTTGGGAATCGGCTCGGCCTTGATCGAGGGGTCGGGCTCGAAGCCGGGCAGCACGACAGCAGGAATTTCGCGCTTGATCAGGCGCTCGATGCCCTGCAGCAGCTTGGCCTCGTCGATGCACACCAGCGACACCGCCTCGCCTTCCGCGCCCGCGCGGCCAGTGCGACCGATGCGGTGGACGTAATCTTCCGCCACGTTGGGCAACTCGAAGTTGACCACGTGCGGCAGTTCGCTGATGTCGATGCCGCGCGCGGCGATGTCGGTGGCCACCAGCACCTGCAGCTTGCCGCTTTTGAATTCGGACAGGGCGCGGGTGCGCGCTGCCTGGCTCTTGTTGCCGTGGATGGCGAGCGCCGGGATGCCCTCCTTGGTGAGTTGCTCGGACAGCTTGTTGGCGCCGTGCTTGGTGCGGGTGAACACCAGCACCTGGTGCCAGTTGTGTTCCCTGATCAGGTGGGCGAGCAGTTCGCGCTTCCTTTCGCGGTCCACCTTGTAGACCTTCTGCGCCACCGTGTCGGCGGTGGCGTTGCGGCGCGCCACCTCGATCAGCGCCGGCTTGTCGAGCAGGCCGTCGGCCAGCGCTTTGATCTCGTCGGAGAAGGTGGCGGAGAATAGCAGGTTCTGGCGGTGTTTGGGCAGCAGCGCCAGCACCCGCTTGATGTCGCGGATGAAGCCCATGTCCAGCATGCGGTCGGCCTCGTCCAGCACCAGAATCTCGATGTGCGACAGGTCCACGGTTTTCTGCTGCACATGGTCGAGCAGGCGGCCCGGCGTGGCCACCAGGATGTCAACACGCCCGCGCAGGTGCTGGATTTGCGGGTTGATATTGACGCCGCCGAACATCACCATGGATTTGAGCTTGAGGTATTTGCCGTAGGTGCGCACGCTCTCCTCTACCTGCGCCGCCAGTTCGCGCGTCGGGGTGAGCATCAGGGCGCGGATCGGATGATGGCCGGGGGCGTAGCCCCCTGAGGGCATCTTCGGCGTTGTCTGGGAGAGCCGCTGCAGGATCGGCAGGGTAAAGCCGGCGGTCTTGCCGGTGCCGGTCTGCGCGCCGGCCAGCAGGTCGCCGCCGGAGAGCACGGCGGGAATTGCTTGCAGCTGGATCGGGGTGGGCGTGGTGTAACCGTGCTCGGTGACGGCACGAACGATTTCATCGGACAGGCCGAGAGAAGAAAAAGACATGGAATTCCTGAAAATTATATCGGCCTGTCGCTCTTTGAGAGCGCCAGTCTTAGGACGAAGGGGGTTTGGATAGGCCGGAAGGGCCGCGGCGCGAGGACTGGAGACAAATGCCGCAGGCCGGCATCATAACAGAGTGCGGTGTGAGCGCCTAATTCCGGGGGGTCAGCAACGCCAGCCGCGCCATCTCCAGCGCGCCCTCCCGGGTTCCATGCCCCGCGACAAAACGCCCGCGATGGCAGAATATGCCGCCTTTGATGCCCGTGGCCTGATCCAGTTCTTCCCCGTCCAGTCCGGCCCATGCCGCCGGCAGGGATTTCCGGTTGCCGAAGCTGCCCGGCTGGTCGGGAACGGTGTGGACGTGCCATTTGGTCTGGGTGTCCGGGGAGACCACATACAGGACGTTTTCAAAGTCGGGCGAAGCCAATACGCTTTCCTTCCATGGCACGTCCTGCTCCAGCACCAGCAGGCAACCGCTTTCCATCAGGGTTCCCTGTGCCACGACGGCGCGCGCGGCCTCCTGGGCGAGGGCTTCGCGGATGGCGTTTTGCAGCACGCTTTCTGCCCAGGCGACGGCCTGGGTGAATGCCTTGTCCCTGGCCGCAGGGGAGGCGTCGTCCTGCCAGCCGGGGTTGAAGCCGCCGATGATGGAGGAGATGGACATCAGCGCTGCAGGCGGGGTTTCCCGGTACAGGGTGATGCCGCAATCCACCGCATCCACACCCTGCACCAGGCTGCGATCGACCCTCGCCGCTGTAGCGGCCGAGCCGCAGAGCGCTGCGCCCAGTTCGCGCCAGACCAGCCCGAATGAGCTGTAGGGAATGCCGTTTTCGCGTGCTTCCCGGTACTCCAGCTGGTGATGGTCGAAGCGGCAGGTGGTCCGGTCATAGATCCGTCCCACATCGAACACGATATCCGCTGCGTCCAGTTGTGCCGGATCGCGTGTGCGCACGATGGTCAGCGCGGGATTCGCCAGCCGCAACACTGCTGCGGCCAGCACCTCGTCCGCATGGAAGGAGCCGGAATGGGTGGCGGCGACGACGCCGGTTCGCTGGAGAATGGCGTGAAGAGTTGAAGCGTCCATGGTCAATTGGCCGGGGGTGCTGCACCGGTTTTCAGGGTGCAGGCCCCTTGGGAGGCCGCTTGTGGAATTTCCGGGGCGGTTTTTTGCCTGGCGTGCCATTGCCCGGGGCGTTGCTGCCGGGCTTGGCCTGTCTGGCGGGAGCCGGGGCATTGCGGCGCGGGCCGGGGTCGCGGCCTTCTGTCCGGTTCACGGCAGCCAGGGCGATTTCCAGTTCATTGAGTTCGTCCCATTCGGCATCGGTACGCTGCCGTTCCGGGATGGCCTGCAGCTCATGCAGGCGCTGGCGGGGGGAGGTTGGTTGCTGTTCATTCATGGCGCTATTATCCCACTATCACCAAAATTTTGAGTGATTTATCGTTTTCTCAAGGGATCCAGCAGCGAGGCCAGGCCGTTGTGGTCCAATTCCTGCATCAGCGCCAGCAGCTGGCCGATCCTGCCGGAAGGGAAACCTTCGCGGGCAAACCAGTTGAGGTAGTGGCCAGGCAGGTCGGCAATCAGACGGCCTTTGTATTTGCCGTAGGGCATGACGGTAGTGACCAGGCTGCGCAGGTCTTCGGGGTTCATGGCTGGCCGGCGCTGCTGTAGAGGCTTCCCTCACCGGGTGGCCGGGTCTTGAAGCGCTTGTGCAGCCAGAAATACTGTTCCGGCATTTCCCTGACCCGCTCCTCGATGAAGGCATTCATGCGCCGGGTGTCGGCGTAACTGTCGCTGCCCGGGTAGTCGCTCCAGGCCGGGTAGAAGCGTGCCACATAGCCTTTCCCGCCGGGTAGCTGGCGCGTCACCACCGGCACCACTGCCGCGCCGGTGAGCCTGGCCAGACGCGGCAGGGCGGTGACGGTGGCGGCGGGAACGCCGAAGAAGGACACGAATTCGGCATCGCGTGCGCCAAAATCCATGTCTGGCAGGTAGTAGAAGGGCAGTCCCTGCTTCATTGCCTTGATCACCGGTTTCAGGCCTTCCTGGCGCGACACCATGAGACAGGGGTTGAAACGGGTGCGGGCATGCAGCAGCAGCTGGTCGACGGCCGGGCTTTTCTGCCGGCTGTACATGGACACCAGGGGATGATCTGCCGTCAGGCGCACGCCGCCCATATCGAGGCCGACGAAATGGGGCGCGAGCCAGATCACCGGCTGATCCTGTACTGCCTGCCAGTGCTCCAGCCCTTCCACCTGGACCAGCCGCCGCAGCCGCCGTTCCGATGACCACCACAGGATGCCGCGGTCGAGCAGGCTCTGGCCAAAGGCGCGGAAGTGGGCGCGCACCAGTTGTTCGCGTTGCGTATCGGACAAGTCGGGAAAGCACAGGCGCAGGTTGGTGCGTGCCACCTGCCGCCGCTCCCGCCCCAGCCGGTAGAGCAGCATGCCCATGCCTCTGCCGATCGGCGCCAGCAGCGGCAGGGGCAGAAAATGCAGCAGCCAGAAGACGAAAATGCCGAGACGGATCACGCGGTTTCCGCTTCTTCCCGGGAGCCTTTGGGCACTTTGTAGCGGTTGTAGCTCCACAGGTATTGCGCCGGGTTGCGCCGTGCCAGGTTCTCGACCGCTGCGTTGATGGCGCGCGCTGCCTGCGCCGTGTCTGGCGGCAAGGCTTCCGGCAGTGGCTCGAACCACAGGTCGTAGCCCTGTCCGCCCGGCAGGCGTTCCGCAAATACCAGCACGATGGCCGCATCAGTGGACTGCTGCAGGCGCTGCACCAGGGTCATGGTGTAGGCCGGGCGGCCGAAGAAATCGGCCCATACGCCGTCGCCCTTGCCCGGCACCTGGTCGGGCAGGATGCCGGCGGACTGGCCGCGTTTCAACGCCTTGAGCAGAGCCTTGACGCCCTTGAGATCAGTCGGCGCCATGCTCACCTGGCCGCGCCCGCGCCCTGCCAGCATGGGCGGTTCGGTCCAGCGCAGCTTGGGCGGACGGTAGAGAATGGTGATCGGCATGTGGCTGGCGATGAACAGGCTGGAGATCTCGAAGCAGCCGAGATGCGGGGTGAGAAAAAGGATGCCACAGCCCTCGTGCGCCAGGGCTTCCACCTTGTCCCAGCCTTCCACCTTGCGCACCAGTTTCAGCACGGATTCATAGGGGCGCAGCCATATCGCCGGCAGTTCCAGCACGCTTTTGCCTGCTTCGGCGATGGCCGAGCGCAGCAGCAGGCGGCAAGCGGCAGGCGAAGCGCACAGGCCGCACCGGGAAATGTTCTCGCGCATGCGCGCGGCGTAACCGGGAGACGACCTGTACACCAGCCAGCCGGTGGCGATGCCAAGCACATGCAGCCATGACAGCGGCAGGCGGGCGAATTGTCGGAAAAACCATTGCATGGCTTGAATTATCGCATATCTGGCCAGAAGTTAAGGCGCACGCTAGTTGGCGCGGTGTTTTTTGGTTATTATCAAGAGCTAAATTGAAAGGGAGTAAAACTCATGGCTAGAACGGTTAAATGCATCAAACTGGGTCGCGAGGCCGAGGGTCTGGATTTTCCACCCTATCCCGGTGAACTGGGCAAGCGCCTGTTCGAGAATGTGTCCAAGGAAGCCTGGGCGGCCTGGGTCAGGCAACAGACCATGCTGGTGAACGAAAACCGCCTCAATCTGGCCGATCCCAAGGCGCGCAAATATCTGGCCGAACAGACCGAGGCGCATTTCTTCGGTGCGGGCGCGGACAAGGCTCAGGGTTACGTTCCACCCAGCAAGTAATCTCACTTAAATTTCAGGCGAGGCCGCAATGACATCCAGGTTCAATGCACCGGAATACTTCATCAACCGCGAGCTGTCCCAGCTTGCCTTCAACCGGCGCGTGCTGGAGCAGGCGGCAGATGAAGCCAATCCCCTGCTGGAGCGGTTGAAATTCCTGTGCATTGTCAGCAGCAACATGGACGAGTTTTTCGAGATCCGCGTGGCGGGCCTCAAGGAACAGATCAAGTTCAAGAGTGTTGTGACCGGCCCGGAAAAAATGTCGCCGCGCCAGGTGTTCGAGCAGGTGAGCCGTGAGGCGCACGTGCTGGTGGAACAGCAGTACAAGCTGCTCAACGAGGTGATCCTGCCCGCCCTGGCGCGCCAGGACATCCGCTTCCTGCGCCGCACCCACTGGAGCCCGGAACAGAGCGAGTGGGTCAGGGCCTACTTCTTCCGCGAAGTGATGCCGGTGCTGACGCCGATCGGTCTCGATCCCGCCCACCCTTTCCCGCGCGTGGTCAACAAGAGCCTGAATTTCGCTGTCGAACTGGAAGGCAAGGACGCCTTCGGGCGCAGTTCCGATGCCGCCATCGTGCAGGCGCCGCGCGTGCTGCCACGGGTGATCCAGTTGCCCAAGGAAATTGCCGGCCACGAGTACGGCTTCGTCTTTCTTTCCTCCATCCTCCATGCCCATGTCGGCGAGCTGTTTTCCGGCATGCACGTGAAGGGCTGCTACCAGTTCCGCGTCACGCGCAACTCCAACCTGTTCGTGGACGAGGAGGAGGTGACCAACCTGCGTCAGGCTCTGCAGGGCGAGCTGTCGCACCGCCATTACGGCAATGCGGTGCGGCTCGAAGTGGCGGACAACTGCTCACCGGAAATGACCGACTTTCTTCTCAGGCAGTTCGATCTCGGGCCGGGCGACCTGTACCAGGTCAATGGGCTGGTGAATCTGGTGCGCCTGTTCCAGATTCCGGACTGGGTCGACCGCCCCGACCTCAAATATCCGCCGTTCATTCCCGGTTTGCCGGTGTGCCTGGACGAGAAGCAGCCGGACATGTTCCAGGCCATTCGCAACGGTGATGTGCTGGTGCACCAGCCGTTCCAGTCCTTCAATCCGGTGGTCGATTTCCTCCGGCAGGCGGCGGATGATCCCAATGTCCTGGCCATCAAGCAGACGGTATACCGTACCGGATCGGAATCGGTGCTGATGGATGCGCTGATCAATGCCGCCAAGAACGGCAAGGAAGTGACCGTGGTGGTGGAATTGCTGGCGCGCTTCGACGAGGAGGCCAACATCAACTGGGCGGCGCGCCTGGAGGATGCCGGCGCGCATGTGGTATATGGGGTGGTGGGCTACAAGACCCATGCCAAGATGCTGCTGGTGGTGCGGCGCGAGGAAAACGGCCTGCGCCGTTACGTGCACCTTGGCACCGGCAACTACCACCCGCGTACCGCCAAACTGTATACCGATTTTGGCCTGTTTACCTGCAATGATGATATCTGCAGCGATGTATCCGATGTCTTTGCGCAACTGACCGGACTGGGCAAGGCCACCAAGCACACCCATCTGTGGCAGTCGCCCTTTACCATGCACTCCCAGCTGCTCAAGGCGATTCGCGCCGAAATCAGCCACGCCAAGGCTGGCCACCCGGCAGCAATTGTTGCCAAGATGAATTCCCTGCTCGAACCGGAAGTGATCGAGGCGCTTTATGAAGCTTCCTGCGCCGGGGTGAAGATCGACCTCATCGTGCGCGGCGTGTGCGCCCTGCGCCCCGGAGTGCCCGGCGTATCGGAAAACATCCACGTGCGTTCGGTGATCGGGCGTTTCCTTGAACACAGCCGGATTTTCTATTTCCGCAACAACGGTGTTCAGGATGTTTACCTTGCCAGCGCCGACTGGATGAACCGTAACCTGTTCCGCCGTATCGAGGTGGCTTTCCCCATTCTCGACCCGCGCCTGAAAAAGCGCGTAATCAGGGAAGGACTCGATCCCTATCTCAAGGACAACGTGCAGACCTGGGAAATGGGCGCTGACGGCACCTACCGCCGCAAACAGTCGCGCCGTGCCAAACCCCTGTCGGCGCAGTGCCAGTTGCTGGCGGCCATGGCTACGCCTATCCCATTGAAATGAAATCCATCCTGGTTGCCAACCCCAAGGGTGGCAGCGGCAAAACCACCCTCGCCACCCATCTGGCCGGTTACCTTGCCAGCCTGGGACGGCAGGTGGTGCTGGCCGACCTCGACCGTCAGCAATCGGCGGCGGGCTGGCTCAGGCGCCGCCCGGCGCACCTGCCAACCATCTACAGCCATCAGGCCCGCAAACAAACGCTCAAGCCAGACTGGATGGTGATCGACTCCCCCGCCGGCCTGCATGGCGACAAGCTGACCGCGGCGGTGAAACTGGCTGAACTGGTGATCGTGCCGGTGCAGCCCTCCGCCTTTGACATGCTGGCGACGGGCGATTTCCTGCGCGTGCTGCGCGAGGAAAAGGCGGTGCGCAAGGAAAAAAGCCAGGTCGCGATGGTGGGCATGCGGGTGGATCCGCGCACCCGCTCGGCGGCCGAGCTGGCGGAATTCCTCCTGGCTGCCGAATTCCCGGTACTGACCTATCTGCGTGATGCCCAGGTGTATGTCCAGTGCGCCACCGAGGGCGTCAGCCTGTTTGATTTGCCGCCCTCGCGCGCGGTCCGTGATGTGGAGCAATGGCAGCCGCTGCTCGAATGGGTTGCCGCGCGCAGCTGACCATGGCCGCCGAAGTCGAACTCAAGCTGCTCATCAATCCGGCTGATATTGCCCGGCTGCGTCGTCATCCGCTGATCAGGGAGCATGCCCTTGGCCGGGCAAACTCCCGCCACCTGCATAGCATTTATTTCGACACTCCCGACTTTGCCCTGAGGCAGCAGCGCGTCGCCTTGCGCGTGCGCCGCGTGGGTGCCCGCTGGGTGCAGACGGTGAAGGGTGGCGGGGGCGTGCGGGCCGGCCTGCATCAGCGCGGCGAGTGGGAAGACGAGGTGGCGCACGATCATCCCGACCTCACCAAGATCAGCGATCCGGCACTGCTCAAGCTGTTTGCTTCCGCTGCGGTGCGCGACCGCCTGCAGCCGGTTTTCACCACTGAATTCAGGCGCATTGCCTGGCTGCTGCAATGGGATGATGGCGACGAGGTGGAGCTGGCCCTGGATCAGGGGGAGGTGAAAAGCGGCGGCAAGCTGGCGCCGCTCTGCGAAATCGAGCTGGAATTGAAGCAGGGCAAGCCGGCACGGCTGTTCCAGGCGGCCCTGGAATTGCAGCAGAGTATTCCGCTGCGGCTGGAAAATATCAGTAAGGCCGATCGCGGTTACCGCCTCGGCCAGGCCGGACCTTCCCTGGTAGTCAAGGCCGAAGCGCTCGATATCCGCCCGGAAATGAGCGTGGCCGAGGCTTTCCAGGCCATTGCCTGGAACTGCATCAGCCACTGGACTGCCAACCAGGAAGGTGCGCTGGTGAGCGACAATCCGGAAAATATCCACCAGATCCGGGTGGCACTGCGCCGCTTGCGCTCGGCACTGCCTTTATTCAAATCGGCTATCCCGCGGGCAAGTTACGCGCCGGTTGCCAAGGAACTGAAATGGCTGGCCAATACCATGGGGCCGGCGCGCAACTGGGATGTGTTCGTCACCCAGACTTTGCCGCCGATCCTGCGCCAGTTTCCCGCCGATCAGGGTTTGAAGGACCTGTATCAGGAAGCCTGCAAGGCGCAGGCGGCGGCAAGAAACGATGCACACCTGGCTTTGCGTTCGCGCCGCTATGACCGCATGCTGCTTAGCCTCGGCACCTGGCTGATGGCCGATGGCTGGCATCAACATGCCAGCGAAGCACAGAAACAGCGCCTGGAAACCCCGATTCCTGAACTGGCGCGGCGGGTACTGGCGGCCTGTCACAAAACCCTGCACCAGCACGGCCCGGCCCTGTTGGACATGCCTGCCGCAGAGCGCCATGAGGTTCGTATTGCGGTAAAGAAACTCCGCTACGCTACCGAATTTTTTGCCGCGCTGTTTCCGCGCAAGGCGACGCGCAACTATATCGGGGCGCTGGCGGTGTTGCAGGAGGAACTGGGGGTGCTGAACGATGCGGCGACCACCGAGATCCTGCTGCAACATCTGGCCGTGCCCGATACGGCGGCGCTTGGCACCGTATCAGGCTGGTGCGCGCGTGGTGTGAGCGTGCATCTGGCCAGCATGGATGCGGCGTGGCAAAAATATTACCGTTGCCGGCCTTTCTGGAAATAACACCATGGAAGAAAGCCCCTTCAAGGGAAAAACCGGCCTGCGCCGGGTATGGAATGCCATGCACTATTCCTTCGCCGGACTGAAGGCGGCCTATCGGCACGAAGATGCTTTCCGTCAGGAAGTGGCGTTGTCCCTGCTGCTGGTTCCGCTTGCCCTGTTGCTGCCGGCACCCGGTGTAGGCAAGGCGCTGATGGTGGCGAGCGTTTTCCTGGTGCTGATCATCGAGCTGGTCAATTCCGCCATCGAGGCCACCGTGGACCGTATCTCGCTGGAAAACCACAATCTCGCCAAACGTGCCAAGGACACCGGCAGCGCGGCGGTGTTGCTGGGGCTGTTCAATGTGGTGATCGTTTGGGGGCTGGTGCTGTTCGGTTGATACTGCCACCAAAGCATCACGTTTTCTTCATCAAGCCTTCTTCTTGCCGGGGCAAAGTGCCGTTCAAAGCTTCAGGACTCCGGCATGAACACTATTCCTGACTTGTTTTCCAATTCATTCATGGCCTGCTTGCAACCGGCAGCAGGAAATGCGCCATGCTAAACAGCCAAGGTGACAGCAGCGTGACGCTTTCGCCATCCGGCCTCTTGATCTTTGCTGCAAAGGGGTGTGAGATAGCAGCATTGGCGGCTTAAGGAAGGGGATGATCATGTTTGAATCGGCGGAACTGGGCCACAAGATCGACAAGGCGACTTATGACAAGGAAGTGCCCCTGCTGCGCGAAGCGCTTCTGGATGCGCAGCTCGATCTGGCCCAGAGCGGCAAGTTTCCGGTTATCGTCCTGCTGGGCGGCGTGGATGGGGCGGGGCGGGGCGAAACCGTCAATCTGCTCAACGAGTGGATGGATCCGCGCCATGTCCAGTCCCACGGCATGGGCGAGCCGTCCGACGAGGAACTCGACCGGCCGATGATGTGGCGCTTCTGGCGCGCGCTCCCGCCCAAGGGGAAAATTGGCGTGTTTCTCGGCTCCTGGTACACCTGGCCGGTTCTCAACCGCGTCAATGGCGTCACCAAGACCGCCGATCTCGACCAGAGCCTGGAACGCGCCAAGCGGCTGGAGAAGATGCTTACCGACGAGGGGGCACTGATCATCAAGTTCTGGCTGCACCTGTCCAAGGACAAACAGGAGAAGCGCCTCAAGGCGCTGGAAAAGGATCCCAAGACCCGCTGGCGCGTGACGGAGCGCGACTGGGAGCACTTCCGGCTGTATGACAAGTTCCGCACCGTGAACGAGGCGGTGATCCGCCATACCAGCACGGCGGAAGCGCCGTGGTATATCGTGGAAGGGGAGGATCCGCGCTACCGCAGCCTGACCATCGGCAAGATGATTCTGGAAACCATCCGCAAGCGTCTCGACGAGTCGGACCGCAAACCGGCCGAGGTCTATGCTCCGCCGCTGCTGCCCTCGATCGACAATCTGCATATTCTCAAAACCCTGGATCTCACCCAGAAGCTGGAAAAAAAGAAGTACGAGGAGGAACTGGAGAAATACCAGGGCAAGCTGGCCTTGCTGACGCGCGACCCCAGATTTTGCGACATCACCGTCATCACGGTATTCGAGGGCAACGATGCGGCAGGAAAGGGGGGCAGCATCCGCCGCATTACCGGGGCGCTGGACGCCCGAATCTACCAGGTCGTGCCGATTGCCGCGCCGACCGAGGAAGAGCGTGCCCAGCCCTACCAGTGGCGTTTCTGGCGGCATATTCCGCGCAAGGGGCGGGTGACGATTTTCGACCGCTCCTGGTATGGGCGGGTGCTGGTGGAGCGGGTTGAGGGTTTCTGCTCCGAAGCGGACTGGATGCGTGCCTACAGCGAGATCAACGATTTCGAGGCGCAGCTGACCCGCCACAATATCGTGGTGGTGAAATTCTGGCTGACCATCAGCAAGGACGAGCAGCTCAGGCGCTTCAAGGAACGCGAGAAAACCGGTTTCAAGCGTTACAAGATCACCGATGAGGATTGGCGCAACCGCGAAAAATGGGATGCCTATGAGCAGGCCATCTGCGACATGGTGGACCGCACCAGCACCGAAAATGCCCCGTGGACGCTAGTAGAGGCCAACGACAAGAATTTTGCCCGCATCAAGGTGCTGAAAACCTTGTGCGGACGGATAGAAAGCAAACTGAAAAGCCTGCAAAAGAAATAGGTGCCCTGGCATGCCGGTCAAGAACATCTTTTATGACCCGGGTGGCCGGGTGGTCAGCGAACATTACGCCCTGATTTATTCGCCGCAGCGCAAGCGCAGCCGTTTTCCGGAAAATTGCGTGCAACTGGTGGAGGGCGAGGCGGAGGCGCGCAGCGGCGCCGATACGGCAAAACATCTGTACCCTGGCCGCGTGCTTGGCCCCTCGCGTTCATCGGAAGGATTCCGGCTGTACTATCTGGTCGAATGGCTGGAGTGATAGACTTGGCTGTGTTTATGCCAGCTGATTGTTAGGGAGTGGTCATGCGATTCTTTTTTTTGTTGTCATGCTGTCTTGCCGCCAGCCTGGTTCAGGCGGCTGAGTTGTACCGCTGGGTGGATGCTGACGGCAAGGTCCACTATACCGACCAGCCGCCGCCCGCCAGCGCCAAAAAAGTCGAAGAGAAAAAACTGAGCAGCAGCATCATCGAGACCTCGCAGCTGCCCTATGCCACCCAGCAGGCGGTAAAAAACTCGCCCGTTACCCTGTACGCCAATGACTGCGGCGAACCCTGCACCCAGGCGCGGGAGCACCTGAGCAAGCGCGGCATTCCCTATACCGGGAAAAATCCGCAAACCACGCCTGCGGATGCCGAGGCGCTGAAAAAACTGGTCGGTGCGGCGTTCGTGCCGGTGCTGGTAGTGGGCAGCACAGTGAGCAAGGGATATGAAAAGGGCGCCTGGGATGCCGCGCTGGATGCTGCCGGCTATCCGAAAAATGCACCGCTGAAATCCATGATGCCCAAACCGAGGGCAGCGGATGCCGAGAGCGCGCCGGAAACCCCCGCGCCCGAAGCGCCTCCCCACCCTTGGGCAAGGGGCAGATAAGCCGATTCAAAAAATCTGGCGGCTGATCAGGAAGTGGATGCCTGCGTCCTGGAGATCATGGCCGGGGTTCTGCACGTTGCGCAGCGCCTTGGCGGCATAGAGCTGGGCCTGGGTTTTCTGGTCCGGATTCCATAGCAGGCCGAGTCCGATACTGGAGATGCTGGCGGGGATCGCGGCGCTGCCATCGACGTTCCAGCCACGGCCGTAATCAATGAACGGGGCAAGTTGCCAGCGGCTTTCCCCTCCCTCGCCGGCAAATACCGGCATACGGTATTCCAGCGAAGCCACCAGGCCCTTGTCACGCAAAAGCTGGTTTTCACGGTAGCCGCGTATGCTGGTGGCTCCGCCCAGGCCGAACTTGTCCATGGGCAACAGGGCATCGCGGCTGATCTGGGCGTCGAGGCGGAACAGCGTCTGGGAATGGTTGGCCAGACGTTTTGCCCACTGGAACTGGCCGAGCCAGGTGAGGAAGTTCTGTTCCGGGCCGATGCCGTTTTCCTGTGGCAGGGCATTGTTTGAGCCAAGGCTGATGGTCGAACGCAGGGCAATGACCTGGTCGGGGCCCTGTGATAGCCAGTCCTGGGAAAAACGCCACACATGTTCTGCGCTTTTTCCTTCGGGAATGCCGCCGGAAAAGGAGAACGGCACACCCAGCAGCCAGGTGTTGCTGGTGCGGTGTTCATAATTCAATCCCAGTGTGAATGCGCCGGTCAGGGTGCGCCACAGGGGGTGGCTGACGCCAATGGATTCGGTGGTGGTCTGGCTTTCGATGTCCAGATTCTTGAAAGGCGCTTCCACCACCAGCGAGTCGCTGCGGGAATAACGCAGCGTCAGCGTGGTATCGCTTGCATTGAGTGGCAGTGCATAGCCCAGCAGATAGTCGTCCAGCCCTTCGCTGATGCCATAGCGTGCCTCGATGGTGTCGCCGCGCCCGCTCAGATTGCGGTGAATGCCATAGAGCTCGGGGCGGTAGGCGCCCACGCTGGGGGAGCGGTGATTGCTGAAGGAAGCGGTCAGCTGATAGGGGCGGGCTTCCTGCACTGCGACCTTGAGCACGCTGTCGCCAGCCTCGACCCCGGGCAGGAGTTCGGCATTGAGGCGCTCGATCAGTCCCCCCTGCTGCAGAAGCTGCAGCTGCTGTTGCAATTCGCCAATGTTGAGCGGGGGGCGGGCGCCGGGTTCGATCCGGCTGCTGATGTAATCCGGCCGCAGGCGCTGCTGGCCGGTAACTTCGATATGCTTGAGTTTGCCCTCGACGATGCGCAGGGTGACCACGCCATCCCTGATTTCCTGATCCGACAGCAGCGCGCCCGAGTTGATGTAGCCGCGGTTGACGTAATACAGGGTGAGCTGGTGACGCAGCAGTTGCAGGTCGTCCGAACCCAGCACCCGGTTTTCATAAGCGCCTGCAATCTGGCGCAGATCCGCATCGAATTGCGCGGAATGGCCCTCCAGCCGGATGGTGCGCACCAGAACCCGCACCCCGGTGGAGGGGGCGCCCTGTTCCGGCACGGGGGCGAGTGGCGGCAGGGTGAAGCGTGGTGTGGCAGGCTGCTGATAGGCGGGCAAAGGGGGCCGGGACACGCCGCCGCGCTCCACCTGTTCCACGCCTTCGGCCATTGCCAGTCCACAACAGGCTGCGCTCAGATACAGGGTTTGCCGCGCCAGGCGGCCAGATCGGGGTGATTTGCTCATAAGCGGTTTTCTTTCCAGCCAGTGGTCTGTTTGCAGTCTGCCATGCCTGCTGCCAGACGGGGCATGTGCCACAGCTGTGAGGTTTTGTCGTTGGGTGACGCGGATGGTTCAGGTTGCAGGGTGGGGGGCAGGACGGCATCCGGTTGTGCCGGGATGCCGCCGCGACTGCGAATCACAAAACTGCTGGCCTGGCCGGCATGGCCAATCGCACACGGATCATTGAGCAGGCTGCTGGCATCGAGGAAATTTGCCGGGAGGACGACCAGGCTGCCGCTGATATCCAGTTTGGGCGCATTGACTTCCACCACGCCTTCGTTGCCGATGACATTGGATGAGGCATCAAGGTCGATATCGGCGGCGCGCAGGAAGGCATCGGCATTGATGGTGATGCGCCCGCCAAAACCCTGGTCGGCGCGTGCGGTAATGTCGCTGTTCTCCACTGCGGCAATGCCGCGGGCGTTCAACGTGACGTTGCCACCATCACCGTAGCCGCCACCAACCGTGGCGCTGATTGCGCTCTGGTTGGAGAGGCGTATGCTAGTGGCGCTGATTTCAATGTTGCCGCCGCCGGCGGAAGCGGCCTCGGTAGTGACCTGGCTGTGGCGGCTATCGAAAACCCCGGCCTGGATCAGGATGCTGCCCGCATCGCCGGTTCCATCGCCACGGGATTCAATTTTTGCACCATTTTCCAGTGCAAGGCGGTTGCCAGCCTCGATCCCGATCCGTCCGCCCTGGCCGCTGCCGCTGCTGCTCGAGGCGATCTCTGCGCCATTCAGCGACAGTTTTGGTGTCTGGATCAGGATGTAACCGCCGTTGCCGCTACCGTCAGTGCGGGCGGTAATCGAGCTGATGCTGCCACTGTTGTCCCTGCCCGATAGTTCGACCGATTCACTGGCGGTAATCAGGATATATCCGCCCTCCCCTGCGCCAAAGGTTGAGGCGCTGATGCTGCCGCCGCCACGCACATCGAGTTTCCCGACCTCGGCCATGATGAAACCACCCGCGCCGCTTCCCTCCGTGCCTGCCTGGAGCAGGGCGCCATCACGCACTGTCAGTTGTGGTGTTTTGAGGTAGATGTAACCGCCCTCCCCGCTACCGAAGGTATTGGCAAAAATGGCGCTGGGATAGGCACTGCCTTTACCGGAAATGTCGATGAAGTCATTGGCCTGCACCAGGATACTGCCGCCATTCCCGCTGCTTCCGGCGCGGCTGCTGCTGTCGATCTGGCCGCCATTGGCCACGGTCAGGCCATTGGCCTCGATCATGATGTCACCTGCATTGCCGTTGCCGGTTCCTCCTGCCAGTTCGCCGTAGGTCAGCGCCTGGATCACCCCATTGTCCACTCTGACCTGTGGCGCATGCAGCATGATGAAGCCGCCATTTCCTTCGCCCAGTGTGCTGGCGCGAATGCCGCTCCAGTCCCCTGCTGCGTTCTGGCCGGATACGCTGATGCTTTCGCTCATGTCGATGTTGATGTAACCGCCCGCACCCACGCCGCTTGCGCCTGCGCTGACAGAGCCGCCATGCGACAGGTTCAGCTGGTCCCCCTTGAGCATGATGAAGCCGCCCGTTCCCGAGCTGGTGGTGAGCGCCTGAATTTTTGCGCCGTCCTCGATCCGTATTTGCGGTGCGGAAGCGAAAATATACCCGCCATTGCCGCTGCCTCTGGCATTGGCAAACAGGCCGCTTTCGGCACCGGACAGTACGATGGCCCCGCTGGCTTCGATATCGATGTTGCCGCCATTGCCGGTGCTGGAACTGATGCTGCTGCTGTCGATAAACCCGCCATTCAGCACCTCCAGCCGCCCGACACTGGCAAAAATATTGCCGCCGTCGCCATTGCGTACCCCGTTTGGCAGAGCGCCATAGGTCATGGCCTGCACGCTGCCGTTGTCTACCACCAGCAGCGGGGAGGTCAGGGAGATGTTGCCGCCATTGCCGCTGCCACCGGTATTGGCACGGATGGTGCTGGGCAGATCCTCGCTGTTCCGGCCCGCGACGAGAATCGATTCGGAGGCATTGACCATGACCGAACCGCCCCAGCCTGAACCGTAGGTACCGCTGCTGAGCGTGCCGCCGGAAAGAATTTCCAGGCGCCGGGTCTCAATCCCGATGGCGCCCCCGTCCCCGCTGCCGGTGGTGGATGCCTGGATCGTGCCGTTGCTGGCGATCGTCACCAGTGGCGCGATAAGCTGGATGCTGCCGCCGGTACCGATGCCCGAGGAGTTGGCAAAAATGCCGCTGACGAAATCGGGATAGCCGGGGCTGTAACCAGACACTGTGATCTTGTCGAGCGCCGTGATTTCGACGTTGCCGCCATTGCCGCCGAGGGGGTGGCGGGTGCTGCTGCTGATTTGACCGCCATTGATCACGGCCACTTCGCTGGCGCCGATGGTGATGTTGCCGGCATTGCCCAGGCCTGAGCTCAGGGCCTGGACGGCGCCATCGTCCACAGTCAGCCGCCCGGTTTGCAGGTTCACCGAGCCGCCAGCGCCACTGCCGGAGGTATTGGCGCGAATCACGCCAAACTCGCTGCCGCCGCCGCTGGCGACATCAATGGAAACGCTGGCGTTGATGTTGACCGAGCCGCCGCTGCCGGCGCCAAATGTGCTGGTGCTGATCATTGCGCCCCGGTTGACCGCCAGACGCTCGGCGTCAATCCGGATGTCGCCGCCATGACCGCTGCCTGAAGTCGATGCAGTGAACACGGCACCGTTGTCGAGCGTCACGAGCGGACTGGAGAGCGTAATGTTGCTGCCGCTGCCTGGTCCGCTGGTTTGTCCGGAAATGCCGCTGGCCTCACCCAGATTGTTCGTGCCCGACATCAGGACGGATTCGTTCGCCACCACCCGGATGCCTCCGCCATTGCCGTTGCTGCCCGACTGGCTGCCATTTTCGATCTGGCCGCCATTGACCAGGATCAGCCTGGCAAGCTCAAGGGAGATCAGGCCGGCATTGCCGTTTTGTATTCCCCCTGCCAGCTGCCCCGAGGTCGAGGCCTCGATCATGCCGTCATCGGCCAGCAGTGTGCCAGCCTGGATCTGGATGTGCCCGCCATGGCCGGTGCTCGAAGCGCTGGCGTAAATGCCGCTGCGGTTGCCGCTGGTATCGTGCCCGGCCAGCACCACCGAATCGCTGGCGGCAATTTCCACGGAACCGCCTTCGCCCGATCCGCTGGTGCTGGCAATAATGCGCCCGCCATTCAACAGCTCCAGCTGCTGTGCCTCGATCCGTACCAGGCCGCCCGATCCGCTGCCCGCTGTGGCGGCATTGATCCGGGCGCCGTTTTCCACGCTGACCTGGGGCGCGCTGATGAATACGTGTCCGCCCAGTCCAGCGCTTGAGGTATTGGCAAAAATGGCGGAAGGGTGGCCTTCGGTGGGATGGCTGCCATCAAGCAGGACGGACTGGCTGGCGTGAATCTCGATGTTTCCGCCCTGCCCGCTGCTTCCCCCTCGGTTGCCGCTGTCCAGCTGTCCGCCCCGGAGCAGGGCGAGCTGGCCGGCGTTGATGCTGATATTTCCGCCGTCACCGCTGGTCTGTGCGCCCAGGCTGATGGTCTGGACCAGCCCGGAGTCCACCGTCAGAACTCCGCTGTCGAGCCGGATCGATCCTCCCTGGCCGGGTCCGTTGGTATTGGCGCGGATTGCGCTGTATTCGCCATCTGTTCCCCGCCCTGCGATGGTGAGGGCGTCGGTGGCGCTGATTTCCACATAGCCGCCCGCGCCGCTGCCGCTGGTATTGGCGGCGATTCTGGCGCCACCGGTAATGCTCATGCGCGAGCTTTCCACCTGGATGAAACCACCCTCACCCGCGCCACTGGTGGAAACAGCAAGCTGGGCGCCATTTTCCAGCCGCACTTCGGGGGCACGAATGGCAATGTGGCCGCCGTTGCCATCACCCTGTACGCTGGAGAAAATCAGGCTGGCATAACCGTCTGCACTGATACCGCTGATCACGACCGATTCGCTGGCATCAATCTCGACGCTGCCGCCGTTGCCATTGCTTCCACTACGGCTGCCGCTGTCCATCTGGCCGCCGTTTCGCATTGCCAGGCGGCTGGTCTGGAGCGAAATGCCGCCGCCACTGCCATACTGTGCCGGTCCGCCGCTTTCGCCTATGGTCAGGGACTGGATCAGGCCTTCGTCGAGGATGATGTCCGGCGCAATCAATGCGATCCCGCCGGCATTGCCCGTTCCTGTGGTGTTGGCGCGAATGGCGCTGTAGCTGCCATCGCTGCCCCGTCCGGAAAGCGTGATCGCTCCCCCGGCGCTGATCCGTACATCACCGCCCCGCCCTGTTCCGCTGGTGCTGGTGGTGATCCAGCCTCCGGAAGAGATGCCGACATCCCCCGTGACTGCGACATCGATCGAACCGCCGTCCCGGTTTTCGGTCTCCGCGACCAGGTAGGAGCCTTCCAGCTGCAGGCGGCCGCCTCGAATCACGATCGAACCGCCAACCCCGCTCCCGCTGACATTGGCCTGGCTGCCATCGTGTAATGCGATGCTTCCGCCACTGGTGAAAATGTTGTTTCCGTTCAGCCCGATCTCGCCTGGGGATGCGCCGCTGGTCAGTGTGACCCGGCCCCCCGGCGCCCATGCCCAGGCCGCATTGTCGAGGGTGATGTTTCCGCCAATGAGGGAGAGATTCTGGCCCTGGGCGACGGTTAGCCCGGCGCCGTGCAGGCTGATCGGCGCCGGAGCGGAAAGAAAGCCGAAGGCTGCTGGCGGCGCGGAGGTGAGGATGCTGCTGGCAGGCGTGGCGGCATCAAAACGCCCTCCATCGGCAAGGCTGATGTAACTGGCAGTCCCGGCGTAAAACGATCCGCCCAGGTCCAGTGCTGCGTTGGGCCCGAAAATCAGCCCGTTCGGGTTGATCAGGTAGAGGCTGGCGCCCGGGATGGTCGAGCGCAGCAGTCCGTCAATGGTGGAGACGCCCCCCCCCGTGACGCGCCCGATGATATGGGCGATGCTGCCCGGCCCGCTGAAGGTGGCGCTTTCCCCGCTGCCCAGATTGAATGTGCCAAAACTGTGAAACAGGTTGGCGCCCAGCTGCCGGCCGAGATCGGCGGTGATGGCATAGTTCGGTCCGGTCAGATTGCCGCCGGGCCCTACGCTGCCGTCCAGAGTGATGGCGGCGTGAGCACACAGTGAATAGCCAAAAGACAGCAGCAGCGCGCAGTGGAGGGATTTCAGGCGAAAAGACGGTACATTCATGGCAGCATGTCCCCGCTCATGGAGCGAACCCTGTTCGCGTTTTTTGTCGGCGGATGAATGTCCCATAGTCTGATTGACGACTACAGGATCCTTAAGTGCTTCCAATTTAGCAGATTGCATTGATAAAGCGCCAGCCCTGGGGTAAATTTGTTGCATTCCATCCTCCAGCCACGAGAAGGAGGTTTCCCGAACATGTATTCCCTGCCCCGTTTGCCCGCTGTTGCTGCGGTTGTCGGCTTGCTGATTTCCGCTACAGCCATTGCTGCTCCGTCCAGCGGTAGCGATGCCGCCCGGCTCCACCAGCTGGGTGATTTCGAGCAGGCTGCGGCGCAGTGGGAGCAATCGGCAAATCCGGGGGGGCAGGCGCGGCTCCGGATGCTGCTGGGCAAGGCTGAATCGCTGCGCGCCCTGGGCCGTTACCAACAGGCGGGCACGGTGCTGGATGAGGCGCTGCCGCTGGCCCTGGCGGTACAGGACGATGGCTCACGGGCGGCGATCCTGAATGGCCTGGGCAGCATTGCCCTGGCCAGGGGCAACTCCGCCGAGGCCGAAAAGAATCTCACCCAGGCCTTGGCGCTGGCGCAGAAGCTGGCGCGTCATGACCTCCTGGCTGCGATCCATATCAACCTTGGCAACCTGCATGCCGCGCGCGAGCAGCAGCGAGAGGCGCTGGCAGCCTATGAACAGGGTGCGGCGTCCGGCCGTCAGGCCGGCCAGCCCCTGCTGCGCGCCCAGGCGCTGGCCAATGCCGCGCGTGTGGCGGCTGCGGCTGGCGACAACAGGCACGCGCTGGCGCTTGCCAGGGAGGCGCATGATCTGGTGGCCACGCAGGAAAACAGCCACGACAAAGCCTTTCTGCTGCTTTCCCTGGCCCAGTTTCATGGCCGTCAGGCAGCCGAGGATAGCCAGTCCCGTGCCTATGAGCTGCTGATGGAAGCGCTCAAGGTGGCAGATGCAACCGGTGATGCCCGTGCCCGCTCCTATGCCCTGGGTTATCTGGCCCAGCTTTATGAGCGGCAGGGGCGCGATGCCGATGCCCACGAGCTCAACCGGCGCGCCATTGCTGCGCTGCAGCAGGTCGATGCGCCAGAAATGGCCTATCGCTGGTACTGGCAACTGGGACGGTTGAAAAACCGGCAGCAGGATGCAGAGGGTGCGATTGCCGACTACCGCCTGGCAATGCACCATCTCCAGTCCATTCGTGCCGACCTGCCGGTGACAGGTGCCGGGGGTCAGTCATCCTTCCGTGAAGTGCTTGGCCCTCTGTATTTCGAGCTGGCAGACCTGTTGCTGCGCCGCGCTGCGGGTGTCCCAGGAGGCGAGCGCAAGCAGCGGCTGCTGGGAGAGGCGCGCAATACCATCGAGCTTTCCAAGGCCGCGGAATTGCAGGATTACTTCCAGGACAGTTGCGTTGCCGCCCGGCAGGGCCGGATCAAGGAGTCTGCACGCCTGGGCGCTGACGTTGCGGTGGTGTACCCCATTCTGCTGCCCGACCGGCTGGAGCTGATCGCCGATTTTGCCGATGGCATGCGCCAGTTTACGGTGCCTGTTCCTTCACGGCAGGTGGTCGAAAGCGTCAGGAATTTCCGAGCCCGGCTGGAAAAACGCACCACGCGGGAATATCTGCCCTATAGCCAGGAGCTGTATGGCTGGCTGCTGCGCCCGCTGGAAGGCGAACTGGCCGCCCATGGCGTCAAGACCCTGGTGTTCGTGCCCGATGGCGCCCTGCGCACCATCCCCATGAGCGCCCTGCATGACGGCCAGGCTTTTCTGGTGGCGCACTATGCGGTTGCCACCACACCCAGCCTGGCCCTGACCGACATCCAGGCGATGCCCGTGGAGAAATCCCCGCGTGCCTTGCTCAACGGGCTCACCCAGGCAGTGCAGGGATTTTCGGAATTGCCCAACGTGGAAGCGGAATTGCAGGCAGTGGGCCAGCTTTATCGCGGCAAGGTGCTGAAGGACCAGGAATATGTCGTGGGCAAGGTGGAATCTGAGCTGGGCCAGAATCCCTACAGCGTGGTGCACATCGCTTCGCACGGGCAGTTCGAGAGCGATGTGAGGCAGACCTTCCTGCTCGCCTATGACGGCAAGTTGACCATGGACAGCCTGGAGAAGCTGATTTCACCCAGCCGCTACCGCGACCAGCCGATTTCGCTCCTGACGCTCAGCGCCTGCCAGACCGCGGCTGGCGACGACCGTGCCGCGCTGGGACTGGCAGGGGTGGCGGTCAAGGCAGGAGCGAGCAGCGCCCTGGCTTCGCTGTGGTTCATCAACGACCAGTCGGCTTCCATGCTGGTGGCCGAATTCTATGCCCAGCTCCGGCAGCCCGGCATGAGCAAGGCCCATGCCCTGCAGAATGCCCAGCTCCGGATGCTGGCGGACAAGCGCTTCAGCCACCCCAGCTACTGGTCTCCCTTCCTGCTCATAGGTAACTGGCTGTAGTGCCTGACCGATTGCGTGCGCCGCTCGTTGCCTGCCTGCTGCTGGGCAATCTGGTTTTCCTGCTGTTGTGGGGCTTGCGCGCCAGCGGCAACCTGCAGGCGCTCGAACTCATGGCCTATGATCTTGCCTTCAGGCTGCGTCCGGCGGTGGTGGCCGATTCGCGCATCGCGCTGGTGACTGAAACCGAGGCGGACTTGCAGCGCTGGGGATTCCCGCTTTCCGACGAGGTGCTGGCACAGGTTCTGGAACGGCTTGCTGCCCAGGGCGCACGCGTGATCGGCATGGACAAATACCGTGATCATCCCGTGCTGCCGGGCACGGAACGCCTGGATGCAAGCCTGAAAAACAATCCGCATATCGTCTGGGTCACCAAATATGGCGGCGTCGGCGCGGTGCCCATCCCTCCACCCAAAGTACTCCAGGGTAGCGACCAGGTGGGTTTCAACGACCTGATCGATGACCCCGGCGGTATTGTGCGGCGCGGCCTGCTGTTTCTCGACGATGGGCAGAATGTCAGCTATTCCTTCCCGCTGATGCTGGCCCTGCATTATCTCCGGCCCTCCGGCATTGGCCTGGAGGCCGACCCTGCCCATCCCGAGTATTTGCGCCTGGCACATACTACGGTGCCGCCGTTCGAGCAGAACGATGGCGGCTACGTCAAGGCGGATGCGGCCGGCTACCAGTTTCTGCTCGATTATGCCGGGATGCCGGCAAAATTCCGCACCTTCACTGTTACCGAACTGCTGGAAGGTAAGGTGCGGCGCGAGGATATCCAGGACAAAATCGTCATCGTCGGCACTACCGCCAAGAGCATCAACGATTATTTCTTTACACCCTACAGCCACGGCATGAGCGACGATCAGCGCATTTATGGCGTGGAACTGTTCGGTTACGTGGTCAGCCAACTGCTGCGCTTCGCCCAGGCCGATGTTTCTCCCATCAAGGTGGCAGGCGAACCCGCCGAATATGCCTGGATCTGGCTGTGGTGTCTGCTGGGCGGCGGGCTTGCCCTGGCGGCACGGGCGCTGAGGAATTTTGTGCTCGCCATGCTGCTCGGGCTATCCCTGCTGAGTGGCGTGTATTACGCCGCTTTTCTGCATACCTGGTGGATACCGGTGGTGCCACCCGGGCTGGGTTTCCTGCTCAGCGCGATGTCTGCCGCTTCCTATATGGCCAGCCAGGAAAAGCGGCAGCGCGCGGCGCTGATGCAGATTTTTTCGCGCCATGTCTCGGATGACGTTGCCCGGACCTTGTGGGAGCAGCGTGAACAGTTTCTCCAGGGCGGCCGCCCACGCTCGCAGCTGATTACCGCTACCGTGCTGTTCTCCGATATTCGCGGCTTTACTTCCATTTCCGAAAAACTGCCGCCCCAGTTGCTGATGGACTGGCTCAATGAGTACATGGAGGCGATGGCGCGCGTGGTTGCGCAGCATCACGGCGTGATCAACAAGTATATTGGCGATGCGGTCATGGCCCTGTTCGGTGCGCCGGTGGCGCATCACACCGAGGCGGATATCGCTGCTGATGCGGCCAATGCAGTCGAATGCGCGCTGGCCATGGAAAGCGAGCTCGACCGGCTCAACCGTCTATGGAGCGCGCGCGGACTGGCACCGATCGGGATTCGTGTCGGCATTTTTACCGGTCCCCTGGTGGCGGGCAGCCTGGGAGGCAGCGAGCGGATGGAATACACGGTGATTGGCGACAGCGTGAATGTCGCTTCACGCCTGGAAAGCTATAATAAGGACTTTACTGTCCCCGCTGGCGAGGGGAGGGCCTGCCGAATCCTGGTTGGAGAATCCACCCTGAAGCTGCTGGGGGGGCGTTACCGTGCCGAGGCGGTGGGCGAGATTGCCCTCAAGGGCAAGGATGAAAGGGTTTCCGTGTATCAGATTATCGAACGTCTCGATCGAGGAGAAACATCATGAGCATCAAGCTGATTTCCGGTTGGGCGCTGGCCGTTCTGCTGGCAGCCCATGTCGCGGGTGTGGGTGTGGCTGCGGCCGAGGTCACTGCGGCCCCGGCGGCTTCTTCGTCCCTGCTCCCCGCCTATAAACCGCCCTTGCGCGGCGCGCCCGCCAGCCGGGTGGGCGGCGGGAGCCGGGGCGCGGACAGCGGCGGCGTGCCGCGCATTGCCGTTCTCGCCCCCGACCATACCGGCCTCACCACCCAGACGCAGCCCGATCTGTACTGGTATCTGTCAAAACCCGTGGCCACCAAACTGGAGATCACCGTCATCAATGATCAGGCCATCCAGCCGCTGGTGGAGAAAAAGCTCGATACCCCGACCCGGGCCGGCATCCAGCGCTTGCGCCTGAAGGATCTGGGCATTCAGCTCAAACCCGGTATCGAGTACCGCTGGTTCGTCGGCATGGTGACGGACCCGCAGCAACGTTCCAACGATGTCATCGCCAGCGGCACCATCATGCGCAACGAAGCGCCACCGGCCCTGACGCAGAAGCTGGCCCAGGCCGACAAGCGGGCCGTGCCCTTCATCTATGCCGAGGAAGGCTACTGGTACGATGCGATTGCCACGGTCTCCGATCTGATTGCAGCCAATCCCGGTGACGCCGCATTGCGGCAGCAGCGCGCTGCCCTGCTGGAGCAGGCAGGTCTGGATGAGGCGGCGCGTTTCGACCTGGCCAAGCCCTGACCGGAGAAGTTGCCACCTGCAAGACGCTCTATGGCCTGGCATTGACAAGAACGGAGGAAAACTAAGTGGCCATCATCGAAGGATTTCGCGTCCAAAATTTTCGAGCTTTGCACGATGTTTCGCTGGGCAAGCTATCGGGGGAGCAGATAGGCGAGCCACTCACACCATTCACAGTGGTAATCGGCAAGAACGGTGTTGGTAAGAGCACCCTGTTTGATGCCTTTGGATTTGTAGCGGATTGTCTTGCCACCGATGTGGAAACCGCCTGCGACATGAAACAGCGTGGTGGGTTCGAAAGGATGCGTTCAAAGGGTATGTCGGAGCCAATTCGGTTTGAGATCTACTACCGCGAGGCACAAAACGAACGCCCAATCACTTACGAACTAGCGATTGATCTGGATGCCAGTGGCCGCCCCTTCGTGCTGTCCGAGGCATTGCGTCAGCGCCGCAAGAACCAGAAATACGGGCGACCTTATCCCTTTTTGCGGCTGGAACATGGCAAGGGCACGGTGTGGGCAGGCGAGGACGCCATTGGTGACACAGAAGAGGAAGACAATGCCAGCAGTTTGGTGGAGCTGACCGACCCGCGCGAACTGGGCATTTCCACCCTGGGAACATTGAAGGAGCATCCGCGCATTGCCAAGTTCAGAGACTTCCTCAAGGGGTGGTATCTCTCTTACTTTTACCCGGATGCGGCGCGCAGCCTGCCAACAGCCGGCCCGCAGAGGCATTTGAACGTGCACGGCGATAACATTGGCAACGTGGTGCAGTTCATGGAGCGTGAGCACAAAGATCGCTTCAAGAGCATCCTTGATCGCATCGCCAGCAAGATTCCTGGCATCACCAAAATCGACACCAAGGTGACCGATGACAAGCGTGTGCTGCTGCGCTTCAACGATGGCGCGTTTGGCGATCCGTTCTTTGCCCAACAGATGTCCGATGGCACTCTGAAGATGTTTGCCTACCTGTTGCTGATGGAAGACCCCGAGCCGCCGCCCTTTATCTGCATCGAGGAGCCGGAAAATGGGCTTTATCACAAGCTGCTAGAGGCGTTAGCACAGGAATTTCGGGCACATGCCACAGGCAGGAAGAATGCCCCGCAGGTATTTGTAACCACGCATCAGCCGTATTTCGTGGATGCTCTCTCTCCGGAGGAGGTGTGGATTCTGGAAAAGGGCCAGGATGGTTTTTCGACTATTCGCCGGGTTTCCGAGCTGGATATCGTCAAGAACCTTGTCGCCGAAGGGCTGCCTCTGGGCGGACTTTGGTACAGCGATTATCTTGATGCGAGGTGAACATGCACATCGAGATACTGGTGGAAGACAGCTCTGGAGAGAAGCTGCTGGAGGTGATTTTGCCCAAGTTGCTTGGGGAACAAGGTGGCCCGCATAGCTGGCGTGTGCATGCCTACAAAGGTATAGGCCGTATTCCGAAGAATCTCAATGCAGGCGCAGACCCGGCGAAGCGGATCCTGCTTGATCAGTTGCCGCGCTTGTTGCAGGGCTATGGCAGAACACCCGGGATCGATGCTGTTGTGGTTGTGCTGGACACTGATAAGCGCAATTGCGTGGACTTTCTGGCTGAACTCAAGGCTTTGGCCGTGGGATGTAACCCCGCGCCCAAAACTCTTTTCAGGCTTGCCATTGAAGAAGTGGAAGCTTGGTATCTGGGTGACAGGCAGGCTTTGGAGAGCGCATATCCGCGCGCCAAGGCTGATGTGCTGAACCGTTACACTCAGGATAGCGCTTGCGACACCTGGGAGTTGCTCGCCGATGCGGTGTATCCGGGTGGATCGACGGCCATCAAGAAAGCGGGCTGGCCTTTACCAGGACAGATCAAGCATGAATGGGCCGAGAAAATAGGTCCATTGTTGGAGCCTGATAGCAATGTATCGCCCAGCTTCGGCAAGTTTTGCGATGGCCTGCGCCGGTTGATTGCGGAGGCTGTTTGAGCATGTTCTGGCAGATTGGCAACTGGTGCTGGGTTACCCGGCAGGCTCTATTTGTGTAGCTAGAACGGATATATATGTTTAATGTCGCGCTATTACTGGGTTTAATGTCTTCATGAAGATTGCCACCTGGAACGTCAACTCCCTCAAGGTCCGTCTGCCCCAGGTACTGGACTGGCTGGCGGCGAACCAGCCGGATGCGTTGTGCCTGCAGGAACTGAAGCTGGAGGATAAAAACTTTCCCCTGGCCGAGATTGAGGCGGCGGGTTACCACGCCTGTTTTTCCGGGCAGAAAACCTATAACGGCGTGGCCATCCTGAGCAGGGAGATCGCGCAGGATGTGAGCACCGGCATTCCCGGTTACGCCGACGAGCAGAAAAGGGTGCTGGCAGCCACTCTCGGCGGGGTGCGCGTGGTGTGCGTGTATATCCCCAACGGCCAGAGCGTGGATTCCGACAAATACCAGTACAAGCTGCAATGGCTGGCCGCGCTCACGGACTGGCTCAGGGGGGAGTTGACGCGCTATCCGGATCTGGTCTTGCTGGGCGACTATAATATTGCCCCGGAAGACCGCGATGTGTACGACCCCAAGGCCTGGGAAGGGCAGGTGCTATGCACCGCAGCCGAGCGCGAGGCATTCGGGAAGCTGTTGCAGCTTGGCCTGAGCGACAGCTTCCGCCTGTTTGAGCAGGAGGAGAAATCCTTTACCTGGTGGGATTATCGTCTCCAGGCCTTTCGTCGTAAAATGGGCCTGCGTATCGACCATATTTTACTGAGCACGACGCTGGTGCCGGGGTGTTCCTCTTGCGTGGTCGACACCGTCCCACGCAAGCTGGAACGACCTTCCGACCATGCGCCCGTAATTGCCGAGATTTTGTCATGAGAAAAGCTCTTTTTGCCTTGCTGTTGCTGACCTGCTGGAGTGGTGTCGCGGGTGCTGAACCGGTCGTCGAGGAACAGCGTATCGAGTTTCCACGACTGCCTTCGCTGGGCGAGGATGGGGCGCTGACGGCGGAGAACAAACGCCTGCGCACGGGCCTGCTGGTTGGTGGCGCTGCGGCGGGCGTATTGTGGTACGGCTCCGCGCACTGGTGGAAGGACAGCATGAGCTCGGAGTTCAAGACTGTCAACGAAGGCTGGTTCGGGCAGGGCACCTACACCGGCGGGGCCGACAAGTTCGGACACCTGTATTCGACCTATGTCGGCACGCGCCTGCTCACCAGCGCCTTCGAGTGGGCCGGCAATGACCGTGGCACTGCCGCGTGGATGGCAGCAGCGACGGCCTGGGGGGTGATGCTGGCGGTGGAAGTCGGCGATGGTTATTCCAGCAAGTTCCGCTTCAGCAAGGAAGACCTGGTGATGAATACCCTTGGCAGCGGTCTGAGCCTGCTGCTGGAGAGGAACCCGGCGCTGGATGAAGTGATGGATTTTCGCCTCATGTACTGGCCTTCATCGGATGCCCGGCGCCTCCATCAGATCGATCCGGTTGACGACCATAGCGGCCAGACCTACCTGCTGGCACTCAAGGCCAGCGGCATTCCCTCGCTGCGCAGCATTGAGCCGCTGCGCTATTTCGAGCTGGCGGTGGGTTATGGCTCGCGCGGCTATGAACCGGCAGCCGGGGGCGAGCGCAGCCGCAATCTGTACTATGGCGTTTCCCTCAATGTGGCGGAGATTCTTGGCGCAAGCATATTCAGGGACAGCCGGGGCAGCCGCGCGCAGAAAATCAGCAACGGACTGCTGGAAGTGCTGCAGATCCCCGGTACTGCCGCGCTCGCCGAGCACCGCCTGTAAACCGCACGGCGGGGGAGGCGGCGGACAGCCCCCGCGTTACAGGCTATAATCCGCTCCCTATGCATATCCACATTCTCGGCATCTGCGGCACCTTCATGGGCGGTATCGCGGCGATTGCCAAACAGGCAGGCCACCGCGTCACCGGTTGCGATGCCAATGTCTATCCCCCCATGAGCACCCAGCTCGAGGCCCAGGGCATTGCCCTGGTCGAAGGCTTCGGCCCGGAACAGCTCGGGCTGGAGCCGGACATCTATGTGATCGGCAATGTGGTCAGCCGTGGCAATCCCCTCATGGAGGCCATTCTCGATCGCGGCCTGCCCTACATTTCCGGCCCGCAGTGGTTGTACGAGAACGTGCTCAGGGAAAAATGGGTGCTGGCCGTGGCGGGCACCCACGGCAAGACCACCACGTCCTCGATGCTGGCGTGGATACTGGAATACGGCAACCTCAGCCCGGGTTTCCTGGTCGGCGGCGTGCCGCAGAATTTCGGCATTTCGGCGCGGCTCACCGAATCGCCCTTTTTCGTCATCGAGGCGGATGAATACGACACTGCCTTTTTCGACAAGCGTTCCAAGTTTGTCCATTACCATCCACGCACGGCGATTCTCAACAATCTGGAATTCGACCACGCTGACATTTTCCCCGATCTGGCCGCCATCGAAACCCAGTTCCATCATCTGGTTCGTACTGTTCCGGGTGCTGGCCTGGTCGTGGTTAATGGGCGCGAAGCCAGCCTGGAACGGGTGCTGCAGCGCGGTTGCTGGACGCCGCTGGAGCGTTTCGGCGTGGCGGATGGCTGGATGATCGGCGGTGCCGACACCATTGCCTTCAAGGAAGCTTTCCAGGGCACGTTGTGCTGGGACCTGATGGGCGAGCACAACCGCCTGAATGCGCTGGCCGCCATCGCGGCTGCCCGTCATGCCGGGGTGCCGGCCGAGGTGGCGATCGAGGCGCTGGCGCAGTTCCGCAATGTCAAACGGCGCATGGAAGTGCGCGGCGTGGTGAACGGGGTTACGGTCTATGACGACTTTGCCCATCACCCCACCGCGATTGAAACCACGCTGGGCGGCTTGCGGCAGAAAGTGGGAAGCGCCCGCATCCTGGCGGTGCTGGAACCGCGCTCCAACACCATGAAGCTGGGTGTGATGAAAGATGCGTTGCCCGCCAGCCTCAGGGAGGCCGATCAGGTATTCTGCTATGGCGCAAACCTGGGCTGGGATGCCGCCGCCGCGCTGGCGCCGCTGGGAGCGAAGGCAGCCGCCTTTGACGATCTGGAGGCGCTGGTGCTTGCAGTGGCTGGCGCCGCCTGTCCCGGCGACCACGTGCTGGTGATGAGCAACGGCGGCTTTGGCGGCGTGCACGGCAAATTGCTGGCGGCGCTGTTGTCCGATCGTTCCTGAAAAATGGTTAAACCGCAAAGGCGCGAAGTGGAAAGTGAAGAACTTTACTTGGCGTCTTTGCGGTTAACCGTTTAATTTTGAAAAGACTTGAATGAACGTATTGTACGAAGAAGACGGCGCCATCAAGGTGGCGAGCGTGATGGCTGACAACACCGCGTCGCTGCAAGTGGAGACGCCGCACGGCAAGCGTGCCAAGATCAAGGCCGGCAACGTCCTGCTGCGCTTTGAGAACCCGCCAGTGGCGGGTTTCATGGATGCCGCCGATGCGGCTGCTGCGGAACTGGACACCGATTTCCTGTGGCAATGCTGCGGGGCGGACGAATTCATGTTCAACGAGCTGGCCCAGGAATATTACGGCCGCGCTCCTGGCCCGGTGGAGGCGGCAGCGGTGGCGCTTCGCCTGCACGGTGCGCCGATGTATTTCTACAAGAAGGGCAAGGGCCGCTACAAGGCCGCACCGGAAGAAAACCTGCGCGCAGCGCTGGCTTCCGAAGAGAAAAAACGCCAGCAGGCTGCTACTGTGGCTGGCTATGTCAACCAGTTGTGTAATGCCACCCTGCCGGAGACATTTACGCCCGGGGTGGTGGAAATGCTGCTCTATCACCCGGACAAGAACAGCCTGGAACACAAGGCGCTGGAAAAGGCCTGCGCCGACATGGGGGCGACTGCTGCCCGTCTGCTGGAGCAGTGTGGTGCCATTCCCTCCAGCCATGACTACCATTTCAGGCGCTTTGTGCTGGAGCATTTTCCGCGCGGCACCGGTTTCGATATCGTGGGCGGCTTCGAGCGTGAACACGATCTGCCGCTGGCGGATGTCGAGGCGTTCAGCATCGATGATGCCGCCACCACGGAAATCGATGATGCCTTTTCGGTAGAGCGCCTGCCCAATGGCAACTGGCATGTGGGCATTCACATCGCGGCGCCCGCACTGGGTTTCGAACCAGGCTCCGAGCTCGACAATATCGCCCTGCAGCGCCTTTCCACGGTGTACATCCCGGGCCACAAGATCACCATGCTGCCGGACGATGTGGTGGAATGCTTCACCCTGAACGAAGGCACGGCCAACCCGGCGCTGTCCATGTATCTGGAAGTATCGCCGGAGTACGAAATTCTCGCCGTGGAAAGCCGGGTGGAACGGGTGCATATCGCCACCAACCTGCGCCACGATACCCTGGAACCGGTGTTCAATGCTGAAACCCTGGCCCACGGCGGACCGGATTACCCGTTCCGGGCGGAGCTGGAAATGCTGTGGCAGTTTGCCTGCCGGCTTGAGGAACTGCGCGGCAAGGTCGGCAGCCAGAGCCAGTTCAAGGACTACAATTTCGAGATTGACGGCGAACATGTTGCCATCAGCGAACGCCCGCGCGGTTCGCCGATCGACAAGGTGGTGTCGGAGCTGATGATCCAGGTCAACTCCCACTGGGCCAGGCAGTTGAGCGAGGCCGGTGTGGCGGCGATCTACCGCAGCCAGAATAATGGCAAGGTGCGCATGAGCACCACGCCGGGTCCGCATCAGGGGCTGGGTGTGGCGCAGTATGCCTGGTCCAGTTCGCCATTGCGGCGCTATGTCGACCTGCTTAACCAGCGCCAGATCATTGCCCTGCTGTATGGGCAGGAACCCCCCTATGCGCCGAACAGCGAAGCCCTGTTTTCTGCCATACGCGATTTCGATCTGGCACACGAGGCCTATGGTAATGTGCAGCGCAGCATGGAGCGCTACTGGTGTCTGCGTTACCTGCTGCAGGAGGATATCAGCATCGCGCCCGCCACGGTGATCAAGGAAAATCTGGTGCGCTTCGACAGCCTGCCGCTGGTGACGCGGGTTTTCGGCATGGCGGAGATGGAACCGGGCACGGCGGTGGAAGTGAGGATCGATGCGGTGGACTTGCTGGAGCTGGAAGTCCGGTGCAAATTCCATGGTGTGCGGGTGGCTGAAGTAGCTTGACAGGCATGCTCAAGCGCTTAAACTTCTGGCGCTAAATGAAAAAATTATTGGATAAGCCTTCTTATTCTAGTGGGACAGCCCTGCTTGCGATAATCAGCGAGCCTTCGCGCATTGGGGTAATGCTGGTTGTCTCAATAATTTTGCACGCGGTTCCACTCGCCACCCATTTCATTGCACCTCCTTCGAAGCTTCCCAATTCGGCTGCTTACCTCGAAGTGGTGCTGGTCAACAGCAAATCCGCCAGCAAGCCGCACAAAGCGGATGCGCTGGCCCAGGCCAATCTAGATGGCGGGGGCAATACCGAGGCCGAGCGCCGTGCCAAGAGCTTCCTGCCCAATCTCAATCGCCCTGCCCCCACTCCTGCGGTGGAGCAGCAGGAGCGGCGCGTGGTTGAGCTGGAGCAGCAGGCGCGCCGCCTGTTGACCCAGGTCAAGTCCAGACAGCGCGCGGAGCAGGCTCCCGACACCACCCGTGCGCCGCAAAACAGTGAAGCGGCGGTCAAACCCAATGCCACCGAACTGATGCAGCGCAGCCTTGATGCCGCGCGGCTGGAAGCGCAAATCTCGCGCGACTGGGACAATTACCAGAAATTGCCACGGCGCAAGTTCATCGGCGCGCGTACCCAGGAATACCGTTTTGCCCGTTATGTCGAGGACTGGCGCATGAAGGTAGAGAAGGTCGGCAACCTGAATTATCCCGAGGCGGCCCGGCAGCAGAAGCTCTATGGCCAGTTGCAGCTGACGGTGTCGATTCGTGCCGACGGCAGCGTGGAGAAAGTCGAGATCAACCGCTCCTCCGGCCACAAGGTGCTGGATACGGCGGCAGTGCGCATCGTCGAGCTGGCTGCGCCTTATGCCCGCCTGCCGGAAGATATCCGGCGCGATACCGATATTCTCAGCATCACCCGCACCTGGATTTTCACCAGCGCCGACCAGCTGGCGAGCGAATGAAGACGATGACCCAGGCCCGCGTTGACAGCGGCATAGGGCGCCACTAGAATTTCTCTCCTCAGGGGCTTTTGACCATGCCGCCCGGCACACAATAACCAAGAAGGACGGGGCGTGATGCACATCCATATTTCATCCAGGCTTGCTGCGGCTACGCTCGCAGCACTGCTGGTCAGCGGCTGTGCCGGCACCATGCGCAGCTATGATTCCGAACTCAAGCAGACAGTGGGCATGGCCGCCAGCGGCCGTGTCGACCAGGCGCTGCTGGAACTGGAAAAGAACAACTCCGGCAACGACAAGGATCTGCTCTACTTCTTCGAAAAAGGGGAACTGCTGCGCCTGAAAAACCAGTTCCCGGAAAGCCGGGATGCCTGGCTGCTGGCCGACGAGAAAGTAAAAATCTGGGAAGAGGAGGCCAAGACCAGCCCGGAAAAACTGATCGGCAATATCGGCAGTGTCATCATCAACGACAAGACGCGGCGCTATGACGGCCAGGATTACGAGAAAGTGATGCTCTCCACCCGTCTTGCGCTCGATCATCTGGCGCTGTGGGACTGGGATGCGGCACGCACCGAAATCAAGAAAACCCATGAGCGCGAGGCCATCATCGCCGAACTGCGCGCCAAGGAACTCGCCAATGTGGAAGAAGAGGCGAAACAGCGCAAGGTCAAGACTGAGGTGCGCGACCTCAAGGGCTACCCGGTGGAAACCCTCAATGATGCCGAGGTGACTGCGCTCAAGAACAGCTACCAGAGCGCGTTCAGCCATTATCTCGCGGGTTTTGTCTATGAGGCTCTGGACGAACCCAGCCTGGCCGCCCCGGGTTACCGCAAGGCGCTTGAACTGCGCCCCGACATCAAATGGCTGGAGGAGGGGCTGAATGGGCTGGAAACCCGTTCCCGCAAGCTCAAGGCCAATGAGAGCGACGTGCTGTTTGTGGTCGAGGCTGGCTCAGCGCCGGCACGCGAATCGGTCTCCATCCCTATCCCTGTGCCTTATGGCAAAACCTGGGGCGCGGTGCCGATTTCCTTTCCGGTGATCAAATCCGACAAATCGGTGTTCCTGCCCGCCCAGTTGAGCGTGAATGGCAAGGCCTTGCCGGTGTATCCGGTTACCAGCGTCGATGCCATGGCGCGCCGTGCCTTGAAGGACGACATGCCCGGCATCGTGTTGCGCGGCACCATCCGCGCCATCACCAAGAGCGTGGCGCAAAAGCAGGCGGGCGATCGTAATGCCATCGCCGGACTGCTGGTGACCATTGCTGCGGTGGTGACGGAAGGCGCCGACGAGCGCGTCTGGCGCACTTTGCCCTCGCATATCCTGATCGGGCGGACCACTCTGCCATGGGGGAAATACACGATTGGCGTCAGCGGTCCATTTGGCGTGAAAAGCGTCGAGGCAAATGTGATGGGACGGCATACCGTTATCCCCTTGCGCCTGATGGGCGGAAGCCTGTATGCCAGTCTGCCGCAGTATCCCCCGCAGCTGCTGGCTGCTGCCAACAACACTGCCGTCGAAGCGCCGCCCGCATCGGTTGCGGCTGGAGAGGAATCCAAGGCCGCGACGAAGAAAAAAACCGTCAAGGCAAAATCCACTACTAAAACCACGACAACAGGAGTGATGCCATGAAAATGCTGGCCCGACTATTTGCGTTCATGGGGCTGACGCTGGCTCTGGGGCTGCCGCTGGCACCGGCTTATGCTGATTCCCTGGCAAGCAAGCTGGAACAGCTGGGGGAAATGACCTATCTCAAGGTGACCGATCTGCGCGTGGTGCGGCGCAACGGCCTGATCAATATCCAGGCCGAGGTGACCAATACCAGCTCTTCCAACGAAAGGCTGTTCTACCGCTTCAAGTGGCTCGATGATGCCGGTTTCAGTGTCTGGGACGAGGAGCCCTGGAAGCCGGTGGTGATCTATGGCAAGCAAAAACATCTGATCACAGTGGTGGCGCCCACGCCCCAGGCAACGGATTTTCGCCTGGTGCTGCAAAGCCCCAACAATACCACGACGAGTAGCGGTTCCCCTTCAAATACAACCTGGCCCAACGAATAGGAGTTTTTCATGAACCTGTCACGTCCTTCTTTCCTGCTGCTTGCCCTCTCCGCTGCTGTGGCGCTGGGCCTTGGCGGCTGTGCCACCACCTCGCCGGAAGTCAGTTCCGGGCCGGTGAAGTATGGTGATTCCAAGGCGGTCGAAACCGTTACCAACGAATTCGGCTCCACTGACCTGCAAACCATCGCCGAAACCATGGCGCGCTCCCTGCTGCAATCGCGACCGGTCACCCAGTCGCGCAAGACGCCGCTGGTGACCATCGCCGAGGTCAAGAACAAGACCAGCGAGTATATCGACACCCGTGCCATCACCGACTCAATCCGCGCCCAGTTGCTCAAGAGCGGTGCGGTGCGCTTCGCTGTCGACACCAATGCGATGCAGAACCAGACTGACGAGCTGATCCGCCAGAACCAGACCGGCCTCTACAAGAAGAGCACGTCCAAGAAGATTGGCCAGATGGAGGGCGCAGACTTCCGCGTCGAGGGCAATATCACCTCCATCGTCAAGCGCACCAGCGATATCAAGGATGTGTACTACAAATTCAGCCTGATGCTGGTGAACGTGGAATCGGGTGTGATCGAGTGGGCGGACGAGAAGGAAATCCGCAAGACTTCCACCCGCTGAAATTGATTGTGGGAACACGGGGTTTAAGACATTTGATTGTCTGCTCCGGGTTTCCCGCAGTTTGACTGAAGGAGTTTCCCCATGTTTATTCGCAGCTTTGCCTTGACTCTGCTTGCCGTTCTGGGCTTCAGCGCCCCTGTGCTGGCAGCGAGCGAGCCCGCCGTGCCGAAAATCGCTGTTACCGACCTGAGCTATGAGGAGAAGGTGCGCGAATATTTCCATGTCGTCGCCGCACATGACAAGTCTTCCTATCGTGGCAACTACAGTGAACGTGAGCGGGAGACACCCTACAGCTATTCCGCCGGCAGCCGGGGATCGGTCAATGCCCGTTCGGAATCGAGCTATTACGAAGCTTCCGGCACCTATACCTACATTGATCGCGGCGAACTGCACAAGTTCGTTTCCGACATCAAGGGCGAAATGCTCAAATCCGGCGGTTACCGTGTGTTCCAGGGTCGGCCGGTGACCCAGAAGGACACCGACAAACTGTTCGATATCATCGACCGCATCAAGAAAGGCTACTACAAGGGCGCCGATTACGTGCTGTTCGGCACGGTGAGCAGCATCCAGTTTCGCGACGAAGACACGCCGGTGATCGGTTCCGATACCCTGTCCCACATTTTCAGCCTGGAACTGGTGGCCGATTTCAACCTGATCAACACCAAGACCTACGAGATCAAGGCTGCTTTCAGCGCCATGGGCGAGGGTTCTGACGTCAAGTTGCTGTCCACTTCGCGTGGCGGTCGCATCGTGCCCAACCGCGGGCGCGTGATGTCCGACGTGTCCAAGAGCCTGGGCATCGATGTCGCGCGCCAGCTGGAAGACCAGTTCAATCCCGCCGGGGGCGCTTACCGTGGCGGCAGCAGCTCATCCAGCACCACGGTGATCGAGAAGAGCAGCGAACAGGTCATCATCTACAAATAATGCGACGGGACACGGCGGGGTTATCACATCATGAAATTATCCAGTCAGCTCCTGGTGTTCCTGATCATGGCTTTCCCCTCGCTGGGCGCAATGGCGGGCAATGCGCCCGATGGCTTTGGCCTGGAAATCGGGCGTGGCAGCGATTCCACTGAGGAAGTGCGGATTCACACGCAGTGGAAATGGGACAAAAAATGGTTCACCGGCGGCGCCTGGCATCTCACCGGCTACTGGGAAGCCTCTCTGGGACGCTGGCAGGGTGACGGTGACGGCAGCAGGGATCTGTGGGATATCGGCATCACGCCGGTTTTCCGCATATTACCCAATGGCGGCCCATCCGGTTTCTATCTCGAAGGCGCGGTCGGCGCCCACTTGCTGTCCGCCTCGCGCATCAACAGCCACCGTAATTTCGGCAGCCATTTCAACTTTGGCGACCATGTCGGTTTTGGCGCAACTTTTGGCGCCAAGGGGGGATACGACCTGGGTTACCGTTGGCAGCACCTGTCCAACGCCGACATCAAGATGCCCAACAACGGCATCGACTTCCATCAGGTTCGCCTGACCTACAGCTACTGAGGGTTTTCATTACCTACAGTCACGCGCTCGTCGCGCAGCAACGGTTTCAGTGCCGTGAGCAGGCTGGCGAACATTTTTGCATGCTTCTTTTCCTGTTCCGCCAGCAGCTGCTTCATGTGCCAGCGCTCCGTCGGCACGGCAAAGCAGGACGGGCAGTTCTCGGCGATCACCGGCAGGCCGGCCGACTTGGCAAAAGCGGCGGTCTGGCGCTCGCGCACATAGATGAAGGGGCGGATGATGCGGATATCGCCGGCATCGTTGAGATAGTGTGCCTTCATGGTGCGCAGCTTGCCGCCAAAGAAGGTGGACATGAGAAAGGTCTCCGCCGCATCATCGAGATGCTGTGCCAGCGCCAGCACGTTGTAGCCGTTTTCCCGCGCTGTGCGGTAGAGGATGCCGCGTCGCATGCGCGAGCAGAAGGCGCAGAAGGAATCGCCCTGCATCGAGGTCTTGGCCTGTTCGACGATGGGCTGGCTTTCGTAGAAATAGCGCACCCCCTGTTCCGCCAGATAGGCTTTCAGTGGTGAAGGGTCAAAATCCGGCGACTGCGGGTCCACAGTGCAGGCGGCCAGTTCGAATTTGACCGGCGCTTTCTTCTGCAAATGCAACAGCACCTGCAACAGTGACAGCGAATCCTTGCCGCCGGACAGCCCCAGCAGTACCCGGTCGCCTTCACGAATCATGGAAAAATCACCGATGGCGCGGCCAGTGGCGGACAACAGCGTTCTGGGCGGCTTTGCCGCCTGCTCCTCCCCCCTCGCTCCAGGCTTCTCACGATTCATAAGCTGGCGCTCCGTCCGCCATCCACCGGCAGGATCACGCCGGTGATGTAAGGCGCATCATTGACCAGAAAGGTCACCGCCCGGGCAATGTCGTCCGGGCTGCCTTCGCGTTTCAGCAGGGTGTGGGCGATGATGCGGCGCCGCTCCAGATCGTCGAAGGTGGGGTCATCCTCGGGCCACAGGATCGGGCCCGGTGCCACGGCGTTGACGCGCACATTGGGGCCGAGTTCGTGTGCCAGCGATTTGGTCAGTGCCACCAGCCCGGCCTTGGCGATGCTGTATACCACATAGCTCTTCATCGGGCGTTCGGCATGGATGTCGGCGATGTTGACGATGCAGCCGTGGCTGTGAGCCAGCGCATTGGCGGCGGCCTGGGAGAGAAACAGGGGTGCCTTGAGATTGGTGCCCACCAGATCGAACCAGTCTTTTTCCGTGATTTCTCCCACGGCGGTAGGGTAGAAGCTGGAGGCGTTGTTGATCAGCACATCGAGACGGCCAAAGCTTTGTAGCGTTTCCGCCACCATGCGGGGATAGCTCTCCGGATCGAGCAGATCGCCCTGCACCGTGGCGGCGGAATCCGGGCGCAATTTGTTGAGTTCGGCCGCAAGTGCTTCCGCGCTGGCCGCCGAGGAACGGTAGTGGATCATGATGCGCGCCCCCGTGTCGTGCAGGCGCCGCGCAGTGGTAGCGCCGACGCGCACCGCGCCGCCGGTGATCAGGATAACTTTGCCTTCCATGTACTAATCCGGATAATCAAGGGAATCCACGGAATTTAACACAGCTTGCCATGCCTTCACTACCGGAACCGAGTCCCTCAGCCCTTGAACACAGCCGTGCCGTGAGTGCGGCAATTGCCCGCGAAATTGATGCTGCCGGCGGCTGGCTTTCCTTTAGCCGTTTCATGGAGTTTGCCCTGTATGCGCCCGGTCTGGGCTATTACAGCGCCGGGCTGGACAAGTTTGGCGCAGGCGGGGATTTTGTCACCGCACCGGAACTCTCCCCCCTGTTCGGCCAGGCGCTGGCGCAGCAGGCGATGCAGGTGCTGGCGCAGAGCGGCGGGGATGTGCTCGAAATCGGCGCCGGCTCCGGTAAGCTGGCGCTCGACCTGATGCTGGAACTGGAGCGGCAGGCACAACTGCCGCCACGCTATTGCATTCTCGAATTGTCCGCCGATCTGCGCCAGCGCCAGCGGATGCGTATCGAATGCGAGGCGCCCCACCTGCTGGCGCGTTTCGAATGGCTCGATGCCCTGCCGCAGAAATTCACCGGTCTGGTGCTGGGCAACGAGGTGCTGGATGCCATGCCGGTGCATCTGCTGACATGGCGGGCGGAAGGGCTGTTCGAGTATGGCGTGGTGCTGGAGGACGGGCAATTTGCCTGGGGCGAACGCGCATTGCCGGAAGGCGAGTTATCGCACCAGGCTCAAGCGTTGCCGCCGGCCAGCTTCGTGAGCGGCGTGGCTGTTTACCGCAGCGAAATCGGCCTGGCCGCCCAGGGTTTCATGCGCAGCCTGGGCGCCATGCTGGAGCGCGGAGCGGTGCTGATGCTGGATTATGGCTTTGGCGCCAGCGAGTATTACCACCCCCAGCGTGCCCAGGGCACATTGATGTGCCACTACCGCCACCAAGCGCACGACAATCCCCTGCTCCTGCCTGGCTTGCAGGACATTACCGCGCATGTCGATTTCAGTGCCATCGCGCGAGCCGGTACGGAAGCCGGAATGACGTTGCTGGGCTATGCCAGCCAGGCCAATTTCCTGCTCAACTGCGGTCTGACCGGTTTGCTGGGGCGCGTTTCTCCCGAGCAACCCGAAATCTATCTTCCCCTGGTTGCCCAGGTGCAGAAGCTGGTGAGCCCGGCGGAAATGGGAGAGCTGTTCAAGGTCATTGCGTTTGGCAAGGGCGTTGCCGGGCCCCTGTCGGGCTTTGCTCGTGGCGATCGTTGCCATGTTCTGTAAGGAGACTGTCTATGAATCCGTCACGTCGCGCCCTGTTGCTGGGTTTGGGTGTTGCGCCCCTGCTGGCCCGCGAAGCCCTGGCTAGTGCCGGTCGACCGGTTGCGCCGGGATTTCACCAGCTGGAAGGAGAGGTGCGGCTCAATCGTCAGCCGGCTCGGCCAGGAATGACCGTCAATCCCGGTGACGTGGTGACTACCGGGTGGGATGGCATGGCGGTATTCGTGGTGGAGCGCGATGCTTTTCTGCTGCGCGCCAATAGCGAAGTGGAAATCGCCGCCAGCGGTGCGGGCATCCGTACCTTGCGTGTGCTGTCCGGCAAGCTGCTGTCGGTGTTTGGCAAGGGAGAAAAGCGCTTTGCCCTGCCGACCGCCACGCTGGGCATTCGTGGCACTGCCGTATATGTGGAAGCGGAACCGGCGCGCTCCTATATCTGCACCTGCTATGGTGAAGTCGATATCCAGGCGCTGGCCGACCCCGATGTGCGTGAGACGGTCAGGACCCGTCACCATGATGCGCCGCGTTTTGTCCATGCCGTCTCCCGTGGTGCGCTGATCCAGCCTGCACCGGTTTTCAACCATACTGATGCCGAGCTGATCATGCTCGAAGCGCTGGTAGGGCGCGTGCCGCCTTTTTATGAGCCGTGGAGTTCTGGCAGCGTTTATTATTGATCCGGCCAGCAAATAGTATCAAGCCGCATACTTCACACGCGGGTCTT
>CAZKHJ010000009.1:45224-96032 GCA_964552675.1 uncultured Sulfuricella sp. | reverse complement strand
ACGACGATGACGACGACGACGACGATGACGACGACGATGACGACGACGATGACGACGACGATGACGACGACGACGACGACGATGACGACGATGACGACGACGACGACGATGACGATGACGACGACGACGATGACGACGACGACGACGACGATGACGACGACGATGACGACGACGACGATGACGACGACGACGACGATGACGACGACGATGACGACGACGATGACGATGACGACGACGATGACGACGACGACGATGACGACGACGACAAAGGCAAAGGCAATGAAGGCGTTGGCAACGGCGAAGACGCTCCTCCTCCCGGACACGACTTCAACCAGAATGATGGTTCTGGCACTGGACCGGGAAGCCCTGGCAGCCAAGGCGGCGGTCAAGGCGGTGGCGGCGGCCATGCCCACACCCTCAGCGTGCAAAGTGTGCTCACGGGAGGCGATGACGCCGGAACCTTCCTCACGCTCGACAACTCCTCCAGCCCGGGGAACACCATCATCGGACTGGATCAGAGCGGCCAAGGAACAGGCGGAGTGCCACTAGCAACCGTACTGGGTGTCAGCACCACCGACATCAGCGAGCTTCTGCCAGGCCCGGATGCTGATACTGAAGGCCATGCTTCGTAGCAAAGTCGGCAACCTGACGGGACACTGAAACAGGAAAAATGATTCAGTGACCTGTCAGGTTTTTCAGGAAAGAGAAATCACCAAGAAATCAATGGACTGGGGTGGGGAGATTCCCGCACCCCAGATTTTTTATCAGCATTTTCCATCGAGCCAGAGCGTCATATCCGGAAAACAGACACGGCTCGTACAAAAATCCCAACTATTTATTGAATTATTCGAATAAAAAAAGTAATGTTGTCTATAAGTTAAACAACACCATTGACAACACAGCTTAACTTTCTTAATGGGAGCAAATCATGAAAAAAATAACTGTAGCGGTTCTGGCTGCACTTCCCTGCCTGGGACTGGGTGTATCGACCCACATCCAGGCAGAACCAATCAAGGAAGTAATTGAAAACGTTATAAAAACAAACCCGGATGTTCTTGCCTCGCTGAATCACCGACGCTCCATCGACGAAGAACTGAAAGTAGCGAAGGGCGGCTACTATCCCAAACTTGATCTGACTCTGGGATATGGTCGAGAAAAAACCAACAGCCCATTTACACGTTCAGCCGGACTCGACAACCCCAAACTCACGCGTCGCGAAACGGAAATCATGGCTCGCCAGATGCTGTTTGACGGATTCGGCGTCAGTGGTGAAGTAGATCGCCAGAAAGGGCGCCTGAATTCATCGGCTTACCTTGCCTATGGCGCTTCTGAAGAAATCAGCCTGAATGCGGTGGAAGCTTATATTGAAGTATTGCACCAGCAGGAACTGGTCGCCCTGGCCAGGCAGAATCTGGAGAATCACCAGCGCACCTACGATCAGATCCAGTTGCGCAGCAGCAGCGGCGTGGGTCGCAAAGCCGATAGCGAACAGGCACAAGGCAGGCTATCCCTGGCGAAATCCAACCTGCTCGCTGCGGAAAGCAGCCTGAAGGACGCCGAGACGAAATACCGCTACATCATCGGCAACGCTCCGCAAAATCTGGTCAAGCCCGCCATGCCTGCTGACCTTCTGCCCAAGAGCGAGGCTGAAGCCATTGAAATTGCCGTGAACAACCACCCTATCCTGAAATCCGCCCTGGCTGACATCGAAAGCGCCCAGGCACAGCACAAGGCTGCGAAATCGCTGCTTTACCCACGCCTGGATCTGGAGCTTTCCGCCGGCAGGAACGAAAACATTTCCGGCATCGAGGGTGACAACGACTATACACAGCTCATGCTGCGTTTACGCTATAACCTGTTCAAGGGCTGGTCTGATTCCGCCCGTGCCGACCAGATGTCCCTGCTGACCATGGAAGCGACAGAGATTTCCAACCGCTCACGCCGCCAGGTGGAGCAGGCAACAAAGATGTCCTGGAACGCCTATGCCACGGCAACCGAACGGCTCACTCCCCTGAAGGATTTCGCCACTGCCTCCGAGGCCACGCGGGAAGCCTATAGCAAGCAGTTCAACCTTGGTCAGCGTACCTTGCTGGATTTGCTCGATAGCGAAAATGAGTATTACACCGCTCAAACATCATATGTGGGTGGGCAATACACACAACTGTCCGCCGCATACCGCCTGCTGCAAAACGAAGGGCGGCTGCTGGAGTCCATGGGTATCCCTCTGCCACAGGAGGCTATCGCTCCATCCGAGGATGATGAAAAGAAAAAGAGGAATGCCAGCATGGCTGGCAAATAAAGGGGGCGCCGGGACTTCCGGCACCCCCGGGCAGCGCCTGCCCCCCGCACCAGACAGGGCAGACGCCACTTCTGCTTGTAAAACACTCTCGATGAGGCTCGGTTGCTGAGTGTTGCGCTTCTTGACCCGATTTCTTGGCAGCCGACCAAACTGTGAGTACCTGTATGAAGTATCGAGAGCATGGGTGCTCATTGGTGCGGCCGTTTCTCTTGCCTTCATCGTCCCGGTACTGGCGGACCGGCTGGACCTGTCCGACAAGCTTCTGGCCTTTGTCGAAAAGAAATATGGCGCAGCAGCCCACAAGCGCGTGACCGAATGGAAACGCCTGATGGAAACAAACCGCGGCAAATCCGAGGTGGAAAAACTGGAACTGGTCAACAATTTTTTCAACCAGATTCCTTTCGTTTCCGACGCCGAGCACTGGGGCAAGGAGGACTACTGGGCCACGCCAATAGAAATGCTGGCAACTGCCGGGGGAGACTGTGAAGACTTCGCCATCGGCAAGTATTTCACGTTGGTGCAACTGGGCGTACCAGTCCAGAAATTGCAGATCACCTATGTCAAGGCGCTGAACTGGAACCCGATCAATCAGGCGCATATGGTGCTGGCCTACTACCCCAAGCAGGAAGCAGTACCCGTGATTCTGGACAACCTGATTCCAGAAATCAGGTCCGCATCACTGCGCAAGGATCTGATCCCGGTGTACAGCTTCAACGGTGAAGGTCTGTGGCTGGCCAAGGAACGCGGCCTTGGCAAGAACGTCGGCGGCTCCGACCGCATCAAATTGTGGAGCGATCTCAGCAGCCGGATCGGGAAAGAAGCCGATGGCCAGTAACGACGCAGCTTTGCGCCAGGAAGGCGCGAAACAGACCATGAGGATGCAATCATGACCCTATTCCGTCAGTTGATCATCATCATTACCGCTTTATTCCTGGTGGTTTTTCTGGGTGCCTTCATTGTCAGCGTCAACAACACCCGCGTTTTTCTCTCCAGCCAGTTGCAATCCCACGCCCAGGATGCCGCCACTTCTCTGGGGTTATCACTGTCACCCCATGCAGCCGAGAACGACCTCATCACCATGACCTTGATGGTCGATGCCATGTTCGACAGTGGCTATTACCGTGAAATCCGGGTAGTCAGCCACGACAGCAAACCGCTGGTCACACGCGAACTCCCGGTCACGATCGAAAACGTTCCGCAGTGGTTCATCGAACTGGTTCCCCTCGAAACCCCACTGGGAGAGGCACTTGTCATGGCCGGCTGGCAGCGTTTTGGCACGGTCAACGTACGCAGCAACCCCGGCATTGCATATGCAAAATTATGGAACGACAGCATCGGCATGTTCTGGTGGCTGTTTGCCACCGCCATTATCACGCTTGGGATTGGCTGGCTGATCCTGAAAATCATGCTGCGCCCCCTGCGCAATCTGGAGATCCAGGCCGAGGCAATCTGCCGGCGCGAGTACCCGGTACAGGAGAAAATGCCCTGGACACGGGAACTGCGCAGCTTTGTCCAGGCCATGAACCGCATGGTGATCAAGGTCAAGGACATGTTCGAGGAACAGGCACGTGCCATGGAAAAAATGCGTGCCCAGGCCTACATGGATCCAGTCACGGGCCTGGGCAACCGGCGCCACCTTGAGGCCCAGCTGCAGAACCTGATCAACAACCCTGAACAGTTCGCTGGCGGCGCCCTGTTCCTGGTGGAACTCAAGGGCTTCAAGGAATACAACGACCAGCACGGTTACCAGGCGGCAGACGAGTTGCTGCGCCATACCTCGGCCCAGTTTGGGGAAATTGCGGCACTTCACGGCGACAGCATCCTTACCCGCCTGGGTGGCGCGGATTTTGCGCTGGTTATGCCCAACATCGACGCCACGGAAGCGGCAGTGATCGGGCAAAAGCTATCCGGAACACTCTACAAGCTTCATGAAGCCGGCATGGCTGATTCGAAGGAAGTCGGCAATATCGGCATCGCGCTCTATCACGGCCAGGACACGGTATTCAAGTTCCTGAGCGAAGCCGACCTGGCGCTGCGCACCGCGCAGGCACAGGGCGGCAACGCATGGCATCTGGAACAGCCGGATCAAACCGCCTCGACCGGAATTGCCGGCGCCCAGAACTGGGCTGCATTTCTTAACGAGGTCATTGCCGGGCGCCGCATCACCCTGCTCTTCCAGCCGGTAAAGGACTGTGTTTCCGGACAAATACTGCACCATGAGGTTCTGCTCAGGCTGCTTGGGAATGAGGGTCAACTCCTGAGCGCAGGCGTGTTCATGCCCTACGTCAACCGGCTGGGCATGCACAGGGAAATGGACAAACTGGTGGTGAGCGAAGTCATGGAGCGGTTGAAGCTCAAGTCCGCCGCAGACATTCCCGCCATCGCCATCAATCTCTCGCCGGAGTCCGCGCATGACAACGATTTTGCCGGCTGGCTGCAAGATCAGCTCGGCAGTAACCCGGCCATAGCAGACAAGCTGATCTTCGAGGTGACGGAATACGGCGCCACCAAGAACCTGGAATCCATACGCAGCCTGATCGACAAGGTCAGCCTTGCCGGCGCGAAATTCTCGCTCGACCACTTTGGGCGCGGCTTCAGCTCTTTCGGCTATCTCAGCAGCCTCAAGATTCACTACCTGAAAGTGGACGGCAGCTATATCCATGGCATCGATCAGGACAAGGACGATCAATTCTTCGTCGATGCCGTGATCAAGATTGCGCACGGACTGGATATCGAGGTCATTGCCGAGTCCGTCGAAACGCAGGAAGAATGGAACGCCCTCAAAGGCCTGAACGTCAACGGTCTGCAGGGATATCTGGTGGGAGAGCCCGCAGCGCTGCTGTAGCGCAGCAAGCATTCCGCATCCGCCAGCAACAGTACATCAGGGTCGATCATGGGTGTCATCAAGAAGGTTCTCTACCGTGGCAACATTCTGGGCAAGCCGCGCCACCGGAACCTGTTCCTGGACATGGAAGAAAACATCCATATCCACTACCGCGATCTTCGCATCGAGCTGAGCCGCAGCGAATTCGAGGAAATTGCAAGCGCGTTTCTGAAACAATCCCAGGAACTGCTGGCCATTATCCGCGAAAAAAACTATCAGGACGGCAAACTGCCCAACGCCAACCAGGAAGACGTGCGGATCTGGACCGAATCAAGCCTCAAGCATGAAGTAAAGTACCATCCGCAGCGCTTTTCCCTGGAGGAATGCGGCGACGGCTATCACCTCCACTACCGCAATCTCAAGATCCTGATCGACCCGGCCGAGTTCAGGCAGATCGCACAAATGTTCAGGTCGCTGGACACGGATGGCCCCTATGCGGCCAGCTATGACGAAGTGCTCGCCCTGCTGGAAGCCAACGAACTGGATTTCGCCCTGGCCTCCGGCAACAGGCCCGGCGAGCTGTTGCACATCAGCATCGCCCGGCATCATCTCGCCAAGCTCAACAGCATTTTCGAATACATCGGCTTCACTGCCGAGACAAAAGGCAGTGAGCGGCACTATGGCGGATCACAGATCACAGTAGTGGCTACCGTGGATAGTCATCTGGCTGCGGCCGATTTCAGGCGTCTTCGCGGCCTCAAGGAAATCCGGCAACTGGCGGAATTTCTTGTTCAGGAGGGTGCAGCGCTGACACCCAACGACCTGAACCACATCAAGTGCCAGGTCCTCGATCTTTACACCGGCATCCGCTCGGGCCAGATCAGCAATGTCGAAAGCGATCCGCAGCTTTGGTTCTATTCGCCGGCCAGCAAGCAGGTCATTTTCCCTTACAACATTTCTGCCTCTGTGCAGGAAAACCAGGCCGAGCGGCTGTATCGGAGCTGGAGTGCCTTGCTCTCCAGTCTGAAACTGGACTTCGTCAAACCAGCCAAGGAAATATTTGCTCCGCCCGAGCAGGATGCCTTGCAGCAACAAGTCGCTGACTTCCTGCGTCACGAAGTCGCCAGCGTCATCGCCGTGGAGCGCGTTTTCATCATGGGCTCGGCGGCGCGCCACGCCATGGGGCGCTACCAGACCCCCTTCGTGCACGGAAAGCTGACCAAGCTGGGGTCGGATGTCGACATTCTCATCGAAATCACGCCGGGGCGGGAAGATGATCTCCCCGATAGCTGGCATTGCATCACCTCTTCCGCTTCGAACCATTGCGCCGTCTACCACCTTGGCCAGATCCCGCTGGCGGGCGGGCCAGGGGAATGGCGAACGCTTTTCCCCCATTTGAATTTCACCCATCACCTGATCGACGCCTATGTCTATTTCCCGTCACGGGGGTATCGGGAGGAGAAGGACGCCTTCCTGCGCAAATTCGGCGCCCGGCTACATTATGACCGCGAACGCGACGGCGCCGTCAGCCGCGACCAGCATGACGAGGAGCTCGCAGCCCTGGTGGCGCAACTTTACCCACTGGAGCATGCCCTCGTGGAAAGGCTGGACGTTTCCACCCAGAACGCGCTCTACCGGGTAGCTTCGGGTGATGCGAACTACATCCTCAAGCTGTTCAAGGTGGCAGGAAACTACAACCGCAGTCGCATTGCCGAACATGCCGAATATGAAGCAAAGCTGATCGGACAGCTGCGTGAGCGCGGGATTCCGACAGCAGGCGTGCTCTCGACCCGGGACGGCCGTCTTGCCAGTATCGAGAATTGCCCTGCCCTGCTGTTCGAACGGCTGCCGGGGACGGTGTGCGGCCGGCCCGGCTACCCGATGGAGAAAGTAGGGGCCGCCCTGGCACGGATTCATCGCGTGCAGGCTGAACTGCCACTGGAGTGCCCACGCAGCTTCACTTTCGAGAACATCTGCCACATCTGGCTGCCGGCTTTCCACGACTATGCCGGGAAACCTGGCCACAGCACGCCCATCGCCGAGGCCTTCGCCCGGCTGGCGCCGATTGCCGGGCGCCACAAACGCTCCCGTGACCGGGCGGCGCTGCTGTCACGCTGCGTCCTGGCGCACAACCACGGCGACGTGACGCCCAAGAACGTGATCGTCGACGCTGCCGGCGAAGTCCAATTCTTCGATTTCAACAACGCCTTTTTCGGGCCGCGCCTGGTGGACTTGCTGGATGGGGCATTCGAGTTTTCCCTGGCGGAAAAGTATATCGATGCGGCTGACTTCGCGCGCTTCGACGAATTTGTCAGACACTACAGCCGCCACTATCCGCTGAATTCTGCGGAATACCGCGACCTGCCGGAGTGGATCGGCCTCATGGGCGTGATCAAATTCACCAAGGAAATCCGCGTGCTGCTGGAAAACGAGAACGAGGCACTGCGCCGGCGCCGGGCGCTGGCCATCGCTGAATTCGTGCTGTCTCGCATACGCTAGCGGAGGACAACACGTGAAACCCGTGCTGTGGACAGCGGACGATATCCTGCAGGCGACCGGCGGACGATGGATCGCCGGCGATGCAGGGAATGTCGCCGCGACCGGTGTGTGTTATTACCTGCGGCAGGCCAGAAAAGGGGACCTGTTCCTGGTTTCGACGCCACAGCACTGGGGAAGCAGCTACCTTGACACCAGCACCGCGTTATCCACCCTTGCCGCATGGGGCGTGGCGGCGGTGCTGGTGGACCGGAAACCCGACGCTCCGCCCGAATCCCTGCCGCTGGTCCTCGTCGAGGATACCCGCCAGGCGCTGGACGCGCTGGGCCGGTTTGCCCGGGACAGGCTGAAGGGAAAAGTGGTCTGCATAACCGGTAGCGTGGGAAAATCCACCACCAAGGAAATGCTGCGATTCATGCTTGGGCAACAGGCCCCGACGGTCGGCAGCAATCTGAACTTCAATCACGGCCCCGGCGTTCCCCTGAGTCTGGCCCAGACGCATCCCGACACCGCCTACGGGGTTTACGAGTTTGCGGTGGACCTGCCTTCCGTGACGCTCTCCAAGGCGAGGATCGCGCGCCCTCACGTGGCCGTCATAACGGACATCCAGCACGATCACCTGATGTATTACCACACCCTGGAAGCCCTGGCGGACCAGAAGGCCCTGCTGTTCGATGCCCTGGAATCCGGTGGAACGGCCATCCTCAACCGCGACAATGCCCTGTTCCGGCGGCTGGAATCGGCAGCTTCCGCCAAGGGGGTAGGCCGCATCGTTTCCTTCGGCATGCACCCGCATGCGGACGTCCGGGCGTCGCTGTCGCTGCTGGACGCCGAGGGCAGCACGGTGGAAGCCCTGGTCCATGGAACACCCGTGACCTATCGCCTGAAACAGCCGGGACGCCACGTCATCATGAACAGCCTCGCCGCGCTGGCGGCGGTCGCGGCGCTCGGTGCGGATATCCGGAAGGCCGCCGCGTCCCTGCAAAAGTTTCCCGGCCTGGAACAACGAACCCAGCGCCACAGGATTGTCCTGGGGGAAGGATATTTTGACCTCCTGGACGATGCCTTCAGCGCCAACCCGGCCTCGATGCGCGCCGGCCTGGACGTGCTCGGCCTCATGCCGGTGGGGCCCGGCGGCCGGCGGCTCGCGGTGCTGGGTGAAATCAGGGAACTGGGCAGCGACTCGGCCACGATTCATGCCTCGCTGGCCGCTGCGGTTCTCGATGCCGGGATCGACAGGCTCTTTACCATCGGGGAAGACATGAAATATTTGCGTGAAGCGCTGCCCGCGCACCTGCTGGGCCCGCACGAACGCGACGGCGCGGCGCTGGCGAAGGCCGTGGTGGCCGAAGTACAGCCGGGAGACATCGTCCTGATCAAGGGTTCCCGCCACACCCCGGAACTCTTTTCGCCCGTCATCTCCGCTCTGCTCACCATGGGAAAAGAGGAAACGGAAAGAACGGAAGCCAACCCGCAGTGAACCAGAGCAAAGCCAGGATACGCGTGCCATGAACGAAAAACCACAGGATGCCTCCCCCTCCGCTCCGCCCTTGTGGACGGGGAAGGACATTGCGCTGGCAACCGGGGGAGAATGGATTTCCGGCTCGGGCGCACAAGTGGAAGCAACGGGAATAAGCTACTACTTTTACCACATCCGCCGTGGTGATCTGTTCGTCATGACATCCCCCGGGGAATGGGGAAAAGGCTATGCCGACACCAGCCGGAAGCTTTCGCAGTTGGCCGGACGCGGCGTGGCAGCCGCAATCGTCAGCCGGCGACCCGAGCGGATGCCGGAAAATCTGCCCCTGCTGCTGGTCGAAAACACGCGGCAAGCCCTCGATGCGCTGGGGCAATTTGCCCGCGAGCGGTTTCAGGGCAAAGTCATTTGCGTCACCGGAACGGTGGGAAAATCGACCGTAAAGGAAGGCTTGCGATTCGTGCTCGGGCGCCAGGCGGCCACCGGATTCAGCAGGAAGAATTTCAACCACGGGCCGGGCGTTTCGCTGAGCTTGGCCCAAACCCCGCCCGGCGCCACATATGGTGTTTTTGAATTCGCCGTCGACAAGCCCTCGGTCACCTTGCGCAAGGCGCTGATCGCGCGGCCCCATGTGGCCATCGTTACCAATATCGAGCAGCATCACCTGGATTTCTACGCCACCCTGGACGAACTGGCGGCCCAGAAGGCCCTGCTGTTCGATGGTCTGGTCCCCGGCGGAACGGCCATTCTGAACCGGGACAATGCGTATTACACGAAACTGCTGAGTCTGGCGCAAGCAAAGGGAGTCGGCAAAATCATGACTTTCGGCTTTCACCCGGAAGCCGACGTGCGCGCCACGGTCTGCGAGTTGAGAGGGGACGGCAGCCGCGTGGAAGCGAACGTGGCGGGCGAGCCGGTGGCCTACCGTCTCGGCCAGCCCGGAAAACACGTGATTGCGAACAGCCTCGCGATGCTCGCAGGCGTCGCGGCGGTGGAAGGCGACATCCGGCGCGCGGCAGCCGACCTGTGCGACATGCCGGTATTGGGAAAGCACGCGGAATTTCACCGCATCGAAGTGCCGGGAGGATACTTCGAGCTGATCGACGACAGCTACAGCGCCAATCCCGCATCCATCCGCGCGGGACTGGAAGTCCTGCGGCTGCAGAGCCTGCTGTCCAACAAGCGCCGCATCGCCGTGCTGGGCGACATTTGCAACCTCGGCAAGCACTCCGCCGCCATCCATGCCGCGCTGGCCGGCGATATCATCGATGCCGGGATAGACAAACTCTTCACCTTCGGCGACCAGATACGGAATATTCGCAGCCACCTGCCGGGCGCGACGCTCGGCGCGCATGGCGCGACCAGTGCCGACCTGGCCGAGCAGGTGGCCGCCGAAGTCAGGGCGGGAGACATCGTGCTGGTGAAGTGCGACCGGGAAGCGCAGACGATCAGCGATGCAAAGCTCATCGTCGATGCCTTGCTGGCCAAGGGCAGGCCGTTTCTCGGAACACGGGTTTCAGCCGCCCGGAACACGCCCGCCCTGCCCTTTTCGCCATTGGCGCTGAACCTCGACCGGAAGAACAAACCCAAGCAACTGGAACTGGTGTTCACCGGCGACACCAGCTTCGGGGAAAATTACCAGCAAAAGGACGAAAAACGCGGCTACGGCAACGTCCTGACAGAGCTCGGCTACGACTACCCCTTGCAGAAGATGAAAGCGTTTCTGCTATCGGCCGACATGTGCATCGCCAATCTGGAAACACCGCTGACCGATCTGGAATCATCCCCGTTCCAGGACCAGAAGACTTTCATCCACTGGTCCGATGTGGCGCTCGCTCCGCGGCACCTGCTGAAACACAATATTCAGGTCGTCGGCCTCGCCAACAATCACTCCTTCGACTATGGACGCCCCGGATTCGAGCAAACTCTCGCGGTGCTGGAACGGGCGGGAATGTACTATTTCGGGGGCGGCAGGAACCAGGAGGAAGCCGGTCGCCCCCTCATCCTGGAAACCCTGGTCGGCCAGCAGCCTTTCAGGCTTGCGCTGCTCGGCGCCTATGAGTTCAGCGAGGAAGCCCAGTCCCGGTATGGCTGCTACGCGCAGGGCGGCGCGGGCGGAGCGTCCGCGCTGGGGCAGGAAACGCTGGAACGAATCGCCGCGCTCAGGAAGGCCGACCCACGGCTGTTCATCGTGGTTCTGCCGCATTGGGGAAGGAATTACCGCTGGAAAAGCTCCGCCCAATCCAGAATGGCCGATGCCTTGATCGCAGCCGGCGCCGACCTGGTGCTGGGGCATGGCGCGCACATGCTGCAGGAAATCGAGCCCAGGCAAGGCGGATGGGTAGTGTTCAGCCTGGGCAATTTCATGTTCAACTCAAGGGGGCGCTACGCCCAGTCAGACGCCCCGCCCTACAGCCTGCTCGCCAGGCTGATTGTCCGGGCGGAAGGCGATTTGCTGCGGCGCGGGCTCCATCTGTACCCCATCGTCACCGATAACCTGAGAACCGGTTACCAGACGCGCTTCGTCACCGAACAGGAATTCGCCGAGGTCCAGCGATTGCTGCGGGGCCAGTCACGGGACGCAGCTGGGGCGCGCCCGCCAGTCCCGTGCGGCGAGGATGCCCATGGCCGCTACCTGGAGCTGGACCTGGGAGCCGCCTGATTTGGCTGGATCTGCGCGGCCAGGATCAGGTTCGCCAGCTTCGCAAGGTCGGAATAGCTCACCAGCCGGTCCGGGTCATCGGTGTCCACGCGATGCACGATCACCACCCGATGCGCCGGATACACCAGAATCGCCTGACCGCCGGCGCCGAGCGCGGCATATCCATCGGGATGGACCCACCACAGGTAACCGTAGCCGGCGAGCAGCTTTTTCATGCCGGTGGACGAGTAGACCCTGGTACTTTCCTCTATCCACTTCGCCGGAACGATCTGCCGGCTCTTCCATTTGCCCTCCCTGAGATAAAGCAGCCCAAACCGCCCCAGATCGCGCGCGCTCATCCGGAACAGGTAGGCGGGGTGCCTGGATTTCGAGCGCTCATACCAATATTCGGTATCACTGAGGCGAAATTGCTCCATTTGCAGCGGCGTTGCAATGCGCTGCTGGAATTCTTCAAATACGCCACGCCGGGTCTGCTGTTCGAAAATGCTGACCAGGGTGTTGAAATCCCAGTTGTTGTAGAACCAGTAACTGCCCGGAGCATGGCTGTCGCGCGGCGGACGCTTGGTGCGCATGTTGTAGGTCTCATAGGCCGCTGCATGATAGACCCCGGAACGGGCCTGGAGCAGGTCGGAGACGCGCGCCTGTTTCTCCTGCTGGTCCAGGGGAGGGTTCCAGTCATCGATATGCAGTGCTTCCAGGGTATCCGCAAGCCGGATCTTTCCCGCTTCGACCTGTATCCCGAACAAGGCGTTCAGCAGGCTCTTCCGCATCGAATGGCACTTGTAGCGCAGAAGAGGATTTCCCCATTCATCCACGATGACGCCGTTGTCGATGACGACCACAGCCGCCGTGTCGATCTGGCTGGAAAACTGTCGCGCAGCGGCCAGCTTTTCCGACGACCAGCCCAGCAGCTCGGGATTTGACGCCTTGAGCCATAATTTGGCTGGAAAGTAAGGCTGTTCGGGATTATATTCGGTGAGAAGCTGGTAGCTTCCAGAGGGAATGGCGTCAGCATCGCACGCCGGCGGGACAAGACAGGCCCACCACAATGCCAGGAGGAGAAGCCAGCGGGTGGCTCTCGGATCGCGCTTGTACATGGCGGCCTCCAGTCGTCAAGAAGCTTGACGTGCCATTCTATAACGATTTGCAGGGGCCGGGTGGCAACCGGATGCCCACAGGATGACTCATGAATCATCTCGACATCGCCTCATCCGGAGCGACATGCCTGGCCGGCCTGGCGGATGGGGGCGGGCGTTTCAAATACCGTTTCGACGCCCTTTCCGGAACCGTGGCCGAGGGCTACAACGTACTGCGCCACTGCGGCGCCATCTGGGCCATGATGGAAGTTCACGGCCAGGGATCCCCGAACGGAGAGATTCCCGCCGCCTGCCGGCGCGCCACCACCTATCTGCTGAACGAGTTCCTGAAGTTTTCGCCCGATTACCGCCACGCCTGCATCGTCGAAAACAACAGCATCAAGCTGGGCGGCAACGCCCTGGCGATACTGGCGTTGCTGTCGGTGTATCGCGCAACGGGAGATGAAATCCTCAAGACGCTGGCCGAAGCGCTGGGAAGATCCATCCTCCGCGACATGAAAGCAGACGGCGATTTCGTGCACAAGCGCTATCTTGCCAGCGGAAAAATCTCCGACTTCCAGTCCATGTACTACACCGGCGAAGCCCTGCTGGCACTGCTCTGGCTATTCGAGGCAAGCGGCGACGAGCATTGGTTGGACGCGGCGGCGCGCAGCGAGGACACCCTCGCGCCCAGGGATTACGGCGTGCCCGAGCAGTCCCACTGGATGCTGTATTCCCTCGAACTGCTATGCCGCCACCGCTGGCGGGAAGACTACGTGCGCCACGCCGCCAGAATTGCCAGGCATATCCTGGACTTTCCGGAATATCGTTCGTGGGGGCGCAGCACGCCCACCGCCTGCCGTTCAGAGGGCTTACTGGCATTCGTGCGCCTGTTCGACCAGGGGAAGTGCGGAGCCGACCTCGCACCGCTGCGAGGCGCATGCGTCGAAGCCATCGACTTCAACCTGGGCGAACAGATGAAATTCAGGCTCGACAGCGGCGCATTCGTCCGCGGCGGAGAGGACCACCGGAAAGCCGAAGTCCGCATCGACTACATCCAGCACAATATTTCCGCCTACCTCTACCGCCACCGGCTTGCGGACAAGCCCTGATTACCCCGGAGACTGGTGGAGCCGGTAAACCTCATGCATCGACACCGGGCAGAGGACATCCTTGGCAAACTTTACTCCTGGCGTATCTGCCCGGGAAGCATTGGCGAGCGCATAGCCTTCCATCTCCTGCAACAGCTGGTAATACAGGAAATAATTCAACCCCTTGATATTATGGTCGGAATAGGTGATGAACAGATTACCCACACCCTTTCTGATCTCTCCGGCAAAGCCGAATGAGCGGATTTTTCCATCTACCAGGATAACCTTCCCGAACAGGTCGGCCCGATCAAATTGAGAGGCCATTTTGAGGCAGGCCTTGGTATAGCGCTGGTAGTGAAGGTCTTCGTATTTGCCTTCCTGCATTCCCCACCACTCATCCAATAAAGCCAGGCAATCGGAGGCATCTTCCGCTGCATAATCCCTGACTGCCACATCGCCCCTGTTCTTGACCCGATTCAGATTGTGGACGAGATTGCGCACCTTGTGACCAGCCAAGGCACGGTAAAAAGAAGGATCATAAAGGTATTCCGAACACACCGGGACGACACTCGCCCCCTCGATCGCGGATGCCACGCCGATATCCGCCGCATCCACCAGACGCACGGTCGCTTTCTTGCTGCGGTTGAATTCCCTGCACCGGTCGAGACCGCTTTGCAGCACGGCGACATTCATCGGCATCGGCAACAGAAACAGATACAGCCTTGGGCCTGCTTCTTCCTGTCTAAGCCAGTAAACGCAGAGGGATCCGCGATCTTCGGAAACCAGAAATTCGTTGTGTCCCTTGCGAGAGGCCAGGATCAGGAAGGGAAAATAATGCTGCCAGCAAATACGCCGGCTCTGATTGACCGCCGCCTTGTACACGGCCAAATCCCCAAGCGACAGGCTTCTCAAGCCGGACAACACACTTTCGTCAGCCATCGTCCTCCCCTTTTGCACAACCATTGGCATTAATTATAAGTGCGATTGCCCGCCGGAAAGCAGCCTGGCTCGCCGCTATTTTCCGTGAAAGCATCAGGACGAGGAAAACCTGCCTCCCGTCAGCGTATAATTCCCCACTTTTTGGAACGACCATGTGGTTCAGAAACCTTCAAACCTACCGCCTTGCCACTGACTGGAACATCACGGCGGAGCGCCTCGACGAACAGCTGGCGGGGCATGTTTTCCAGCCCTGCGGCAGCATGGACCGGCAAAGCAGGGGGTGGGTTGCGCCACGTGGCGACGAACGTCTGGCTTATGCGCTGAACGGCCAGATCATGCTGGCCCTGGGCGTGGAGCAGAAGCTGCTGCCGGGCGCCGTGGTCAAGCAGGCAGCGGACGAACGCATCGCGGAAATCGAGGCCCAGCAGGGCTACAGTCCGAGCCGCAAGCAGGTGCGGGAGATCCGGGAACAGGTGGCGGAAGAATTGCTGCCGCGCGCCTTTGCCCGCCGCCGCATCACCCGCGCCTGGATCGACCCGGCCCATGGCTGGCTGTGCATCGACGCGGCCAGCACCAGCAAGGCGGATGAAGTGCTGGAACTGCTCAACCAGTGCGTCAGCGATCTACCGCTCTCGCCCCTGCGCACCGAGCGCTCGCCCACGGCTGCAATGACGGAATGGCTCACCACCAGCGCAGCCCCCGCCGGCTTCAGCATCGACCGCGACTGCGAACTGCGCTCGCCGCTGGAAGAGAACGCCACGGTACGCTATGTGCGGCACCCGCTCGATGGCGAGGAAATCGGCAAGCATATCGTCGCGGGCAAGCAGCCGACGCGCCTGGCCTTGACCTGGGACGACCGCATCTCCTTCGTGCTGACGGAAAAGCTGGAAATCAAGCGCCTGGCCTTCCTCGACATCCTCAAGGAAGAAGCCGAAGCCAGCGCCGAAACCGCCGATGAGCAATTCGACGCCGATTTCGCCCTGATGACGGGAGAACTGTCCCGCCTGCTGCCTGCCCTGGTGGCGGCGCTGGGCGGGGAACACACGCCCTGACGAGACTATGTCATCCCCTCCCCTTCAAGGAGAGGATTAGGGAGGCGCGAATGGGTAGAAATTTACGTGCTTTATGTCATCCCCTCCCCTTCAAGGGGAGGGTTAGGGTGGGGATGGGGCACCGACGAAACCAATGAATTCAACCCTAACCGACAGGACGGCCCGCATCCTCCGCTGCTTCAGCGTGATCCCACGGCAGCAGTTTGTAGCGCGGCGGCTGGCTGATGACATACAGCACGATCCCGCAGCCGGCAAAAAAGACGATTGAAGCCATCAGGCTGGCCACGATCGCATTCGCCGAGCCGTAACGCCCGAGCATGATGACGAACGCAATCAGCGTCAGCAGCGCCGAGACAAAGGAAGCAACGGCAAAACCCAGCGCAATCCTGCGCCCCAGGGTACGTTTCAAAAGAACTCTCCCAATACAGATGGCTGATAGGGGGGCATGATACAGCTCAACCCGGCCCGGCGCCGGAATAAAGCGCCTCGACTTTCAGATTGAGCTGGCTGCCCTTGCGCGCGCGGCGGGAAATCTCGAATTGGGGCGCTTCCTCGATGCTGCGGCCGCGCCGCACGCCACGGGTGGTCAGCGCATCGCTGAAGACGCAGCTCAGCTTCAGCTGGTCGCCGTGCAGGGCCATGAGGATCACGCCGCGCCCCTTCGACATCTCCTTGAGCTCGGCGAGCGGGAACACCAGCAGTTTGTCGCTGCTGGAAACGCAGGCCACGTAACGCGGCACATCCGGGCTGGCAGGCGCAATGCGCGCGGGTGGCAGGATTTTCTCCCCCGCTTCCAGTGTCATCAGCAGCTTGCCGGCCTTCTGGCGCGTCGCCATGTCGGCGATGGTGGCGACAAAACCATAGCCGGCGGAATTCGCCAGCAGCAATTTTTCCTCCGCCTGCCCGCTCAGGGCGGCGACAATGCGGCTGCCTGCCTGCAGCTCGATCAGCGAGGCAACCGGCACGCCATCGCCCTTCCCGCCCGGCACCTGCGCGGCGGTCACGCTATAGGAACGGCCATCCGAGGCGAGCAGGATGACCGCATCGGGCGTGCGGCACTCGATCGCGGCAAACAGCTTGTCGCCTTCCTTGAAGGACAGCGCGGCAAGGTCGACGCCATGTCCCTGGCGCTGCCGCAGCCAGCCTTTCTCGGAGAGGATGATGGTCACCGGCTCGTCGAGCACCGCAGCCTCGGCCAGCGAAGCGCGCCGGTCGGGCTGGATCAGGGTACGGCGCTCATCGCCGAATTTCTTGATGTCGTCGCGGATTTCGCGCGCAATCAGGGTTTTCATCCTGGCCGGATTGGCCAGCAGCGATTCCAGCTTGCTGCGCTCGGCATTCAGCTCGGCGATCTCCTGCTCGATCTTGATGCCTTCCAGCCTGGAGAGCTGGCGCAGGCGGATTTCCAGGATATCCTCGGCCTGCCGCTCGGACAGGGCAAAACGCGCGATCAGCGCCGCTTTGGGCTCGTCCGACTCGCGGATGATGCGGATCACCTCGTCGATATTGAGGAAGACGGTGTGCCGCCCTTCCAGGATATGGATGCGCTCGTTGACCTTGCCAAGCCGGTGTCCGAGGCGCCGCTCCACCGTGGCAATGCGGAACTGGCACCATTCGGAGAGGATGGTGAACAGCGATTTCTGCATCGGGTTGCCGTCCAGCCCCACCTGCACCAGATTGAACGGCACCGTGGTTTCCAGGCTGGTGTAGGCCAGCAGGGTGCGGGCGAATTCGTCGCGGTCGATGCGCGAGCTTTTCGGCCCGAACACCACGCGCACCGACTGCTCCTTGTCCGATTCGTCGCGCGCCGATTCGAGCAGCGACAGCAGCAAGGTCCGGGTCTGCGCCTGGCCCTGGTCAATGGTTTTCTTGCCGGGCTTGGGCTGCGGGTTGGTCAGCGTCTCGATCTCGGACAGCACCTTCGCCGCCGAAGCGCCGGGTGGAAACTCGGTAATCACCAACTGCCACTGACCGCGTGCCAGTTCCTCGAACACGTAGCGCGCCCGCACGGCGATGGAGCCGCGCCCGGTGCGATAGGCATTGCGGATCTCCTGCGGACTGGAGACGATCTGCCCGCCGCCGGGAAAATCCGGGCCGGGAATCATGTCCAGCACCTGCTCCTCGCCGAAGGAGGAAGATTCGATCATGCGCGCGGCAACCTCGCACACCTCGCGCAGATTGTGCGACGGCACCTCGGTGGCGATTCCCACCCCGATGCCGGAAGCGCCATTCAGCAGCAGGAAAGGCAGGCGCGCAGGCAGGACTGCCGGTTCCTGGAAGGAGCCATCGTAGTTTTGACGGAAATCGACCGTGCCCTGGTCCAATTCGGACAGCAGCAGCTGCGCAATCGGCGTCAGGCGAATCTCGGTATAACGCATGGCCGCCGCCGAATCGCCGTCGAGGCTGCCGAAATTGCCCTGCCCGTCGATCAGCGGATAGCGCAGCGAAAAATCCTGCGCCATGCGCACCGCCGCCTCGTACACCGCGCTGTCGCCGTGGGGATGGAACTTGCCGATCACGTCGCCGACGATGCGCGCCGACTTCTTGTGCGGCTTGTCCCACTCGTTGCCCATCTCCCGCATGGCATAGAGAATGCGGCGCTGCACCGGCTTCTGCCCGTCGCGCACATCGGGAATGGCGCGCGACTTCGACACCGCCATGGCATAGGCGAGATAGGCTGCCTTGGCATAGGCCGCCAGATCGTCCTCGGGTGGTTCATTGCCGCCCTCGGGCGGCTCATCGGGGGGAGCCGGGGGCAATTCGGTAACGACCTGATCCGCCCGCTCATCCGGCATGTTTTCCAGTTGGGCAAACAGGTCGGGGGTATTGAGGTCCATTTCATGCTTCATCTTGCTTGCTCGTCATCCCAGGGATTGATCAGACTCAACCCGCTTATACCATTAAAGTCCTTGATGTTGCGCGTTACCAGGTGCATGTCATGGATAAGCGCGATCGCGGCGATCTGTCCATCTTCGGTGCTGATGGGCTGACCGGAACGGGTACGTGCAGCCACCAGGGCCGCATATTCATCCGCTGCCTGCTCATCGAATGACAAACAGCGCCCGCCAAAATCCTCCTGGAACATCCGTTCCGCCGCATTGGCGAGGTCATCGCGCCGCCTCCCGGCGGGCAATAGCGCGACGCCCAGCAGAACTTCCGCCCGGGTAATCACGCTGACCGCGAACACCGCGTCCTGCTGCCGCTCAAACCAGGCCAGTACCCTGGCATCAGGCTGGGGGCGCATCAGCTCTGACAGGACATTGGTATCCAGCAGGAAACGCCGGCTCATGAATCATCCCACTGCGGCGGCTGACGCGCGGCCTGACGCGCGGGAATCGGCAGTTCATCGACGCCAAGCTGCGCAAACCGTTGATGTATGCGCTGGGCAAAGCTGCTTTCCTCCTGGGCGGGCATCACCGCCCGGCGCAGGATCTGGCGCACCTCTTCTTCCATCGACCAGCCATGAAGCGCCGCCTGCTGGCGCAGGCTGCTCTTGAGATTGTCTTCGAGATTCCGGATCGTAATGCTAGCCATCGTCAACACCATCTGGATGATTGCAATGCAATCATTGTAATCACCGAGCGAACAAATATCCACTCATGCCAAAGCGGCATGATACTTACTCGTCCGCCTCCACCAGATGCCCGGCTTCTTCCATCCACGCCCGCCTTGAGGCAGCCTCGGATTTGGCCATCAGCTTGTTGAATACATCCCGCACGTAGCCGCTGAAATCGTCGGTGCGCAGGGTCAGCATGCGGCGGGTGTCGGGGTTGAGGGTGGTTTCCCACAGCTGGGTCGGGTTCATTTCGCCCAGGCCCTTGAAACGCGACACCTGCCAGGCGCCCTCGCGCACCTTCTCGGCACGCAGGCGGTCCAGGGTGCCGGTCAGCTCGCCTTCGTCGAGGCAGTAGAACTTGCGCGCCGGCTTGTTCTTGCCCTGGGCAGGCACATCGACGCGGTACAGCGGCGGCTGGGCGACGCACACCCGGCCGGAGCGGATCAGCGCCGGGAAATGGCGGTAGAACAGGGTGAGCAGCAGCACCTGGATATGGCTGCCGTCCACGTCGGCGTCAGACAGGATGATCACCCGGGCGTAGCGCAGGTTGGAGAAGTCCGGGGTATCGTCCGGGCCGTGGGGGTCGACGCCGAGGGCCACGGCGATATCGTGAATCTCGTTGTTGGCGAAGATGCGCCCGGCATCGTGTTCCCAGGTGTTCAGCACCTTGCCGCGCAGGGGCAGGATCGCCTGGGTATCCTTGTCGCGTCCCTGCTTGGCCGAGCCGCCGGCGGAATCGCCCTCGACCAGAAACAGCTCGCGTTCCTCCAGATTGTCCGACTGGCAGTCGGAGAGCTTGCCCGGCAGCACCGCCACGCCGGAGGATTTGCGTTTTTCGATTTTCTGCCCCGCGCGCTGGCGCGCCTGGGCAGTCTTGATCGAGATATCGGCGATCTTCTTCGCCTGTTCCTGGTGGTCGTTGAGCCAGTGTTCCAGCGGGTCGCGCGCCATCGAGGACACCAGGCGCAGCGCATCGCGCGAGGACAGCCGGTCCTTGGTCTGTCCCTGAAACTGGGGGTCCAGCATTTTGGTCGAGAGCACGAAGGAGATGCGGCTGAACACGTCATCGGCGGTCAGCTTGACGCCCTTGGGCAGCAGGCCGTGGTGCTCGATGTAGCTCCTGACCGCGTTGAAGACACCGTCGCGCAACCCGGATTCATGGGTGCCGCCGGCGGGAGTATGGATCAGGTTGACGTAGGATTCGCGCACCACCGCGCCTTCCTCGGTCCAGGCCACCACCCATTCCGCGCCCTCGCCCGGCGCGAAGCTGTCATGACCGGACGGCGCGTGCTTAGCGCATTTCCAGAACAGGCCGTCGAGCAGGTAATCGGACAGCTGCGACTTGAGGTAATCGGACAGGCCATCCTGGTAGACCCACTCCTTTTCCTCCTTGAGCAGGCCGTCGCGATCCTCGATTTCGAGCCGGATGCGTACTCCCTGGAGCAGCACCGCCTTGGCCTTGAGCACCCGTTCCAGCTGCGGCGGCGGAATCTCGGCGCTGTCGAAATAGCGCGCATCCGGCCACACCCGCACCGCCGTGCCGGAGGCGCGCTTCGGCGCACTGCGCACCGTGGCCAGCGGCTCCACCACCTCGCCGCCAGCAAAGACGATGCGGTGCACCCCGCCCTCGCGCGTCACTTCCACCTCCAGCCGCTGCGACAGCGCATTGGTGACGGACACCCCGACCCCGTGCAGCCCGCCCGAAAACTGGTAGACGCCGCCGTCCTTCTTGTCGAACTTGCCGCCGGCGTGGAGCCGGGTATACACCACCTCCACGGTGGGCACCCCCTCCTCCGGATGGATGCCGACCGGAATGCCGCGCCCGTCGTCCCTGACGGAAACCGAGCCGTCCGCGTGCAGGCGCACCGTGATGGTTTTGGCAAAGCCGGCCAGCGCCTCGTCGGCGGAGTTGTCCACCACCTCGGTGATGATGTGCAGCGGGTTGTCGGTACGGGTGTACATCCCCGGCCGCTGCTTGACCGGCTCAAGTCCGCGCAGAACGCGGATGGAAGCATCAGAATAAGTCTTGCTCATATTTTCCAGAAAGTAATGCTAGGGGCGCGTTGATTTATTCATCTTAATACCAACTCCTCCCCTTCAAGGGGGAGGGAATAAATCAGTGCTCCCCTAGCGGACATATCCCACCACGCCGGTAATCGCGCTGACATTGCTGCCCAGCGGCGGGGGCGTGCCGTTGCGGATGTTATGGATGCCGTAGCTCAGGCCGATGCCTGCGCCGCCCCGGCCCACGATCATGCCAAGAAAATCCGCCTGGTTGAGATTGCAGTTCGTGCCGCTGCAGCTGAGGGTCGCCGTGCCCAGGCCCGAGGATGGATCGGTGCTGGCATGGAAGAACTGGCCCTGATTAGGCGCGTAGGAAGCCGAACCGCCCACGACATAGACCGCATTGTTCATGCCCACGGTCAGCCCGCTCAGGCTGGCCACGGCAGAAGAGAAATTGACGCTGACCGTGCCGCCCGAGATCAGCTGCCCCGCCGTGCCATTGGCGTCCGTCGGCGTGGTCCAGCCGATCGGTTTATAGCTGACGATGCCGCTGGTGGGCAGATTCGTGGCAGGGTCGCCGTAAATGTAGTGCAGATTGGGGCCATCCATCGAAACCGGGAAGCCGAAATTCATCTCGACATGCGACCCCGGCCCGCTCCAGCGCCCCCAGTTCAGGTTGCCGGCCAGTGCGTTGGAACCGGCTTCGAGCACCGTAGCCGTGCCAAGCGTGGCGGAAAAGGTATTGCCGCTCGGATAGCTGGACTGGTAGCCAATCAGCGTGTTGCCGGGCCCGGTCTGCATGCGGAAGGAAGTGCCATAGGGCCCGGCGATGCCGCCCTCATCCTTGTTCGTGCTCAGGTCATGGCCATTGCTCACGATGGTCACGGCCTTCGCCTGTGGAGAGACAACCGAGCTGGTGCCTTTTTCCCCCAGGTTCTCCGAGGCCACATAGCTGGAATCGAGCACGGTGCTGTCCGATGTCGTCGCCGCTGCATTCTCCGCCTTGACCGCGCTGTCCCTGGCGCCCTGGGACGAGCCCGGGGTGGAACTTGAGCGGCTCCTGATCTGCCCTTCCAGCTTGTCACGCAGGAATGAGGGCGGCGCAATCAGGCGAATCGGCAAGGTATTGGTGTCGGCCACGTAGAAAAATTCGTCGCGGCCGAATTCCCGGCTGCCAGCCTGGTTGTCCAGCCCGATCCGTCCATCGAACACGCCGCCGTAGAGCCCGTCCGGGGATGGCTGCCCATCGTCCCCAACACAGCTTTGCTGCTGGCACAGCAGGGCGTTGTAGTGCGTGCCGCGAATGCCGATGGTGGCGGTCTGGGTCTTGACCCGGTAGGCCTCGCGGTTGAGCTTGCCGATGGCGCCCGTCAGGGTGCGGAAGCCGCCCCTGGCCAGGCTGAAGAAGCCCTTGCTGGAGGCTTCGCTCTTGCCGGCAAAGTGATAGTCGTCGATGCTGAACTCGGTTCTGGGACGCAAGGCCACGATGGATTCGTCGCTGAAGCGGATCTGGGCGTTGCTGTCGGCGCCGGTCACGATGCGGTCGCCCGATTCCACGCTGGAGCCGGTCGTCAGGCGGACCTCCTGCGCCTGGCGGATGGCGGATACCTCGCCCACCGCCACCAGCACGCGGCCGGCGATTTCTCCCGCCTGGGCAAGGCCAGCGGAGAACAGGAGCACGGGCAGCAGCAAAAGCCTGGTCATCAAGGGAAAATTCATCTTTGCCCCATCCTATTTGAGATCGTAGCGCAGCTTGAGCGCAGCGGAATTGCGCGTGTACTGGAACAGCTCAAGATTCGAGCTGTTCCTGGCGGCGGACATTTCAGCGCGGACGCTGAGATCCGGCTGGATGAAATAGCTGGCCGACAGGTTCAGCGCGCCATAATCGTCCTGCCGTGCAAAATCCAGGAAGGGATCGCGCGCATCGTAGCTGCTGCGCTGGTAGATCAGCGTGGCAGCGGCATTCCATTTCGGTGCCGGCGTCAGGCTGAGGCCGAGATTGAGGCCATATACGTGACGCGACAGATCGTCGCGGTTTTCCTGGTTGTTTTCGCTGCCCAGATTGCCGGAAAGCGTGAACACCGGCTGCCACGGGGTGGCAATCACCTGGCGGTAGCCCCCGCCCACGGCACGGAAATCGGCATCCCGCACCTGATTGAAGCCGGTGTAGGCGAGCCGGGCATACTGCCCGAACAGGTAGAAGGCACGCAGTTCGTCCATCTGGCGGTGCCATTCCGCGCTGGCACCATTGATGTCGCGGTAGCGCGCGTTGTCCACCGACAGCGAACTGGTGAACAGGCTGCCGCGCCACAGGTTGTCGTTCTTGCGCCAGCTGACCCCGCCGCTGGCGCCAAGGGAAAAAAGATCATAAGCGCCCTCGCTCTGGTGGATCCTGGTATCGGCCTGGGCCGAGCCAAACAGGCTGACGCCAGGCGCAATGGGCCGGGCAATCTGGCCGCCCACGGCAAGGTGGGAAAATACATCGCCGCGCTTCACCCCCGCGTCGATCACCTGGACCGGCCCGAGCAGGGGCAACACGATGTCACTGCCCGCCACCCCGCTGTTGACGTTGTCGTCGTAACCCAGACCGGCTTCCAGGTAAGCGCTGGCCGTCGTTTTATAGCGCCCCTCGCGCTCGCGCAGCGCTTCCAGGTAGCGCTGGATGGTGGCTTTCACGCTGGCGGGCGGATTCAGCGCCTGCACGGCGGAAAATTCGTCGCGCGCGCGCGCGTCGTCGCCTTCCATGAAATAGCCCCGGCCCAATTCCAGCCTGGCGCGCGCATCGCCGGGCACATTCAGCACATAGCGCTCCAGCGCCAGCACACCTTCTGCCGAATGGCCGGCGTCGATCGCCGCAATGCCGAAAAAGAAATCGAACTCGGTATTGCCCAGCTGATCCGCATGGGCCTTGCCGGCCAGATAGGCATCCTTGGCCTTGCCCTTTTCGAGCAGCGCCCGGACATCCCCGGCCGGTGTGGCATGGGCCGCCACATTGATGGAAAAAGAAACAAGCAGCATGAGGCGCGAAAACCAGCGCATGATTTCTTCCCTGGAATTTTTGCCGAAGAATAGCACGGCATGGCGTGCGCTCAAACCGGGAACCACCCGGCCAGGTAGCCGGAAAACGGATTAAAGCGCGCAATTTCATGGCACTCGCAGTACCATATTCGGTCATCCATGGCATCGAGACACGGCAAACGATGAAACGACATGCGGGACAAATCGGTTTGGGCCTGCTGGTGCTGGCCCTGTTTCTGGCCAGCACCCTGCGTCTGGTCGAATTCCGCTTCATGGAACAGCTCGACCTGTGGAGCTATGACGCACGCCTGCGCGTCACCATGCCGGGCGGCGTGGACCCGCGCATCGTCATCGTCGACCTGGATGAAAAAAGCCTGGCCGAGGTCGGGCGCTGGCCTTGGGGGCGGGACAGGATGTCCACCCTGCTGGACCGGCTGTTCGTGCAATACGGCGCAGCCGTGGCGGGGTTCGACGTGGTCTTCGGCGAGCCTGATGTCAGCTCCGGGCTGCCGGTGCTGGAGCGGCTGGCAAACCGGGAGCTCAAGGACACCCCCCCGTTCCGCGCCGCGCTCGACCGGCTTCGCCCCCAGCTCGATTACGACCGCCTGTTTGCCGAGCAGCTGAAAAAATACCCGGTCGTGCTGGGCTATTACTTCACCGGCCACGATGAACCCGCCAAGGTCCAGACTTCCGGCCAGCTGCCGCCGCCAAGCTTTCCGCCCGGATCGTTTGGCCAGCGCAGGCTGCTGGTCGGCCACGCCACGGGTTATGGCGCCAATCTGGCCATCTTCCAGGACAATGTCCCCGGCGCCGGGCACTTCAACCCCCAGGTGGATGTCGACGGCGTATCGCGCCGCGTGCCGATGCTGCTCGAATATCAGGGTGGCTATTACGAATCCTTCTCGCTCGCCATCGCCCGTGCCTATCTCCGCCTGCCGGCTGTCGCGGCGGTTTTCGCCGACGACGGCGGCGAGGACTACAGCGGGCTGGAGTGGCTCAAACTCGGCACACGCAGAATCCCGGTGGACGCCTGGGGTACCTCCCTGGTGCCCTATCGCGGCCTGCAGGGCAGTTTCCGCTACGTCTCGGCCTCGGACGTGCTGCTGGGGCGGCTGAAACCGGGCGAGTTGGCGGGCGCCATCATTCTGGTCGGCACTACCGCGCCGGGGCTGATGGACCTGCGCGCCAGCCCGGTGCAGAGCGTCTATCCCGGGGTGGAAATCCACGCCAGCCTGATCGCCGGCATCCTCGACCAGAACATCAAGCAGCGCCCCGCCTACTTCCTCGCCGTGGAAGCGCTGTCCCTGCTCCTGATCGGGCTGACCCTGGCCTTTGTGCTGCCGCTGCTGAGCCCGCTCCAGTCCACCCTGGGCGTGACCGTGCTGCTGGCCGCCGTGAGCGGCGCCAATCTGGCCGCCTGGCAGGCAGGCATGGTGCTGCCCATCGTCGCCCCGCTGCTGCTGATCCTGCTGCTGTACGCGCTCGACATGGTATACGGCTATTTCACCGAATCGCGCATCAAGAAAAAGATCACCGGGCTGTTCGGCCAGTACATCCCGCCCGAACTGGTGGACGAAATGAGCCGCAACCCGGAAGGCTTCTCGATGGAGGGCGAAAACCGTGAGATGACGGTGCTGTTCTCGGACATCCGCAACTTCACCTCGATCTCGGAAAAGCTCGACCCCAAGCAGCTCACCGAGCTGATCAACGCCTACCTGACGCCGATGACCCGCATCATCCACAAACAGCGCGGCACCATCGACAAGTACATCGGCGATGCGGTGATGGCCTTCTGGGGCGCACCGCTCAACGATCCCGACCACGCCCGCCACGCCCTCCTGGCCGGGCTGGAAATGCAACAGCATTTACAGGCCCTGATGCGGGAATTCGAGGCGCGCGGCTGGCCGGTGTTCCGCATCGGCGTCGGCATCAACAGCGGCACCATGACCGTGGGCAACATGGGCTCCGAATTCCGCCGTGCCTACACGGTGATGGGCGACAGCGTCAACCTGGCCTCGCGCCTGGAAAGCCTGACCAAGCAGTACGGCGCCGGCATCATCGTCGGCGAAGCCACCATGAACGCCGTGCCGGAAGCGGTATACCGCGAACTCGACCGGGTGCGGGTCAAGGGCAAGCTGGAACCGGTGGCGATCTACGAGCCGCTGGGGCTGCAGGGCGCCATCGCGCCCGAGGCGCTGGAACAGCTGGAGCAGTTCCGCCTGGCACTGGCGCGTTACCACGCCCAGGACTGGGACGGCGCGGAACAGGGCTTGCGCGATCTGCTGACCCGCACGCCGCAGACCCGGCTATACGAACTCTACCTGGAAAGGATCGCACATTTCCGCGCCGACCCACCTGGTGCGGAGTGGGATGGGGTGTTCGTGTTTACCACCAAGTAAACTCACTAATCATCATCCTGGTCGCCCAGCCGCGCCTGAAATCCGGAGGCTTCAGATGCCCGTAGCCAATCAGAATATTTTGTAAATTGGCTGCCCCCCATTGCCCCCTCGAGGATCAGCCTCGGGATAGGCGCGGCAAGCTCGTTACGCCTCAGCCAGCCGTTCCGTATCGTGGTCACGCCTAGTCACGGACAAGCGCAAGCCGGCGTCACCCAGGATGGCCAATAGTGTTTTCAATGTGAGGGGCCCTTGGGCGAAAGCGCCCGGTAAAGACCCTCTCGTTGCATGCCGGCACGATCCGCAACGGATGACATGCCCTGGGCTTCAGCAACCTGCCGTAGGGCGCGCAAAAGCGCCTCGCGCCCTCCGGTTCGGCGATTGCTTCCAGCGAGGCTGGCAAGGCATTCATCCGCGAACTCGACCGGGTGCGGGTCAAAGGCAAGCTGGAGCCGGTGGCGATCTACGAGCCGCTGGGGCAGGGCGGCGCCGAACAGGGCTTGCGTGACCTGCTGGCCCGCGCACCGCAAACCCGGCCATACGAACTCTACCTGGAAAGGATCGCGCATTTTCGCGCCGACCCGCCCGGCGCGGAGTGGGATGGGGTGTTCGTGTTTACCACCAAGTAAACTTACTAATCATCATCCCGGTCGCCCAGCCGCGCCTGAAATCCGGAGGCTTCAGATGCCCGTAGCCAATCAGAATATTTTATATTACCCTGCCGGGATTATAGTTTTTTCAGTTCATCAATGCGCGCTCTAGTAAAAATGATTCGCCGGGCATTAGGGATCAACGGATTACAGGAATCCTTATGCCGCCTCGAAGACAAATTGTCTCAACCCCATGTAACTACGCACTCAGAACCGGTCAAATTGGATAACAAATCGTTATGTGCGCCTACTCAACAAGTAAGGGAACTGGTCGCGCAAAGTTATATCCGGGGCAGCGGAATCGAGATTGGTGCATTTGCGTCCCCACTAAGTGTCCCATCCGGGGCCAGGGTAAGCTACATCGACAAAAACCATGTGGATGCGGTTGCCCAACCATTTTGCATTTCAGGTCTTACGCTCGAAGACTTTGGCGTGGACATAAATTCCATCATTAAGCCTGACATTGTGGATGATGGCGAAACACTCGCGAAAGTAGGTGACTATTCGCAAGATTTTGTCATTGCAAATCACGTACTGGAACACTTCGAAGATCCGATTAAAGGCTTCAAAAACATGCTACGTGTATTGAAGCATGACGGAATCCTATACCTTAGCTTACCCGAGATGCGCAGGAGTTTTGATAGTTCACGGGTGCAAACTTCGTTCGAACACATTATGCGGGACTACGAAGAAGGCCCTGCATGGTCGAGAGGTCAGGCATACGCCGAGTTTGCAAAAATATTCGCCACAAACGGGATGGACAAGGGGTTATTTGAAAAGGTGAATGGCACTCAGCGTGATGCCTTCGAGAACCAACAGGCACAAGCCCTCAACGATGTTGATTTCAGCATCCACTTCCACGCCTGGACCATGGATGGCATGCAAGACATGTTCATGCAAATAAAGAAGCGTTTCAATCTTGCATTTGAAACCAAACTGATGCTGCAAAATGAAAATGAAGTTATTTTTGTATTTCAGAAAGTGGTTGCCCCTGCCTAAAGGTTTTTGAAGGGCACCTGCTATTTATGCATAATGGAATGTCCGGATTTCATCAAAACTGCCAGGAGGGGAAAGAAGACTTCCTTACCTCTCCTGTACATACTCCTTGATCCAGCCGATACAGTCGTAAATGTGACGGACATAGACGGAGCGATCCTTACTCACAATGGCGTTGCCTCGCCAAGAATTCGGTCTTTCAGGTAACGGTTGATACCATTGGGAGTCAGCACATCGACCTTTCTGCCAATCACCCTCTCCATGTCTTGTTGCAGGCCGATCAGATCAAACAGGCTGCTGGTTTCCTGCATGTCCACCAAAAAATCCACGTCACCGTCTTCTCTGTCTTCGCCACGCGCTACAGAGCCGAACAGACGGACATTACTTGCGCCATGCTTGGTGGCAAGCGCGAGAATTTCACTTCTTCTGCTGCGTAATATGCTGAGTGTGTTCATGATTTTTAGTAGTCCATTGGCGGAGGATTTACCCTAAATTCCTCGGTTAGCCTATTTTGGAATCCAACGCTATCGGGGGTAAGCTTTAAATTGTAAATTGGCTGTCCCCCATTGCCCCCTCAAGGGTCAGCCTCGGGATAGGTGCGGCAAGCTCGTTACGCCTCAGCCAGCCGTTCCGTATCGTGGTCACGCCTAGTCACGGACAAGCACAAGCCGGCACCACCCAGGATGGCCAACAGTGTTTTCAATGTGGGGTTACCCTTGGGTGAAAGCGCCCGGTAAAGACCCTCTCGTTGCATGCCGGCACGATCCGCAACGGAGGCCATACCTTGGGCTTCGGCAACCTGCCGTAGGGCGCGCAAAAGCGCCTCACGCCCTCCCGGTTCGTCGATTGCCTCCAGCGAGGCGGCAAGGTATTCATCCGCGAACGCGGGGTCTTCTCGCAGCAGTTCAACCATTGCTTCATCATGTGGGCGGGATGCTTTCAATCAGACCACCGTCAATTCAACCCGCTTACCCAGGGCATGCAAGGCGCGTTCTATGGCCGGCACCTTCGTTCCATGCTTCGGATCAAGCATGCGCCTGGCCTCCTTCTCGTCCAGTCCAAGGCGGCGCGCGAGGTCTGACTTCGAAATGCCTTGTTCCCGCATGGTGACGTACAGCGCCGCTTTCATGGCAGTGCCCACGGGAATGCTTGCCAGGAACTCGCCCTTCTTGCGCGGGGAAGGCGCTGGTACATCCATACCGTCCGCCATGCGCATTTCAATCGCGGCCTCAAGCGCGCCCTCTGCTTCCCCCTGGGCCAGTTCAACGGTGTCACCCTGGGAGATAACCTCGGATAGGTCGCGGCAGGTGACAACAAAACCGCCATCTGTCGCGTCTTCAGTTAAGGTAATGGGATATGTGAATCGTTGCATGGTGTGCCTCTAGAACAAGTCTCTTTCAGATAGGCCAAGCTGTTTTAGCATGGCGTGATAGGTACCGGTCTTGAGTTCATCTTTCGGGTTGCGGACGGTGGTGCGCTCGCTTCCGAACTTCAAGACACCATGGGAGCCCTTCCCCATGTCCGGATGCCAAGAGCAGGGAACCCCACGATCTTTCGCCAGCTTCTGAATATGCTTGATGAACTCGTTACCTTTCATGGTCGGAGTATCGGACATATTTGTCCGCATCGCAAGATAAAAGTTCCAAAAATAAAAGGGCCAAGCGCGGAATCACGCCCAGCCCCTGAACAACGGCATAACCGTCTGCCATCAGTCTGGCCGGCAATTCATGCCCGCAATTTGTTGTAATGTGCCGATTGCGGTCGCTGTTGACACGACATCAAACGATGTGGGCTGGGCATCAAGGCGTTCTGCCGGGGCGAGCAGATTAGCGAGGCGAGCTTCTACTGCTGGCGGACGATGCTATTGATCCAAAACGATTTATCCATGGATGTAGGTTGGCCTTCAGGCCGACCCACCGTCCGGGAATAAAATGTGCCGGATCAATAAGGATTACTTGCCGTCATTGGAGTATGAGTAATCATCATCCCGGTCGCCCAGCCGCGTCAGGCCGTCGCCTTCGTGCATGTTCCACATCAGCGGCTGTTCCAGCATTTCATACAGGTCGCCCGGCGAGGCCACCATCTGGCCCACGTCGCGCACCCAGGGGGCGATGGCGAAGCTGCCGCGCGCCTGGGTATCCCTGGTAAGCAGGGCATTGAGGGGCATGGAAACATAGATGCCCTTGTCGTGATAAGGATGTTCAGGCGAGCCCGGGGTAGTGATGTCGTTGCCGTTGGTCCAGGTATACCAGGCGCCGACTTCGAAGCCGGAGCGGAAGCGCCGCTTCAGTTCGAAGCGCACGCCCTCGTCTTTTGCCAGGAAACGGCCGGCGCGCGCGGTGGCGGTGAGGTCATGCCAGGGCAGACGGTAATGCAGCGCCGCCAGCGCCGTCACGGTGGAAAAATCGCGCAAGCCGAAAGCGCCGCCGGTATCGCGCTGACGCAGCCAGTCCAGGCTGAGATCGGCGGCCCAGCGCCCGCCACGGGGCAGGTAGAGGATCTGCCCGCCGCCGCCGGCATACATTTCCTCGTAATAGCCCAGCGAGGCGCGGGTATAGAGCCGCTCGCGCGGCTGGTCATATTTGTTGAGCAGCAGGCGCGTGAGGCGCAGGCCACCGGTCTTTTCGTAATCGGCGATATCGGTGCGCACATGGGGCAGCGTGCTGCTGGACGGGTTGCTGACCTTGTTGATGTCCTGCAGCAGGGTCCAGTCGGCGATGCCATTGAGGAACAGGCCGCGCCCCAGCCGCCGGTCGTAGCTGGCGCGGGCGCGAACGGCGTAGCGGAAGGCGCCGCTCGGATCGTTGAAATAGCCTGACAGCTTGGGCGTGAGCTTGATGCGATTGAGGAAGCGGTCTTCCTGCTTGAGGGTGATCAGCTCGCCTTCCTCGTTATAGGACAGCCTGAAATTGCTGGCGGCATCGTCCAGGGCATCGAGCATCTCCTCCCGGTCTTCCCCGCTTTTGGCGCGCAGGGGATCGGCATAGGAGACCGCCACGTAATCCGCCAGTTCGCGGCGCGAAATCTGGCCGTTGAAGTAGCGCCGCAGGCGGTCGAGCTCGAAAAAGCTGTAAGTGGCCAGCGGCAGGTCGGCGCTGGTGTAGGTGATCACGATTTCCCGCGTTTCGAGCGGAGCCAGCAGCAGCATGGTGCGCGCTGCACGGCCCACGGCGCGGCTGGGCAGGGTGATGCGGCTGTTGGTCAACAGCGCCTGCAGGACGTTGCCGCGCACGAAATCGATCCGCACCGTCTTGAAATCCTGTGCTTCCAGCTCGGCGCGCAGCCTTTGGGCATGGCTGGCGTCCCCGGCCCATTGCCGTGCCGTGGGGCGGGGCGTGATGCGGGCATAGGGAGGCAGCTCGTCGAACTTGGGAATGAATTCCCTGGTATTGAAGGGGACGGAAAGATAGGCGTTGAGGCCAGGCTCGCCCCCCTGCCAGGACAGCTGTGCGCCGAGCCAGCCCCAGCGGTACTCCAGGCCATAGGACAGGCCCTTGCCGCGCTGGGCCGCCCCGCTCTGCTCCGCGCCCAGGTCGCGCCGGTAATCGTTGGCATCGTATTCGGCCACCACCGCCCAGTCGGGGTAGGCAGAGGGGCGATAGCGCAGGCCGGCGAAAGCGCCGTCGATACGTTTCTTCCCCACGCCCAGGGTGGCGTCCAGATTGCCCACGCGCTTGCTGGCAGCGAGGTATTCGGCACCAAAAAGCCGGGTGCCGAGAAAATCCTGCACCCCCAGCGAAACGGCAGGCAGATACTCCGTTTCCTCCAGCAGCAGCAATTTGGCGTCGAAGGTCTTGTCCTTGTAGTTGCCGTAGGAACTCTGATACTGGTTGGTGAAGCCGGGCACCTTGTCGATGCGGGTAAAGCGAGCCGACAGTTCGAGCTGGGGCAGGAAGGAAATGCTGGCCCAGGCGGTGAGGTAGGGATCGGAATTGCCGGTCCCGAAGCGGAAGGTGCCATCCGCTTCCAGCCTGGCATCGGGCATGTTGATGAGGCCGCTCTGCCCGTTCATGGCCGGCGCGGCAGCATGAGCGGGCAGGCACGAGGCCTGGAGCAGAACAACCAGGGCCAGCGCGCTGCTGCGCCTGTTGCAGCCTGGCTTCAGCAAATCAATACGAATCAGTGGTTGGTGGTCGAGCTGCCGCCGCCGGAAGCCGCCGCAGCCACGCCGGCGATGCCCAGGCCGATGCCGATCAGCGCGCCGGTCGACAGACCGCCGCTGCTGCTGGTGCCCAGAGCCGCGCCGGCAGCAGACACGCCGGCAATCGGCACGGACAGGATCTCGGCAAAAATCGCGACCGGCAGGGTACTGGCCAGCACGGCCACCGGCAGGGTGTTGAAGCTGGCGACGAAAGTACCCTGCCCCACGCCCAGTTCGGCAGCGCCTGCGCTGTTCTGCACCTCGATAGCACCCTGCAGCACCTGGGCATACATGCCGCCACTCAGCACCACGGGGAAATCCGTGCCGCGAATGCCGATCGTGGCCTGGGGCGTCTGCAGCTTGAAGGCGGCCTTGTTCTGGGTCGCGATCGCGCCGGTGATGGCGCGCAAGCCGCCCTTGGCCAGGGACAGGAAAATGTTCGACTGCTGGGCATTGCTGGGGTTGTAGCGGTAGTCCTGCACCTGGAACTGGCTGTTGGACTGGAGCGCAATGATCTGGCCATCCTCGAATTTCAGCACGGCATAGCTTTTTTCACCGGTCGTCACGCTTGCGCCGGACTCCAGCGTATCGTTCTTGGCAGCGGGACGGGGCGCCACACCGGCAACCAGAATCTTCACGTCGCCGGCCATGTCCTGAATCGAGGCAACCGGCACGGCAAGCGCGCTTTCCGCCGCAAACGACAGGATCAGCCAGCTAAAAACAAACAATATCCGCTTCATGATTCCTTCCCCCTGGAGTTTTCCCTGTATCGGGCAAATTATCCACTATCACCGGGGCTTTGCAAGTAAACTTCCCGCTCCGGTTTCTGGCGCGCATCCCGTATCCGACCCTGCAGGCCTCCTGATATCGATGCTGTTCAACTCCTATCCCTTCATCTTCCTGTTTCTGCCGCTCGCGCTCTGGCTGTTTTTCCGCCTTGGCCAGGCCAGCCATCGCAATGCGGCCATCTGGCTGGTGCTGGTTTCCCTGTTTTTTTATGCCTGGTGGAATCCGCCCTATGCCGGCCTGCTGCTGCTCTCCATCGTCTTCAATTACGCCATCGGCCTGGCGCTGATACGGGGCAGCGCCCACCCTGCGGCGCCACGGCGAAAATGGCTGATGCTGTCCGGCGTTGGCGCCAATCTTGCGCTGCTGGGCTATTACAAATATTCCGCTTTCCTGCTCGGCATCATCGCCGCGTTTCCAGGCCTGGAACACAGCATGGCGCTCCCGCTCGGCATCTCCTTCTTCACCTTCACCCAGATTGCCTTTCTCGTGGATGCCTACCGCGGCCAGGCCAGGGAAGCCAGCTTCTCCCACTATGCCCTGTTCGTGAGCTATTTCCCCCATCTCATCGCCGGGCCGATCCTGCACCACAAGGAAATGATGCCGCAGTTCGGGGAGGCCCGCACCTACCGCTTCAGCCATGAAAACATCGCCATCGGCCTGACCATCTTCGCCATCGGCCTGTTCAAGAAAGCTGTCCTGGCCGATGGCATCGCCCCTTATGCCACCCCCCTTTTCACGGCCGCCGGCCAGGGCACAGCGGTCACGCTGCTCGACGCCTGGGGTGGCGCCCTGGCCTACACCCTGCAACTGTATTTCGATTTCTCGGGCTATTCCGACATGGCCATCGGCGCTTCCAGGATGTTCGGCATCCGCCTGCCGCTGAATTTCCACTCGCCCTACAAGGCGGCCAACATCATCGAATTCTGGCGCCGCTGGCACATCACCCTTTCGCGCTTCCTGCGCGACTATCTGTATATCCCGCTGGGCGGGAACCGCAAGGGCAAGGCCCGGCGCTATCTCAATCTGATGCTGACCATGCTGCTGGGCGGCTTGTGGCACGGCGCCGGCTGGACATTCGTCGTGTGGGGCGGGCTGCACGGGCTGTATCTGGTCATCAATCATGCCTGGCGCGGAGCGCGGGCGGCACTGGGCCTTTCCCCGCCTGGCGGGAGCAGCATTCCGGGCATAGCCCTGACCTTCATCGCCGTCACGCTAGCCTGGGTGTTCTTCCGCGCGCCCACGCTCGACGCCGCCTGGGCCATTTTGCAGGGCATGGCGGGCCTGAACGGGGTGGCGCTGCCGGCCTCATGGCAGGGCAAGCTGGGCCCCCTGGGCCAGTGGCTGGCCGCGCAGGGCGTGGTTTTCGGCAACACCGGCATTTTCCGGGGCAAAGTGGAACTGTTCTGGATTGCCACCCTGCTGGCCATCGTCTGGACACTGCCCAACACCCAGCAGTTCATGGCCCGCTTCAAGCCAGCCCTGCAGGCATTCACTTCCCACCCGCCAGCCGCTGCGCAGCGCCTGCAATGGCAGCCCGGCTGGCGCTGGGCGGTCATGACCGGGCTCATCCTGGCCACGGCGCTGCTGAATATTTCCCAGACCGGCGAATTTCTCTATTTCCAGTTCTGACCCCCGCGCCATGCCCTTCCCGTCCTACACCCGAATCCTGCTCCTCACCGCGCTGACCACGCTGGCGCTGGCGCTCGGGCTCAACCTGGCGGTTGATCCCTACAATGTCCTGGGCACGGGTGTGCTCAGGTATTCCTTCCAGCCCAACGAGCGCTTCCTCAAGATCGAGCATCTGGAACGGCATCCCGGACAATATGATTCTTTCCTCCTCGGCTCCTCACGGATCGGAACGACGCATCCTGATGCGGTGCAGCAATATGTCCCCGGCAGCCATTTTTACAACCTGTCGGTCGCCATCGGCACGCCTTATGACCATCTGAAGCACCTGAATTACCTGCTGGCCTCGGGAAACACGCCGCGCAACCTGTATCTTGAACTGGACATCGACCTCGGGCTGACCGAGTTTTCCCATGATGAGAGCTACCTGCTGACCAAGCTGCATCCTCATGTGAACGGGCAGGACAGAGCCCGCTACTGGATCGAGTTCGCAACGGTTTTTCAGCCGCAGGCCATGAGCGAAAAGATCTGGAAGAATCTGGTGGCCAAGACGCCAGAAGGATTCCTGGCTTTGGACATGGAAGCCGGAACCTGGGCCAGACCATTGCAGGATGCCCGGATCGCCGCAGACCCGGCGCGCTATATCCGCGATGAGCCCAAGTTTCACCAGCGCAATTCACGCACCATCAGAAACATCAGGGGGAAGGAATACCTCGGGGCGGTGCGGGAAATACGGGACATCTGCCGGCAGCACAATATCCGGCTGACCGTTTTCACCACCCCGCACCATCGCGTCGTCATGGACAGCCTGGCGGAAAAGGATTACCTCGACTGGCTGGGCGAGCTTGCCGCAATCACGCCGTTCTGGGATTTCAGCGGCTACAACAGCGTGACGCTGGACGACCGGAACTATCTCGAATCCAACCACCACAGGCCCCACGTCGGGGCCATGATCGCGGCCAGGATCTTCGCCGATGACCGCGTCCCGGTTCCCGCCGATTTCGGCGTCCTGGTCACGCCGGAGACGGTGCAATCACACCTGGCCAGCCTGCGGCGGCAAATCCGGCTTCACGATGCCGGCAGCTTGCGCCACGCCGATTCGAGCAGGGAATAATAAACCGCGAATACGCCGATAAAGGCGTAAAACATCAACGCTTCGGGCACGCGCCAATACCACCCGGCAATGCCGGCCGCGCCCAGCACGGCCGCCAGGGCAAGGATGAGACGCACGGCGCGCTCGGCCGGATAGCCGGCGCGCAGCAGCAGGTGATGAAGATGCCCGCGATCCGCCGCAAAGGGATTGCGCCCCTGCAGCACGCGGCGAATCATGATGCTGACCGTGTCGAGCAGGGGCACGGCCATGATCCATACGGCGGTAATCGGCGTCAGCGGCGGATGCTGGCCCTGGGTCAGTTCCACCGCGAACCAGGCCAGGACGAAGCCCAGCATCATGCTGCCGGCATCGCCGAGAAAAATCGCCGCCTCCCTGCGCCAGCGATGGCGGAAATTGAACACCAGGAATCCCGCCACCCCCCCCACCAGGATGATCAGCAGGGAAAATTGCGGCAACATCCCCGCCAGCCAGGCAACGCAGGCAAAAAACACCAGCGAAATCAGCGACAGGCCGCCTGCCAGGCCATCCACGCCATCCGTCATGTTGAGCGCGTTGATGACGCCGATGACGCCAAAGACGGTAAAGGGAATGGCCCAGTCGTGCAGGGCAAGGCTGCCGGTGCCAAAAAGGTTGCCCAGGCTGCTGACATACAAGCCGCCCCAGGAAGTCATGAAAACGGCAGCCAGCATTTGCGCGATGAAGCGGCTGCGCGCCGAAAGGTCGTGCAGATCGTCCGCGATGCCCACCCCGACCAGCAACAGCGCGGCGGCAATCAGGCTGGCGTGGCTGCTTCCGAGCTTGCCCAGCAACAGCGCCGTGACGGCAAACGCGCAGAAAATGGCCACCCCGCCCACCACCGGCACCGCCGCGCCGTGCATTTTCCTGCCGCCGGGATAGTCGACCAGGCCGAAATGGACTGCCGGTTTCCTGAATAGAAGAATGAATGCAAGGGAAGCCAGAAATGCCGCCCCGGAAAAAATAAAGTGCTCTAACACTGCCGCGCGATCCGGTAAACCTCAAGCGTTTCATCGATGACCTGTCGCTCGGAAAACCCGGCACAGGCAATTTCCCGGGATTTTTCCCCCATGGCTGTGCGCAGTTTATCATCCCGCAACAGGGCCAGGACAGCCTCGGCCAGGCGTTCGCCATCCCGTGGCGGCACCAGCCTGCCATTGATGCCATGCTGCACCACCTCGCGGCAACCGGGCGTGTCGCTCGCCACCAGCGCCAGGCCGCTGGCCGCCCCCTCGATCAGGCAGCGCGGCACGCCTTCGCCGTAATAGCTCGGCAACACCAGCACATCCACCTCCCCCATGAGCGCGGCCATGTCCTCGCGCTGCCCCAGCAGGACAACCTCGCCCTGGCTTTTCCAGCGCTCGATGGTTTCCGGGGGGATAGAGCCGGGGTTGCCCGGATCGGGCATGCCGGCAATCAGAAACTTCACCTCCGGCAATTGGCGGCGCACCCGCTGTGCCGCCGCCACATATTCGCCCACGCCCTTGGCCCGGAGCAGGCGGGAGGCCAGCAGCACCGTTTTTTCCTTGCCGGCGCGAGGGTGCGGACAAAAGCGCTGCACATCCACCCCTGAACCCCGGATCAGATGGCTGGCGCCACGCCCTGCCCAGCCCCGCGCAAGAAACGCCGCCAGATCGTCGGGGTTCTGGAAAACCACCTGGCTGCCGCGCAGCGCCAGGCGGTAAAAAATTCCCAGCCAGGGACGCAACAGCCATGCGCCGGGGCCGCTGGCGCTGAACACATGCCCCAGCCCCGTCACCGCATTGACCACGGCGGCGACGCCCGCCAGACGCGCCGCAAGCGAACCGTAGAGCACGCATTTGACGGTGAAGTGGTGCGCCAGATCCGGTTTTTCCCGCCGGTACAGACGGATCAGGCGCCAGATCGCCGCCAGTTCGCCCAGAGGGTTCAGGCTGCGGCGCGACAGCCTGGCCCCGATCCAGCGGAATCCCGCCTGTTCCAGCCTGGGCACATATGGGCCAGGCGGGGAAAGCAGCACCACTTCGTGCCCCTGGGCGCGCGCAGCCTGGGCCAGCGCGAGGCGGAAATGGTAGAGATACCAGTCGGAATTGGCGAACAGCAGGATTTTCATCGCCATTTTTCCAGCCACGCCTGCAACATCAGGACGCTCCACAGGCCATGCTGCCAATGGCGCTTCCCGCTCAGGTGTTCCTGCCATTTCTGCCGCACCCTCAGCGGGTCGAGCAGCCCGGCCTGGCGCAGGCTGCGCTCGTCGAGCAGGTGTTCCGCCCATTCCCGCAGGGGGCCGCGCAGCCATGCATCGAGCGGAACGGCAAAGCCCATTTTGGGACGGTCGACCAGCTTTTCGGGCACATGGCGATACAGCACCTGGCGCAACAGCCATTTGTTCTGCCCCTGGCGGATTTTCATGGCCAGGGGCAGGCGCCAGGCGAATTCGGCGAGATGGTGGTCCAGGAAAGGCGCGCGCGATTCCAGGCCAACCGCCATGGTGGCCCGGTCCACCTTGGCCATGACGTCACCGGGCAGGAAGCCCATGCCGTCCAGCAGCATCATGCGCTGCACCATGCCGCCCGTCCCCTCACCCCAGACATGTGGCTCGCCCGGCAACGCTAGTTGACGCGCCCCCGGCACCATCTCTGCCGCGCCATCCCAGCGCTCGACCAGCCGGAGATAGACCTCGTCCGGTTGTTCCGCAGCCAGGATACGCGCCAGCTTGTGCAGCCTGGCGCCGGACAGGAAATAGCGCTGGCGCGGCGGCAACACGGCGCCCAGCGCACCCCACAGCCGGCCCGGCACGGCTGCCAGCAGGCTGGCGGCCTGCCTTCTCGCGGAATCGGGCAGGCGTCGGCCCAGCGCCCAGGCACGGGCTCCCCACAGATAGCGGTCATAGCCGCCGAACAGTTCGTCGCCGCCATCCCCGGACAGGCAGGTGACCACATGCTGGCGGGCAAAGCGGGCAAGCAGGCAGGCGGGGATCTGCGCCGGATCGGCAAAGGGCTCGTCGTAAATCTCCGGCAGGTCCGGAATGAGCGCCAGGGCGTGTTGCGGCGTCACCATCATTTCGGCGTGCTCGGTGCCCAGATGCCGGGCAACCTGCCGGGCATGACGCGCTTCGTCGTATGCCGCCTCGGCAAAGCCGATGGAAAAGGTTCTCACCGGTGCGCCGCCTTCAGCCTGCGCCAATGCCGCCACCAGCGAGGAATCCACCCCGCCGGAGAGAAAAATGCCGAGCGGAACATCAGCCACCAGCTGCTGCCGCACCGACTGGCGCAACAGATTTTCCAACTGCCCCGCCGCTTCGCCGGCATCACCCTGGAACGGGCTGGCCATGCCGGCCCGGGCCGCCTCGGCGAGTGACCAGTAAGGCCGGGGAGCCGCATGGGCCGCACCGGAGATTTCAAGCAGCGTACCGGGCGGCAGCTTGTGCACGCCCCGGAAAATCGAGCCGGGCGCGGGAATATAGCCGAAGCGCAGCAACTGCACGACACTGTCCCTGTCGATTTCCCCGTGCCACGCCGGATGGGCATGCAGCGCCTTCAGCTCCGAGGCGAACAGCAGGGTATTCCCCATCCAGCCGTAATACAGGGGCTTTTCACCCAGCCGGTCGCGCACCAGGTACAGCGTGGCTTTCGTCCGGTCCCACAAGGCGAAGGCGAACATGCCGCTGAGGCGCGCCAGCGCGGCCTCCAGCCCCCAGTGACTGATGGCGGCGAGCAGGATTTCGGTATCGGAATGGCCGCGCCAGCGGCAGACCCCCTCCTGCTCCAGCGTCTGGCGCAAATGATCGCAGTTGTAGATCTCGCCGTTATGCACCAGCACATACCGGCCACACGCGGACAGCATGGGCTGGCCGCCCTGCGCGGAGAGATCGCGGATGGCGAGGCGGCGGTGGCCCAGCGCGATGCCGGCGCTGGCGTCCACCCAGCTGCCGGCCGCATCCGGCCCGCGATGGGCAAGCCGTCCGGCCATGGCGGTGGCGAGGGCTTGCAGCCGCTCGGCGGTGGAGCGACCACCCAGTTCCAGAAAACCGGCCAGGCCGCACATCCTAGTTCTCCCCCGCTTCGCGCAGCCAGCGCAGCAATTTCGGCACATTGCCCTGCAGGCTGTAGCTGCGCTCGACCTCTGCCCTTCCGGCCAGTCCCATGCGCTGGCGCAACAGGGGGTCGGCGCGGAGCTGGCGCAATGCTGCCAGCCACTCGCCCGGACTGGTGGCGAGAAAGCCGTTCTCCCCCGGCACGACGATGTGGCGGTTGACGCCCACCGGCGAAGCGACCACCGGCCTGCCGCAGGCCATGTACTGGATCAGCTTGTAGCCGCACTTGCCGCGCTCCCACGGCGCATCCGGCAAGGGCATGATGCCGGCATCGAATTGCCGGATGTCAGCCGCCTCGCGCTCCTCCCGCCACGGCCTTCTTTCTGCCGCCACTCCCGTCAGCGCGGTCTCGCCGCCGCCCACGATCACGATGCGCACGCCGCTTTCCCGGCCCAGGCCGGCCAGCACCGGCGCAACCAGGGACAGGTATTTCACGGTGACGGGCGTGCCGATCCAGCCGATGGTGAAAGGCCCCTCGCCGGGGCTTGGATCCACGGCATAGCGCGTCAGGTCCACGCTGGTGGGCAGGATTTCCACCCGCCGCGCACCGGCCTGGCGCGCCCTGGCGGCGATGTATTCGTTGCCGGCAACGACCAGCGCGGCATGGCGCATCACGCGGTCGATTTTCCCCGCCAGCAGGGTTCTGACCCAGAAGTTTGGGTGAAGGTCGTAGCGATGGAACAGCGCATCGTCGTAATCGACGACATAGGGAATGCGGTAGACACTCAGGAGGGCTTCCGCCAGGGCGGGCAGCCAGGGGAACAGTTCCTTTTCGATCCACAGCAGATCGAACTGCCGCGCCGACAACAGCACCTGGAAGCGCTGCCAGTAGGCGGACAGAACGGAGGCCGACCAGCCCGAGCCTGCGCGGTACAGCTTCTGCACATAGCCATCGCCCAGCAGCGGCAGACTCACGACCTCCACCCCCGCTCTCTCCAGCCAAGGCAGGTACTGGAGGGCACGCAGCCGGCTGCTTGCCGCGGCGCGGCTGTAACGGGTAAGCAGGAGCACGCGCATCTCCGCCGCCGTCCTAGCGCACGCCGCGCCGCAAGCCTGCGGCCATGCCGGGCAGGTCGCGCCATAGCAGGAAAGCTGCCTCGACCACATCCCCGGCATCGGCCAGGCGGCCCCGCCCCAGGGCAAACAGCAGGCGCGTCAGGGGCTCCAGCGTCAGGGTCAGCAGCAAATGCGCCACCGCACCGGGCAGGGAGAAATGCTTGCCCGCGTACAGAATCCGGCTTCTGAGGAAATAGAACAGCCGCCGCGCCTTGACATTCCGGGTGGTGCCGCCGCCCGCATGGTGAATCCTGGCGCTCGCCAGATAGTGGCTGTCCCATCCCGCCCGGCTGGCCCTGAGCGCAAAATCGACATCCTCGAAATACACCAGGAAGCGCTGGTCGAAGCCGCACAGGGCCTCGAACACGCTGCGCCTGACCAGGAAATACGCGCCCATCACCTGGTCGACCCGCCGGCTTTCGAGATGATCCCATTCCCGCATCGTCATGCCGGCACGCGGGAAGATGAAGCTCAGGCCGAGCATTTTGGCCAGGATATTGCCCAGCGAGGGAAAGCGCGCGCAACTCTGGGCCAGCCGCCCCTGATCATCGAACAGCTGCACCCCGCAAATCCCGATCCGGGCGTTTTCCGCCTGCTGCATGAATTGCAGCGGAATGGCCAGGGAACCAGGCAACAGCCGGGTATCGGGGTTGAGGAACAGGATATACTCCCCCGCCGTCTGCCGCGCCCCCTGATTGCAGGCGGCGGCAAAACCGGTATTGAATGAATTCCTGATCACCTCCAGTGCATGGCCGGGCGGGGTGAGATCATCGCAGGAGCCATCCCGGGAGGCATTGTCCACCACCACCACGCGCGCAGCTATCGCACCATCTTGCAGCGCACCCTCTTCCAGCGCGGAGGGAATCGAGGCCAGGCACTGGCGCAGCAGCACGCCCGAATTCCAGTTGACGATGACGATATCCACAGTCGCGGTCATATCCACGCTCAGCGCGCCGCCGGTGCCGGCCTGCTCCACCACACCATGAAAAGCCCGCATAGCGCCAGATATTGCGCCCATTGCGATGCCAGGCTGAAATAGGGATCGCTGCCGAACTGCCCCGCCAGCGGCCAGAACATCAGGGCATAAAGATACACCGGCGCCGGGTGCGGCTGGGCGCGCGTCGCACCCCGGTACACCAGGCCGTAGAACAGGCCCAGCACGAACTGCACCAGCGGCAGGGCCAGTACGCCAAAATCGAGAAAATAGGGCTGGTACAGGGTATAGACATTGGTCGGCACCGGCACTTCGACAAACTCCTGCACCAGCGGAAGAACCGGCACGTCGAAACCGATGGCATGCAGGGCCGCGAACAGGCTGCGGAAGGTATGCAGCCCGGCCTCCAAGGGGGAGCCCTGCTGCAGGAGATGGTCCAGCGCCGGAATGCTGGCAAGGAGATAGATCTCGAAAGTTTCGCCCAGCGCTGCCATGTTTTCCGTGAAATCAGTGCCAAAGACGCCTATCTTCCCCATCAGCATGCCCAGCACCACGAACAGCAGCAGAGAAATGGAAAACAAGTAGAAAGCCGCCCGCAGCAGCCGCACCTGACGCAACACGATCGGAATCAGAACCAGGGTGATGAGCAACCCCACCAGGATGCCCCGCCCGGTGCTCAGCACGCCATAAATGCAGGCCAGAGAGACCGCCAGCAGCAGCATCCGCTTCCCCTGCCCGGGATTGGCGCGCCACAGCATCACCTGCAGCGCAGCGGAAAAGAAGGCGAGCGGAAAGACATAGTTGAGCAGGCCATAGCCGCTGCTTCCCTCCGCATCCTGCGTCATGGCATATCTCAGGTTGAGCAGGGGCAGTTCGGTAGGGCCGCCGAACGCCAGCACATAGGCCTTGTACACCACCAGCGGCAGCGCCATGGCCGTCGCCAGCGCCAGCACATGGGCCGGCCCCGGCGCTGGCAAACGCGAGAGGGGATTGGGTGTCTTGACGGGCCGGTGCGCAAAGGTCGTGACATAACAGCCCAGGCCGAACAGGACAACGCCCAGGACGATCACCACCAGCGTGCGGCCGTGCAGGGGATCGAAATGGTCCTGCACCAGCCAGAAAACGCCCAGGATCACCAGCCATTCCAGCGCCTGGATAAAGGCCGGATAGAGCAGATCGCGGAAACGCAGCCAGTTCAGGGCCGCCACGGCCAGGAGAAGAATGACGGCAATACTCACGTGCGCAGCAGCCTCTTCAGGGGATAGCGGCATAGTTTGTAAAGAAAGACCAGCAGGCGCAAGGCATTGGGCTGCATCCGCTGGCTGGTGAGCAGGTGGCGCAAGCCCGCCCGCCAGCGCAGGCTGGCCAGCGCCAGCATGGCCAGGTTGGCATGCTGCTCGGCCAGGAAAGCCGGTTTGAGCGCTGCCGGGGTATATTTCTCGATCACTTCGAGCACGCGCCGGGAATGCAGGGCGTAATCCCGGTGGCTGTTCGCGCCATGCTGGCGGTAGTGAAAAACATCCCGGTCAACAAAAGCGAACTCGCGCCTGCTCTCGAGGTGGCTGAAGATGCGGATATTCAAGGGCCAGTCGTCAGCCAGCAGGCTTTCGTCGAAGCCGCCGATCCGCCGCAGGAAAGCGGTGCGGAACAGGCAGGTCTGGATGAACAGGGCAGGCACATGGGACACCAGATAGGCGAGCATCTCCTGCGGGGAAGCGTTCAGCCGCCGTTGCATCGCCGCGTCGTGAACCTGCCCGCCAAGTTCCTCGCCGCTCCAGTAGCGTCCATTGCCATAAACCACCTGGAGCCCAGGCTGGGCCGCAAACAGCTGCAACTGGGCGGGAAAGCGGTCACCGGCAAAACGGTCGTCGGAGGCGATGATCGCCGAAAACTCGCCCTGCGCCATTTCCAGCGCCCGGTTCAGGGTGGCGTTGATGCCCCGGTTGTCCTGGCGCAGCACCCGCATCGGGCAGGGGGATTGCAGGACCAGCGCGCTGGCGATTTCGTGGGTGCGGTCGCTGGAGCCATCGTCAACCACAATGATCTCCATCTCCGGCCCGTTCTGTCTCCAGATGCTGCGGATCAGCTCCTCGACATACGCCTCGTGGTTATAGGCGGGCACCAGGATGCTGACCAGCGGCGGCGTGTTCATGCGCGCTCCGGACAGGGCGCGGCGTGGCGCCAATGGCCGCGCAGCAGGAGCGCCAGCGCCAGCCAGTAGAGCAGATAGCTGAGGGCAAAGGCGTAGCTCACCCCGGCCAGGCCGAACTGCCCGGTAAACCACAGGGCCAGGCCGGTGAAACACAGGCTGAAGGCGATTTCCGTCACGATGAAGGTGCCGGGCATCACTTTTGCCAGCATCAGGTAGGCCAGCAGCCAGGCGCCGATTTTGAGGAAATCCCCCAGCAGCTGGAAGGCGAACAGCTCCGTCATGGGCATGAAATCGGCGCTGAACAGAAGCCGGGTGATCCATTCCCGCGCCAGGTAAATGGCGATTGCGCTCACAGCCACCAGCGGCAGCAGGATTTTGTAGCCCTGCAGGATTTCCCGGCGCAGGGCAGCCGGTTCCTGGATTTCCGAGAGCCGGGGCAAATAGTAGACGCCGAGCGAAGTGGTTACCAATAACAAATAGGCTTCGGAAATTTTCCACACCCCCTGCCAGTAGCCCGCCGCCTGCCATGAAATCGTCTGCCCGAGGTGATCGCGAATCACCAGCAGCGCCAGTGGCAGGGCGATGGCGGACACCATGGCCATGGCCGTGAAGCTGGCCAGTTTTTTCAGGCTGGCGCGGTCCGGCCTGCCCAGCAGGGTGACGAGGCGGCGGCCCGCCCGCAGCGCCGCATAGGCCAGGGCCAGCAGGAACACGGCGACAGGCGTCAGCAGCAGCGCCAGCAGCGCGCCATGCAGGCCCCAATAGATGGTCAGGAAAGCAAGCGCCAGCAAGCCTGCCAGGCTGGACAGGATATTGAGCGCAACCAGCAGCCGGACCTGCTTGTAGCCGTTGAGCATGGCGGCCAGCAGCCCGTGCAGCGCCATGAAGACCAAGGCACACGCCACGGCCGGCATCAGGCTGTGATAAGCCGTGCTGCCCGTCAGCCAGCGCGACAGTTCCGGTCCTGACCACATCACCGCCAGCGCCACGATCAGGGAGAACAGCAGGGTGACGGCCAGCGCCGTCCCCAGCAGGGGTGCGAGATCCTGCTGGCGGGCACGGTATTCCGCGATGTATTTGGTGACCCCGGCCGTGACGCCGCCGCCGGAAACAGCGGCAAGGATGCTGGTGAAGTTGGCAAACTGGCCGATCTGCGCCAGCCCGGACGGGCCGAGGTAAAGGGCGATGACCTTGTTGCCGGCCAGCCCGGCCAGGATCTTGATGCCCGTCGACAGGGTGGTGAGCGCCGTCGTTTTAAGCAGGTTCATGGCGGCACACGCTCAAGCGGCAAAACGCTGCACCACCTCGACCACCCGTTCCAGCGCAGCCCGGTCAAGATGCGGCCCGACAGGCAGGCTCAGCACCCGCTCCGCCAGACGCTCGGTGACAGGGAAGGCGCCAGGCCGGTAGCCGAGCCCGGCATAGGCGGGCTGCAAATGCGGCGGAACCGGGTAATGAATGAGCCAGCCGATGCCGTTCTGATCGAGAAAATCAGTCAGTCTGGAACGCGCCGGTGTCTGCAGCACGAACAGGTGCCATGCCGATTCCATGCCCTCGGCAATCCGGGGCAGTTCCAGCGCCTCGTCCGGCAGATGTTCCAGATAGTAGCGGGCTGCCTCGCGGCGGCGCTGGTTCCAGGCATCGAGCACGCCGAGCCTGACGCGCAGCAGGGCTGCCTGCATTTCATCCAGGCGCGAATTGACCCCCTGGAAGTCGTGCTGGTAGCGGCTCCGGGAGCCGTAATTGCGCAAGGCGCGCACGCGCTCCGCCAGCGCGGGATCGTTGGTCACCACCGCGCCGCCATCGCCGAATGCGCCGAGGTTCTTGCTGGGATAGAAACTGAATCCGGCCGCAATGCCCAGCCCGCCCACGCGCCGCCCCCGGCAACGCGCACCGTGCGCCTGCGCGGCGTCCTCGATGACGTACAGATCATGCCGCGCAGCCACTGCGTTGATGGCGTCCATATCCGCCGGCTGGCCATAGAGATGCACCGCCAGGATGGCGCGCGTGCGCGGGGTGACCGCCTGTTCCAGCCGCTCCGGATCGAGGTTGGCGCTGCGTCCGTCCGGCTCCACCGGCAGCGGGGTCGCACCGGCCTGGGACACGGCCAGCCAGGTCGCGATATAGGTATTGGCGGGGACGATGACCTCGGCCCCCGCTTCCAGATCCAGCGCCTGCAAGATCAGGCGCAGCGCATCCAGGCCATTGCCTACCCCGACGCAATGCCCGGCCTCGCAATATGCCGCGAATTCGCGCTCGAACGCTTCCAGTTCCGGGCCCATGATGTAGGTGCCGGAATCCATTACCCGCAAACAGGCCGCATCCAGTTCCTCCCTGAGTTCGCGGTAAGCGGCACCCAGGTCGAGAAAAGGAATTTTCATTCCAAACCTCTGGCGGCATCGAGAAACATCGCATAATCGCGATAGTAATCAGCCGCGTCAAAACGGCTCGACGCCAGCACCAGACACACCGAGCCCGAAGAAAAGTTATCCAGTTCGCGCCACACCATCGGGCACACATACAGCCCGTAGTAGGAGCGGTTCAGGTGAAAGCGTTTTTTGCCATAGCCGTCGTCCAGCATCACGTCGAAACTGCCGGAAATGGCGATGATGAACTGGTGCAGCGTCTTGTGGGCATGCCCGCCGCGTTCGGCGCCACCGGGAACGTCATAGAGGTAATACACGCGCTGGATGTCGAACGGGACGTGGCCCTGGCCTTCGATGAAGGTCAGATTGCCACGCGGATCGGCGATTTTGGGCAGATCAATCAGTTTGCACTGTGCCAGCCGCATGTCAGCACTCGATTTTTCTGACTGGATGAGCCGGATTCCCCGCCACTACCGTGAAAGGCGGCACATCCTCGACCACCACCGCACCGGCGCCGACCATGGCTTTCTCGCCGACCGTGATGCCCGGCAGAATCGTGGCGTTGGCGCCGATGCTGGCGCCCCGCATGATCCGGGTTTCGGGGAATGCGTCCGGCCACTGTTTGCTGCGCGGGAAACGGTCATTGGTAAAGGTTGCATTGGGGCCGACGAACACGTCGTCCGCCAGGCGCAGGCCATCCCACAGCTGGACGCCCGACTTGATCGTCACCCGGTCGCCCACGATGACGTCATTCTCGATGAACACATGGTCGCAGATATTGCATTCCGCCCCGATCCGGGCGCCGGGCAGAATATGCACAAAGGCCCAGACGCGGGTGCGCGGGCCGATCACGGCGCCCTCTTCCACCAGCGCGTGGGAGTGGATCAGGACATCGGCCGCAATATTGCTCATCCCGCCACCCGCTGGCGCAACAGCCGCAGGCGCTCGGCCTGTCGCGGGTCCTGCCTGGCGCGCTCGGCCGCTTCGCGCACAAGCGCGACAACAACCGCCACCATGGCGGCCATCAGGGTCGAAAGCAGGATAATCAGCAGGCGCTTGGGAGCGGATTTCCGTTCCGGCGCCTCGGCCTGGTCCAGCTGCTGGATCAGGGCATGATCCTTTGCCTCGTCAACTTTCGCGATCTCGTACTGTTTTGCCATCAGTTCAAACACCGCTTCATGGTATTTGACCTCGCGCAGGCGGCGCACATATTCGAGGCCGGCCGCGGGAATGTTGCCGCTAGGCACCAGCGCGCTGCCATCGGCGGCACCGGCTTTTTCAGCTTTTGCCAGCTGTTCCTTCATCCCCGCCAGTTCGTTGCGGGCAATGATCAGCTCGGGGTTGCGCCCCGTGGCAAAGCTCTGGATGGCGCCAATTTCCACTTCCTTGGCGACAATTTGTGCTTTCAGTTTGGCAATGCTGGCGATGATGGCTTCTGCCTGCCCACTCAGCTGGATCAGGCCGGAGCTTTCCTGGGCCTGTTTCAATGCCAGCTCCGCCTTGCCCAGATCATCCCTGACCAGCTTGAGCTGGTTCTCGAAGAACAGGCGGCGGCGCGACGCCTCGGTCACCGCCAGGGACTGGCTCAGGGCAGTCAGCTCCTCGACATAGGCATTGGCCAGATCCGCAGCGCGGCGGGGGTCCCGATCATCCACTTCGATGCTGATCATGCCATCCTTGCCAGCCAGAATCCGGGTGGCGTCTTCCAGATCCTCCCTGGCCTCGGCCATGAGTTTCTCATCATAGACCTGCATCAGCTTGAAGCGGTTGATGAGCTTATCGGCCACACTACGGCTTTTCAGCATGCTCACATACAGTTCGCTACTTTTCTTCGCCCCCAGGGAAGCGCCGGCCAGGCCCGCCAGCACACCCAGCTGTCCGCTCATCAACTGGCTAATGGCCGATGACTGGGGTTGCTGCGGCGGCAGGATACTGGCCCTGCCGGTATAGGTTTTCGGCAGGGAAAAAGCAATCACTGCTGCAGCCAGCGCCACTCCCAGAGTCAGGGACAGGATCATTTTCCTGAACTTCGCCAGTACCAGCAGCAGCTCCAGCAGGTCCCACCCGCCCTCATTCTGCACCGGGCCAGACCCGGCCTCCTGAACTTCGGCCATGACCGCCCCTACTGCCTCAACACCTTGAGCGCGGAAACGCCCAGGCCGAACTGGTAGAAAATCTGGGACCAGTCCTTGAGTTCCTTGATCCAGCTGACCTTGTCGGTTTTTTCGGGCACCACCAGGGTATCGCCCGGCATCAGCGCTTCCCCCTCGAAGCCGCTGAACCAGCCGGTCTGCCGCTTGCTCATGACCGAGCCGTCGGCGCGCATCACGTACAGGCTGGCGTTATCCGCATCCCGCGTCGGCCCGCCGGACTGCTGCAGATAATCGCTGACTTCCTTGCCGGGTTTAAAAATAAAAGTATTCTCGTTGTACACCGAGCCGATCACGTTAACCGTGGAAGGCAGCGGGGGCACGAACAGCCGGTCGCCATCCTCCAGCACCATGTCCGGCAGCGCCTTGAGGCTGGACGAGGCAGAAAGCTCGGGCGGAATTTCCAGCACCACCCGGCCGGTCGCCTTGATCTGGCGCAGCCTGGCTACCAGGGCGCGCTGGCTGTCCTGTTGCGCCTTGAGGCTGGCGGCATCCTCGGGGGAGGTCGTGCTCTGTGCCCGGCTCGTGGCGGCGCGCTCCAGATCGCGTTCCAGCTTGTTGGTGAATTCCTCGAGTTTTTTCTGCTGCGCGATGCGTGTCGATTCCCGCGTGAATTCGGCGCCGAAGAGATAGGCATTCGACGTCAGTCCGCCGCAGCGGGCGACCAGCTGGCGCAGGGTTTCACCCGGCTCGATACGGTACACCCCGGCGCCGGCAATTTCCCCTTCCAGCCGCACGTACTGGCTCTGCTTGGCCAGCGGCACCTGGATATCATCCTTGGAGAAAATGGTGACGATATCGCCCGGCATGAGCGCCAGATTCTGCTCCGCGTCGCCATGCAGAACGGCCTTGCCGAGATTGAAGGGAATCAGGGTTGTGGTCAGGTCGAGCGGACTCAGCCTTTCGACCACCGCATAATCCCAGTTGATTTCGAAGGCATTGCGCTTGAGGTCGGCATACAGGCGCCCGGCGCCGTCCACGGGCTCCGCCCGCTCCTTTTTCGGACCCTGCGGCTGGATGAGCGCGGATTTGCTCAGCCAGTAGTTGCGCGACAGCAGCATCTCCCGGGAAGGAATGATATCCCTGACACGCATCCCCTCATGCCAGGGAAAACGCGCCGGGGTGGCCACATTGCCGCGCAGGGTCACGGCATTGTCGAAGCGCGGCACGATGTCGTAGACCCTGACGATGTCGCCATCCTGCACCGGCCGCCCCAGACCATCCTGATCCAGCAGGAACTCGGCCATGCTGCGCACGCGCCGTTCCATGATCCGTTCCAGCGTCACTTTCTTTCCCTCTGCGGTGGTCGATAGTCCGCCAGCCATCTCGACCAGGCCGGCCAGGGTTTCCTTGCCGCCGAGCTCGTAAATCGCGGGATTGTTGATGCTGCCGTAAATGGCCGCCAGCTTGCCCACCGGCGGAATGAAAATCACGTCGCCATGCTGCAGCGGCAGATCCCGGCTCTTGTCGCCGCGCAGCAGCAGGTCGTACAGATCCAGCTCGCTCACCACCTGGTTGTTGCGCTTGAGCTGGATGCGCCGCATCGAGCCCTTGGCGGAGGGGCCGCCAGCGGCGAACAGGGTATTCACCAGGGTGCTCAGGGCGCTCACGGTATAGCTGCCGGGCGACTTTGCCTGACCCACCAGCAGCACCTGGATCGAGCGCAGCTGGGAAAGGTTCACGTTCAGTTCGAAATTGTGGAAAACCCGCCCCACGGCGGTCTTGAGGTAGCCGTTCAGCTCTGCCAGCTTGAGTCCGGCCACATGGATGGTGCCCACCTTGGGTATATGGATGTTGCCATTGCGATCCACCGCCGCGCGATAGTCGATGTCCACCTGCCCCCAGGCGCGCACC
>CAZKHJ010000009.1:0-45214 GCA_964552675.1 uncultured Sulfuricella sp. | reverse complement strand
TCGCTGGTGGCTGCGGCGGTCTGGTCCGCAGGCGCAAAGGTGGAAGGCGAATCGAGGAACAGTTCGGCGCCATACAAGGGCAGCTTCTGGCCGGTATTGAGCAGCAGGAATTCCTGGAATTCGTTGCGCTCATCGAGCTCCGGCACGGTCTTCGCTGCCCGCCGGCGATTCGGCGTGTCGTCCTGGGTCCTGGCTTGTCCGCTACCCGAGGCTGCGGGGACAAGCGGGGACTGAATCGAGGGCGTCTGAATTCTGGCCGAGCGGGACGCTGCCGGGTCGGATGCGCCACCCAGGGCGCTGGCGGAGAGCGCCGCCGTTTCATGGCCACGCGCAAGGGTGCTATCGGATAAAAAGGGTTCCGCAAACACAGCGGGCATGCAAGACAGCGCCGCCACCAGCCATGCCCAGCGAAAAAAAAGCCGCACGATGATTTTCGTCCCCTAAAATACTGCGCTGGATTGTAACATCCAAACTATACAGCGGCACAAACACCAGCTCCTGCACACGTAATGACAAACTCCGCTGGCACATGCCAAATTCATCCACTTCAATAATTCAGCCAATCACGACAACTACCGCATGAGTGAACCCAGCAAACATACACCGATGATGCAGCAATACCTGCGCATCAAGGCGGAACATCCCGGCATGCTGCTGTTTTACCGCATGGGAGATTTTTACGAGCTGTTTTTCGAGGATGCGGAACGCGCGGCACAGCTGCTCGGCATCACGCTCACTACCCGCGGCGCCTCGGCAGGCCAGCCGATCAAGATGGCGGGCGTACCCTACCATGCCGCCGAGCAATATCTCGCCAAACTGGTCAAGCTCGGCGAGGCGGTTGCCATCTGCGAGCAGATTGGCGACCCGGCCACCGCCAAGGGCCCGGTGGAACGCCAGGTTGCGCGCATCATCACCCCCGGCACACTGACCGATGCGGCGCTGCTGGACGACAAGCGCGACAGCCTGCTGCTGGCTGCAGCCCCGCACGACAGGCTGCTCGGACTGGCCTGGCTGAATCTGGTCAGCGGCCAGTTCACGCTGGCGGAAATCGCGCCGGAAAAGCTGGCTGCGACGCTGGAGCGCCTCAAGCCGTCGGAATTTCTGTTCCCGGAGGGCTGGAGCCATCCTGCCCTGGAAAACACCCGCTGCGCGACCAAGCCCCTGGCGCCGTGGCAGTTCGACCACGACTCGGCCATACAGCAGCTGACGGAACAGTTCGGCACCCGCGATCTTGCCGGCTTCGGCTGCAGCGGGCTGAAAGCGGCGGTTTCCGCCGCCGGGGCGCTGCTGCAATATGCCCGCAACACGCAGCGCGGCACGCTGCCCCATGTCCAGAGCCTGCGCGTCGAGCAGGAAAGCGACCTGGTATTGCTCGATGCGGCGGCGCGGCGCAACCTCGAAATCAGCGAGACCCTGCGCGGCGAGGCAGCACCCACCCTGCTCTCCATGCTCGACACCTGCGCCGGCAACATGGGCAGCCGCCTGCTGCGCCACTGGCTGCACCATCCGCTGCGCAACCGGGCCACGCTGCGCGCCCGCCAGGACGCCATCGCTGCCTTGCAGGGAGACAGCGGCAGCGCTTCCTGCCTGGCAATTCACCGGATTCTCAAGCAATGCGCCGACATCGAGCGCATCACCGGCCGCATCGCGCTGCGCAGCGCCCGGCCACGCGACCTGTCCGGACTGCGCGACAGCCTTGCCCTGCTGCCGCAACTTCACGCGATGCTGTCGGGCAGCGACAGCCCGCGTCTCGACCAGCTCGGCGCCACCATGGCAGTGCCGCAGGAGATCACCGGAGAATTGCAGCGCGCGCTCATGCCCGAGCCCGCCACCGTCTTGCGCGAGGGCGGCGTCATCGCCACCGGCTATGATGCCGGGCTGGATGAGTTGCGCGCCATTCAGGACAATTGCGGCGACTTCCTGCTGGCGCTGGAAACGCGCGAGCGCGAACGCAGCGGCATTGCCAATCTCAAGGTCGAATACAACCGCGTGCACGGCTTCTACATCGAGGTCACTCGCGCCCAGGCGAACAAGGTGCCGGACGATTACCGCCGCCGCCAGACGCTGAAAAATGCCGAGCGCTATATCACCCCGGAGCTGAAAGCCTTCGAGGACAAGGCGCTGTCGGCCTCGGAGCGCGCCCTGGCGCGGGAGAAGCTGCTGTATGAAGGCCTGCTCGACCTGCTCCAGCCGCATCTGGCCACCCTGCAGGGCGTAGCCGCAGCGGTGGCGGAACTGGACGTGCTGGCCGCGCTGGCCGAACGCGCCCAGGCCCTGAACCTCGCCGCACCGGAATTCTGCGACGAGGCGGCGATCGAAATCAGCGGCGGCCGCCATCTGGTGGTGGAAAACCAGGCCGAGAATTTCATCCCCAACGATACCCGGCTGTCACGCACCCGCCAGATGCTGCTCATCACCGGCCCCAACATGGGCGGAAAATCGACCTATATGCGGCAAACCGCGCTGATCGTGCTGCTGGCCCACTGCGGCAGTTTCGTCCCGGCGGCCAGCGCGCGCATCGGCCCGGTGGACCAGATTTTCACCCGCATCGGCGCCTCCGACGACCTGGCCGGGGGCCGCTCCACCTTCATGGTGGAAATGACAGAAACCGCGAACATTCTGCACAATGCCACCGAGAACAGCCTGGTGCTGCTGGATGAAATCGGGCGCGGCACCTCCACTTTCGACGGCCTCGCCCTGGCCTGGGCCATCGCGCGCCAGCTGATCGGCAAGACCCGCTGCCACACCCTGTTTGCCACGCATTATTTCGAGCTCACCCAGCTTGCCCAGGAATTCAGGCAGGTCGCCAACGTCCATCTCGACGCCGTGGAACACCGTGACCGCATCGTGTTCCTGCACAGCGTGGAGGAAGGCCCGGCCAGCCAGAGCTACGGCCTGCAGGTGGCGCAACTGGCAGGGGTGCCCGCATCGGTCATCCAGCAGGCGAAGAAAAGGCTGGTGCAACTGGAACAGCAGGGCCTGGAAGCCAGCCCGCAACAGGACCTGTTCGCAGCAGCGCTGCCCGTGGCGGCAGAACATCCCGCAATCGAAGCGCTGAAGCAGCTGGATCCGGACGAACTCAGTCCCAAGGCGGCCTTGGAGTTGATTTACCAGTTGAAGAAGATGGGATGAAGCCCTCCCCCTCCATCCCCATATCAGGGGGATGGAGGGGGGTTAAGTCCTAGTGATGATGCCCGTGCGCACCATGGGCGTGCTCGTGGGAAACTTCTTCTGCGGTGGCGGGACGCACTTCGGTCACGCTGCATTTGAACAGCAGGCGCTGGCCCGCCAGGGGGTGGTTGCCGTCCACCACCACCTTGTCGTCGGTCACATCGGTCACGGTATAGAGAATCCACTCGGGATCATCGTCCTCATCCGCGGCACCTTCAAATTGCATGCCCACTTCCACCTGCCCTTCCGGAAACTGGCTGCGCGGCTCGATCCGCACCAGGTCGGCATCGTATTCGCCAAAGGCGTGTTCCGGCTCCAGCGTCAGTTCGCAGCTCTCGCCCACGCCTTTGCCTTGCAGCGCCTCTTCCACGGTGGGGAAAATACCGTCGTAGCCGCCGTGCAGATAGCTGACCGGCTCGTCGCTTTGCTCAAGGACTTCACCGTCGCTGTTGCGCAGCTCGTAGTTGATGGTCACCACCGTATTTTTTGCAATTTTCATGCTTGCTCCAGGTCTTTGATGAGACGCACCACTTCTGCGGCATGGCCGCGGGGATTCACGCCGTACAGCGCATGACGCAGTACGCCTCGTTGATCAATAATGAAAGTGGAGCGAACAATCCCCATTTTCTTCACGCCGTCCTTTTCCTTTTCCTGCCATACGCCATATTTGGCGCACACCTCGCCTTCCGTGTCGGCCAGCAGGCGCACCGTAATGCCATGCTTGTCGCGAAATGCGGCATGGGAAATGCAGTCATCCCGGCTCACTCCGAGCACCACAGTGCCGAGATGCTCCAGATCCTCCTCGACCTCGCTGAATTCGATCGCCTGGATGGTGCACCCCGGAGTATCGTCCTTGGGGTAGAAATACAGAATGATGTTCTTGCCCTTGAAATCTTTCAGGCCAAGCATTTCCATATCGGCATCAGGCAGTTTGAATACAGGGGCAGGGTGTCCGGTTTCCAGCATGGGGGCTCGCTAAGTAAGAATGACCGCGCCATTCTATCCGATTTCACCAAACTGCTATACTCCCCCGATCCCGATTGCGAGCCTTCCAGACCATGCGACTCCCCTTTCTCGGCGGCCTCACCGCACAGCAGTTCCTGCACGAATACTGGCAGAAAAAACCCCTGCTGGTACGCAACGCCTTCCCCGGCTTCAGCGGGCTGCTGACACCCGACGAACTGGCCGGACTCGCCTGTCTGGAAGAAGCGGAATCACGGCTGGTGCAGAACAAGGGCGAGAAATGGCTATTGCGGCGTGGGCCATTTAGCGACGAAGATTTCCAGCGCCTGCCGCAGACCCGCTGGACACTGCTGGTGCAGGGCGTCAACCTGTTCCTGCGGGAAGGCGCCGCGTTGCTGGACCGGTTCAATTTCATCCCCCGCGCCCGCCTCGACGACCTGATGGTGAGCTACGCCCCCAAGGGCGGCAGTGTCGGCCCACATTTTGACCCCTACGATGTCTTCCTGATCCAGGGCATGGGGCACCGCCGCTGGCAAATCAGCACCCAGGCCGACCAGACGCTTCTGCCTGGCGCACCGCTGCGCATCCTGCAAAACTTCCAGCCGGAACAGGAATGGATCACCGGCCCCGGCGACCTGCTTTACCTCCCGCCGCAATGCGCGCACTACGGCCTCGCACAGGACCACTGCATGACCTACTCGGCAGGCTTCAAGGCACCCTATGCGCAGGAAATCGCCACCCAGTTCCTGGTATATCTGCAGGACGAAATCAAGCTGGAAGGGATTTACCACGACCCGGATCTGAAGCGTTGCCGGCATCCGGCGGAAATCAGCTCCGCCATGATTGGCCAGGTCAGCGCCATGCTGCGCCAGATCCGCTGGGATCGCAGCGCGGTGGAACGCTTTCTCGGCGCCTATCTGACCGAACCCAAGGCCAGCGTGTACTTCGACCCACCGGCACGCCCCCTGACAGCGGCAAAATTCCGGCAGCGCCTGGATAGCCATGGCATTCGTCTCGACCTCAAAAGCCAGATGCTGTTCCATGGCAACACCCTGTTTCTTAATGGCGAGGCGCTGGAAATGGATAAGGAGGATCTCCCGCTGCTGACGGAGCTTGCCGACCGGCGTGAGCTGTCCGCTGGAAAGACCGTCAGCGCAGCACTGGAAAAGCGCTTGCATCAGTGGTACCGTTCCGGGTATCTCGTACTGGGGTAAATGCGATGCCTGACGCCGACCCGACTGCAACGCCAGAACACCACAAAATCGAGGGGCAGCTCGACTACGAGCAGGCCATCAACAGCGTGATTTCACAGGCACGCCGCACGCTGCGCGTTTTTGACCACAACCTGCGCGGCAGCGGCTACAACAGCGCCGCAAGAATCGAGTTGCTGCAAAACTTTCTCCTCCGCAGCCGCACCAACCGGCTCACCGTCGTTTTGCACGACACCGACTACCTGACACGGGAATGCCCGCGCATGATGAATCTGCTCAGGCAGTTCAGCCATGCCATCAGCATCTACCAGACCACCGATGAGGCACGGAACGTGAGCGATCCCTTTATCATTGCCGATAATGACCATTACCTGCACCGTTTCCATTACGATCACCCGCGCGCCCTGCTGGCGCTGAATGACAAGGATGGTGCGCTGGAACTGGCACGGCGCTTCAACGAAATCCTGGAAGCGTCAGAGCCGGCTGCCCCCCCCACAACCCTGGGTCTGTAGTCCATTCAGCAAAAAAAACAGACTTATGACATAAAGTTCATGAATATTTATCCCTAAGTTTCTTAATTAGCATAAATATTCAACCCGAAGGGCTGGCAAAGTCCGTAAATATTGGTAGAATACTGCGGTCGGTTGGCGCCCCAACTTTGGAATAACCGATTTTTATATTCTGAAAATTTTCAAAAGGGAATTAAAGCATGAAACACTCCGTACTGCTCGCCGCTCTGCTGGCCCTGTCTCTGTCTGCCTGTGGCAAAAAAGAAGAAGCTCCGGCTCCTGCTCCCGCTCCTGCCCCGGCCGTTGAAGCTCCGGCTCCTGCTCCCGCTCCTGCTGCCCCAGCTGCTGACGCTGCTGCCCCGGCCGCTCCTGCTGCTGACGCTGCCGCTCCTGCTGCTGCCCCGGCTGCTCCTGCTGCTGACGCTGCCGCTCCTGCTGCTGCCCCGGCCAAGTAATTCCAGGGTTTTACAAGAGCACGAAAAACCGGCCTTCGGGCCGGTTTTTTTATTCCTGCTCACTTTTGAGCGGTCGCTCCCGCCACGAAATGAGCGCCAGCCCTTCCTGAACAAATCCTAAGCAATCTGCCGCCAGTCAAACCCCGTTTCCTGGCCGGCGATCCCAATCCATTCTGATTCACAATTCAATGCCCGGCTCAAGGCCCGCCGCGCCAGGTCAGGCCGATTGTTCTTGTCGCTCAGATGCGCTGCCACCAGGTGCTGCAGCAGGCTGTTATCGAGCTTTGCCAGCAGGCTGGCCGCCGCCTCGTTGTCCAGGTGGCCGAAACGGCCGGCAACACGCTGCTTCAGGCCTGGCGGATAGGGCCCGTTTTGCAGCATTTGCGCATCGTGATTGCATTCCAGCACCAGCGCATGGCAACGGCTCAGCACCGCTTCGATATGAGGCGTGGAGCAACCGGCATCGGTCAGCACACCCAACCGGCGCACACCATCGCCGAACACGAATTGTGCCGGTTCGCGGGCGTCGTGCGGCACGGGGAAAGGCTCGATTTCCATCTCGCCAATGACAAAACGTTCATGGCTATCAAAAACATGGATAGGCTGGCTGTCCCTGAATTGCGCCATGGCATGGCTATAAGTGCCATGGCTAAGCCATACCGGAAGATTGAATTTTCGCGCGAAGGCGGCAACACCGCCAATGTGGTCTGTGTGCTCGTGGGTCACCACCACTGCACTGATACGCTCGGGGGTCAGTTCCAGCCGTGCCAGGCGCTGTGTGGTTTCACGCACGGCGAAACCACAATCCAGCATCACCCTGGTCTTTCCTGCCTCCACCACCAGCGCGTTGCCACGGCTGCCGCTACCGAGCGAGGCAAAGCGCATTACTTCAGCTGTTCATGCAGCAGCTTGAGGATTTTTCCAGCAGTTTCCGAAGCTTCGGCCTTGCCGTCCTTGTTTTGCACGCGAACCAGGCACACCTCGGCATTCTGTGTCACCAGGATGCGATACTGTTCCTGGCGTATCTTTCTGCTTTCATCGCTGCTCCAGAAGGCCAGCTTGGAGAGCCAGCCTTTTTCTGCTTTTTTGCCGTCGATTTCGGGGTCGGCATAGCGCACGAAATAGACCCCTGTAGAGCGGTCACGGTCGACCACGGTAAAGCCGATTCGATCCAGCGCCAAACCAACCCGGCGCCAGGCACGGTCAAAAGGATCAAGCACGGTCAGGGTTTGTACGCCATCCTGGGCTGCACCCAGTTTGGCGCGCTCCACCGCCGCCGCGCTCGCGATCTGGGTCTGGGCGCGTGTCTCTTCCACACCGAATCGCACCATCAGGCGGCGCAGCATTTCGGCTTCCAGCCCGGCATCGGCAGGGCGGGGCTGCCACACCGTGCGGTTGCCGCCATCGCCACCTTCGATCACTTCCACCATGCCGCGGTGGCTGATGTAGATTTCGGTCACGCCGTTTTCGGTTCCACGCTCCAGGCGGGTACGGAATTTATCGCGCTCGGCGGTGGAATACAGGCCGTCAATCACCTTGCCCAGCGTGTTGCGGATCAAATCCTGGGGAATCTTGGCGCGATCCTCGGCCCAGTCGGTTTCCATCACACCCGATTCGGGTGTTTCCGTCTTGATGATGAATCCCAGTTCCTGCCAGAATTCTTTCACCACCGGCCACACCTGCTCCGGTGTGGCGCGCACCGCCAGCCAGCGCTGATTGCCGGTGCGTTCAACCGTCACCTTGTCAAGGCTGGGCAGCAAACTGGTGCCTGCCGCCTGGGGCTGCCCGGTGCGTTCGCGGCTATAGGCCGAATAAGTGGCGCTCCCCTGCGGATTCACATCCGGCACCACGAACTTGCTGTCTGAAGAAGGGGCGGTCAGATCCGGCGGCACTTCCAGCGGCGGCACCTTGCCAGCCGATTTGTAATCGATTTTCTTTCCTTCAAGGAAAGACATGGAACTGCAGCCGCCGAGAAGCGCCAGCAGAGTCAACGGTAGAACGAGTTTGCGAAACTTCATATATCCCTTCAGATCAATTCAGCCTGGCGCATTGCCGCATTAAGGACATCATGGTGGGCAGCAGAGAGTGGGGTCAAGGGCAAGCGGATGCCATCGCCGATACGCCCCATCCGTGCCATCACCCATTTCACTGGAATCGGGTTGGCCTCAACGAACAGTTTCTGATGCAAGCCGAACAGTTTGGCGTTTATCGCCCGAGCCGTGGCCAAGTCACCGCGAAATGCCGCCATGCACATTTCATGCATCTTGCGCGGCGCGGCATTGGCCGTCACGGAAATCACGCCATGGCCGCCGAGCAGCATGAACGCCAGGGCACTGGCATCATCACCGGAATACAGCGCAAAATCAGCCGGGGCGCGCAGGATCAGATCCGTGCCGCGCTCCAGGTTGCCGGTGGCATCCTTGATGCCGATGATATTGGGAATCTGCGCAAGGCGCAGCACGGTGTCGTTGGACAGGTCACAGGCCGTGCGGCCGGGAACGTTGTAGAGAATCTGGGGAATATCCACCGCCTCGGCAACTGCCTTGAAGTGGCGGTACAAACCTTCCTGGGTAGGCTTGTTGTAGTAGGGAGTCACCAGCAGACAGGCGCTCGCCCCGGCCTCTTTGGCGCAGCGGGTCAACTCGATGGCCTCGCTGGTCGAGTTGGCCCCGGTTCCGGCAATGACCGGAACCCTTCCGGCCACCTGTTCCACGGTCACGCGGATCAGTTGGCAATGTTCGTCGTAATTCACGGTTGGCGACTCGCCCGTGGTGCCGACCACCACGATACCGTCGGTACCTTCCGCGACATGAAAATCGATCAGCGCGCGCAGCCGCTCCAGATCCAGGCCACCGTCGTCGTGCATGGGCGTCACAATCGCCACCAGACTGCCTTTAAGCATGAAGCCAATTCCCGCAAAAAATGTGCAGTTTAACCGATTATCAGGGCTTGCAACAGTATGCCCGGCCCGGCCACCCGCCTAGTCCGCCTCGCGTTCAATGCTACAGCATTGGCGTTCCGGCCCCATCCCGCCCCCTGCCACCAGCACCTGCCCGGTAACCGCGTTGGGGCGAAATGCGGTACATCCCTTCAAGCCACGCTCGTAAGCCAGCCGGTACAGGCTGCTGAAATCCGCAAAGCCCATGTCCCCGGCAACATTGATGGTCTTGGAAATCGCATTATCGACATGGGCCTGGAGCGCCGCCTGCATGCCAAGATGGGCTTGGGGAGATATTTCCGCCACGCGCACAAATGATTTCGGCAACGACACGTCTTCCCCATGCCGCGTGATGTATTGGCGGTAGGCGGCGTCCTGCATGTCAAAGATGGCCAGCCGCCCATCCGCGCCTCGTACCTTGCGCTGGTAATGCCAATCGTAAACCGGCTCAAGTCCGCTGGAGACATTGCCTGCCAGCAGGCTGATCGTCCCGGTCGGCGCAATGGCGGTGAGGTGGCTGTTGCGAATCCCATACTGGCCGATGCCTTGCCGGATGTCCTCAGGCAGGGCACGCACGTATTCCCCCTGCAAATATTTTTCCACTTCCAGCCGGGGGAAGCCCCCTTTCTCCCTGGCCAGCTGAATCGAGCTTCGATACGCGGCATGTGAGATGCACGCCATCACCTCCCCGGCAAGGTGCAATGATTTGGTGCTGCCATAAGGGATATCCAGCATGATCAGGGCATCGGCCAGTCCGGTCAGGCCCAGCCCGAGGCGGCGTGAGGCCAGTGCGGTTTCAGCCTGCTTTTGTAGCGGAAAGCGCGAGACCTCATACACATTATCCAGCATGCGCGTGGCCAGCGCTGCGGCAGCACTGATGGCGTCCATATCCAGCCTGGCGTGGGGTGTAAAAGGATAACGCACGAAGCGGGTCAGATTGAGTGAACCCAGATTGCAGGCGCCATAGGCGGGCAAGGGGATTTCACCGCAGGGGTTGGTCGCGCTGAGATGCTCGCAATACCAGAGATTGTTGCTGCGGTTGACGCGGTCGATGAAAATCACACCCGGCTCGGCACAATCGTAAGCCGCTGACATGATCCTGTGCCACAAGGCCCGTGCGCCGATTTTTCTGACCACGCTGCAAGGCTGTGGTGCGGCCATGCCGGACCAGCGACGCCAGACAATCTCGCCGGATGCCGCTTCGCCTTCGCCCAGAGGAAACAGCAACGGCCATTCCGCATCCTGCTCCACGGCAACCATCAAGGCATCGCTTACCAGCACCGAGAGGTTGAAGTGATGCAGGAACAATCCATCACGCTTGGCCTCGACAAATGCCTCGATATCGGGATGATCGCAGCGCAGCGTCGCCATCATGGCACCGCGCCGTGCACCAGTGGACAGGATGGTGGCACACATGCTGTCCCAGACATGCATGAAAGACAGCGGTCCGCTCGCTGCAACACCCACGCCTCGCGCCACCATGCCCTGCGGCCGCAGGGTGGAAAAATCGAGCCCGATTCCGCCGCCCTGTTGCAGGGTCAGCGCGCTCTCCTTCAGCGCCTCGAAAATGCCCGTAATGGAATCCTCGACTGCGCCCATCACAAAGCAGTTGAACAGGGTAAGATTGTGGCGGGTGCCTGCGCCGGCCAGAATGCGGCCACCGGGAAGAAATCTGAAATCCTGCAGCAGCGCATGAAATTGCGCCTCCCAGTACGCAGGTCGGGATACCTCTGCTGCGGCCAGGGCATGCGCTACCCGCTGCCACGTATCCTCAATGCTGTGCTCTTGAGGCACGCCGCTTTCACGGTAGCGGTATTTCGCTTCCCAGATCGCCGCTGCAACCGGCTCACTCAGATGATCAAGCAAGCTCAGAAGTTCTGCATCCTGTCCAGAAACTCGTCCAGGTCGCGTCCCAGCAGTTCCGGCGGCATCATCACGGCAAGCGGTTCAACCGTCCGCTGGGCCAGGCCAGGATGCGGCACCGGGTGCTGCGTATCGGGATGCCATCCGGTACAGACGACTTCCCACTCGGCGTCGCCCCCCATTTCCTGCTCCCACTTGCCGGAGCACAAGTCCAGTATGTTAACCATGGCACACCTCCTTCAAGTGATATATCGGCCCCTAACCGGAAAAATAAAGCGGCACTATGCACGCAATGCATGAATCACCTGGAGCATCATGCGCAAACCCTCATGCGCCATGCGTTCGAACAGTGGCACCATATAGGGCAGGGTCACGAACAGCACCATGAAACCCGCAGCCAGCGTGATCGGGAAGCCCACGGCAAAGATATTCAGTTGCGGCGCAGCCCGGGTCATGATGCCGATGGAGATATTGGCGATCAGCAGTGCCGCGACCATGGGCAAAGACAGGAGCAGGCCGGCACGAAAAATCTCCCCTCCCCAGTCCGCCAGGGTTTTCCAGCCCAGCGCAGAGGCCGGTTGGGCAGTGATGGGGAAAATTCGAAAACTGTCCGCCAGCACTTCAATCATCAGCAAGTGGCCGTTCAGCGCCAGAAACACCAGTGTAAACAGCAGGCCCAGAAACTGCCCCACCACTGGCACCTGGGCCGAATTCACCGGATCGAAAAAAGTGGCGAAGCCCAGACCCATTTGCAAGGCGATAATATTGCCCGCCATTTCCACCGCGACAAAAACGATCCGCATCGCCAATCCCATCGCCACGCCGATCACTACCTGTTGCGCCAGGGTCAGCAAACCAGCTGCCGAACCCGGCTCCACCTGCGGCAGGGAGCCCAATGTGGGCGCAATGACCAGGGTAATCGCCACTGCCAGGCCGATTTTGGCACGCGGCGGGAAAGCCGGGTTACCCAGGATGGGGGAACTGGCGATCAGCGCGCCAATGCGGAACAAGGGCCAGAGAAAAGCTGTCAGCCAGGCGCTGAGTTGGGCGTAGGTGACAGTCAGCATGCCCAGACAACGCTAACTGATAATGCCGGGAATACTGGTAAAAAGCTGGCGCATGTAATCAACCATCATGCTGAGCATCCATGGGCCAGCCAGGATCATCACCAGAAACATCACCAGCAGCTTGGGAATGAAGGAAAGCGTCATTTCATTGATCTGGGTCGCTGCCTGGAAAATACTCACCAGCAGGCCGGTCACCAGCGCAGCCAGCAATATCGGCGCCGAGACAACAATCGTCAGTTCGAGCGCCTGACGACCAATGGTCATGACAGTTTCCGGCGTCATAGGTAGAAGCTCTGCACCAGCGAAGCCATGATGAGCGCCCAGCCATCGACCAGCACGAACAGCATCAGCTTGAAGGGAAGGGAAATCATCACCGGCGACAGCATCATCATACCCATCGACATCAGGACACTCGCCACCACCATGTCAATGATGAGAAACGGGATGAACACCAGGAAGCCGATCTGAAAGGCGGTTTTGAGCTCGCTGGTAACGTAGGCAGGAACCAGGACTTTCAGGGGTACGGCCTCCGGCCCGCTTAATGGCTTGCTGTTGGAGAGTTTCACGAACAGTGCCAGATCTTCCTGGCGCGTCTGACGCAACATGAAGGTCTTGAGCGGCTCCGCACCTTTCTCCAGCGCCGTGGTGAGTTCGATCTTCTTTTGATCATAGGGAAGGTAGGCTTCCGTATAAATTTTGTCGAAAACCGGCGCCATGACAAAGAACGTCAGAAACAGCGACATTCCCACCACAACCTGATTAGGCGGCGACTGCATGGTTCCCATGGCCTGACGCAATAGCGAGAGCACGATAACGATGCGGGTGAATGCCGTCATCATGAGCAGGATCGCGGGCAGGAAAGTCAGCGCGGTGAGGAACAGCAGGGTCTGGATACTGAGGGAATAGGTCTGGCCGCCACCAGGCGCAGGGGTACTGGTAAGCGCCGGGAAGCCGGCATCGGCAGCCAGCGCCAGATGCGGCAACAGCAACGGAATCAAGCACCCTGCGGCAACAAACAGTTTGCGCAGGCCACAGCGATATCCCATGCCCTACCTTCCCGCCCCCGCGCCACGCCGGTTCATGATGTCCTTGAGCCAGACGGCAAAACGCTGGTCGGCATGACCGGATGGCGCCACGCCCTGAAAAGCTTCAACCCGAGGCATGTTGTGCAACGCGCTCACCTGGCCCGGGGCAACTCCCACCACCAGCCAGGTTTCACCTATTTCCACCACCACCACCCGCTCCTTGGGGCCGACGGCAATACCACCAATCAGTTTGATGGCGCCCCCAGCCGATACCTGGCCCGGCGCCAGCCGCTTCAGTATCCAGGCTGCGCCCGCCACCGTGGCCAGCACGACAACCAGGCCAAACAAGACCTGTAACACGCCACCGATGGAAACAGGCGAGGCAGGAAGCGGCGCGGGGGATTGCCCGGTGGCAGCCAATGCGACATCTGCCAGGAAGAAAAACAGGGGCGCCAGGAAGGTAATAAGCCATACCCGCGCTGGCCCTCGATTGCCACAGCCAGGGGCTTGTCCTCGGGAGTTGTAGCCGGAGGGAAAACTCATCGATTGAGCTTACGAATGCGTTCCGCAGGGGAAATAATATCGGTCAGGCGAATGCCGAACTTGTCATTGACCACCACGACCTCGCCCTGGGCAATCAGGCAGCCGTTGACCAGCACGTTCATCGGTTCGCCAGCCAGGCCATCCAACTCCACTACCGAGCCCTGGGCAAGCTGGAGCAGGCTGCGGATAGCAATTTTGGTGCGTCCCAGTTCAACCGTCAGACTGACCGGGATATCCAGAATCATGTCGAGATTGTTCATCATGCCGGACTGACCGGAGCTGGCCGAGAACTGCTCGAAAACCGGCGCACTCACCGGCTGGGGCTGTGCGCTTGCCACACTGGCCTCGGCCTCGCCCTGCTCGGCCATCGCGGCGGCCCAGTCGTCTTCGGCAGAGGCTGTCGACGACTCGCCCTGCTCGGACATTGCGGCAGCCCAGTCGTCGGCGCTTACCTGGCCTTCTTCTTCAGCCATTGCGACTCTCCGGGGAAGGTTCGGATTCGGATACGGTCAGGATTTTGTTCACTTTCAGGGCATACTGGCCATTCAGCACACCGTATTTGCATTCCAGCACCGGCACACCATCCACTTCGGCCACAATCGCTTCGGGAATATCCAGGGAGATCACGTCCCCCACCTGCATGTTCAGGATCTGCTCCAGCGTGACGGGCGCCTCGCCCAGCGTTGCAACCAGATTGACTTCCGCCACCTGTATCTGCTTGGTCAGCAACTTGGTCCAGCGCTCATCGACTTCCAGGCGCTCGCCCTGCATGCTGCTGTAAAGCAGGTCCCTGATCGGTTCGATCATAGCATAGGGCAAACACACGTGAAAGTCACCACCGCCCGAACCCAGCTCGATGTTGAAGGTCGTCACCACCACCACCTCGCTCGGGGTCGCGATGTTGGCAAACTGGGTATTCATTTCCGAGCGGACATACTCGAATTCGATCGGGTGGATCGGATGCCAGCACTTCTGCATTTCCTCGAACACCACGTTGAGCATGTTCTGGATGATGCGCTGCTCGGTAGGCGTAAAATCCCGGCCTTCCACCCTCATGTGGAAGCGCCCGTCACCGCCAAACAGGTTATCCACTACCAGAAACACCAGATTGGGATCGAAAATGAACAGCCCCGTGCCACGCAAGGGCTTCATGTGAACCAGATTCAGATTGGTGGGCACCACCAGATTGCGGATAAATTCGCTGTATTTCATTACCCGCACCGGCCCGACGGAAATTTCCGCGCTGCGCCGGATAAAATTGAACAGGCCGATGCGGAACAGCCGGGCAAAACGCTCGTTGATAAGCTCCAGGCCGGGCATGCGCCCGCGCACGATGCGTTCCTGCTTGCCGATATTGTAGGGACGGACGCCGGAAACGTCCTCTTCCCGGACCTCCTCCTCGGCCTCGCCAGTGACGCCCTTGAGCAGCGCGTCGACTTCGTCCTGTGAGAGTATATCGTCAGCCATATCCCAATGTTCCGGTGAACTAAGACCTGCCCGCTACTGAATTACGAACGATGTGAAAAATACCCCAGATACTCCATCTTCGTCCGTAGCATGCAATACTTTATTGATCTGCCCCTGGATTTCACCGCTCAGCTTCTGCTTGCCCTCCATGGGCGACAGCGCGCCGGCCGTCTTGCTCGACAGCAACAGCAAAACGTTATTGCGGATTTCGGGCATATGCGCCTTGATTTTCTCGGTAACCTTGGCATCGGCCACTTTCAGCTCGATTTCCGTCTGCAGAAAATGCTCTTCGCCGTCCGCAGCAAGATTGACGGTAAAAGCTTCGAGCTTGACGAATACCGGAGGCTTCGCCGGCTCTTCGTGCTTGACAGCCTCTTCATGACTGGCTTTCTTGGCATGGAGGAAATACCATGCTGCACCGCCGCCACCCGCCAGCAACACCACGGCAGCGATAATGATCAGCAGCTTGCCTTTTTTGCCTTTTTTCGGCGCATCCTCGCCGCCCTCGACCGCCTCGTCAGCTGGTTTTCCCTTGTCCTTAGCCATAACGCCCCTCGTCCTTCTGTTCAACCCTGCTCAACCTAAGCGGGATTTTCCATCTTTGGTCGAACTTATAAACTGAAATAATATAAAAAACAAGTGGTTTCGACTGATAATTTATGTGTTTTAACAACTGCAGGAAGATGACTGATCACAAGCAGTAGTTGGCCAGCCGGTAGAGAAACACAATATCCGTGATCTGCAGAGACCATCAGAAACCAATATTAATTTATTGTTATCAATGCATTACACAAATAAAACGGGCGGGAAAAGAGCAATTTTGGGGAAAAGTCAGGCAACACGGGCCCAGGAAACCACTTTTCCCGGCTCAATCATGTTGTAAAAAAGCAACGGATATACAAGAAGCTGGCAGACGGCTAAAGATCCGCTCAGGCAAAAAGATCGACCATGCCGCGCCCATCACTGCGCAATGACAGGACACCTCGAGCAAGTGGCGCAGGTGAATTTTCCAGGAATGTGGTATCAGGGCGCGAGATCATGCCGGATTGCCCCTCCCCACCGGAAGGCTGCTGTTGCCGTGGCAGGGAGTCCGAACTCACTGTGGCATTGCCCAGCATCATGCCACTGTCGGCAAGGATTTCACGCAACCGCGGCATTGCCGCCTCGATTGCCTCCCTCACTGCAGGCTGATGCGAGACAAAAAGTGCGGAAACCTGATCATTGCTGATACTCAGTCGCACTTCCATGGGCCCCAGGTGGGGTGGATTAAGGTGCAACTCTGCCACCTGCTGTTGCTGCCCAGCCATCCAGACCACTTTCTGCCCCAGCGCATCATCCCAGCCAGCATTGCCCACGGGAACCGGCACCATGGCCGTCGTGTTGCCCTTGGCATCGGCAACCATCTGATTTGACGGCAACATCACAGGCACGGCGGACGGCGTCGTGGCATCAGGCAAGCGAGATGCCTCGGGAGAAAATGATTTCAAGGTCGCGGCAGGCGTTTCTCCTGAAACCGCCCCGGACAGATGAAACGTCTCGGCCGGCAGCTGCTTCAGCCCCCCATCAGCGGCTTTAACTCCCGCATCTGACGGCAAAATTTTGCCATCAACGGCAAATTCTGCCGTCTTCGCCTGCATGGGTGACGAAACATTCAATTTTGGCTGGGCCGGCACACCAGAAAGCACAACAGGCCGCCCCTCATCCACAGCCACTGCGTCTGCGCCGGGGAGAGAAACCGCACGTTTTCCCTCCACCGCCTTGATCCCAGGCGGCGAAACAGAAAGTTTGCCCGCGACATCGACCACAGCTTCAGGCTGCGCCACACCCGGGGGAGAAAAGGGCACAACCGGAACAATGCCTTGCTGGACCGGATCCACCACAATCTCGACTGGCCGTTCCCGGGAAATCTCGGTCCGGGTATCCTTCGCCACACTATTGCCGGCAGCAAGAGAGACATCTGCAACAGGCACCGCCATTCCCTGCTGCAAGGGATCAACAATCACCTGAGCAAACAAATCCTGCGAAATTTCAGTCTTGGCATCCCGAGCCACGCCATCCATCGGCAGCGTCAATTCCTCCTGGGCATCTGGCGCGGCAAGCGGCAATGCGAGGCTGGCACCCCCCTGCCCCTGTATCTGGGCCATCAGCAGGGCAGCAAAATCCACCCCTGCAGCCGCTGCCGCATCACCCTCGGCACCCACACCCGGCATGAGGCCAGCGGGCATTCCACCCGCAACTATCATGGTTTGCATGTTTAACCTCTTTATCGACCCAATATCCGCTCAAAGGCCATCAAGCAACATACATGCCACGACGCTCACTCATCCTCACCCTGGCGTCTTTGGCTCTGTTTATTGGCGAATTCATCCAGCTCTTTCTGCTCTACGCGCTCATCCCGCTTTTCCTCCGCGCGCTTGTGGCGCGCCGACAAGGTATCGTAAGCCTTGAGCTTGCCACGTTGCCGCAGCCATTCCTGCTGCCCCGCATTCCAGCGTGCCTGACAGCGTGCCACTTCGTCCTGCTGCAATCTGATCGCCGTATCCAGCTTGATCATGAATAACTGAAAATCCCGCAAGGCGGTGGCCGAAGTGCCGCTGCCCGCCGAATCACGCAAGCGCTCCCGGTAGCTCTCGCGGTAAGCCAGCAATTGACGGAGTTTTTCTTCTGCCTCATGCCAGCGCACCTTCAGCGCCTGCAGATTTTTTGCCGCAGCATCGGCATGATCCTGAGCCAGATCAAGCAAGGTTTGCAGCGGAAACTTACGTGCCATGGCGGTTCATCCGCAGCTCATTGATTAAACAGCTGCGCCAGTTGCGTCACGCTTTCCTCCGCACCGACCCGCTGCCTCATGCCCTGCTGCAGAAAGGCCTCCAGGCGGGGATACATTGCAATCGCCTCATCCAGCAGCGGATCACCCCCCTTGACGTAGGCACCCACGCTGATCAGGTCGCGGCTGCGGTGGTAACGGGAATACAGCAGCTTGAAACGCCGCACCAGCTCCAGTTGCTGCGGGCTGATCAGTTCCGTCATGGCGCGGCTGATCGAAGCTTCAATGTCGATGGCAGGGTAATGCCCCTGGTCCGCCAGGGCACGCGACAGTACCACGTGGCCATCGAGAATGGCACGTGCGCTGTCGGCAATGGGGTCCTGCTGGTCGTCTCCTTCGGTCAGCACGGTATAGAAGGCAGTGATGGAACCCCCCTCATCCCGGCCATTGCCGGCACGTTCCACCAGTTGCGGCAGCTTGGCGAATACCGAGGGGGGGTAACCCTTGGTAGCGGGCGGCTCACCGATCGCCAGGGCGATTTCGCGCTGCGCCATGGCATAGCGGGTAAGGGAATCCATGATCAACAGCACCTGTTTGCCCTGATCGCGAAAATATTCCGCGATTGCCGTGGCATACGCTGCCCCATGCAGGCGCAACAGCGGCGGCGAATCGGCAGGCGCAGCCACCACCACGGAGCGCGCCAGGCCTTCGGCGCCCAGGATGTTTTCGATGAATTCCTTGACCTCGCGGCCGCGCTCACCGATCAGCCCGACTACGATCACATCGGCGCTGGTATAACGCGCCATCATCCCCAGCAGCACGCTTTTGCCGATACCACTGCCGGCGAACAGCCCCATGCGCTGCCCACGCCCCACCGTAAGCAGGGAATTGATGGCGCGCACGCCGACATCGAGCACATGGCGTATCGGTGCACGCGCCAGGGGATTGATGGGCCGGCTTTGCAAGGGCACGGCATGATCGGTTTGCAGCGGCCCCAGGCCATCGAGTGGCCGCCCCGCGCCATCGACCACCCGCCCCAGCAGACAGTCTCCGACCGCCACCTGCTTGGCGCGATCCTCGGCACGACGATGCGGCACTGCGCCACTGCCCGAGCGCTGCACAGGCAACACACTCCCGACCACTGGCGTCACCCTGGCCCCCGGCGACAGGCCGTAAACATCGGTGGACGGCATCAGCAGCAGACGGTCACCCGAAAAACCCACCACCTCGGCCTCGACATTATGGCCATCAGGAAGAGACACAATACAGCTGCTGCCCACCGCCAGACGGAGCCCAACCGCTTCCATCACCAGGCCGGTCACCCTTGTCAGGCGCCCTGTCACGGTCCAGGGCGTGACCATTTCCGCCGCTTCCTGGCAACCCTGCAAATAGTTTTGCCAATTCAGGGTCAGATTCATTTCGGTTCGAGCCAGTCTCCGCTTTGCCCCAGCGCTTCCAGCACCCGCCGCCAGCGGCTTTCCAGCGTGGCATCCAGCTCGCTCTGGGCAGTTTCCAGACGACACCCCCCGGGGGTGATCTGACTATCCTCGACCACGCGCCAGTGGCCATGGGCAAGATCCGCCTCCAGACAGGAACGCACCAGCGCGGCGTCCTGCGGATGCAAAATCAGCTGGGGGTGCTGACTGGCCTGGGGCAGGCTGTTGATGGCTTCCTGCACCACCGGCAGCACCAGCTCCGGGCGCACCAGCAGGGCTTGACGCAACATTTGGCGGGAGAGACCGAGGGCAAGCGCCAGCATCTGCTGCGCCATGTCCTGATCGAGATGCTGCAGAGATTCATTCACCTGGTTCAGCAACTGGTTCAGGCGCTGCGCTTCCAGCTGCGCCGCTTCCCGGCCTTCGCGATACCCCTGTTCCCGGCCCTGCAGCAGGCCTTCCTGATAACCTTCCTGATGCGCCTGCCGCTGAATCTGTTCGATCGCCTCCGCAGTGGGCAGCGTCACGGCACTCGCCGCATGAGACTCGTCCAGTGTATCCAGCTCCCAGCGCTGGTAGGCGCTCTGCTGTTCCTTGGGAATAAGATTAGCCATGGGTGCCCGCCGGTATGGCCAGGATGCTCAAATTGCCGTTTTCAGGCCCATCAGACCATCTGCTCATCGCCCTTGCCTCCGAGCACAATCTGGCCTTCGTCCGCCAGACGGCGCACGATTTTGAGGATTTCCTTCTGTTCGGCTTCGACCTCGGACAGGCGTACCGGGCCCTTGGCTTCAAGATCATCGCGCAGCATTTCGGCGGCACGTGAGGACATGTTCTTGAAGATTTTTTCGCGCAATTCCGGCGTTGCGCCCTTGAGTGCGAGAATCAGGGATTCCGACTGCACCTCGCGCAACAGCAACTGGATCGAGCGGTCGTCTATATCCATCAGGTTATCGAACACAAACATTTCATCCTGAATGCCCTGCGCCAGCTCCGGATCGTAATCGCGCACGCTGTTGATGACGGACGTTTCGTTCGCCGTACCCATGAAGTTGAGGATTTCCGCAGCGGCGCGCACCCCGCCCATGGCGGTTTTCTTGATATTGGTATTGCCCGCCAGCAGCTTGGTCAGCACATCATTCAATTCCTTCAGTGCTGTCGGCTGAATGCCGTCCAGCGTAGCAATGCGCAGAATCACATCGTTGCGCAGGCGCTCGGTGAAAAAGTTCAGCACCTCGCTGGCCTGATCGCGATCCAGGTGCACCAGAATGGTCGCAATGATCTGCGGATGCTCATTCTTGATCAGCTCGGCCACGGCTGCGCCGTCCATCCATTTCAGGCTCTCGATGCCCGCCGTGTCACCCCCCTGGAGGATGCGGTCGATCAGGTGGCCCGCCCGTTCACCGCCCAGGGCCTTGGTCAGGACAGAACGGATGTATTCGTCGTTGGCCATGCCGACGGTGGTTTTCTCGTCTGCTTCCTTGCGGAAATCGTAGAGCACGCCCTCGATCTGGTCGCGCTTGACGTTTTTCAGGGTCGCCATCGCCGAACCGATTTTTTGTACTTCCTTGGGGCCAAGAAACTTGAATACTTCAGCCGCTTCTTCCTCGCCCAGGGACATCAGCAGGATCGCGCTTTTGAGCAAACCCTCGTCGCTCATTCCCCGCTCCCCACCCAATCCTTCACCACGCTCGCGACCACGCGCGGATCCTGCTTGGCCAGTTCCTTGGCAGCCTTGAGATTCTCTTCATAACCTGCGGCCTGTGCCGCCCGTGCCATTGCCTCTGGCGAAATCTGCGCGACTTCCTCGCCCTCTTCGCCCTCCTCGGCCGCGTGATGAACCCCGCCATGAACGGGTTGCGCCAGATCTCGCAGGATCGGGCGAATTACGCCAAACACGAGATAGAACAGCAATGCGGCAATCAGCAGATTCTTGCCAATCTCCTTGGCCAGCGCCAGGTTGCCTGGATCTTTCCACAACGGCGTCGCCGGAATTTCCTCCTCGTCCCCAACGCTGAATACGGCATTGACTACATTCAGGGTATCGCCACGCGCCTGGTTGTAACCCATGGCCTCCTTGACCAGGTTCTGCAGCTGGGCCATTTCCGTGGCGGAAAGCGGCTTGGCCTTGGCATCCTTGCCTCCCGCCTTGCGATGATTCACCACCACCGCCACCGAAAGACGTTTTATGTTGCCGACAGGCTGGCGCACATGCTGGATGGTTTTATCCACCTCAAAATTAACCGTGGATTCCTTGTGAGCCCCAGGGCCGCTGGCGGCCGCAGCGGCAGCGCCGGCAGCCGGTGTCCCCGCTGCGGTAATCGGTGCACTGGCGGCACCCGGAGGCTGGTTCGACAACGCGCCCGGCACACCGCTGGCCGGCTTGCCGGCATCACCCACGGTTTCACTGGATTGCTGGCTGCGGATCGCTGCCTCGCCAGGAGCCGGATTGGGCTTGTAGGTCTCGGCAGTCTGCTCGATCATGACAAAATCAAGATCGGCCACCACCTGAGCCCTGACGTTGCCCGGCCCGAGAAGCGGCGTCAGGATGGATTCGATGCGTTTGACGTAGCTCTGCTCCACCTGGTGCAAATAGTCCAGCTGGCTGGGATCCAGACCAGCCTGAGCACCCGCTCCCTCACCGGCCCCCACCAGCAGATTGCCGTTCTGGTCCACCAGCGTCACGTTCTTTACCGGCAATTCGGGCACGCTGCTGGCGATAAGGTGCACGATCCCACTGACCTGGGCACCATCTAGGCTCCTGCCAGGGTAAAGACTGAGCAGGACGGAAGCACTGGGTTTCTGCTGCTCGCGAATGAACACCGAGGGTTTGGGAATGGCAAGATGCACCCGCGCACCCTGGACGGCGGAGAGCGACTGGATGGAACGGGTGATTTCCCCCTCCAGGGCACGCTGGTAGTTGACCTGTTCCTGAAACTGGCTCATGCCGAGCTTCTGTCCGTCCATCAGTTCAAAGCCCACCACGCTGCCCTTGGGCAGACCCTGCGACGCAAGGCGCAAGCGCATTTCGTAAACCTGGTTGGACGGCACCAGAATGGCCCCGCCGCCATCCGCCATCTTGTAGGGAACATTCATCTGTTGCAGGGAGGCGATGACAGCGCCGCCGTCACGATCGGAAAGGTTGCTGTAGAGCACCCGGTAATCGGGCGTCTGGGACCACATCCAGGAGCCTGCCACCAGGGCGATAATGGCGGCGATACCGAATATCAGGCCCAGTTTCTGCTGGTTGCCCAACTGGCCCAATCTGTCCAGCATTCCGCCAAAACCCTTTTCCTGGGCAGCTACAGCCATCGGTGAACTCTGAGTCGATTAACCCCCGCGATCAGCGCCAGGGAGGAAGAAATACAATATTCCGGTGAATCGTCCAGAAACGTCATACCTGCATGTTCATGACGTCTTGATAGGCGGAAACCAGCTTGTTGCGCACCTGCACCATGGTCTGGAAAGAAATATTGGCCTTCTGCAGGGAAACCATTACGTCCTGCAGACCGGCATCCGTCTTGCCCAATTCGAAGTTCTTCGCCATTTCAGATGAGGTCTGCTGCGCATTGTTCACCTGCTCGATCGATGACCTGAGCATGGCGGAAAAATCGACGCCGCCATCTGGCGCCTGCTGCGTGCCTTCTCCCGCCGCAACAGCTGCGGTCGCGCGCATCTGGCTGAGAAGCTGGTCAATTCCCTGTATGTTCATCTTAATTTCTCCGGCATCAGTTCATGCAAATCTCAAGCAAAAACCATACCCTAATCATCCCGTAGCTGCCCTGGAACAGCATTTTCTTCCCGGTACTGCTGCATCTTGTAGCGCAAGGTGCGCTCACTCATACCCAGGCGCTGCGCGGCCAGTTTGCGTGAACCATTCACTGCCGCCAGCGCCTCCAGAATATGAGTCCGCTCCAGCGATTTCATGTCCAGCGGCCGGTTTGCCAACTCTTCTGCCTTCACTACCGGTTCCGCCATTGCCGCCACATCGGGCAAATGCAGGTGAAGCGGCTCTATCATATCCCCTGGCGCCAGAATCAGGGCGCGCTGTATGACGTTCTCAAGCTCCCTGATGTTACCCGGCCAGCCATATCGCGTCAATTGCCTTGCCGCCGCCTCAGACAGGGAAACGCCCTTGCGTCCGAAGCTGGCAGCAAACCGGCTGACAAGCTGACGTGCCAGCGGCAGGATGTCAGCCGGTCGCTCGCGCAAGGCGGGCATGGCAAGAGGAAATACGTTGAGCCGATAATACAGATCCTCGCGGAATCCGCCACGCTTCACCTCGGCCGCAAGGTCGCGATTGGATGTAGCCAGGACGCGAACATCCAGCGCAATCGGCTTGCGTCCACCAACCCGCTCCACCTCGCGCTCCTGCAACACGCGCAACAGTTTTGCCTGCAGGGCAAGCGGCATTTCCGATACCTCGTCAAGCAGCAGGGTGCCGCCCTGGGCCTGTTCGAACTTGCCTGGCTGGCTCTGCTGCGCACCGGTAAATGCACCCTTTTCATAGCCGAACAGGGTCGCTTCAAGCAGGTTTTCGGGAATGGCCGCGCAGTTGATTGCAACAAAAGGCCCCGTGGCGCGCGGCGAGTGGCGATGAATATAGCGCGCCACCACCTCCTTGCCGGTGCCGCTCTCGCCGGTAATCATGACAGTAGCGACCGTTCCGGCCACCCGCTGCGCCAGGGAAAACAGCTCGCGTGAACGCGGGTCTTCCGCAATCACCTCGCTCTCCCCATCCACCGGCGCGGGCAGCATGTGACATGCCACTTCGGCCAGCAATCTGTCGGGCTCGAACGGCTTGGTGATGTAATTGCATGCCCCGGCGCGCATCGCCTCCACTGCCCGGTCTATCATGCCGTAGGCAGTCATCAGCAACACCGGCAGATATGGATACGCCGACTTGATTTCACGCAACAGGGCATGGCCATCCATTGGCTGCATCTGCACATCCGTCACTACCAGCCCCACGGTGCGCTGCGCCAGTTCGGCCAGCGCCGCCGATCCGTCCGCCACGCCAACTGCCTCATAACCGGACAGCGCCAGCGTATCGCACAAGGCCTCGCGCAGGTCGCGATCATCCTCAACAACCAGAATCGGCAGTGTTTTCACTCTCATCCTGAATGACCTGAATTCATGGCGGGCAGCTTGAGCACAAACTCGCTCCCCTCGCCCAAAATGGAATGCGCCTCGACCGAGCCCCCATGCGCTTCGGCCACACCGCGCACAATCGCCAGGCCCAGGCCGGTACCCTCGATACGGGTGGTAAAGAACGGCTCGAACAGCCTGTCTGCCAGTGCGGCATCAAAGCCGCGCCCCGTATCGCTGACTGTCAGTGTCAACCAGCCCGGCTCCGTCATATCCGCCCGCAACGACACTTCCCCCCCCGCAGCGCATGCTTGCAGGGCATTTTCCAGCAAATTCGCCAGGGCGCCAATCAGCGCCTTGCGGTCACCACGCAGGGCACAGCCCGAACTATGGTCGTCCATCTCAAAAACCACGCCCTGCTGCGCCATCTGCGGCTCGATGATCTGCCGCAACTCAACCAGAAGGGCGCTTGCCGGCAGCACCTCCCGCTCGCCACCCTGTCCCTTGACGAACGACAGCATATCCTGAATCAATTGCTCCAGATGGCGCAAACGCGCCAGTATTTTCTCGGAAAAACGGATACGTTCCGCTTCAGCCAGAACAGGCCTGGTCAGATTGGCGGCATAAAGCAACGCTGTTGCCAGCGGCGTGCGCAACTGATGCGCCAGTCCGGCCGCCATCTCGCCCATCGCCGACAGGCGCTGGTGTCGCTGCAAGGCCTGTTCCATCTGATAGGCCTCGGTCACGTCGTGCAGCAACACGATCCTGCCGCCATCAGCATCCAGCGGACTGATGGAAACATTCAGCCGGCATGTCGTTCCATCGGCCGCTGTCATCTCCCATTCATGAGGTGTCGCAGCCTGGCGCAAATGGTGCACCACCACATCCTCCCATGCCTGGCCCAGCAAACCATCCCCCAGCATGCGCACTGCTGCCGCATTCACTTCGCGCACCATGCCAGCGCCATCCACCACTACCACGCCCGCTGGCAATGCTGCCAGCAGCAGGGCAAGGCGCTGCGACAACGCCTCTTTTTCCAGAAACTGGCGACGCAACTCCCCATTAGCCACGGCAAGCTCACTGGTCAGGCGCTCCACCTGCCCCTGCAGTTCATGATAGGCACCCGTGAGCTGCGCAGAGGCTTCATTGAACAGGCTGAATGCCTGTTCCAGCTCCTGCGGACTAACATGTTTGGCGCGCTCGGACAAAAAGTCACCCCAGCCAGTTCTAAAGCGGCGATTATACGTGAAGCAACAGCATATCCGTCAGCACCATGCCGGCACATCAGGCACATTTTGACTGCATAGGGGAATCCACTACAATAGACCTAGCGTTTTGACTGATTCAAAGCATCATGGCAAAACTACAAATACAAAACAGGAGATTCTCCCAACATGTTCAGCCACCTGACCATCCGCACCCGCCTCATCCTGCTTGCCGGCTTCATGTCCATGCTGCTGGTAGGCAGCGGCACCACCGGCCTGCTGGTGGTACACCATTTTCAGGATGCACTGGAGGAAACCTATGAAGGAAAAATGGTTCCCACCATACAGCTGATCAAAATCGGCCAGCTGATGACCAATAACCGCGTCCAGCTTCTCCTGGCACTGCAGCATGACCCTAGCAACCCCAACAACAAGCTGCACGACCACGCCGTCACCCAGCACACCGACCAGGTAACCCAGAATATCGAGGAAATCACCCGTCTGTGGCAGCAATTCAAGGCCAACCAGTTAAGCCCGGAAATGCTGCAACTGGCCGAGCGCCATGCCGAAGAGCGCAAGAAATACGTGGGCATGGGTCTGCTGCCCACGCGCACCGCCATTCTGGCCGGGAAATACGACGAAGCTTCGCGCCTGACCCTGCAGGTCATCAACCCCGCCTTCGAAGCCGCCAACGACACACGCAACGAGCTGTTCCAGCACATGGTCAACAGCGCCAGGGATGAAAACGAAACCGCCAAACGCAATTTCGCTCTCATCCGCAACCTCACTATCGCCGGCATCGCCGGCGGTATCGCGCTGGGCCTGCTTGCCGCCTATTTCATCATCAGCGGCATTTCCCGCTCCATCACCGAACTGCGCCAGGCCATTACCAGCATGCAAGGCAACAGCAATCTGACCCTGCGCGCCCCGGTCCGCGGCACCGACGAAATCGCCCAGGCAGCACAGGCATTCAACGGCCTGGCCGCCACCTTCCAGGAAATCATCCAGGAAGTTCACGCCAGCTCGGAACAGCTGGCCGAAGCGTCCACCGAACTTTCCGCTACCGCAAACAGCGTTGCCCAGGGATCGAACCAGCAAAGCGAGGCCGCTGCCAGCACCGCTGCCGCGGTGGAGGAAATGACGGTCAGCGTCTCATCGGTGGCAGAAAACGCCGAGGAAGTGCGCCAGATGGCGCAGAACAGCCTGGAGGAAACCGCCAAGGGCAATATCAGCCTGTCCGAACTGATTGGCGAAGTTAGCGAAGTCGAAACCGCGGTGGATGAAATCGCCGGCGCGGTAACGGAATTCGTCCACAGCACCAATACCATCACCAGCATGACCAAACAGGTCAGGGACATTGCCGAACAGACCAATCTGCTCGCCCTCAATGCCGCCATCGAAGCCGCCCGGGCGGGCGAACAGGGGCGCGGCTTTGCCGTGGTGGCGGACGAGGTGCGCAAACTGGCAGAAAAATCGGCACAGTCGGCAAGCCAGATTGACGCTGTCACCCAGACCCTGAACAACCAGTCCGTCGGTGTGGAACATGCCATCACACGCGGACAGGCCTCACTGCGTTCCAGCCAGGATTTCCTTGAAAATGTGGCCATGGTTCTGGCTGAAGCGAACAGCTCGGTTTCAAGCGCGACCAATGGGGTTGACAATATTACGGCTTCGGTAAGGGAACAGCGCACGGCCGCCCACGAAATTGCCCGGCATGTGGAAAATATCGCCGAAATGACAGAAGCCAACAGCCTGGCCAGCAACGAAACCTCGCAGGCCGCACATCACCTGGAGCAACTCGCCGGCAACCTGAATGTGATCGTGGGCCGCTTCAGAATTTGACATTGAAGGATTTCATCAGGCCAAAGCAGATACGGATAAAGCAGAATAAATGGCATCCCACAAAGATATCGGAGTATTCAAATGAACTTGACCGTAGCTTTTTTTGCCGTTAACTTCTTCAAATAACGATTTCCGGCATAAAAATTCCAAGGGGGAAACAGCAATGAAAAAAAACCTGCCGGTTACCACCAGCGAAATGACATACCGAGACAGCGCGGTATTGATTTCGAAAACCGACACGCGCGGCGTGATTACTTATGCCAACGCCGATTTTATTGAGGTCAGCGGCTATAGCGAAAGCGAACTGCTTGGCAAATCCCACAATATCGTGCGCCACCCGGACATGCCACCGGCGGCCTTTGCCGATCTGTGGAAACATGTTCAGGCCGGCAAGCTGTGGCACGGCATTGTCAAGAACCGCTGCAAGAACGGCGATTATTACTGGGTCGAAGCCAACGCCACCCCCATTACCGAACATGGCAAAATCACCGGCTACCTCTCGGTGCGCACCAAACCCAGCCGAAACCAGGTCAGGGATGCGGAAGAACTGTATGCCCGGATGAATGCAGGAAAAAGCAAGCCAAAACGGCCAGCGCTCAGCATCAAAACCCGCCTGATCGGCATGATCGTGCTATTTGCCCTGATTTCCAGCATTTCCACTGTCTTCGGCCTGGGCGGCATCGGCCTGGCCGTCCTCAATCTGGCACTGGCCGGCATTCTCGGCCTGTTCATCGTGCGCGCCGTGGTCGTTCCACTCAACGACCTGGAAAACACCATCATCGCCATCCAGGGCAACGAAGACCTGAGTTTGCGCGCCAGAATGTTCAAGGATGACGAAATCGGCCAGGTCGCCCAGGCACTCAATGCACTGGTATTGGCTTTCCGCGGCATCAACGGCGAAGTCATCGCCAATGCACAGAAAATGTCACAGTCGGCTGCCCAACTGGCTTCCCTGTCCAGCCAGGCCAGCCAGAACGCATCGACCCAGGATGAAGTGACTGCCGTATCCACCGCGCTGGAGCAGATGACCGCCAGCCTGGCATCGGTGGCGGAAACCACCCAGAGCGTACTGAATATCGCGCGGGAAAGCCTCGACAGCACCCATCACGGCAACGAGAGCGTCTCCGCGCTGCTCGGTGAAATCGACCTGGTGGAACAGGCGGTGCGTGACATTGCCGGCAAGGTATCGCAGTTCGTCAACAGCACCCAGAGCATCCGCCAGATGACCAAGCATGTGCGTGACATTGCCGACCAGACCAACCTGCTCGCCCTCAATGCCGCCATCGAAGCGGCACGGGCGGGCGAACAGGGGCGCGGCTTCGCCGTGGTAGCCGATGAAGTGAGAAAGCTGGCAGAAAAATCCGCCTCCGCCGCCAGGGAAATCGACAATCTCACCCACGAGATATCGCAACACTCCAGCGGTGTGGACGAATCCATCAACAGTGGCCTGGCACACCTTGCCAACAGCCAGGAGGCGATGGAGAATCTGGCCATGGTGCTGGCCGAATCGGGTGAAACCGTCAGGAATGTCAGCGAGGGCGTGGGCAACATTGCCGCCGCAACCGATGAAGAGGTCCATGCCAGCGCAGAGATCAGCCGCAACGTGGAAAAAATCACGGCCATCACCGACAACAACAGTGTCGCCATCAACCAGACCCTCGCCGCATCCAGCGAACTGGAAGACATGGCGCACAATTTGAGAAATACTGTAAACCGCTTCAAGGTATAATGCAGCGGCCGAAAACATGCCCATCCACCAACTGGCGACCCACACCGGAGCCTGAAAACGATGTCAGAACTGTTAAAGCGGGTTGATGCCCGCACCAAGCTCGCCGGCACCAACAAGCTGGAAATCCTGCTGTTCACCCTGGGTACAGATCAGAACAGCGGGCGCAAGGAAACCTTTGGCATCAATGTCTTCAAGGTGCGCGAAGTCATGCGTGTGCCGGAAATCACCCGCGCACCGGACATGCCGTCTTCCGTGGAAGGCATGGTCAGCCTGCGCGGCGTACTGGTACCGGTAGTGGATCTGATCAAATACACCGGCATCGTCACCGACGCACCGCCGGAAATCATGATCGTCACCGAATACAATTCCCGCACCCAGGGCTTCCTGGTGGAAAGCGTGGACACCATCCTGCGGCTGGACTGGTCGGAGATCAAGGTGCCGCCGGAAATGCTCATGGCCCAGATGGGCGGTCTGGTAACGGCTGTCACCCAGCTCGACGACGGGCGTCTGGTCATGCTGATGGATGTGGAGAAGATCCTCGCCGAAACCACCCATTACGACGAACACGAAATCATCTTTTCCAGCCTGGTTCCCCTGCTGGAAGAGCGCACCATCTTCTTCACCGACGACTCACCGGTAGCACGAAAGCAGATCGAGCGCACCCTCGACGCCATGAACATCCGCTACCGCAGCGCCACCAATGGCAAACAGGCATGGGAAGAACTGCAGCAGATCGCCACGCGTGCCGAACAGGCAAAAGTTCCGGTGAAAAACCTGATCCAGCTGGTGCTGACCGATGTCGAAATGCCGGAAATGGATGGCTACATTCTCACCAAGAACATCAAGAGCGATCCCCGCTTTGCCGGCATCCCGGTGATCATGCATTCCTCGCTGAGTGGTGCATCGAACCAGGAACTGGGCCGCTCGGTGGGCGTGGACGAGTATGTCTCAAAATTCGACCCCTCCAAACTGTCCGAAATCCTCACCCGCCGCTTAAGCTGATTTATTCAGGACCGACACCATGACCACTCAAGCCAATGCAGCGCTGATTGAATCGGTTGACGCCCGCACCAAGCTGGCCGGTTCCAACAAGATGGAGATTCTCCTGTTCACGCTGGGGACAGGGGAATATTTCGGCATCAACGTATTCAAGGTACGCGAAGTATCGCAAACCCCCTTCATTACCAAAACGCCGAACATGCCGGGCGGTGTGTTAGGGGTGATTTCGCTGCGCGGCAATATCATTCCGGTGCTGTCGCTGGCCGACTTCATGCAGCTTGACAACGTACCGGCCGACACCGGCCAGACCATGATTGTCACCGAATACAGCAAGCACACCCAGGGGTTCCTGGTGCACGACGTGGACCGCATCGTGCGCGTAGACTGGGAAAAAATCAAACCGCCCCAATCCATGCTGGCAGGCACGGAAGGCATGATCACCGCCATCACCGAACTGCCGGATGGGCGCCTGGTCTCAATCCTCGACGTGGAGCAAATCCTGGTCAACGCCCTGGGCATGGAACCGGTTCCGGAACTTGCGCCTGTGGAAATGTCAGCGGAGCAATACCTGTTCTTCGTGGATGATTCAGCCATTGCGCGCAAGGAAATCATGATGACCCTGGACAAGCTCGAAGTACCCTACCAGCAGGCAAACAACGGCCAGGAAGCGTGGGACAAGCTGCAAAATCTTGCCGCACGCGCCCAGCATGATGGCATGCCGGTCAGCAACCTGATCAGCCTGATCCTGACCGATGCCGAAATGCCGGAAATGGACGGCTACGTGTTGACCAAGAAAATCAAGGCCGACCGCCGCTTTGAAGGGATCCCGGTGGTGATGCATTCTTCCCTGTCCTCGGATGCCAACCGCACCATGGGCAAAACCGTGGGCGTAGACGCCTATGTGGCCAAGTTCGACCCTTCCGTTCTGGCGGAGACGCTGCGTCCGCTGTTGATGAGGTAAAAAACAAGGGCTGATATGGGCCCCTGTATTTTGGAGTAGCTTTATGGCAGATAAAAACATGAAATTCCTGGTCGTGGACGATTTTTCCACGATGCGCCGCATTGTGCGCAATCTCCTCAAGGAACTGGGTTACACCAACGTGGACGAAGCCGAGGACGGTGCCGTGGCATTGAACAAGCTCAAGGGCGGCGGTTTCGAATTTGTCGTCAGCGACTGGAACATGCCCAACATGACAGGCATCGAGCTTCTCCGCGCCATCCGCGCAGACGCCGCACTGAAGCATCTGCCAGTCCTGATGGTAACCGCCGAAGCCAAGAAGGAAAACATTGTGGAAGCCGCCCAGGCAGGCGCCAGCGGCTATGTGGTCAAGCCATTTACTGCCGCCACGCTGGAAGAAAAATTAAACAAGATATTCGAGAAAATGGGTAAATAAGGGGGGAATCAAGTGAGTGATCAAGGCGATTCGGAAGACCTGGAAGCCCTGTTTGACAGCATCGTGATGGCGAGTCAGGAGACTGCCGCCGAACCCGTAACAGAAACAGCCACGCCTGACGTGGCGACAGCTCAGGAAAGTGTTTCTGCTACAGATTTGAGCACCGACTCGGATGGTGAAAGCTGCAACGAGAAAGTCTTTTCCTCCATTGGCCACATGACGCGCAACCTGCACGACACCTTGCGCGAACTGGGCTATGACAAAACCATCGAGAAGGCCGTGGACGCGATTCCGGACACCCGGGACCGTCTCAACTACATCGCTGCCATGACCGAACAGGCCGCAGAACGCGCACTCAGCGCTACGGAAGTGGCGCAACCGATTCAGGAAAAACTGGAATCTGGCGCAACCAGCTTGGCGGGGAAATGGGACCGCATGTTTGCCAACCAGTTGAGCGTGGACGAATTCAAGCAGCTGGTCAACGACACTCGCGCCTATCTGGGTGAGGTACCGACCCATACCAAGGCGACTAATGCCCAACTGATGGAAATCATGATGGCGCAGGACTTCCAGGACCTCACCGGCCAGGTGATCAAAAAGGTCATCGAACTGGCACAGCAAGTGGAATCGCAACTACTGCAACTGCTGATCGAAAGCACGCCCGCAGAAAAACGCAGCGAGGTGCATTCAGGCCTGCTTAACGGCCCGGTCATCAGCGCGGATGGCCGCACCGATGTCGTCACCAATCAGCAACAGGTAGACGATCTGCTCGAAAGCCTGGGATTCTGAGCCTGCACCCCAGATGACAGCAACAACCAATAACAGGGGATAAATCATGAGCCATTTCGCCGGAATGGAAGAACTGCTCCAGGATTTTCTCACGGAAGCCGGGGAACTCCTGTCCGATGTGGACAACAAGCTGGTGGAGCTGGAAAAGCGGCCAGGCGACAAATCCCTGCTCAACGACATTTTCCGTGGCTTTCATACCATCAAGGGTGGCGCGGGTTTTCTCAACGTCAATGAACTGGTCGAACTGTGCCACCGCACCGAAAACCTGTTCGACAAACTACGTACTGCCGAACTAACCCTGACACCGGACATCATGGACGTGATCATGGCCGCAACTGGCGTGGTACGGGACATGTTCGGCCATCTTTCCCAGGCACAGGTCCCGCCCGCTGCGGAAAAATACCTGCTGGATGCGCTGGACGCCGTGATTGCCGGCGGCCATGTCAGCCTGAATGCGTCAGCCCCTGCTCACCAGGACGAAGCACCCGCCGCAGCGGCGACTGCCACACCTTCCGGCAGCGGCCCGGACTGGGATCACATGTACCACACCCTGCTTGGCCCGGCCACCCCTGACCAGGTTATTCAGGAACAAGCACCGGCTGTCCATCACATGCCCTCGGCTACTGCATTGACCGAGGCCCATCCTGCTGCCCATCCCGAAATAGCGCCGGTTGCGCCGGTCGCCAGGCCGGTTGCCGCGGCAGCGGCGCCCCCGGCTGCGGTCAAGGAAACCACCATCCGCGTGGATACCACCCGGCTCGACCAGGTGCTGACTTATACCGGCGAAATCGGCCTGACCAAGAACCGCCTCACCAGCCTGCGTGCCGACATTCTCGCCGGCAAGCAGGATGCCTCCACGCTCAAGGCGCTGGACGAAGCGGTGAGCCAGCTCGATCTGCTGGTGGGAGACCTGCAGAACGCAGTCATGAAAACCCGTATGCAGCCGATCGGCCGTCTGTTCCAGAAATACCCCCGCCTGGCACGTGACCTGGCGCGGCAATTGGGCAAGGATGTGGAACTGCTGCTATCCGGCGAAGACACCGAGATCGACAAGACCATGATCGAAGATCTCAACGACCCGCTGGTCCATCTGGTACGCAACGCCGTTGACCACGGGGTGGACAGCCCAGAGGAACGGATTGCCGCAGGAAAACCGGCAAAGAGCGTGGTACGCCTCTCCGCCGCTCAGGTCGGCGACCACATCATCATCGAAATTGCCGACGACGGTCGCGGCATGCGGCCTGACACCATTCGCCACAAGGCGGTGGAAAAAGGCCTGATTGACGTGGAAACCGCAAACAGCCTGGACGACCGGCAAAGCCTGCAACTCATCTTCCTGCCCGGTTTCTCCACCAAGGACCAGATTTCCGACGTTTCCGGCCGTGGCGTCGGCATGGACGTGGTAAAGACCAACATTGCCAAGCTCAACGGCCGCATCGAGATTGCCTCCACGGTCGGGCTGGGCACCACCATCACGATTTCGCTGCCCCTGACACTGGCCATCCTTCCGGTATTGCTGGTGCGCGTTGGGGAACAGCCCTTCGCAGTCCCCCTGTCGATGGTGCGTGAAATCACCCCGATCGACCCCAAGGATGTCAAACAGGTATCCGGCCGCGCCACCATGGTAGTGCGGGAAGAAGTTTTGCCGGTTCGTTCCCTGGCAAGCATGATTGGCTGGCCGGAGGATGCGGCACCGGCTTTCGGCGTGCTGATGCAAAGTGCCGACACCACCTTCGTGCTGGCGATTGACGGCTTCCTCGGCCGCGACGATGTGGTGATCAAGCCCCTGCTCGACATCAAACCCAAGGGTATTGCCGGCGCCACGCTCTCCGGTGATGGCTCGGTAGTGCTGGTGCTGGACATGGAAGAACTGCTCAGAATGAATCCGGACACCTCACGTGCAGCCCTGTTTACCCAGACAGTTCACTAGATTAAAGAGCCCTCCCCATGCAGAATCAGGCGTTTATCGGCCGCCAGCCGATTGTTGACCTCCAGCAGAAAATCATCGGTTATGAACTGCTGTTCCGCCACAGCGCGGACGCTGCCGATGCCCAGATTACAAATGATCTGGAAGCCGGGAGCAAGGTGCTGGTCAATACTTTCAGCAACATGGACGCCAACTGGCTGCTGGGCGATAAACTGGCTTTCATCAACATCGCTGCGCCCATGCTGGAAAGCGACTTTCTCGAACTGCTGCCCGCCAAACGCGTGGTACTGGAACTGATCGAGACAGTAGAAGCCACGCCGGAACTGCTTGCGCGCATCCAAAGCCTGCGCCAGATGGGCTTCCGCTTTGCCCTGGACGACTTCGACCACCGCCCCATCAACACCGAACTGCTGCCGCTTGCCGATTTCATCAAGGTGGATATCCACGAGCTTGGCATGGATAAAACTGCGACGCTGGTGCGCAGCCTGCAAAGCTGTGGTGCCAAGCTGATCGCGGAAAAAGTGGAAACCCGCACCGAATTCAAGTTCTGCAAGGAACTGGGCTTCCATTATTTTCAGGGTTATTACTTTGCCCATCCGGAAACCCTGGCTGCCAAGATCATCAACCCGGCACACGCCACCGTGCTCTCGCTGCTCAACAAGGTGCGCAACAACGCCGACGTGAAGGAAATCGAGACCGGATTCAAGGCCGATGTGGCGCTCTCCTTCAAGCTCCTGCGCTACATCAACTCGGTCGGTTTCGGCCTGTCGTGTGAAATCCAGTCGATCCGCCACGCCCTGGCCATCCTCGGCTACCAGCAGCTCTACCGCTGGCTGACCCTGCTGCTCGCCACCGCCGGCAATGATTCCACTCCGCCGGCGCTGATGAAGACGGCCATCACACGCGGACGGCTCACCGAACTGCTGGGCCAGGGCTACCTGGAAAAGAGCGAGCGCGACAATCTCTTCATCGTCGGAATTTTCTCGATGCTGGATGCCATGCTGGAAATGCCCATGGACGACATCCTGGAAAAACTCTATCTGCCGGAAGCGATTTGCGACGCCCTGCTCACACGACAGGGCATGTATGGGCCATTCCTTTCCCTGGCCGAGGCCTGTGAAAGCTCGGAATCCAGCCGCATCGAGGAGTTGGCCGACTCCATGGCCATGGACCCGGAAAGCGTCAACAAGGCGCACCTCGAAGCGCTGGCATGGGTTGAACAGCTGGGCATTGGCTAACACGGCCCTCAAGCCTGATACCGAAGGCTACCTCAACCTTCCCCGACAGGCGGTTTATTACCGCCTCTACCGTTGCAGTGCCTTTTCCAGCCGGCGCCTGCTGTTATTGCATGGCGGCGGCGTGGATGGCCAGATCACCTGGGAACCCGTTCTCAGCCACCTGCTGCACTGGTCGGAGATTCTCGTCCCGGACCTGCGCGGCACCGGCAAAACCCACTTTCCCGACCACCAGGAACATGCTTTTGAAACCAGCGAGGTGGTGGCAGACATGGGCGCCCTCCTCGACTCCCTGGGCTGGGCCACTTTCGATCTTGGCGGCTATTCCTACGGCGGCCTGATCGCCATGCAGCTCAAGGCGGCAAGACAGGATGCCGTAGGCAAGACCTATCTGTTCGAACCCGGCCTGCTGAGCGGCGCCGATGAGCAGCTTCTGCTCACCCGGCGCGAAGTGTTGCTGCAGGCTGCCGAAAAACTGCGTCTCGACGAAGAACTGGAGTACGGCCTGCAAATCTTCCTCGACGCGGTTTCACCCCAGCGCAGCCGCAACTCGCGCAACGAGGAAATCGTGCGCGCCCGCCTGGCGCACCGCCCCAAAGGACTGGCTGCAATCCTGGAAGCCGTTACCCGCGCCGCGAAAAGACTCGACCGCGCACAACTGATCGCTGCCCAGCAGCACGTCAGCAGTTTTGTCGGCGAACGTTCCAGCGGGGAGATTTTCGATTTCTGCCAGCAACTCGCCTTGCAGCATGCCGACTGGACCTGTCATCTCATTGCCGGTGCCGACCACGCCCTGCCCTTCCAGAAACCGCAGGCCATTGCCCACCTGATGAATGCCGATCTGGCACATTTTGCCGCCCCTCAGGGCTGATGGGCTAGCGCGAGGTAGGCATGGGACTGCATCTCGGCCAGCCGGCTCAGGGCACGTTCAAATTCGCCATCAAACAGGCTTTCCCGGCCCAGCAGGCTCAACGGGGCTTCAGCGGAAAGGATCAGTTTCACCCGGCGGTCGTAAAACTCGTCCACCAGCCACAGGAAGCGCCGCGCCTGGGCGAGCGAATGCTGATCGAAGCGCGGCACGCCAGACAGCAGGATGGTGTGAAAACGCCGGGCCAGCTCGATATAATCGGCCTTGCTGCGCGGGCCAGCGCATAATTCGCTGAAATCGAACCACGCCACCCCTGCTGCCTGGCGCAGGGACTTGATGCACCTGCCTTCGACCTGGAGGCCGACACTTTGACCCGCCCTCTCGCCGGCCAGTCCCCGGAAAATCTCCTCCAGCGCCTGCCCCGCCTTTTCATCCAGCGGCGCATGGTACACACCAGCCTGCTGTAGTGTGCGCAGGCGGTAATCCGCACCACCATCGAGATGCACCACCTCCATGCGCGCCTTGATCAAGGCGATGGCCGGCAGGAACTGCCCCCTTTGCAGGCCGTTACGGTACAGGGCATCCGGCTCGGCATTGGCGGTCATCACCATGGCCACCCCCTGATCCAGCAATCCCTGCAGCAGGCCGCGCATCAGCATGGCATCGGTGATATCGGTGATGTGGAACTCGTCCAGGCACAGCAGGCGGACATGGCGCGCGATTTCCCGTGCCACCCTGGGCAGGGGGTCGGGCTGCCCCTTGAGGGCAGCAAGGCGGGCATGGATTTCCTGCATGAAATGGTGAAAATGGACACGCTGCTTGCCCTCCAGCGGCACGCAGGCGAGGAAGGCATCCATCAGCAAACTCTTGCCGCGCCCCACCGCGCCCCACAGATAGACGCCGCGCACGGCGCGACGCCTGATGACCTGCCGCAGCAGGCCGAGGCGCAGGAATGGCGAGGGCTGGAGCAGCGCGTCATGGAGCCGCTGCAGTTCATTGGCAGCAGCCAGCTGGGAAGCGTCCAGCGTCACGCCACGCGCTTCTGCCTGCTGCTCCAGGCAGGCGGTGAACCCGCCCCCCGACGACGCCTTCACAGCCGCGCTCAAACCCCCAGCAGTAGCCGCGCCGGGTCCTCCAGCGCCTCCCTGATCGCCACCAGGAACAGCACCGCCTCGCGGCCATCAATGATGCGGTGGTCGTAGGACAGGGCCAGGTACATCATGGGACGGATCACCACCTGGCCGTTTTCCGCAATGGGCCGGTCATAGGTCTTGTGCATGCCGAGGATGGCGCTCTGCGGCGGATTGAGGATGGGGGTGGACATCATCGAGCCGAACACGCCGCCATTGGAAATCGAGAACGTGCCACCGCTGAGCTCGTCGATGGTCAGCTTGCCATCGCGCGCGCGGTTGCCGAATTCGGCAATCTGCTTCTCGATCTCGGCGAAGGACAGCTGGTCCGCATCGCGCAGCACCGGCACCACCAGCCCGCGCGGCGAACCCACCGCGATGCCGACGTCGAAATAGCCGTGGTACACGATGTCGCTGCCGTCGATCGAGGCATTCACCACCGGGAATTTCTTCAGCGCCGCGACGGTGGCCTTGACGAAGAAGGACATGAAGCCCAGCTTGATGCCATGCTCCTTCTCGAATTTCTCCTTGTAGCGGTTGCGCAGTTCCATCACCGGCTGCATGTTGATTTCATTGAAGGTGGTGAGGATGGCGGCGGTCTGCTGCGCCTGCACCAGCCGTTCAGCCACTCGCGCGCGCAGGCGGGTCATCGGCACGCGCTGTTCGGGGCGCTCGCCGCCCAGCGCCGGCACCTGAAGCTGCACCGGGGCGCTGGCGAAGGCCGCCGCTGCCGGCTTCTCCAGTTGCGCCAGCACATCCTCTTTGGTGATGCGTCCGCCCCGGCCGCTGCCTGTGATTTGCGCCGGGTTCAGGTCATGTTCGGCCACCAGCTTGCGCAGTGAAGGGCTCAAGGCAGGCTCGGCTGCAGCTGCTTTTACGGCAGGGGATGCTGCCCTAGCCTCCGTATCCAGCAGGGCCAGCACTTCGCCGGGCCGCACCACCTCGCCATTCTGTTTCACGATCTTGCTCAGCACCCCGGCCTGCGGCGCGGGCAGCTCCAGCACCACCTTGTCGGTTTCCAGGTCGATCAGGTTCTCGCCCTGGGCAACAGCCTCGCCTTCCTGCCTGTGCCAGGTCAGCAGCGTGCCCTCGGTGACCGATTCCGACAGGGCCGGGACTTTGATTTCGATGATCATGCCTGCTCTCCGTTATTGCTGGACAAGGTTAACGCCGCATCCACCAGCGCCTTCTGCTGCTCCAGATGCTCCGCCATGTAGCCCACGGCCGGCGCCGCCGACGATTTCCGGCTGGACCAGGTCAAGGTGTGACCCGGCTTGATGTGCTGGCGCAGGTAGTGTTCGATGGCGTACCACGCGCCCTGGTTTTTCGGCTCTTCCTGCACCCACATGATCTCCTTCGCCTTCGCGTACAGCTTCATCTGGGCGGAAAATTCCTCGTGCGGGAAGGGATAAAGCTGTTCCACGCGCAGGATGGCGATATCCTTGATCTTGCGCTCGCGCCGCGCCGCGACCAGGTCGTAGTAGACCTTGCCGCTACAGGCGATCACCCGCTTCACCTTTCTGGGATCGAGCTTGTCCTGCTCCACGATCAGGGGCTGGAAAGCGCCGTTGGCCAGGTCGTCCAGGCTGGAAACCGACTCCTTGTGGCGCAGCATGCTCTTCGGGCTCATGATGATGAGCGGCTTGCGGTAGGGGCGCAGCATCTGGCGCCGCAGCATGTGGAACATCTGCGCCGGGGTGGAGGGCACGCACACCTGCATGTTGTACTCGGCGCACAGCTGCAGGTAGCGCTCCAGGCGCGCCGAGGAATGCTCCGGCCCCTGCCCCTCGTAGCCGTGCGGCAGCATCAGCGCCATCCCGCACAGGCGCCCCCACTTGGTTTCGCCGGCACAGATAAACTGGTCGATCACCACCTGGGCGCCGTTGGCGAAATCGCCGAACTGGCCTTCCCAGATCACCAGCTGGTCCGGCTCGGCGGTGGAATAGCCGTATTCGAAGCCCAGCACCGCCGCTTCCGACAGCACCGAGTCGATCACCAGAAAATGCGGCTGGTTTTCGGCGATATGCTGCAGCGGCACATATTCGCCCGCGTGCCACTTGTCGCGGTTCTGGTCGTGCAGCACGGCATGGCGGTGGAAGAACGTGCCGCGCCCGCTATCCTGCCCGGAAATACGCACGCCGTAGCCGTTCTCCAGCAGGGCGGCATAGGCCAGGTTTTCCGCCATGCCCCAGTCGAGCGGCAACTGGCCCGCGCCCATCAGCCGCCGGTCGGCCAGGATTTTTTCCACCCGGGGATGGAGCTTGAAATTGTCCGGCACCGTGGTCAGCTTTTCCGCTAGGCGCTGCAGATCGGCAAGCGGCACGGCGGTGTGGGCCGGCTGGTTCCAGTTGGCGTTGGCAAATTTCTTCCAGTCGGTGGCGAAAGCGCGCTTGAAGTTGCTCAGCACCGGCTTGCAGCGCAGCTGCTCACCCGCATCCAGGGTGGCGGTGTGGTTAGTGATCATCTGCTGCGCTTCGTCCGCCGTGACCACGCCCTCGGCCACCAGGCGCTCGGCGTAGATCCGCCGCGTGCCGGGATGCTGGGCGATTTTCTTGTACATCAGGGGTTGCGTCACTGCCGGCTCGTCCTGCTCGTTGTGGCCCAGGCGGCGCAGGCACACCATGTCGATCACCACGTCCTTCTTGTACATCATGCGGTAGTCGAAGGCGATCTGCGCCGCCAGCAGCACCGCTTCCGGATCGTCGCCGTTGACATGGAACACCGGCGCCTCGACCATTTTCGCCACGTCGGTGCAATACAGGCTGGAACGGGTGTCGCGCGCGTCCGAGGTGGTGAAGCCGATCTGGTTGTTGACCACGATATGCACCGTGCCGCCGGTCCTGAAGCCGCGCGTCTGCGACATGTTGAGGGTTTCCATCACCACCCCCTGGCCGGCGAAGGCGGAATCACCGTGGATCAGCACTGGGATCACCTGTTCCCCGAGGCGGTCGTTGCGGCGATGCTGACGTGCGCGCACCGAGCCTTCCACCACCGGGTTGATGATCTCCAGATGCGAGGGGTTGAACGCCAGGGTGACATGCACCGGCCCGCCCGAGGTGGAAACATCGGAGGAAAAGCCCTGGTGGTATTTCACGTCGCCGGTGGTGATATGGTCGTCGTGGGCATGGATGCCCTCAAACTCCTTGAACAGGTCGCGCGGCATCTTGCCGATGATGTTGACCAGCACGTTGAGCCGCCCGCGATGCGCCATGCCCAATACCACTTCCTGCACGCCGCTGGCGCCGGACAGCTCGACCAGATGATCGAGCAGGGGAATCAGGCTCTCGCCGCCTTCCAGGGAAAAGCGTTTCTGGCCGACAAAGCGGGTGTGCAGGTATTTTTCCAGTGTTTCCGCCGCCGTGACGCGGCCCAGGATGTGTTTTTTCTGCGCCGCAGCAAAACTCGGGCGCGCGCGGCAACCCTCGATCTGCGCCTGCAGCCAGCGCTTCTGGCTGGTATCGCTGATATACATGTATTCCGCGCCGAAGGTGCCGCAGTAGGTTTCCCGCAGCATGGCCAGAATCTCGGCCAGTGGCGCCTTGTCCAGCCCGACCAGCGAGCCGGTGTCGAATTCCGTGGTCAGGTCGGCATCGGACAGGCCATAGTGCTCCAGCTCCAGTTCGGGGACGTGGGGGCGCTCGAAACGCTTGAGCGGATCAACATTGGCATGGCGCACGCCAAGGAAGCGATAGGCGTTGATCAGCTGCAACACCTTGACCTGCTTGCGTTCCTGCAGCAGATAGGGCGAGCATACCGCGGCCGGATTGACTGTGCCGGTTTGCCTGGCACGCTGGACAAAGGACTCGCGAATCGGCGCATGGGGAATGTCGCGCGGCGCCGCGCTGGCGCTCTGCTGCAGGCGCTCGAAATAGCGCCGCCACTCCTCGCTGACGCTCTCCGGATTCGCCAGCCAGGACTCGTACAGACCCTCGATGAACTCGGCATTGCCGCCGTATAGGTAGGAACTGGCCTGCATATCCTTCATCGACTGCTCCTTACTGGCAATTAGCCATGGGCTTACATGGAAAAAAGCAAATCTAGCGCTTCCCGATCGGCACCAGGTCGCGCTGCGCCGCGCCCCGGTAGAGCTGGCGCGGGCGGCCGATTTTCTGTTCCGGGTCGGTGATCATTTCGTTCCATTGCGAGATCCAGCCGATGGTGCGCGCGATGGCGAAAATCGCGGTGAACATGTTGGTGGGGATATTCATGGCGCGCAGGATGATGCCGGAATAGAAATCCACATTGGGGTAGAGTTTCTTCGCGATGAAATATTCGTCTTCCAGCGCAATGCGTTCCAGTTCCAGCGCGATCTTGAACAGGCGGTCGTCATAGATGCCCAGTTCGTTGAGCACCTCGTGGCAGGTCTGGCGCATCAGCCGGGCACGCGGGTCGAAATTCTTGTAGACGCGGTGGCCGAAGCCCATGAGACGGAAGGGATTGCTCTTGTCCTTGGCGCGCGCGATGAACTGGGGAATGTTGGACACGTCCCCGATTTCCTCCAGCATCTTCAGCACCGCCTCGTTGGCGCCGCCGTGCGCCGGCCCCCACAGCGAGGCAATGCCCGACGCCACGCAGGCGAAGGGATTGGCGCCACTCGACCCGGCCAGGCGCACGGTGGAAGTGGAAGCGTTCTGCTCGTGGTCGGCATGCAGGATCAGGATGCGGTCCAGCGCCTTCACCAGCACCGGGTTGGGCACGTATTCCTCGCACGGCGTGGAAAACATCATGTGCAGGAAATTGGCCGCATAGGACAGGCTGTTTTTCGGATAGGCGAACGGCTGGCCCATGTTGTACTTGTAGCTCATGGCGGCGATGGTCGGCACCTTGGCGATCAGGCGGTGGGCGGAAATCTCGCGGTGGCGCTGGTCGGCCACATTGGCCGAATCCTGATAGAACGCCGACAGCGCGCCCACTACGCCCACCATCACCGCCATGGGGTGCGCATCGCGGCGGAAGCCGCGGAAGAAATAGTTGATCTGGTCGTGCACCATGGTATGGGTGCGGATGATGCTGTCAAACCCGGCCTTCTGCCCCGTATCCGGCAACTCGCCGTAATACAGCAGGTGGCAGACCTCGATGAAATCGGCGTGTTCGGCCAGTTGCTCGATCGGGTAGCCGCGGTACAGCAGCACCCCCGCCTCGCCATCAATATAGGTGATGCCGGAATTGCAGCTCGCCGTGGACATGAAGCCCGGGTCGTAGGTGAACACCCCATGCTTGGCCAGGCTGCGGATATCCAGCACGTCCGGCCCAATGGTGCCGGAATAGACCGGCAATTCTATCGGCCCCTTGCCATCGCCCAGATCGAGATAAGCCTTGCGCTGCTCTGCCATGTGTTTCTCCAAATTCTCTCTCAAGTATCGTGACAACCGCGCAGCATCCGCTCCACCACAGATGCTGTGGCCGCCTCGCTCCGGACCCGCTGCCACAACTCGTGGTCTTCCAGTTCCAGCAGGTTTTCGAACTCCTGCTGCTGCTGCGCCGTCAATTGAGCGTAATTCTCGCCCAGAAAGCGCTCCAGCACCAGATCAAGTTCCAGCATCCCGCGCCGGCAGCGCCAGCGCAGGCGGTTGAGGCGAGGACCATCGACACCGCTCACAGGCAATCCAGCGGGCTTTGCACGCCCTTGCCGCCCTTGTTCAGCACATGAGTGTAAATCATCGTCGTGCTCACATCGGAATGGCCAAGCAGCTCCTGTACGGTATGGATATCGTAACCGCCTTCCAGCAGGTGGGTGGCAAAAGAATGGCGGAAAGTATGCGGCGTGGCGAGTTTGGTAATGCCTGCAAGCATTACCGCTTTTTTCATCGCGCGCTGAATCGCCTTCTCGTCGGCATGGTGGCGGCGCACCACGCCAGAGCGCCGGTCGGCGGAAAGATTGCGCGAGGGGAATACATACTGCCACGCCCAGGATCTTCCCGTGTCCGGGTATTTCTTCTCCAGCGCCATCGGCATGAACACTTCGCCATAACCATTGGCCAGGTCTTCATCGTGCAACACCTTGACCTTTGCCAGATGCTGCCTGAGCGGCTGTACCAGCGAAGCAGGCAGCATGGTCACGCGATCCTTGAAGCCCTTGCCTTCGCGCACCAGAATTTCGCGCCGCGCAAAATCCACATCCTTCACGCGCAGCCGTAAACACTCCATGATGCGCAGCCCGCTGCCATAGAGCAGACTGGCGATCAGCCAAACCGTCCCTTCCATGCGCGCCAGCACCGACTGCACCTCTTCGCGTGTCATCACCACCGGCAAACGTTTGGGCGCCTTGGCCTGCGTCACCTTATCCAGCCACGGCAATTCGACCCGCAAGACCTCTTTGTAAAGAAATAACAGCGCGCTTTTTGCCTGGTTCTGGGTGGAGGCTGAAACGGAACGATCCACCGCCAGATGTGATAGAAACGCCTCCACTTCGGGCGCACCCATTTCCATCGGGTGTCGCTTGCCGTGAAACAAGATGAAACGCTTAATCCACGCCACGTAGCTTTTCTCGGTACGCAGGCTATAGTGCTTCACCCGTAAACGGTCCACCACCTGTTCAAGCAGTCTGGGTAGATGCGGGCTATCTGGCTGGGGCGGCATAATGAGGTGTATTTGACACTGGCATTATTTTCAATTACGGTGTACTAAAAATACGTGACTTGTTGATAGAAGGCAAGATTTACCCATGCAAAAAATCTTATCAACCTGCCCTGATAAAAAATTAAGTTTTTTATTGGGGTCTACTTTAAGTTAGCTGCTTTCCCAGACACAACCACAGGAGAAGATGAATGGCATATCGCTATGACGGTGACCTCGAATTTCTTGGTCAAATGAAATCAGAAGAACTCGGTGACCTCGTTTATTGCCTGACGCATGATCGAGATGGTTCTGTCAGACTCACAGAAGAACTGACGATGAACGAACTCTACAAACAGCATCATCCGGATCATGAGAAATACTGGGAGCTGATTGCCGCCGAAATTCAATGCTTTGGTGCAAACACTTTCGCCACAATACTGCGCGGCGGTAAAGGAATTGAGTACAAAGAAGTTCTCATGGATGTATGTGACAAAATGAAGGTCAACTACAACAAGGACTCCAGTGTCGAAAAAATCGAAGGCAATCTTCTGATGAAAATCCTTACAGACGCTCTCGAGAAAATGAGTCCAGAGGAGCTCAAAGAGCTTGCAGAAGCCACTGGCGTAAAAAACACCAGTGGCATTACTGCCGAAACAATGGTTGGCGTTTTTCAAGCAGTTTTTCGCGCGGGAGGTTTCAAGTCTTATCAGCTCACACTCATTGTGGTTAATGCTGTCCTGAAAGCGCTCATCGGTCGAGGGCTTTCTCTTGCGGGTAATGCAGCACTCACACGGACAATGGCGATCCTCACCGGCCCAATCGGCTGGGTCATCACTGGTCTATGGACTGCAATCGATATTGCTGGTGCAGCATACCGAGTCACCATTCCAGCAGTTATTCAGGTTGCAGCACTTCGTCAAAAGCATCTTTACGAAAAGCAGGCAAGTGAAGTGTCTTTCTCGTAAGCACACTGGCAGCTAACAATTCATTCAACCGGACGCCGCAAAGCGGCGCCGGTTAATTCAAACGTTGGGC
>CAZKHJ010000008.1:90421-111179 GCA_964552675.1 uncultured Sulfuricella sp. | reverse complement strand
GATACAATTCCTCATTTCAAATAACCATCAGTGCAATATGTGGTGGCCTAATACATTTCCTTGACCATCTCCCCTGAAATTCATTATCATCAGAGGGTTATTTCTCCTCAAGACCCGATCGACAGATGCGACTAAGCGCGGCACTCTTTCTTGTTTTCACCGTTATTGGGCCGTGTTGCGCCACTACAGCATGGGCTCAGGGAGCAGGAAACGAAACAGAATCATCCGCCGCCTGGGACGAACAGCCTGACACCAGCCAGAGCAGCCTGGATACCCGGGTAAATCTTCGTTCCGCAGACCAGATCAGCTCTGGCATACCGCTGCTCAACCTGCCGGGTTTCAGCAGTGAAAGCACCGATTTATGGGAACGCATCCGCAGTGGTTTCGCCCTGTCGGACCTGAACAGCCCGCTGGTCAGGGAGCACGAAGCCTGGTACGCCAATCGCCCCGATTATGTACGCCGCATGGTGGAACGCAGCCAGCGCTACCTCTTCCATATCGTCGAGGAAGTGGAAAAACGCGGCATGCCCAGTGAAATTGCGCTGCTGCCGATGATCGAAAGCGCCTACAACCCCAAGGCCTACTCCACCAGCCATGCTTCCGGTATCTGGCAGTTCATTCCGTCCACTGGCAAGCATTTCGGCCTCGATCAGAACATGCTCTATGACGGCCGCCGCGACATTCTTGCCGCCACGAATGCTGCGCTCGACTACCTGCAAAAACTATATGACATGTTCGGCAGCTGGGAGCTGGCGCTCGCTGCCTACAACTGGGGCGAAGGCTCGGTAAGCCGCGCCATTGCCAGAAATCAGGCAGCAGGGGAAGCCACCGATTATCTCAGCCTGCGCATGCCGCCGGAAACACGCAATTACGTACCCAAACTGATTGCCGTCAAGAATATCGTCATGGATCCGAACGCCTATGGCCTGACCCTCAATAGCATCCCCAACAGCCCCTATTTCGCCACGGTCAAGCTCAAGCAACACATGGATGTTGCCGTGGCCGCGCGCCTTGCCGAAGTTCCAATGGATGAATTCGTCGCCCTCAACCCGGCCTACAACAAGCCCCTGGTTGCCGGAATAGGCAAACCTACCCTGCTGTTGCCGGTGGACAAGGTCAACAGTTTCTCCCTCAACCTGGAGAATTACGAACACCCCCTGTCCTCGTGGCAAACCTACACACCTCGGCGTGGCGAAAATCTGACCGCCATTGCGCAACGCTTCGGCATTTCGCTGGCGCGCCTGAAGGAAATCAACGCCATCAATGGCCGTAAAAAACATATTGTTGCGCAGACCTTGCTGGTACCTGTGACCAAATCGGGCAATGCACCCACCCTGCTGGCGCATATTCCTGCTCCCGAGCTGGCTGGCGAACCTGCAGCATCAAGCCGCAAAATCACACATGTCGTGGCCCGGGGCGACACTGTACTCAGCATAGCAAAACGTTACGGGATGTCTCCCGCCGAGCTGAAATCCCGCAATGGCCTCAAAGCCAACACACTGGCACGTGGCCAGAAGCTGACTGTGCTGGCTGCCGTCAAACCTGAAAAAACCCCGGTCATGCAAGTCAGGGCAGCAACGCACAAAACCCGCAGCGAAAAAACGGTCGTCGCCGCCAACAAACCCACCGGATCCGACAAACATTCCCACTATGTCGTGAAACGCGGCGATACCGTATTCAGCATCGCCCGCCGCTTCAATGTGGCGGTAGATGATCTGCAACGCTGGAACCGGATACCATCCGATTACAGCCTGCAGCCTGGCAACAAACTAATGGTGTATAGCCGCAAGAGCTGAAACGCTCACGCCTTGGCCAGCAGCGACGCCTGCAGCAGCATTCGCGTATAGTCCTGTTCCGGCCTGGCAAAAAGGGCTTCGGTCTCTCCCTCTTCTATCACCCGCCCTCCCTGCATCACAATCATGTGGTGCGCCATGGCACGTATCACGCGCAAATCATGGGTGATGAACAGATAACTCATGCCATGTTTCTGCTGCAAGCTGCGCAGCAGTTCCAGCACCTGTTTCTGCACCGAAACATCAAGCGCGCTGGTGGGCTCATCGAGCAGGATCAGCCTGGGTTCCAGCACTGCCACGCGGGCGATGGCAATGCGCTGGCGCTGACCGCCGGAAAACTCATGGGGATAGCGCCACAGCATGGATTCATCCAGCCCGACCTCCTCCATGATGGCCACAATGCGTGCGCGCCGTTGCCGCTTGTCGAGCTGGGGAAAATGGATGGCCAAGCCCTCGCCAATAATCTGCTCCACCGTCAGCCGGGGAGACAGAGAGGAATAGGGATCCTGGAAGACCACCTGAAAATTGCGGCGCAAGGGACGAAGCTGCCGCTGGCTCAGGGATGAAAGCTCGGCACCATCGAAATGAATACGGCCGCGACATTCCTGCAGCCTCAGCAGGCACATGCCCAACGTGGTCTTGCCGGAACCTGATTCACCCACAATTCCCAGCGTTTCACCGGGCCGCAGGGTCAGGCTGACCTCGTCCACCGCCCGCACTTCACCATCCTTGCGCTGGAAAAAGCCTTTGCGTATGGGAAACGCGCAACTCACGCGGCCTGCCTCAAGCACCGGCGCCTTGCCTTGCAACACAGCCCCCTCCTCGGCATCGATCAGGCGCCGTGGCTGGCTTTGCAGCAATTGCCGGGTGTAGGGGTGCTGCGCAGCGGTGAACAGTTCCTGCACCGGCGCCTGCTCGACAATCCGTCCCTGCTGCATGACGCAGATGCGCCCGGCAAAACGCCGCACCAGGTTGAGATCATGAGTGATCAGCAACACCGCCATGGAGAATTCCTTCTGCAAATCTTCCAGCAGATCGAGAATTTGTGCCTGTATCGTCACATCCAGCGCAGTAGTGGGCTCGTCGGCAATCAGCAGCTTCGGGCTGCATGCCAGCGCCATGGCGATCATCACACGCTGGCGCTGACCGCCTGAGAGCATGTGGGGATAGGCATCGAAACGTTTGTCCGGCTCGGTGATGCCAGTACGGGCAAGCAGTTCGATCATCCGCTTTCTCGCCGTGGCTCCGCTCATGCCTTCGTGCACCAGCAATGGCTCCATCAACTGCGTGCCAATGCTCTGGAGCGGATTGAGCGAGGTCATCGGCTCCTGAAAAATCATCGCGATGTCGCGGCCACGTATTTGCCGCAATCCGTTTTCGCCCAGCCCCATCAGTTCCCGCCCCTGGAAGCGAATGGAACCGGAGGGGTAGCTGGCCTGGCGGGGATCATGCAGCTGCAGGATGGAAAGCGCCGTCACTGATTTTCCCGAGCCCGACTCGCCCACCAGGGCCAGTTTTTCTCCGGTGCGGATATCGAAACTCGCTTCACTCACGGCATCCGCATACTGGCCGAAGCGCACCGACAGGCGATCCACAACAAGCAAAGGTTGCGGGTCAAGATCAGCCACGGCGGGTATCCATCGCTTCGCGCAGTGCCTCGCCGATGAAAATCAGCAGCACCAGCGTGCCAACCAGAACACTGAAGGTCGTCAATGACAGCCACCAGGCCTCGATATTGTCCTTGCCCTGGGCCAGCAATTCGCCCAGGCTGGGAGTGGAAGGCGGCACACCCAGGCCCAGAAAATCCAGGCTGGTGAGTGCCAGAATCGATCCCGAGATGCGGAACGGCAGGAAAGTGATCACGGGAGTCATGCTGTTGGGCAAAAGGTGGCGCAGCATGATGGCACGGTTGGATACACCCAGCGCGCGCGCCGCCTTGACATAATCCATGTTGCGGCCGCGCAGGAATTCGGCGCGCACATAATCGGCCAGCCCCATCCAGCCGAACAGGGAAAGCAGAATGATCAGCAGAGTGATGCTGGGCTGGAAAATGGCGGAAAAAATGATCAGCAGATACAGTTCCGGCATCGCGCTCCACACCTCCATGAAACGCTGAAACAGGAGATCGAAGCGCCCGCCGAAATAACCCTGCAAGGCACCGGTCAGAATCCCCACCAGAGTTCCGGCCAGGGTCAGCGCCAGAGCGAACAGCACCGAAATGCGGAAGCCGTAAATCAGCCGTGCCAGCACATCGCGCCCGCGATCATCAGTGCCGAAATAGTTTTGCCGTGACGGTGGCGCGGGGTTGGGGTGCACGGCAAAGTAATTGATGCTATTGAAACTGTAACGATTGAGCGCAAACACTGTCCAGTTGCTGCCCTCGGTGATGCGTTCGATGATAAAGGGGTCGTTGTAGTCGGTTTCACTATCGAAATCCCCGCCAAACACGGTTTCCGGGTAATTTTTCAGCACCGGGCAATAGAACTTGCCCTGATAATGCACCAGCAGTGGCCGGTCATTGGACAGCACTTCGGCAAAGAGGGAAAAAGCGAACAGTACGGCAAAAATCCACAGGCTCACATAACCGCGCCGGTTGGATTTGAAGCGCTGCCAGGCGCGTTGCGACGGCGATAACGCTTTCATCGCGACACGCTCTCGAACTGGATACGAGGATCGATCAGGACATAGCTCAGATCCGACAATAGTTTGGCAACCAGCCCAAGCAGGGTGTAGAGATACAGCGTGCCCAGCACCACCGGGTAATCGCGTTTCAATACCGACTCGTAGGACAGCAGCCCCAACCCGTCGAGGGAAAAAATGGTTTCGATCAGCAAGCTGCCGGTGAAAAATGCGCCGATGAAGGCAGCGGGGAAGCCGGTCACCAGCGGGATCATGGCATTGCGAAAGACATGCCGGTACAGCACGGTGTTTTCCGGAAGCCCCTTGGCGCGCGCAGTCAGCACGTACTGCTTGCGGATTTCCTCGATGAAGCTGTTTTTGGTCAGCATGGTCATCACCGCGAAGCTGCCCACTACTGAAGCCGTGATTGGCAGCACCATGTGCCACAGGTAATCAGTGACTTTGGCGTGCCAGGGCAGCGCCGCCCAGTTATCCGACACCAGTCCGCGCAGGGGAAACACATCCCAGAAGCTGCCGCCGCCGAACAGTACCAGCAGCAGAACGCCAAGCACGAAGCCAGGAATGGCATAGCCCACCAGAATGACGGTACTGGAGATCACATCGAAAGCAGAGCCATCGCGCACCGCCTTGGCAACCCCCAGGGGAATGCAGGTGAGGTAGACGATAAAAAAAGTCCAGACCCCGAGGCTGATCGAAACCGGCAGTTTGGATGCCACCAGTTCGATCACCGATTTATGGTGAAAATAGCTCTCCCCCAGGTCGAAGGTGGCGTAGTTTTTCATCATTTCGAAGAAACGTTCATGCGCCGGCCTGTCGAAACCATACAGTTTCTTGAGACCCTCGATCCGCTCCTTATCCAGACCCCGTTCACCACGATACAGCGTTGCCACGGCTCCACTGGCCTCCCCACCCGAGCTCTGGCCTTTGATCTGGTGAATCAGTTGCTCGACCGGGCCGCCGGGGACGAACTGGGTCACGACAAATGTGATCAGCATCACCCCGAACAGGGTGGGAATCATCAGTAGCAGGCGTTTGAGGATGTAGGAAAACACTATGATCTGGCCCAGCTGAATCGCATCATCCACTCCATTGCCGAATAATAGCGCGGCAATTTATCCGGGAAGCCGAATTTGTCCCAGTAGGCGATACGGTGGGTGGGAACATACCAGTTGGGCACCAGATATTCGCCATGGAGCAGTACGCGGTCCAGGGCATGGGTAGCGGTAATCAGGGATTTCCGGTCATGCGCGTAAACCACCTTCTGCACCAGGGCATCCACCACCGGATCGCGAATACCGATCACATTGTTTGACCCCTCCCTGACAGCAGAGCTGGAATGCCACATATTCATCTGCTCGTTGCCGGGCGACTGGGACTGACCATAAGCGTACACGATCATGTCGAAGTCGAAAGTATCGGTGCTGCGCTGCCACAGCGCCACGTCCACGGTGCGGTAACTGGCCGCGATACCCAGCTTGGCCAGGTTGCGGGCAAAGGGCCCCGAGATACGCTCAAACCCCTTTTGCGCCAGCAAAATCTCGAACTTGAACGGCTCTCCCCTGGCATTGCGCAAGGCACCATCGCGATAATCCCAGCCCGCCTCGGCCAGCAATGCCTTGGCCTGGCGCAAGTTGGCACGCAAGGATCCTGGCGGCATAGTGGAAGGGGGCTGCCAGGGCTGGGTAAAAATCTCGGCCGGAAGGCGCTTGCGGTAGGGTTCCAGCAACGCCAGTTCATCGCCTTGCGGAATACCACTGGAGGCCAGTTCGCTGTTGCTGAAAAAGCTGTTGCAACGCTGGTACTGCCCGTAGAACAGATTGCGGTTGGACCACTCGAAATCCAGAGCCAGGCTGATAGCCTTGCGTACCCGCCGGTCCTTGAACAGCTCGCGCCGGGTGTTGAATACAAAACCCTGCATACCGGCATTGTTGTTGTGTTTCAGCTCCGCCTTGCGGATCAGTCCGCGGTTGAACTTCGGTCCCTTGTAATCCCGCGCCCACTGTTTGGAATTGAACACCGCGACAAAGTCGAATTCGCCCGCCTTGAAGGCCTCCAGCTGCACGGTTTCGTCCTTGTAGTAAACAAAGGTCAGGCGATCGTAATTGAACATGCCGCGCCGCGTGTTGAGGCCCTTCGCCCAGTAGTCCGGATTGCGCCGGTAGCGGATTTTCTTGCCCATCTGGACCTCGTCCACCCGATACGGGCCGCTGCCTTGAGGCACATCGGTACGAATCTTGTCAAAAGCCTTGCCCGAACCCCACTGGCGCGAAAAAATCGGGATCTGCCCGGTGAGGAGATGCAACTCCGGATTGACCCGGGCAAACTCGAAACGCACCGTGCGCCGGTCCACTACCACCGCACGCGCGATATCGGCCCAATAGAACCTGAACTGGGGATGAGCCAATTCGCTTTTCAGGGTATCGAAGGAAAATTTCACGTCTGCCGCCAGCACCGGGGAGCCATCGGAAAATTTTGCCCGTGGATTGAGGCGGTACGTCACGGACAGGCGATCCGGCGCCAGCGCCACATCTTCCGCCAGCAGGCCATACTGGCTGAAAGGCTCGTCCAGGCTCTGCTCCATCAGGGTTTCGAATACCAGGTCGGCAATACCCGCCGCCGCAATGCCCTTGAGCAGGAAGGGGTTGAGGCTGTCGAAATTGCCCATGGCGGAAAGAGTCAGGCTGCCGCGTTTCGGCGCATCAGGATTGACGTAGTCGAAATGGGTGAAGGAGGAGGAATACTTTGGCTCATAGCCAAGGGCAAGGGAAGGTGTCGCGATACCCAGTTGCGGCGCCAGAAGCAGGACCAGGCCAAACAGAATGTGAAATAACGCCGTCATCGTTTATCAGTGTAGCGCAAAGCCGGCTTTGCGGCCATGCCGCCAAATTGAGTTATAATCTCGCCCATTCGAAAAACCATTATGGAGTATCAAGCATGGGATTTCTGGCTAACAAAAAGATTCTGATCACCGGCCTCATCAGCAACCGCTCCATCGCTTACGGCATTGCTCAGGCGATGAAACGCGAAGGCGCGGAGCTGGCTTTTTCGTATCAGGGTGAAAAAATCAGGGATCGCGTCAGTGAACTGGCAAGGGAATTCGGCAGCAACCTGGTTCTGCCCTGTGACGTGGGCAGCGATGAAGAAATCGCCAATCTGTTCAGCGAACTGGGCAAACACTGGGATGGACTGGACGGCATCGTGCATTCCATCGCCTTCGTGCCCAAGCAGGCTCTGGCTGGCGATTATGTGGAAGCAGTAACACGCGAATACTTCCAGATCGCCCACGACATCAGTTCCTACAGCTTTGTCGCCCTGGCCAAGGCTGGCCTGCCCATGATGCTCGGGCGCAACGCCGCCCTGCTGACCCTGTCCTACCTCGGTGCCGAGCGCTACGTGCCGCATTACAATGTGATGGGTCTGGCCAAGGCCAGTCTTGAAGCCAATGTGCGCTATATGTGCACCAGCCTGGGGCCCAAGGGAATTCGCGTCAACGCCATTTCTGCCGGACCGATCAAGACCCTTGCCGCCAGCGGTATCTCGGATTTTGGCAAGCTGCTGGGCTACAACGAGAAACATTCCCCGCTACGCCGCAACGTCACCATCGAGGAAGTCGGCAACGTCGCCGCCTTCATGTGCAGCGACCTCGCCAGCGGCATGACTGGCGAAATCACTTATGTGGATGGAGGATTCAATATCACCGCGCTGGGCAATCCAGACGCGGTCTAATTGCGCTGTCGCCGTTCAAGCGGGCCTGAACACCCTACATGTAATTGAACAGCGACAGGGTCTGAATTTTCATGAAGGATTTCTGAGCAGCTTCCAGGCCTGCCTGTTGCCGTGTCAGATCGGTGATCGCCTTGGCGTAATCCAGATCCTGCAAACCGGAGAGGGTCTGGTCGTACTGCAGGCCGATCCCTTCCCCGCTAACCTTGACCGCATCAATCTCCTGCATCCGCGTGCCCACCGAGGCACGCACCTTCTTAACCTGCTCCAATCCATTATCCAGATTGGAAAGCGCAGTTGTCATGCTATTGACCAGTGCCGTTCGATTACCCGGCAGCGCCGCCGTTTCCAGTGCAGTAATGAAATTATTGATAGTGGCAAACAGGCTTTCATTGGTGCTGGGCTGAACCGTGAAGGTGTCGCCATTCGCAGGCGAGCCCTTGATCTCGAACTGGCCTCCGCCAACCGTAATAGTATTGCCGCTGGCATAGGGTGTCGCGGCGCTGACTGGTATGTCATAGGCGGAAGTAGCCGTATTCCACTGGGCCACATCATAAGTAGTGACTCCGGCGACAACATTGAAGCTGATCTGATAGCGGTTTCCGTCGTAACTTGGCCCTGACCCCGGACTGATCAGGCCACTACCGGTATTGCTTGCTGCGGCAGCGGTCACGAATACGCCATTACCATTCCTGATCTGCTGAAAGATGTCCAGGCCCGCATCGCTCACCGCAACCTGGCGTGACGGACTGATCTGAATCAGCCTCTGCCCCTGATCGCCGTTATAAGTCACATTTCCGGGCGCTATTTGGGAAAACGGCTGGGTCGAGCCCTTGTAGCCAGAAAACATATACTGCCCATTGCCATCCGTGCTGTTGGCGAGCCCGAGCAATTCCTGGTAACGCCCCCGCAGACTGGCTGCAATGCCAGACAAGGCACTATTGTCGATCGAGGGAACATCGGCAGAAAGAGTATTGGTCCTGACATCCAGGAGCAGATTGGTGACGCTATCCAGCACGTTATCCACCAATCCCAATGCACTGGTAGCCGAATTGGCATTTACGCCATACTGCTGATTCAGCGACTTGGCCTGGGAAACCTCCAGCACCCTGGCTGATGCCACGGGATCATCCTCTGGCGTAAGAATGCGGCGTCCTGTCGAGAGCTGCTGCTGTGACTTGACCATCGCCGATGTCTGCTGCTGAATGCTGGTAACACCCAGATCAAATATTGTACTTGTGCTCATGCGCATGGCGTGTCTCCTTACTTGCCCAGACCCAGCAACGTGTCGAACATGGTTGAGGCGATCTGCATCATCTTGCCGGCTGCCTGATATGCCTGCTGATAGCGCAGCAGGTTAGCCGCCTCCTCGTCAAGATTGACTCCTGACAAGGATTGCTGCGCCTGCTGCGCATACTTCACCAGACTGAGCTGCGCCTGCGCGGTAACATTGATGTCGCGCGTCTTGACACCAATCGAGCTGACAATCTGGCTGTAGGCGCTCTGATAGGAAGCAGTGCTGCCAGCCAGGGTATTTTTGGTCTGCAACCCCGCCAGCAACAACGCATTGCGATTGTCGGCCACGCCATTGGTGTTGGGCCCGATGGTAAATTTGTCGCCCACTGCAGGAGCACCGGTAATCTGCACAGTCCAGCCGTTATAGCTGATATCCTGCCCCTCGGTATAGGCAACACCCGCCAGGGCAATGGGCGGAACGGAGGTGGGGCTGGAAACATCAAACGTGGTGGGGCTGGTAAAGGTGATGGTAACCGGCTTCTGCAGGTTGGCATTGGCCGGTGGAGGCGGATTAACAACCCCGGCAGTGATCTTGCCTGTGCCGGTATTGGCATTATCCGATCCTGCAATGATGGGAGCCGCGGCAGCGATCTTTGCCGTATCGCGGGTTGCCACTCCGATATCCCTGGCGCCATTCCGGGTCGGCTGGATCAGCCAGCTATCTGCGGCCACCGGCGCATTTGTTGGCGCCGCGATGGTCAGGCCATCGCTTGTGGTTTGCGGCAGGGCTGCATTGGCAAACAATACCGTGTTGTCCGACAGCCGGGTCAGGGTATAGCCCGCAGCACTATAGGCAAGCTTGTAATCACTGGTCGTCACTTTGCTGATATCAGTGAGCGTCACGGCCGGTATTGCCGCCGGCGTCAGGTCGCTGTTGTGGATATTGGCGACAACCTTTGCGCTGGGAACAGTAAATGCTCCGCTGGAGCCACCTGGCCCCATGACATTGAACAATGCGCCACCGGCAGCGCCATTCAGATCCTGCCCCAGACGGTTCTGATCATTCATGGTTTGCGCAAGCCCGATCGCTACCCGCCCCAGGGAATTCTGCATTTCATCGAGAGATTCGGAGCGGAACGCCAGCAATCCGCCCAGGTTTCCGCTGTTGAGAATATCTCCCTGCAGGAAGAAAACTTCTCCTCCCCCGGCCTGGTAACCAACATCTATGCGTGACGGGTCGTCCAGCGAAGCCTGTGCCGTCAGGGTATACGCCTGTTTACCGATCACCAGCGACTGCCCCCGGCCCATGGAAACGTTATAGGCACCATCATACTGCTTCACCACGGTGACATTGATTTCCTTGTTGAGCTCCGCGATCAGGTTATCCCGCTGGTCGAGAAGATCGTTTGGCGGGCCGTTACTGCTTGCTTGCGCAATAACGATGCGGTCGTTGAGCTCGGCAATCTGCTTGGCATAGGAATTAATGACGGTGACACTGGCGGAAATCTGGGAATTGATGCCGTCACGCATGTCATCAAAACGCTGGTTCAGCGTCTGGAAGCGCGTCACCATCGCGTCAGCGGCGCTGATCATGCTTTGTCGCGCCGGCACCGAGGCCGGGTTGGCAGCAACGTCATGCGCGCCCTGAAAAAACTCCTGCAGCGCCGGTGACAGGCCTGCGCTGGGATCTGCCACCAGATTGTTGAACAGGCTGATCTGAGAGGAATAGGCGTCCAGATAACTGCTCTGGGTTTGTGCAGTTTGTACCTGCATGTCAAGAAACTCGTCGTAGACGCGCTTGACAGCATCGACACTGACGCCCGTCCCGATAAAACCCGCGCCGGTATTCACTGCAGCATTCGCGCTCTGCATGATTTCCTGGCGGTGATAACCAGGCGTGGAGGCATTGGTAATGTTATGGCCCGTTGTCTGCAAGCCGATCTGCGCGGCCCGCAGGCCCGCAATTCCGATCTCAAGCGCTCCGCTCATTTGGGGTACCTCTGCCTCGTCTGACTGTCCTATGATTACATAGCGGCAGGAAAACGCAATACTTTAAGAAAGCGCCTGACGCAGTGCATCACTATTGATCACCCGAGCCAGCTTGTCGGCATACATGGGGTCGGTGGCATAACCTGCCTGCTGCAAGTTGCGCGCGAAACTGCCTGCGTCAAGCGGTTGTGTAAACAGCGCTGCATAGCGAGGGTTGTTTTTCAGCAGAGCGGCATAGTCGTTGAAGCTTTCAGCATAGGAATCATAGGCGCGGAACAGCTCTGTCTTCTTTTGCGCCGCACCGTTTACATACTCGGTCGTCTGTGCTTCCACTACAGCCCCATTCCAGTTCTTGCCAGCCTTGATGCCGAAGAGATTGTGACTGTTGTTGCCCTGCGCATCGCGAATTTCACGCTTGCCCCATCCGCTCTCCAGTGCAGCCTGGCCCAGCAGAAAATGTGCCGGCACACCCAGTGTTCGTGCCGCATCGGCAGCATGAGGCCACAGCTTGTTGACGAAACCCGTCGTACCGGAAAAGCCGGCTTTGTCACTGTTGACTGGCAATGTGACAAGAGATGCCGGTGTTTCTGGCAGGGCATTTCCATTCGGCGGCTGGATGGATTGAACCGGTTTCGCCACCGCCACCGGCAGAATCTGCCGTTCGATTTTACCGCTTGCCGCCTTGTCGAGAGGCGCCGTATTTTCCGCCGGAATCACGCCCTGTGCCCGCATCTGGCGCAACATCATGTCCGCCAGGCCGATGCCCCGGCCCTGGCTCAATTTCTGTGCCAACTGGGCATCGAGCATTCCGGTGTAAAGCTCGGTATTGGAGTCGTCGAACAAACCGCTCTGAGGCGAAGCATCGCGCATGCTTTTCAGCATCATGTTCAGAAACAGCGCTTCGAACTGTTGCGCCGCTGCGCGCGCACCCGCTGCCGGGTCGGATTTTGCCTGCAGCCGCAGCTGCCCCACGCTTTGCGCATCCAGCGCCAGGCGCGAGGAAACATCGCCAGCCGAGACAAGCATCAGATGATCTCCAACTCCGCACGCAGGGCACCAGAAGCCTTCATTGCCTGGAGGATGGCAAGCAGATCCTGCGGCGTGGCGCCAACGGCATTCAACGCCTTGACCACCTCCCCGAGCGACGGACTGGACGGCAGGACCACAAGCCCCCCGCCCTGCGCCTTGATGTCGATCTGAGCACTCTGTGTCGTCACGGTTTCACCCTGTGACAGGGCATTCGGCTGGCTGACCTGGGTTTCGCTGCCGATAGTCACCGACAGGTTGCCATGGGCCACGGCACAGTTGTCCACTTCCACATTCTGATTCATTACCACCGAACCGGTGCGGGCATTGACGATCACCTTGGCAGCGGCATTGCCGGCCTGCACAGGCAAGTTTTCAACCTGCGAAAGAAAAGCAACTCTCTGATTTGCATCGCGCGGAGCACGCACCTGCACACGACGGGCATCGCCCGCACTGGCCGTACCCTCGCCGAAGCGGCGGTTGATCGCCTGCACCACCCGGTCCGCCGTGGTGAAATCAGACTGATTGAGTTCCAGGTTGACGTAATCCCCCTGTCCCACGGGCGTATCCACCGCGCGCTCCACCGTCGCGCCGGCCGGAATGCGGCCAACGGCCAGATGATTGACCTGCGCGCTGCTTCCCCCGGCGGAAGCACCCACCCCGCCCACCAGGACATTACCCTGGGAAATGGCATAAACCTGGCCATCGGCGCCCTTGAGCGGTGTCATGATCAAGGTTCCGCCCCGCAGGCTTTTGGCATTGCCAAGCGATGATACGGTTACATCGATATTCTGGCCTGGCCGGGAAAAAGCCGGCAGGCTGGCCGTGACCATCACTGCCGCCACGTTCTTCAGTTGCAGGCTGCCAGACGGCAGATTCACGCCCATCTGGCCCAGCATGTTGACAATGCTCTGTACCGTAAATGGCGTCTGGGTAGTCTGGTCGCCACTTCCATCCAGCCCCACCACCAGACCATAGCCGGCCAGTTGATTGGTACGCACCCCCTGTATCGACGCCAGATCCTTGATGCGCTCGGCGTAAGCCACACCCGAAGCGGTGAGCAGAAGGAGCAGAGCAGTCACAAAATTTTTTGTATTTTTCATTACCCGGCGCTCCTTATTACCGCGTTCAGAACGGCGATACCGACATGAAGAAACGCGACAGCCAGCCCATGGTCTGGGCCTCGTCGATATAGCCTGTGCCCTTGTATTCCATGCGGGCATCGGCCACCTGCGTGGAGGACACGCTATTGGTAGAACCGATATTCATCGGATTCACAATGCCGGAAAAGCGGATGAACTCTCCTCCCTGATTGATATTCATCTGTTTTTCCCCACTCACCAGCAGATTGCCGTTGGGCAGCACTTCAATCACGGTGACCGCGATCGTTCCAGTAAAGGCATTCTTGGCACTGCTGTCTCCCTTGCCCTCAAAAGTGTTTTCTGCCGCTGCCGTAACGGGTGTTCGCAGGACATTCGCGCCCGAAAGCCCCCCCAGCGCCGACACGGAGAGGCTGGTGTCGCCCTTGCGGCTGGTGCTGGAACTGGATTCCTTGCTGGCGGAAATTTTTTCGTTGATGGTAATGATCAGAGTATCGCCCACATTGCGCGCACGGCGGTCCTCAAACAGGGAACGGGCAGTATAGCCGGACTGATAAATCGCCCCGTTGCCGCCAGGTGGCTGCGCCGCCGGCACTGGGCGTGCCGTCATAGGCTGATGCACAGCAGCCGGCGGAACTGAGACACAGCCACCAAGTAATGCCAGTACCGCAGCGTATTTCCACAGTCCGTTAACCATTATTCACCTCAAATCTGGGTCAGGCGCTGCAACATCTGGTCGGACACTGTCACCGCCTTGGAGTTGATCTCATAAGCGCGCTGCGTCTGGATCATGTTAACCATTTCTTCCACCACGTTGACATTGGAAGTTTCCACGTATCCCTGGTTCAGCACCCCGAGGCCGTTGGTGCCCGGCGTATTGGCTGCTGGCGCGCCGGAAGCCGCCGTCTCCGCATACAGGTTCTCACCCACGCTCTGCAGGCCGGCCGGGTTGATGAAATTGGCCAGTTGCAGGCTCCCTACCTGCGTCGGCGCAGTCGCACCGGCTTGCACCACGGAAACAGTGCCATCACGGGCCACCGTCACACTCGTGGCATCCACGGGGATCGTCAACGCGGGCTGAACCGGATAGCCACTGGCGGTCACGACCTGTCCCTGGCTATCCACCTGAAATGAGCCATCCCGGGTATAGCCGGTGCTGCCATCCGGCATCAGCACCTGGAAGAATCCCTTGCCATTCACGGCAATATCCAGCGGATTTTCGGTTTTCTGCAAATTGCCCTGCATGTGGATGCGTTCGGTGGCCACCGGACGCACGCCGGTACCCAACTGAAGGCCGGATGGCACCTGGGTTTGCTGCGATGACTGGGCGCCGGGCTGGCGCAGGGTCTGGTAGAGCAGGTCCTCGAATACCGCGCGGCTGCGCTTGAAGCCGTTGGTGCTGACGTTGGCCAGATTGTTGGATACCACATCCATATTGGTCTGTTGTGCATCAAGGCCGGTCTTGGCAATCCATAGCGAACGAATCATGTTCTAACCCTCATCAACCATTCAAGTTCAAAAGCTGACTGGCCTTGGCTTCATTGTTTTCGGCCTTGGTCAGCAACTTGGTTTGCAGCTCGAAACTACGCGCATGCGTAATCATGTTCACCATCGCCTCCACCATATTGACGTTGCTGCTTTCCAGTGAATTGGAAGCCAGCACCACATTGGCGTCTGCGGGAGCAGGCTGACCGCTTTTCAGGCGGAACAGACCATCATCCCCCTTCACCATGTCCATTTCCGGCGGATTGACCAGTTTGACCCGTCCCACCGCTGTCACCGAAGTCAGCGTCTGTCCGGTGGGAATGGCCGAGATCGTGCCATCCTTGGCCACCGTGATGTCGTTATCGGGCGGAATCGCGATCGGCCCGCCATCACCCATCACACTCAGGCCATTGCGGGTCTGCAGCACGCCGTTCGGGCTGATCTGAAAGCTGCCGTTGCGGGTATAGGCTTCGGAGCCATCCGCCGCCTGCACCGCAATCCAGCCCTTTCCCTGCACGGCCATATCCAGATCACGGCCGGTTTGCTGAATGACGCCGGGAGTAAAATCAGTACCCGTGGTGGAATCCACTACGAAAGCGCGGGTTTTCGCCCCCTCGCCGAACACAGGGAGGGCGCGAAAGGCATTGGTTTCGGCGCGATAGCCCGTGGTGGTGACATTGGCCAGATTATGCGCAGTGGAAGCCTGCTGCCACAGCGCATGCTTGGCCCCGGTCATGGCGATATAGATCAGACGATCCATGTTTTTCTAACCCTCACTCATTAGCGCAGGTTGATCAACGTCTGCTGAATCGCATCCTGTGTTTTGATGGTTTGGGCATTGGCCTGGTAGGCACGCTGCGCCACGATCATGTTCACCAGTTCCGCCGTCAGATCGACGTTTGAATCTTCCGTCGCCGATGCCTGCAACACACCCAGGGATGCGGTGCCTGGCGCGCCCACCACTGGCGCGCCGGAAGCCGAGCTTTCTGTCCACTGGTTATCGCCCATCTGCTGCAAGCCCTGTGGGTTGGCAAAGTTGGCCAACGCCACCTGGCCCAGCGTGCGGGTCTGGCCATTGGTATAGCGCCCCTGCACCATCCCGTCGCTGCCGATGCTGAACCCTGCCATGCGCCCGGAAGTAAAACCATTCTGGCTCAGCGAACTGACGCCAAAAGGGCTGCCGAACTGGGTCGTGCCGTAAAAATTGAAATCCAGGGGCTGCGGGGTCACCACACCCAGAGTGGCATCCCACGCCACATTGACACCGGTCACGGAACCCAGGGGTGGCCCGGCCGGAGAAGTCAGCTTGCCCGCGGAGTCGAACACCAGATCCGTCACCGCCGTGATCGCACCGGCATCATTGGCGCCGTTATCCACTGTCATCAGCACGTGCCAGGTGTTGGCAGCCGCGCCATCCTTGACAAAGTAATAGGTCGCGACATGCGCATTGCCGAGGCTGTCGTAAATGGAGAGCGAATTTGAGCTGTTGTAACTTGACGGATTCGGCGCATTATAATTTGGCGCAACACCGGTCAGGGTACCCGCCACCAGCGGCGCAGTCGGGGCAGTCATCCTCGAATCCATGTTGGCGACAATGGTAACCGTGCTGCTGATGGTCGGATCAATATCGGCGGTATTGAGCTGGAGATTGCCCAGCGCACCGGTAATCGTGCCGGCCGAATCGGCCTGGTAACCGGTGAGATTCACGCCGGAACTGGTCACGATGTAATTGTTCTTGTCCAGCTGGAACTGCCCGTTACGAGTGTAGCTGATTGCCCCGGCATCGCTCAGGCGAAAAAAGCCGCGTCCGTTGATCGCCAGGTCCAGCGGGTTGTTGGAGGCCGAGATATTGCCCTGGGTAAACTGCTGCGCCACCGTTGCCAGCCTGGTACCAATACCGACCTGCGCACCGCCGCCACCCGACAGGGAAGTGGCGAACACGTCAGAAAATTGCGCCTGGGAAGCCTTGAAACCCACAGTTCCAGAGTTGGCCACGTTATGGCCGATCACATCCAGGTTCTTGGAGGATGCATTGAGGCCGCTCAATCCAGTTTGAAAACCCATGATAACTCTCCTTACAGAATCTGCTTGACTTGAGACAACGCAACCGGGCCCAGCCCGACCACATTCAATGTTGCGCCCTGGAGACCCAGTGATACGCTGGCAACCTGCCCGACCGCCAGAGCACTGACCTCGACTTTTTTACCGCCCCGCTCAGCAACCGCTTCAAAGGTATAGGACCCACTGGGTGCCGTAACGCCGCTGTCGGTTGCGCCATCCCACTGAAACGGGATGCTGCCGGCGTTATTCTGGGCACCCAGATCAACCGTGTGAATCACCGCCCCGGATGCATCCTTGATCTTGATCGTCAGCTTGTCCACTGCCTGGGGCAGATCCACGCCGCCATAAGCGGCGCCATTGGCAAGCTCCAGTTTGTTGCCCGGGATCATCACCCCATGTCCCACCAGGCTTGCAGCCTGAAGCGACTGGCCCGCGAGGAAAGAATCAGAAAGCGCTTTTACCGCATCATTCAGCTGATTGATGCCGGTCACGGTGGAAAGTTGCGCCATCTGGCTGGTCACCTGGGCATTATCGAGAGGATTCAGCGGATCCTGGTTTTTCATCTGCGTCACCAACAGCTGGAGGAAACGATTCTCCGTTTCCTGCGCGGCCGTCTTGGTAGTAGCCGCACTGCCAGCCGAACCCGAAACCGTATTAACCGTAGTCATGATTCCCTAACCTCCTTTATTGGCCCAACTGCAACGTTTTGAGCAGCAGGGTTTTGGCCGTATTCATCACATCCGCATTGCTCTGGTAGGAACGCGATGCGGAAATCATATTCACCATCTCCTCCACCGCATTGACGTTGGGCATGGCCACATATCCCTTGGCATCCGCCAGGGGATGCTTGGGGTCGTACATCATTTTCATCGGCGCAGGATCGTCAATCACCTTCGCCACCCGCACCCCTGCCGCCGCGCCGTTGCTACCACCCAACGGGGTAGCACTGAACACCACCTGCTTCGCGCGATAAGGCTGACCGGTGGAGCTTGTTGCGCTATCGGCATTGGCCAGGTTGCTGGCCACCACATTAAGGCGCTGTGACTGCGCCGTCATTGCGGAACCGGAAATATCGAACAGATTGAACAAGGACATGATTATTGACCTTTAAGTGCCAATTCGATGGTCTTGAATTTGCTGCCCAGGCGATCCAGGGCAAACTGGTAGCGGATGGCGTTATCGATAAACTGGGTGCGCTCCACATCCATGTCCACGGTATTGCCGTCGATACTGGGCTGCGAGGATTGACGGTACAGGGTGCGCGCACCAAGGGGATTGCCATCCTTCGCTGACAAGTGACCTGGGGCGGTGCGGTTCAGCGCCACCGGGTTTTCCGTTCCCACCGCTGCCCGCAGCGCTTTGGAAAAATCGATGTCCACCGCCTTGTAGTTGGGCGTATCAGCATTGGCGATATTGCCTGCCAGCAACTGCTGACGGTGCGCATGCAGGCTCAACGCCTTGCTCATGAAGCCGATTTCGTCATCTATCCTGCCGATCATGGCCGCCAACCTCAATACGTGATGATGGCATTAATAAAGCACGGAACGTGCCAGGCAGGAATAGATTAAATCCAAAGGGCCGAAGCTGCTCTACGGTGAAAGAAGGGAGTGCGCCCTTCCGCGCCCGCTTTCACGACGAAGAGCGCACCAGGAGATACAAGCCTCGCAAATCCGGCGCCAAGGGCGGCAATTATTGCCGCGAGCGGCAAGAGTGTTCAGCCGGCGGCAACCACCCGGTTGCGCCCTGCTTCCTTGGCCTGATAGAGCGCCCTGTCCGCGCGGCTGATGATGGATTCCGGACCCTCTCCCGCAGCGCGCAGCGCCACGCCGGCACTGAAGGTGATCAGCAGGCGCTGGTTATCATGCATGAAAAAATTCTTGGTCAGGTGCCGCTGCACCCGCGTCATCACCTTGACCGCCTCATCCAGAACGGTATCCGGCAGGATGATCACGAATTCCTCGCCGCCGAAGCGGGCGATCACGTCGCTGGGGCGCAGCGCCTCCTTCACCACCCGCACCAGATGGACCAGCGCCTCGTCACCCGCATCGTGACCGTAGGTATCATTGAGACGCTTGAAGTGATCGATGTCCAGCAGGGAAACACACAAGGGAGAATTGATTCGATCGGCGCGCGACAGCTCGCGTCCGAACGCGTCTTCCATGCCGCGGCGGTTAAGTGTGCCGGTCAGGTGATCCTCATGCACCAGCTCGCTGACATGATCCAGTTCGGCCTCCAGTTGCCGCACCTTCTCTTCTGCCTCCCGAACCTGTTTGTGCGCCAGCTCAAGTTCGTCGCGCGAGCGCATCATGTCGAGCTGCATGCCCCGCGTATCCTTCATCAGATTGCCGAGTATCTGGTTGAGTTTGTTGATATCTTCGGTCCGGCCGATCTCTTCGGTGTATTTCTCGATCTTGTTGTGATACTCACCGGTACTGGTGGTCATTTCCGCCATGCGGTCGATGAAGGTTGCCATCATGTTCTTGATGGTAATCTTGGCTTCCAGCAGGCTGTGTTTCAAATTGCCCTGCTTGAAAATCACTTCCTTGAAACTGCGTTCGGCATCGTACAAAACCCGCGTATCCAGCGGATTGGCAATAATGTCCTGCACCACGGCAATCTGCCCGCGCAGCCACTGATCATCAAGCAGCAACTCGCTGATATTGTCCACCAGCAGGCGCAGCAGACGCACCAGCCCATCCAGCACCTGCGCATCGGAATCGTTGCGCAATTCGAGCTTGATCCAGAACTGTTTGAGATTCTTCGCAACCCCCTGAATAGCGCTCTGATCCCGCGCCTCGCGTGCCTGTTGCGCAATCAGCACAGCCTCGTCATGCAAATCGGGGAACTGGGAAAGACGCGGCGCCACCCCGGACTGAATGGTTTGCGCCAGCATTTCCCGCAATGCCCCCGGAATATCGCTCGCAGCAATGTCCACCACCGTCGACCTGGCCGCCGCGCCAGCCAGGGATGGCTCTTGCGCATCCTCGGCAGCTTCGCCACCTTCAACCGGCACCCCCGCCTGCGCAGCCGGGTTTTCCGCCCAGGAGTTCACCAGCGCCTGCACCTTGGAAAACAGCACGGCGGAATCCTTGGAGAAGTTGCTCAAAACCCGCTCCAGGCCCTCCTTCTTGCGTGCGGTGGTAATCCCGCTCTGTTTCAGATCCCACTGGCGGATCAACTCGCGGATCAAATCACCCCAGGAGGTTCCGCCCCCTTCTTCCGATTTTGGCAGCAGCGAAGCCACAGCGGCCTCAACCGCTTTCTGCTCACCTGCCCCCAGCGCTTTCGCCAACCCCTTGAATTGCTGCGCCATTCCGGGAACTTGCTTGGCCAATTCCTGCAAAGCCTTGAGCAAAACCAGATCGCCCTTGCCCTGAGTTGCCGCTGGCTTGGTCCCGGCAATTTCGTGATAGATGGTCTGGTAATTTTCTGGAGTCGGCGCAATTCGTCGCGTTGCGAGAAGTTTGAGCGTTTCGCGGGCAATATCCGTGGGATTGGTGAAGGCAGGCATTTTTTTGGGCAAAATCAGGTAAGCGCCGAGGCAGTAAGGCAGTATAGCACCCCACTATTTTCGGTTACAATCGGCCCATGCTGAAGCACCTGCTCCACCTATTTCTACTGCTGACGTGCTCCTTCCCGGCCCTGGCCAACAGCCAGTGGCAGGATCTGGAAGCCATCCGCGCCAGCGCTATCCAGTTTGTTTAT
>CAZKHJ010000008.1:78819-90411 GCA_964552675.1 uncultured Sulfuricella sp. | reverse complement strand
CAACAGACTGCCAGCCAGCCTGGCAACGTAACTGTCACGGCAGGCGCGCTGGAGCCCCGCCTGCATCTGCCGGCTTGCCCCGGCATGGAATTTTTCATTCCCGCCGGCAGCCGCCTATGGGGCAACAGCAATGTTGGAGTGCGCTGCACCGCACCCTCTCCCTGGAGCCTCTATGTGCCGGTCAACATCAGGATTACAGCCGAGATCGTGTTTGCCGCCCGCCCCCTGCAAACGGGACAAAAACTGGGTGAAGCAGACATCCTGCTCAAAAACGACGATCTGACCCAGTATTCTTCTGGCGTTATCACCGACCCCAAACAGGCATTGGGCAAAACCGTCGCCATCAGCGTGGCGCCCGGCTCCCCCTTGCGGCTTGACATGCTGCGTGCTCCCTATGTCATCCAACAGGGGCAGAGCGTCAAAATCATTGCCCAGGGACGCGGCTTCCAGGTCAATGCCGAAGGCAAGGCACTGACCAGTGCAGCAGCGGGCCAGATTGTCTCGGTACGCACCCCCTCGGGGCAGGTCGTCAAGGGCACGGCAAGAGAAGGCGGCATGGTGGAAGTGCCTTTTTGAATGGCACGGCTCTTGCTATACTTTCCCTGTCATATTTATTGCCGCAACCTGCTAAAGTTTTTCTGCTGGGTGCCGCTGTAACAACTATCCACAGTGTCCTGGCTGTATGCCACGGGGAAAGAGCAAAGGAAGCATCGTGAAAATTGACAGCGCCATCACCAAAACCATTGCCACACCCGACGGTGGGGGCAAGCTGGTGCGCAACACCAGCACAAAATCATCCTCGCAAACAGAAACAGGCAAGGCAGACAGCGTCCAGCTGACTTCCACCAGCCAGTTGCAGGCCATGGGCAGCAGCATCAATGACGGCACGCCGATGGACAGTGCGAGGGTGGAGGCAATCAAGCAAGCCATCGCCGAGGGCCGTTTCAAAATCAACCCGGAAATGATCGCTGACCGCCTGTTGAATTCGGTCAAGGAAACGTTCGCGGGTCAAAAGGGCTGATGGATCTGACAGCTGCTGCCGCTGTTGCCGCCGACATCCAGGCGGAACAGGCGGTATTTCAGGAATTTCATCACATTCTGCAGCAAGAGCAGTCCTCCCTGATCGAGCGAAATCTCGATCATCTACTTCAGCTTGCACCCCGGAAGAACGAACTGCTGGATCAGCTTTTCAATTTTGGCAATGCACGCAATCGCACGCTTTCCGCAGCAGGTTACGAAACCACTGCATCGGGCATGGAAGCCTGGTTGAAAGCCATCAGCGCAGACCACAAGACACGTAAGGCATGGCATAAGCTGATCAATCTGGCGCGTGAGGCGGAACAGCTCAATCGCGGCAACGGCATTCTGATCGAAACCGCCTTGCGCCACAATCAGCAGGCCTTGTCCGTGCTTCAGACCGCCGCCAATCCAGCCAACAGTATTTATGGGCCAAACGGCCAGATCAGCGGCATGAGCGCTGGCCGCCCCATCGACAAGGCTTGACCTTAAACTACTGCAGCACCGTGGCCGGCACCTTGCCATCCGGCTCGATCATTACCGTCACACGCCGGTTGCGGGCGCGCCCTTCATTGCTGGTATTGGGTTCAACCGGGCGTTGATCGGCATACCCCATCGCCGTCAGGCGCGCCGGGTCAACGCCGTTTTCGATGAACAGGCGCACGACACTGCTGGCCCTGGCAGTAGACAGTTCCCAGTTGGAAGGATAGCCTGGCGTGCTGATAGGAATATTATCGGTATGCCCCTCGATCTGGACATCGTTGGGCACCATCGCCACCACCTGCGCCACCGCGCTCAACACCTGGGTAGATTCTTTTGCCAGCAAGGCCTGACCGGGAGCAAACAGCACGCTGGCATTGATCTCGATCGACACTCCCAGAGGGCTCTGAGTTACCCGCACCTGACCTTCCTTCACCAACGGTTCCATCACCTTGAGGATATCAGTGGCAATCCCCTTCATTTTTTCCTGCTGCACCTTGCGCTTGGCTTCCTGCACCGGATCCTTCCTGTTGGGGATTGGCGCAGGAATAACCACCAGCTTGCTGCTGGGGGACAGGCCAGGCGACTCGGGTGTGAGCCGTACTGGATCCTGGCTGGTCGGCACGCGCTTGAAAGCATCAACCAGGGAATCACTCAAAACCCGGTATTTCCCCTCGTTAAGGGATGAAATGGCGTACATCACGACAAAAAAGGCAAACAGCAGGGTAATGAAGTCGGCGTAGGAAACCAGCCAGCGCTCGTGGTTCTCGTGTTCTTCTGGTTTCTTTTTGCGCGCCATGGGCTTACACAATATAACCTTGAAGCTTGGTCTCGATCACTCTGGGATTCTCGCCATTGGCAATGGCGCCCAGTCCCTCGATCAGCATCTCGCGCATGGTCATCTGATGTCCGATCAGCGACTTGAGTTTGTTGGCGATGGGCAAAAACAGCAAATTGGCGGAACCCACACCGTAAATGGTTGCGACAAAGGCCACCGCGATCCCTCCACCCAGCTTCGAGGGATCGGAAAGATTTTCCATCACGTGGATCAGCCCCATCACCGCACCGATAATCCCGATCGTGGGCGCATAACCGCCAGCAGCTTCCCACACCTTGGCAGCCTGGCGCTGGTGCTCCTCGTAAGTATCTATTTCCACTTCCAGCGCTTCGCGGATCTTCTCCGGCTCGGCGCCATCCACCAGCATTTGCAGGCCCTTGCGCTTGAATGGATCACTCAGGCCGTCAATCAGCGGCTCCAGCGCCAGCAACCCCCCCTTGCGGGCCAGATGGCTCCAGGAAAGAATTTCGTCGATCAGCTGCTGCGGATGAAGCTGGGGCGGCACGAACACCCATTTCAACAGCCTGATTCCACGCAGGAACACCGGCAACGAGCTTTGCAGCATGACAGCACCCATGGTGCCGCCAATCACGATGAGAAAAGCCGTGAGCTGCAACAGGGAACCAATGTGTCCGCCTTCCAGTACCTGGCCACCGACAATGGCCACCAGCGCCAGCACCAGTCCAATGATGCTGATGATGTCCACACCGCCACGCATCATGAGGCGCCCAGCCAATCCCTGAGCCGGCTGCGCAGACGCGCCACTGCCTGGCTATGGAGCTGACTTACGCGGGATTCGGTCACACCCAGCACGGCACCGATTTCTTTCAAATTGAGCTCCTCTTCGTAATACAGGCTCATCACCATCTGTTCCCGCTCCGGCAGTATCCTGATTGCATCCACCAGCGCAGCACGAAAGCCGTCATCCTCGATCTGCCCCAGAGGGTCGGGACGCTGATCGGCGGCATGGCGTTCAAAGAAATCATCATCGCCTTCAGCCTGGAAATCCTCGTAATACACCAGTTGATGGCCGCGCGCATCCTGCAGCATGCGCTGGAACTCCGCCAGTGGCAATTTCAGCTCGTCCGCCAGTTCCTGCTCGCCTGGCGCCCGCCCCAGCTTCTGTTCCAGGCGGCTAATTGCTGCTTCGATGGCACGCATGCTCTTGCGCGCCGAACGCGGCGCCCAGTCAGCATCGCGCAATTCATCCAGCATGGCGCCACGAATCCGCTGGGTAGCGTAAGTCTCGAACTGCGCGCCCTGCGCCTGATCATAATGACCGATGGCATCCAACAGGCCGATCAGACCTGCCTGGATCAGGTCATCCACCTGCACGCTGGACGGCAGCCTGGCCGCCAGGTGATGCGCAATGCGCTTGACCAGAGGCGCATACTGCGCCACATATTGTTCCTTGCTCTGTAGCTTGCCGTTTGCCTGATACATCTGCGCTAGATTCGTCTGCCCGGCTCACCGGCAGTTGCCCGGCTGCTCTGGATCAGGCGTTGCATGAACGCCTCCAGTTGCCCCTGCTCGCCAGCGGGATGAGGCCATTGTTCGATTTTTTCTGCCAGCAGGCGGAATGTCTGCGCCGACTCGGCAGCGGGGAAGGCATCCACCACCGCACGCCCGAACTGGCTGGCGCGATGCAGCTTTTCATCCTGCGGCACGAAACCCATGAAGTCGAGTGACACCTTGAGAAAACGCCGCGCTACCTTGGCCATGTTATTGAACACCACATCAGCCTCTTCGGGGCTGGATACGCGGTTCACCACAATATGAAAACTGCGCCGTGCGAAACCCTGGTTGAGCACCTTGATCAGTGCATAGGCGTCGGTCATGGAGGCCGGCTGAGGGTCGACCACCACCACCAGTTCCTGCGCCGCCAGACTCAGCGGCAGCACATTGCTGGCCACGCCGGCCATGGCATCCACCAGCACCACGTCGACCGGCTGCGCAAGCTGGGCAAAGGAATGCACCAACCACTCCTGGTCCGTTGCCGGAAGGTTCGCCAGCGCCTGCACACCCTTGCCGGCCGGAACCACCAGAATGCCCTCCGGCCCGGAAAGCATCACCTGTTCCAGGCTATGCTCACGCCTCAACACATGCGTCAGGTCATAATAGGGTGTCAGGCCCAGCATACCGATCACGCTATGCTTGCCCTGGTGTTCGTCGAGTACCATCACCTGCTTGCCGCGCCGGGTCAGAGCGGCTGCCAGATTGATCAGGGCGCTGGTTTTGCCCACGCCGCGCTTGCCACTGGTGAGGGTAATGATGCGCACAAAATCATCTGCCAGCAGCCGGCGCAAGCCCGCGGCCTGATCCTGCTGCAATACCTCAGCCACGCAAGGCTCCCGGCCCGGGGCTGCCGTCATCGCCAGTCCCCGCCATTACCAGGGGATATTCGCTCTCGTCCAGCTTGAATGAAGCCGGGTTTTCCGCCGGGCGGAAGGCTCTGTCCACCAGGTACATGGCGTTGGCCAGATGCAAATCTTCCGGCACACGCTGGCCATTGGTAATGTAATGCACTGGCAGCTTGTGGCGCACGATGACATCCAGTGCCCCGCCCATGCTGATCGCCTCGTCGATCTTGGTCAGGATGCAACCCTCGAGATCGGCGCCACGATAAGCGCGTACCACATCTTCCAGGGTACTGCCCTGCGCATTGGCGCTGACCAGCAGCAGCCGCTTCACGCTGCGCCCTGCTCCCGCGAGCAGGGCTACCTGTTCGGTCAGGCGACGGTCGCGCTGGCTCATGCCGACCGTGTCGATCAGCACCAGATGCTTGTTCTGCAAATCGGCCAGGGTGAATTGCAAATCGGCTTCGTCCTTCACCGCGTACACAGGTACGCCAAGAATCTTGCCGTAAATCTTGAGCTGTTCATGGGCACCGATCCGGTAGCTGTCGGTAGTCAGCAGCGCCAGCTTGTTGGCGCCATGCTGCAAGCGGCAGCGCGCCGCGAGTTTAGCCACGGTAGTGGTCTTGCCGACGCCTGTCGGCCCCACCAGTGCATACACCCCGCCACGTTCGATGATGTCGCTGCCGGCCTGGATTGCACGCAGGTTGTGAACCAGGGCGGCCTTGACCCATTTGACGCCGCGATTGAAATCGCTGCCGGGAGGCAGTTTCTCCAGCAGTTGGCGTGACAACGCCGGGCTGAAGCCTGCCGCCAGCATGTGGCGCAAAATCTCCACCTTGACCGGATCGCTGCGCTGCAACTCACCCCATGCCAGTCCGGCCAGCTGGCCTTCGAGCATGCCGCGCAGGGAACGGATTTCGCGCATCATTTCCTCAACCACATTATCCATGGGGTTGGGAGCAGGTGGTGACGAAGGCTTGACATTGCGGGCGGAAGGCGCAACGGAATCGAGCATTGCCTCCTGGCGGATGCGCTGCAAGACACTGATTTCTTCTCTCCTGACCGGGCGCGGTTCCGGACTGGGTGGATCCAGACGCTGCTCCAGCGGCTGCGGCCTGCGCGGCTGGCTGATCACCGGCGCGGAAGCAATGGCGGGCGTGGCAAGGGAAGCCATATCCATATTTGCCACCGCCATGATCTCGATCATGCCATCCACCGGGCGGTTGGAAAGAATGATGGCATCCGCGCCCAACGCATCGCGCACCTGGCGCAAGGCCTCGCGGGTATTGGCGGCGCGGAATTTTTTCACGTTCATGCCCGGGCTCCCAGCACGGCGGTAACGCGAATATTTCTGGAATCAGGAATTTCGTTATGGGAAATGACTTTGAGCTGTGGCGCAATGCGGCGCAGAAAGCGCGACAGCATGGGCCGCAGCAATGCCGGCACCAGCAGCACCGCCGGCAGACCCATCTGCTCCTGCTGCTGCACGGCCTGGGCGGTTTGCTGCATGAGGTTTTCCGCCAAACCGGGTTCCAGGCCCAAACCCTCGCCCATGCCCTGGGCGGCATGCATCATGATCTGTTCCAGATCGGGTTCGAGGGTAATCACCTGCAACTCTGCGGCTCCCGGGTAAATTTGCTGCATGATAGCACGGCCCAGCGCGACACGAACCGCTGCGGTCAGGTCGGCGGCATCCTGAGTACGGGCAGCATGGTCGGACAGCGTGTCGATAATGGTGCGCATGTCGCGGATGTGCACCCCCTCGTCGAGCAGGTTCTGCAATACTTTCTGCACCACGCCCAGGGGCAGCAGCTTGGGCACCAGATCTTCCACCAGTTTGGGTGATTCCTTGGCCACATGGTCGAGCAATTGTTGCGTTTCCTCTCGTCCCAGCAGCTCCGCCGCATGGCTCTGGACAATATTGGAAAGATGGGTTGCCACCACCGTGCTGGAATCCACCACGGTGTAGCCAAATGTCTGGGCCTGATCGCGCAGGTTGGCATCGATCCATACCGCCGGCAGGCCAAAGGCCGGATCGGTGGTTGGCGTTCCCGGCAAGGAACCGAGCACGCGGCCCGGATTGATGGCCAGGTACATCCCGGTATAGGCTTCGCCCTGCCCGATCTCCACTCCTTTCAGGGTAATGCGGTAGCCGTTGGGGCGCAGTTCGAGGTTGTCGCGAATATGCACCGGTGGCACGAGGAAACCCATGTCCTGGGCAAATTTTTTGCGAATGCCCCGGATACGGCGCAACAGTTCGCCGTCCTGCGCGCGATCGACCAGCGGGATGAGCCGGTAACCCACCTCCAGCCCGAGCGCGTCCACCGGCATGACGTCATTCCAGCCCACTTCCTGCATTTCAGGTGGCGTAACGATCTCCGGCGGCGGCACCGCCGCCCGCTCCTGCTGCTTTGCCTTCTGCTCCAGATAATAGGCAGATCCCGCCAGAATTCCGGCCAAAGTCAGAAAGGCCACGTGAGGCATGCTCGGAATCATGCCCATCAGGCCGAGAATGGAAGCGGTGATATACAGCACCGCAGGGCGGCTGAAAAGCTGGCTGACAAACTGCTGCCCCACATCCTCGTCGGTAGCCACGCGGCTCACTACCATGCCAGCGGCAGTGGAGATGATCAGGGCGGGAATCTGCGCCACCAGGCCGTCGCCAATGGCAAGCAGGGTATAGTTATTAGCAGCTGTGGCAAGATCGAGATTATGCTGAAAAATCCCTACCAGCAAACCGCCGATGACATTGATGAACAGGATCAGGATGCCGGCGATGGCATCGCCGCGCACGAACTTGCTGGCACCGTCCATGGAACCGAAGAAATCCGCTTCCTGGGAAATCACCGCACGGCGTTTGCGCGCTTCTTCCTCGCCGATCAGGCCGGCGTTGAGGTCGGCATCAATCGCCATCTGCTTGCCAGGCATGGCATCCAGGGTAAAGCGTGCGGAAACTTCGGCGATCCGCCCGGCGCCCTTGGTGATCACGACAAAATTGATCACCACCAGGATGATGAACACCACGATGCCGACAGTGTAATTGCCGCCCACCAGGAAGTGTCCGAACGCCTCGATCACCTTGCCTGCCGCATCCGGGCCAGTATGCCCCTCCATCAGCACCACCCGCGTAGACGCCACGTTGAGCGAAAGACGCAGCAGGGTGGTAACCAGCAACACCGTCGGAAATACCGCGAATTCCAGCGGTTTCTGGGTATACAGGCTGACCAGCATGACAATCATCGCCAGCGCGATGTTGAAGGTGAACAGCATGTCGAGCAGGAACGGCGGCAGCGGCAGGATCATCATCGCCAGAATCAGGATGATGAGAATCGGCCCCACCAGCCCTTTCAGGCTACGGCGGTTCAGCAGCGGCGACGCATCAACGCTGGCATTCATTTATTCATATTCCTCAAGCGGCTTCCCTGACAAAATCCAGCTCCGGCGGCACGGGCAGTTCGCGCGGCGCCTCCGGCTGTGCTCCGCCATAAGTCCGGTAGCGGCGTAACTGATAGACGTAAGCCAGCACCTCCGCCACGGCGGTATAAAGCTTGGCCGGAATTTCCTGCCCCAGTTCAGCATGGCGATACAGCGCACGCGCCAAGGGTGGCGCCTCCAGTATCGGCACACGGTTTTCCTCACCCAGCTCCCGGATGCGCAACGCCAGCAGCGCCGCACCCTTGGCCACCACCTGCGGCGCGCTCATCCTGCCTTCCTGATAGCGCAAGGCCACGGCATAATGCGTCGGGTTGGTCACGATCACATCGGCCTTGGGCACCTCCGCCATCATGCGGCGACGCGCCGCTTCGCGCTGCAGGGCGCGAATGCGTGCTTTTACGTGCGGGTCGCCTTCGGTTTCCTTGGCTTCCTGACGCACCTCCTCCTTCGTCATCTTGAGCTGGCGGCTGTGATTCCACAGCTGGTAGGGCACATCCATCGCCACGATCAGCAGCATCGACGCCGACACCGCCATGAATGTGAACCCCACCATGCCGACGAGGTGGGTGACGCCACTTTCCAGCGGCTCGGAGACCAGCGCAATCACCCCATCCACATCCTGCCACACCACCCACAGTGCCACCCCGCCGATCAGGCCGACCTTGAGCACCGCCTTGAACATCTCCGCCACGCCGCTCCAGGAAATAATGCGGGTCACACCTTTAAGCGGGTTGAGCCGGGAAAAGTCCGGTGCCAGTGCATTTACCGTGAAGAGCCAGCCGGAAACCAGGATTGAAGAAGCCACCGTAGCAACCAGCATCAGGCCCAGCAGGGGCAGAAAGGTGAGCATGATTTCCAGGGAATACTGGTAGAGATGGAACAGCATGCGGGATGAGTCAAAAGCAGCGGTCTTGTCCAGCGTCAGGGCATTCCTCATCAAGGCACGCATGTGCCCCATCATGCCTTCGCCCATGAACATCATGCCCCCGCCCGCAGCCAACAGGACAGCAACGGTTGTCAGCTCGCGCGAACGCGCAACCTGCCCCTTTTCCCTTGCCTGCTCTATTCGCCGTGGCGACGCAGGTTCTGTCCGTTCCAGATCGCTGTCTTCAGCCATGTCCACTCTCTCCGGGGTGCAAGTTTACCCCAGATTGTCAATTAGAGCAGGAGGCGGGCCAAAACAATCAATCCGATGAAACCGTCAACAACATTCAGACAGCTGAATTTTCCCTGAAACTTTTCTGAATGCGCTCGATCATAGTTTTTTTAGCTGGCTTCGTCCATCCATGCCATCTGGATGGCTTCGAGAATTTTCTCGTTGGAACGCTCGGGATCGTCGCTGAAACCATCCAGCTCCGTCACCCAGCGGTGCAGGTCGGTGAAGCGCACGTACTGGGGGTCGGTTTCGGGCTGGCTGTCATACAGCGCCTCGGCGATCCGGTTCACGTCAGTCCACTTCATCAGTGCCCCCCCTCCTTGACCATGTTGATGGTGTACTTGGGAATCTCGATCACCAGGTCCTGGCCATCCACGACAGTCTGGCAGGAGAGGCGCGAATTGGGCTCCAGGCCCCAGGCCTTGTCGAGCATGTCCTCTTCCAGTTCCTCGGCCTCGTTGAGGGATTCCAGCCCCTCGCGCACGATCACGTGGCAGGTGGTACAGGCGCAGGATTTCTCGCAGGCATGTTCGATTTCGATGCCGTTTTCGAGCAGCGTGTCGCAGATGGATACGCCGGGCTTGGCTTCAAGTACCGCGCCCTCGGGACACAGTTCGACGTGAGGCAATACGATCAGTTGGGGCATTTTAGTTCTCAGCAATCAGTAATCAGTTCTCAGTAATCAGTGTCGTTACTTTACTGATAACTGACAACTGAAGACTCAAAAATCAATTTTCCAGTTCTTCCAGCCTGTGTCCAGCCAATGCCTTGTTGACGCTGGCATTCATGCGCCGCGCAGCAAAGGATTCGGTGACATGATTCAGTTTTTCCTGGGCCTGGGTCACCAGGCGGTGATCGTCACCGGCAATAGCCGCTCGCAGTTCCTCGATGCAAGCAGCGATTTTGTCACGCTCGCCTTCTTTCAGCAGATGACCATCTTCCTCCAGGGCAGCCTCCACCGCCTCGATCAGGCGGCCGCCCTCGACCCGCGCCTCTTGCAACGCACGTGCCAGCATATCGTCCTTGGCATGCTCATGTGAAGCTTGCAACATGCTGGTGATCTGTTCATCGCTCAAGCCATAGGAAGGCTTGACCGTCACCGAGGATTCCACGCCGGTGCTCTGCTCGCGCGCCGTAACCGAGAGCAGGCCGTCGGCATCGACCTGGAAGGTGACACGGATGCGCGCCGCCCCGGCCACCATGGGCGGGATGCCGCGCAGTTCGAATTTGGCCAGGGAGCGGCAGTCGCTCACCAGCTCGCGCTCGCCCTGCACCACGTGGATGCTCATGGCGGTCTGGCCATCCTTGTAGGTGGTGAACTCCTGGGCACGCGCCACGGGAATGGTGGAATTGCGCGGAATGACCTTCTCCACCAGGCCGCCCATGGTTTCCAGCCCCAGCGACAGCGGAATCACGTCGAGCAGCAGCCAGTCGTCCTCGCTGCGGTTGCCGGCCAGCACATTGGCCTGGATCGCAGCGCCCAGCGCCACCACCTTGTCCGGGTCGAGGTTGTTGAGCGGCTCCTGGCCGAAAAACTCTCCTACCGCGCGCTGGATGATGGGCATGCGGGTAGAGCCGCCGACCATGACCACGCCCTTGATCTCCTCGGCTGTCAGTTCCGCATCGCGCAGCGCCTTGCGGGTTGGCGCCAGGGTCTTGCTCACCAGGCTTTTGGTAATATCGGCAAACACCTCCGTGCTCAAGGTCAGGTTGACCATTTCGCCAGTGGAAAGCACGGCGGTGATCGGCGCTTCCTCATGCTCGGTCAGGGTTTCCTTGGCGGCGCGGGCGTGGGTCTGAAGCAGTCGGGCATCCTGGTGGCTCAGCCCGGACAGGCCGGCCTGTTCGAGGATCCAGCAGTAGATGCGGTGATCGAAATCGTCCCCGCCCAGCGCCGAATCACCGTTGGTGGAGAGCACCTCGAACACGCCGCGCGAGAGCTTGAGAATGGAGATATCGAAAGTGCCGCCGCCCAGATCGAACACCGCGTACACCCCCTCCGCGCCATTATCCAGGCCGTAAGCCACGGCAGCGGCGGTGGGTTCGTTGAGCAGGCGCAGCACGTTGAGGCCCGCCAGCCGGGCGGCGTCCTTGGTGGCCTGGCGCTGGGCGTCGTCGAAATAGGCCGGCACGGTGATCACCGCCCCCACCAGTTCGCCGCCCAGGGATTTTTCCGCACGCTGACGCAGCACCTTGAGGATTTCCGCCGACACTTCCACCGGGCTTTTCACCCCGGCGACCGTGCTGATCTGCACCATGCCGGGCTGGTCGACGAAGCGGTAAGGCAGGTGGGCTGCGTCGGCGATATC
>CAZKHJ010000008.1:0-78809 GCA_964552675.1 uncultured Sulfuricella sp. | reverse complement strand
CTCGGGCTGGGCAATGTCCTGCAGGCCGCGCCCCATGAAGCGCTTGACCGAGGCAATGGTGTTCTGCGGGTCGGACGCCTGCGCCAGCATGGCATGACAGCCGACCTCCACGCCATCGGCCTGATAGCGCACCACCGAAGGCAGCAGCGAGCGGCCGTTTTCGTCGTTCAGCACCACGGCCAGCGCACTGCGTACCGTGGCCACCAGCGAATTAGTGGTGCCCAGATCGATGCCCACCGCCAGCCGGTGCTGGTGGGGAGCTGCGCTCATGCCGGGTTCGGCGATTTGCAGTAATGCCATGAAAATCCTTTTTAAACAAACCCCAACCCCTCCCGGCCCTCCCCTTGTCAGGGGAGGAGAAAAGCGGCTTCCCCCCCCTGACAAGGGGGGGCTGAGGGAGTTAAGCTTCCATCAACTCCAGGGCGCCATCGATTTCCTCGCCCAGCTTTTCCATGAATTTCAGCTTGCGCACCAGTCCGGATGCGCCCTGGTAGTCTGCCGCATCGTCCAGCAGGCGCCCCAGTTCCTGGTGTTGCTCGCGCATTTCTGCGCGCAGGCGATTGTGCAGTTGCTCCATGCCCGCGATATCCTGCGCCTCTTTCGCCTCCATGATGGCCTCGCGCCATTCCATCTGCGCCATGAGGAATTCCGCCGGCATGGCGGTATTGCTTTCCTCCTGGGTATCCACCCCATGTAAGTGAAGCAGATAGCGGGCGCGGGACAGCGGCTTTTTCAGGGCCTGGTAAGCCTCGTTGGCATGGGTCGCCCACTGCATCGACAGACGCTTCTCCTGCTCGCCCAGGTGGGTGAACTTGTCGGGGTGAACCAGTGTCTGGATTTCGCGGTAAGCCTGGTCCAGGCGCTCCATGTCGATATGGAACGCGGACGGCAGGCCGAACAGCTCGAAATGATTTTTGCTGAAATCGAAGTGCATCAGCGTTATACGTTAAAGCTCTCGCCGCAACCGCAAGCGTTCTTGACGTTGGGGTTGTTGAACTTGAAGCCCTCGTTCAGGCCCTCGCGAGTGTAATCCAGCTCGGTGCCGTCCAGGTAGGGCAGGCTCTTGGCGTCGATCAGCACTGTCACGCCGTGGCTTTCGAACTGCACGTCATCCGCCCCGATTTCGTCCGCGAATTCCAGGGTGTAGGCCATGCCGGAGCAGCCCGAGGTGCGCACGCCCAAGCGCAGGCCCACGCCCTTGCCGCGTTTGGTGATGAAGTTGCTGACGTGTTTGGCAGCCTGTTCGGTCATCGTGATAGCCATTATAGAGCCTCTCAAAGTGGTTATCGTGCACGCGCCGGTATTCATTTGGGCACAGGGCACGACGCGGGACGCGCCGCTGTGCATCCCACAGCAAGCGGCCCGCAACAAAGCCATGTGCCCAAATGAACACCGGCCCTAAGGGTTGCGGCCAAAATGGCTGGCCGCGTTGTCATTCATCGCTTATTTGGAATAACCAAACAGCGCTCTTCTCTCCTAGCGGCCAGCCATTTTGGCCGCAACGCGAGCTCGAGAACCACTTTGAGAGGCTCTAACACGCTCCCTTGCAGGCATCAGCCACCACGTTCTCGCCGTGTTTGGCCTTGTAGTCGGCCACGGCGGCCTTGATCGCGTCTTCCGCCAGGATCGAGCAGTGGATTTTCACCGGCGGCAGGGCCAGTTCCTCGGCGATCTGGGTGTTCTTGATATCCAGCGCCTGGTCCAGCGTCTTGCCCTTGACCCATTCGGTCACCAGCGAGCTCGAAGCAATGGCCGAACCGCAGCCGTAAGTCTTGAATTTGGCGTCCTCGATCACGCCGTCCTTGTTGACCCGGATCTGCAATTTCATCACGTCGCCGCAGGCCGGCGCGCCCACCATCCCGGTCGCCACGCCATCCTCGTCCTTGCCGAAGGATCCGACGTTGCGCGGATTTTCGTAGTGATCCAGTACTTTTTCGCTGTATGCCATTTTATTCTCCTAAACTTAATGTGCCGCCCACTGCACGGTATTCAGATCGATGCCGTCCTTGAACATTTCCCACAGCGGGGAAAGTTCGCGCAGCTTGCCGATCTTGTTCTTGAGCAGCTGGATGGCGTAATCGACCTCTTCCTCGGTGGTGAAACGGCCGATGGAAAAGCGGATCGAGCTGTGCGCCAGTTCGTCGCTATGACCCAGGGATTTCAGCACGTAGGAAGGCTCCAGGCTGGCGGAAGTGCAGGCCGAGCCACTCGACACCGCGAGATCCTTGATCGCCATGATAAGCGATTCGCCTTCGACGAAGCTGAAGCTGATGTTGAGATTGTGCGGCACGCGGCTGTCCATGTCGCCGTTGACGTAGACTTCCTCGATTTCCTTGAGGCCATTGTAGAGCCGGTCGCGCAGCATGCGCGTGCGCTCGTTTTCGGCCGCCATTTCTGCCTTGGCGATGCGGAAAGCTTCGCCCATGCCCACGATCTGGTGGGTCGCCAGCGTCCCGGAGCGCATGCCGCGTTCGTGGCCGCCGCCGTGCATCTGCGCTTCGAGACGGATACGCGGCTTGCGGCGCACGTACAGGGCGCCGATACCCTTGGGGCCGTAGGTTTTGTGGGCAGAGAAGGACATCAGGTCCACTTTGAGCTTCTGCAGGTCGATCACCACCTTGCCGGTCGCCTGGGCCGCATCGACGTGGAAGATCACACCCTTGCCACGGCAGATTTCGCCTAAAGCGGGAATGTCCTGGATCACGCCGATTTCGTTGTTGACATACATCACCGAGGCCAGGATGGTGTCGGGACGGATCGCTGCGGTGAACTTGTCCAGACTGACCAGGCCATTGGATTCGGGCACCAGGTAAGTTACCTCGAAGCCCTGGCGCTCCAGCTCGCGGCAAGTGTCCAGCACCGCCTTGTGCTCGGTGGCCACGGTGATGAGATGCTTGCCCTTGCCGGAATAGAAATGTGCTGCGCCCTTGATGGCGAGGTTGTTGGATTCGGTCGCGCCGGAAGTCCACACGATTTCCTTGGGATCGGCATTGACCAGCGCGGCCACCTGCTGGCGGGCATTTTCCACCGCCTCGTCAGCTTCCCAGCCAAAAGCATGGGAACGGCTGGCCGGATTACCGAACTTCTCGGTCAGGTAAGGGATCATCTTCTCCGCCACGCGCGGGTCCACCGGGGTGGTTGCGGAATAATCCAGGTAAATCGGTAACTTCATGCTTTTCTCCAAAATCACATTATCTCATCAGGACAACATGGCTCGCAGGCGGCCTAATTCAACCTGCAACGCCCTAATAAATTCCTCTGCCTGCTCACGGCTGCTGGCACGCCCCAGGCTCACCCGGATGGCGCCCTTGGCCAGTTCTGGCGCCACGCCCATGGCCAGCAGCACCGGGCTTGGTTCTACGCTGCCGCTGGAGCAGGCCGAGCCGCTGGAAACCGCAAAACCGGCGCGGTCCAGCGCCATCAGCAGGGTTTCCCCCTCGACGCCGGGGAAGGCAAAGTAGCTGGTATTCGCCAGGCGTGCCGCCTTGTCGCCAAAAACCACGCCACCCAAAGCCGCCAGCCCCTGCTCTAATTCGCTGCGCAACACACCAAGCTGTTCTGCACTCTGTCTCATCCGGCTCACCGCCAGATCGCACGCCACACCAAAGCCGACAATAGCCGGCACATTCTCGGTACCCGCGCGCAAGCCCTTTTCATGGCCGCCGCCAGTGATCTGCGGCACCAGTTCCACACGCTTGTCCAGCACCAGCGCGCCAACCCCCTTGGGGCCGTAAATCTTGTGGCCCGACAAGGACATGGCATGCACGCCCAGCGCAGAAAAATCCACTTCCATCTTGCCCAGCGCCTGGACTGCATCGGTATGCACCCAGACACCGGCAGCACGCGCCTGCTGCGCCACTGCCGCCACGTCCTGAATCACGCCGGTCTCATTGTTGGCCAGCATCACACTTACCAGCCCGGTTGGCTCACGCAAGGCCTGAGCCAGGTCGTCCATGTTGCAACGGCCGGCCGGATCGATGGCGAGCAGGCGGGGCTTCCAGCCCAGCCGGCTCAACTCCTGGCATGGCTTGGCCACGCAGGGGTGCTCGATCCCGCTCCACACCGCCTGCGAAGGCGGCAAGGCCGCCGCCATGCCACGAATCGCCAGATTATTGGCTTCCGTCCCGCCACTGAGGAAAACCACCTGGGAAGGGTGCGCCTCTACTGCCTGAGCCACCTTTTCCCGCGCCTCCTCGACCGCCTGACGCGCGCTGCGCCCAAAGCCATGACGGCTGGACGGATTGCCGAACTGCCCCTGCAGATACGGCATCATTGCCGCCAGCACCCCTTCATCCAGCGGGGTGGTGGCGTTATGGTCGAAGTAGACCGGGGTCATGCTCAAGCCGGAATCGCCACTCCGCTCACCGGGTCGTGGCTGAAGCGCGAATCAAGCTGCACACCCGGTTTGCTGCCGCGCTGCGAAGCCACGAGCTGGGACAGGCTCACCGACTGCAGGTAATCGAAAATCTTGACGTTCAGATTAGTCCACAATTCGTGGGTCATGCAGGGGAGGTCGTCATGGCAATTGCCCATGCCGCCGCACTTGGTGGCGTCAATCGGCTCATCCACGGCCTGAATGATGTCTGCCACGGAAATATCTCCCAGTTCCCGTGCCAGGCAATACCCGCCGCCAGGGCCACGCACGCTCTCGACCAGCCCGTGGCGGCGCAGCTTGCCAAACAGCTGTTCCAGATAGGAAAGGGAAATCCGCTGCCGGTCGCTGATGCCCGCCAGGGTCACTGGCCCTTCGCCATGACGCATGGCCAGATCAATCATTGCCGTTACCGCAAAACGCCCTTTGGTGGTCAAACGCATAATAGCCTCGTGTAATAAGGTGCAATCGGTGCTCACTATATGAAGCCCTACCAAATTAGTCAACTATTTTGTTCAAATAATTGACATCGAACTTCTCTGCCGTTGCCTCGCCATCCTCGACAACTGCGCCCAACCGCCTGAGATGCGCCAGGATCTGCTCGATGCGATGGTCGGTCACCACGGTATGATCGAGCAGGCTGTGCACCGCCTTCACCATTGGGTCATTCATGTCCTCGCTGATGGCGTAGGCCGAAAAGCCCATTTTCTTCGCCTGGCTTTCGCGCTTCTCGGCCTGGGTGCTGTCCAGAATCCGTGCCGGGATGCCCACGGCAGTCGCGCCCGGCGGAACATCCTTTACCACCACGGCGTTGGAGCCGATCTTGGCGCCCTCTCCGATATTGAGCGGCCCGAGTATCTTGGCCCCCGCGCCGACCACCACTCCCTTGCCCAGCGTGGGATGGCGCTTGCCCTTTTTCCACGAAGTACCGCCCAGGGTAACGCCGTGGTAGAGCGTGACATCGTCGTCCAGCTCGGCGGTTTCGCCGATCACCACGCCCATGCCGTGGTCGATGAACACGCGCCGCCCAAGGCGGGCACCGGGATGGATTTCGATGCCGGTCAGCCAGCGCGCGAAATGGGAGATAAACCGTGCCAGCCAGAAAAATTTCCAGCCCCACAGCCTATGGGTCAGGCGGTGAAACAGAATGGCATGCACGCCGGGATAGGTGGTCAGCACCTCCCAGCGGGAACGAGCGGCAGGATCGCGCTCGAAAACCACGGCAATGTCTTCACGCAGATGTTTGAACATGACAGCTAAAAAGATATAATGGTCACATTATATATTCCCAAGCAAAATAGTCAACTATTATCTTGCCTGGCAATTTTTCCCCGCTCGACCACCGTGGTCACCCCGCGCAGTATATTCACAGCTTCACCATCCGCCCCACTGCAACCCCATAAAGGGAGCCCGACCGTGTCATCGACTGCGGGAAACACGCTCTACACACCAGTCGAAAATGGCATTCCCGGCAACAAGGGCATCTGGGCCGGCATCCTGAGCGAGATGACCGAATTCGCGCTGCTGTTCGGCGTGTATTTCATTGCCAGGTCGCACTTTCCCGACGCCTTCCGGAGCGGTCCCGCGCAACTGAGCACCCTGGCTGGCACCTTCAACACCCTGCTGATGATTTCCGGCAGCTATTTTGTCGCCAACGCGGTGATCGCGGTCAGACAAAACCGCCAGGCAAGCGGGGCACGCTGGCTATTCCTGGTACTGGCTGCGGCATGCGGCTACTTCGTCACCAAATATTTCGAATTCCAGTGGAATGCCAGCCAGGGCATCACCGGAAAATCCGGCATTTTTTTCACCGTCTATTACTACCTGACCTTTACCCACATGGTGCATGTCCTGTGGGGCATCATCGGGCTGCTGTGGGTGATTGCGCGCAACAGGATGGGCGCCTACTCGCCGCAGGACCATGAGGGGCTGGAGGCGTTCGCCTCCTACTGGCATGCCACGGATCTGGCGTGGCTGGTCATTTTCCCGCTGCTTTATGTGCTGCGCTGAGGGGGATAGCCGGCATGCTGAACAAACGCACCATCGACCGCCTCTGGCTTTTGCTGGTAGCACTGACCCTGGGCGGCGCCATCATTGGCGAAACGGCCGAACCCGGCCTCGCCGCCACCCTGGCCATCGCCCTGAGCATGGCCTTCAAGGGGCGGATGGTGATTGATCACTTCATGGGTCTGAAAACGGCGAATCGCACCATACGCAACCTGATGTACGCCTATTTTTACGTCATCCCGCTGCTGACCGTGCTGACCTGGCTGTACGGCGACGCAATTGCCCGGCTGACAAGCCTCTGATTCGGGTGGTCAGCTACGCTTTCACATTGCGGCTGGCAGCCTTGAGCACCCCGCGCAGGATGTTGACTTCCTCCTTCTCCAGCGCAGCCCGTGAAAACAGCCGCCGCAGCCGCGTCATCAGGCGCTTGGGGTGTTTCGGGTCGAGGAAACCGATCTCGATCAGGGTGCGTTCCAGATGTTCGTAAAACTGGTCCACCTCCTCGAATGTAGCCGGAGGAAAACCCTTTGCTGCCTGCAGCACAGGAAGCTCGCAACTGCGTAGCTCATAAGCCACCACCTGAACCGCTGCCGCCAGATTGAGCGAACCGTATTCCGGATTGACCGGAATGGTGATCAGCATCTGGCATTTTTCCAGCTCGGCGTTGGACAAGCCCGACATTTCGGTGCCGAACACCAGCGCCACCGGCGCCTCGCCAGCGCGTGCCAGGATTTGCGGCGCCGCCTCGCGCAGGGCAAGCATGGCGTGAGACAGGTCGCGCTTGCGCGCCGTCAGGCCCACCACCAGCACCGCACCCTGCAGCGCCTCATCCAGGCTGGCGCACACTGTTGCATTGGCCAGCACGTCGGTCGCCCCGGAAGCCATCGCGTCCGCTGCAGCATCGGGAAAGCGCCTGGGATTGACCAGACAGAGCCGCGACAGGCCCATGGTTTTCATCGCCCGCGCCGCCGCGCCGATATTGCCGGGATGGCTGGTGTGGCTGAGAACTACACGGATGTTGTGCAACATCATGATAAAATAGCGCCGAAATCCTGTTCATTAAAAGCCATCGAGAACGCCCATGCACCCCATGCTCACCATCGCGGTCAAGGCCGCGCGCCGCGCCGGCAACATCATCAACCGCGCTTCTCTCGACATTGACAAGCTGACGGTCAAAAGAAAAAACCACAATGATTTTGTCAGCGAAGTGGATCGCGCCGCAGAGGACGCGATTATTGAGATCCTGCTCGAAGCCTACCCGGACCACAAAATTCTAGCAGAAGAGAGCGGGGTGCGCGGCGAATCCGAATACCAGTGGATCATCGACCCGCTCGATGGCACCACCAACTTTCTCCACAACTTTCCGCAATATGCGGTTTCCATCGCCCTGCTGCACAAGGGCGTTCTGAGCCAGGCGGTAATCTACGACCCTGCCCGCAACGACCTCTTTACCGCCACCAAGGGACGTGGTGCCTACCTCAACGACCGCCGCCTGCGCGTCAGCAAGGAAACGCATCTCAAGAACACGCTGATCGGCACCGGCTTCCCCTACACCAACTTCACCCATATCGATGCCTACATGGGCATGTTCCGCGACCTCATCCAGAAAACCGCCGGCCTGCGCCGCCCCGGCTCTGCCGCGCTGGATCTGGCCTATACCGCAGCCGGCCGCTTCGACGGCTTTTTTGAAATCGGCCTGAAGCCCTGGGACATCGCCGCCGGCTGCCTGCTGGTGCAGGAAGCGGGCGGACTGGTCGGCGACTTCGAGGGCAACGAGAACTATCTCGACAGCGGCAACATCGTCGCCGGCAACCCCAAGATCTTCGGCCAGCTGCTACAGGCCATCGCGCCGCATCTGAGCCCCGAGCTCAAAACCCAGACTGCTGTGTTACCATAAACCCGGATTGTTCATTGGAATGCCTGTGCCTGTAGGAGCGCGCCCCCGGCGCGAATGCGATAGCAAATCGCGGCGAGGGCGCCGCTCCCACAGTGGCGTTTTGGCTCAAATGGATTAACCGGGATAAAACCCGCTCCGCTCGAAGAAGCGGATTGCCATAATGAGGAGGAAATATGGGCAAACTGCTTGCGTCAGCATGTGCACCAGTTTCGTGGCTGCTTGTTTCAATCGTCAGCAACTCCGCCGCTACCGCTGAAGGCTACCGCCCCAGCGGCACAACCCCAGGCGAAACCACCTACATTTTCGCCCCCCACCCCTACCTCAACCCGCAGGATCTCTACAGCGCTTACGAACCCGTCGTGCGCTACCTGGAGCGCAAGATTCCGGGCACCCGCTTCAGCGTCGAGACGTCCCGGGATTACGCCGACTACGAAGCCAAGATCGCCGCGCGCAGTTTTCATTTCGGCCTGCCCAACCCCTATCAGACCGTATTCAGCCTGGGACACGGTTACCGTGTCATCGCCAAGATGACGCCGGACGAGAATTTTCGCGGCATGATGGTGGCGCGCAAGGACCACAAGCTGCGCAATCCGCAGGATCTGGCCGGCAAGCCGCTGTGCTTTTCCTCTCCCACCGCCGTGGCCCAGACCATGTTGCCCATGCTGCACCTGCACGATCACGGCCTGAACGTGAAAGCCAATCCGGTCAAATATGTCGGCTCGCCGATTTCGGCCATCACGCACGCCTATAGCGGTGAAGCGGTGGCCTGCGGCACGACCGTGCGCTTCTGGAGCAACTGGTCGCGCGACAACCCGGACAAGGCCGGGGAACTGGAAACCCTGTGGCCGACCGGCACCCTGCCGCACAACGGCGTCATCGCCCGCAACGACGTGCCGCCCGCCCTGGCGCAGAAGGTCGGCGCGGCACTAGCTGGCATGGACAAGGACCCTGAGCTGGACCAGAACCAGTTCAAGGTTGGCCAGGCGCATTTCGAGGCCGCCAGCAACGACACCTACGCGCCCATGTCGGCCTTCCTCAAACGCTATGACGAAGCCATCGGCCTGCCGGCGCAGATGAAACCGCGTTCACGCTAAATTGCCCTTGATGCATTTTTTCGATTTCATTTTCTACAGCATCCGCGGCCGCATCATCGCCGGCGTGGTCCTGCTCCATGCCGTACTGATGGGGCTGGTGGTCGCCGACATGGTGACGCGCCAGCAGACATTCATGGAGCGGCAGGTCGCCAGCGGGGGCCAGAGCATGGCCACCACCCTCGCCGCCAACGCGCCCGCCTGGCTGCTGGGCAGCGATGTAAGCGCGCTGGCGGAACTGGTGGACAGCCTGAAAACCGTGCCTCACCTGCAACTTGCCCTGATCATCGACCGCGACGGCAAGGTGCGCGCCGCCACCGACCCCTCCCTGCTCAATCTGGTGCTGGACGATGCGCCAAGCAAGGCGCTGCTCGCCAGCGGTCAGCAGTCGTGGCACGACGGCACGGTGGACAGCATCAGCAAGGTTTACGCCGACGACAAGCACATCGGCTTCGCTCGCGTCATTCTCAATATTTCGGCCGTGCAAACAGAGCTCGACGTGGTGACCCGCAAGGGCATGGTCTACGCCGCCATCGCCATTATCATCGGCGGCCTGCTGGCCTGGCTTCTGGTGCATGGCATGACGCAGAGACTGGGCCGGCTTTCAAGCGCCGCCGACACCATTGCCGCCGGCGACCTGAGCGTGACACTGGCGGACACCAGCGGCCGCGATGAAGTGGCGCGGCTCACGCGTGATTTCAACCAGATGGCACGCGCGCTGGAACAGGACAGGGAACAGCGCAGCCGGATCGAGCAGGCCCTGTTCACCGAAAAGGAACGTGCGCTGATCACCCTCCGCTCCATAGGCGATGCCGTCATCACCACCGACACCATGGGCTATGTGGAATTTCTCAACCCGGTGGCTGAAGAGCTTACCGGCTGGAAAACAGAAGAAGCGCACGGCAAGCCGCTGACCGAGGTGTTTCATATCATCAATGAAAATACCCGTGCAGAAGTCGAAAACCCGGTGGAAAAGGCACTGATGCGCGACAGGATCGTCGGCCTGTCCCAGCACACCCTGCTGGTCCGCCGCGATGGCCGCGAATTCTCGATCGAGGACTCGGCTGCCCCGATCCGCGACCGCGATGGCAGCGTAATCGGCGTGATCCTGGTATTCCACGACAATACCCAGTCGCATGCCATGGCACGGGAAATTTCCTACCAGGCCAGCCATGATGCCCTGACCGGCCTGATCAACCGGCGCGAATTCGAACACCATCTCAGCGGCCTGATCGGTAACGCCATTGCCGAACACCAGCAACACGCGCTGCTTTACCTCGATCTCGACCAGTTCAAAATCGTCAACGATACCTGCGGCCATGCCGCCGGAGACGAATTGCTGCGCCAGCTCACCTTGATCCTGCAAACCCGGATACGCGAAAACGACATGCTGGCACGCTTGGGCGGAGACGAATTCGGCGTCCTGCTGGAGAAATGCCCGCTTTCCCAGGCCCAGTGCATAGCCGAGGAACTGATCGAGACCGTGAAATCCTTCCATTTCTGCTGGGGAGACAAGATTTTCACTGTCGGCGCCAGCATCGGCCTGGTCGCCATCACGGATGAAAGCATGGACTGGGCAAGCCTGCTCAGTCATGCCGATACCGCCTGCTATCTTGCCAAGGAACGCGGCCGCAACCGCGTACAGGTGTACCGGGCCGAGGACGCAGAACTCGCGCAGCGCCACAACGAAATGCACTGGGTGGGCCGGATTGCCAAGGCCTACGAGGAAGACCGCTTCCTCCTCTATTACCAGCGCATCATCCCGACCGCTGCAGGCAGCCTGGAACGCCCCCACTTCGAAGTCCTGGTGCGCATGCTGGACGAGGAAGGCAAACTGGTCGCACCTGGCGTATTCATCCCCGCCGCAGAACGCTACAACCTGATGCTTACCCTGGACCGCTGGGTGGTAAGCCACGCCCTCAACTGGCTGGCCGCCCACCAGGATATTTCAATGGTATGTGCCATCAACCTCTCCGGGCACTCCATGGGTGACGAGCGTTTTCTCGCCTTCATCATTTCGCAAATCCGGGGGAGCGGTGTGGCACCACGCAATATCTGCTTTGAAATCACCGAAACCGCCGCCATTGCCAATCTCACCAAGGCGGTCCACTTCATCGGCGAGCTCAAGGCACTGGGTTGCCGCTTCGCCCTGGACGACTTCGGCGCCGGTCTCTCCTCCTTCGCCTATCTCAAGAACCTGCCGGTCGATTACCTCAAGATCGACGGCAGCTTCGTCAAGGACATGGAACACAACGACACCAACCATGCCATGGTCGAGGCCATCAACAATATCGGCCACACCATGAAAATCCAGACCATCGCCGAATTCGTGGAAAATCAGGCCATTCTCGACCGCCTGCGGGTGATCGGCGTGGATTTCGCCCAGGGCTACCTCATCGCCCGCCCTGCGCCACTGGAAGAATTCCGGGCGGGCTAAGCTGTATCAACACGCCCTGGAAGAGGATCATTTGCCCGAACGCGCGGCGACATCGTGCAGGAACGGCAGATACTGCGCCCAGCCCGCTACCGGGCCGGCATGGGAAAACACCACCATGCCATGCCGGTCGAGCACATAAGTGGTAGGAAACACCCGCGCCAGCTCCCGGTCACGGATCTGCCTGCCATTGGCAAGAAAAAGCGTGTCCGAACCGGCGTCCCTGACGCCCGAATCATACAGCGGCAGGCTGAAGCGCTGGTTCTCGGCCCACAGCCGCGCCGTGTCGATATCCTCGCGCATCTGCAGCAGCACCAGCTGAATGTTGGGTGATTTCGTCAACTCCCGGTTCAGCTTCTGCAGCTCGGGCATCTCGTTGCGGCAGGGAGGGCACCAGGTACCCCAGAAATGCAGCACCACCACCTTGCCGCGCAATTCGGAGAGTTTGAGCGGCTTCCCTGCCGGGGTCCTGATCGACAGGTCGTAGAAGCGCTCGCCACGGCGCTTGCCGGTCGCAGCGCTTGCCGCTTCCGCCCGGGTTTTATATGGCCCCCACAGCTTCGGCCAGTTTCCGGCGTCAAATACCACCTGGTTGTCCAGCGCGTACAGCACGCACACCTGCTCGGTATGCTCGGCACATGCCTGCACCGCGCCCTCAGCCGCCACCTCACTGGAGGCTTCCTCCGCTTTCCACGACCAGGTTCCGCCCGGCGCAATGGCAAAAGCGCGATAACCCGGCTGCTGCAGAAAAACCCGGTATCCCTCGCGCCCGGCACTGTCGAGATGGGGCACGGCGGCACTATCATTGAGTGCAGCGGAGTAGCAAGGAGCAAGGAGAAAGGGAGCGGCCAGACACAACAACGATTGCGCCAGTATGCTGGATGAAGGTTTCATGCCAGACATTATACTTGACGCGAATTTTATGAAGTGAAGCGCTTGGCGGATCAATCCGCGTCGGCAATGCGCACCAGGCCTTCAACATCGGCAATCACGAATCCCTCCCGCGCAATCGAGATGATTCCCTCTCCTTCCAGGCTTTTCAGGCTTCTGATCAGCGTTCGCTGGGTAATCGAAAGCATGTCGGCCAGCTCCACCCGGCTTAGCGATGCCGGCAGCATGTCAAGCAACGAGCCGCGCTCGCGATGCGTTTCGTGCAGAAAATAGAGATAGGAAGCCACCCGCGCCAGCGCGTTCTTGCCGCCCAGGTTGGCAATATGGCGGATATAGGCGTTGAGATTGCGCGACATGGCCCGCATCAGAACATTGGACAGCTCGGCATGACCGGCCATGGTATTGAGCAGGAAACCCGTTTTCAGACAGCACACGCTGGTAGTATCAATGGCTTCCGCCGTGCTGCTCGCAGCTTCGAGAAACATGTCCTCACAGCCGATCAGATCGCCGGGGATCGAAGCGATTTTATGAATCTGCTGCCGTCCGTTGCTGAGGGACTTGTAAACCTTGACCTCCCCGGAAACCAGAATATAGATGTACTGGCCCTTTTCGCCCTCGAAATAAAGCTTCTCCCTCCGCCCATACTCCCTGCGGCGCAAACCCTTCTGTAGCACCAGCTTGGTTTCGATGGGCAGGCCATGAAAATATTCGGAGGAATCCAGAATGCAGGTGAGGCATCTTTCTTCCGGTGGCTTGTGGCGACAGGGGCCGGCTGCACCGAATTTCTCCTGGCTTTGAATCTCAATTGCGAAACTTCCCATAGATTCCGTTCCCAAACGATTTGCTGTATTCACCGCCATGGCAGAGTCATTACCGCCTCACCTGCGGCCCGCTTCCTGCGGAAACATGATCCCATTTCGCTGCATTGGCATTGGTGACATTTTTCATTTTCGCCCCATCCAAATGCCCGCAGTATTCGTTCCGCACCACGTAAATGATCACACGATTACCAAACGGGGGCAATTTTATATTCATACCAATGAAATCCACGACCAACAGGGGGCAAAGCAGAATGAGCAATGAATGTCAGCGTGGGAAACCCATCAATTTCTCCGCCACGGAAATCGAAAAACTGCAACAGGATGAGCAGGTGTGCAACCAGGGACGCCGCACCTTCCTCAAATGGAGTGCGCTGCTGTCCACCCAGGCTGTCGCCGCGGGCGCCTTTCTCGATCTGGCCACGGGAGAAGCACGGGCGGACGATACCTTCGTCAATGTCACGAACTGGGTGTACTCGGTATGCGGCTACTGTTCGGTCGGGTGCGGGCTCAAGATCGGTGTGAATGCCGCTGGCAGGGCCGTTGCGGTGAAGGGCAACGACCTCCATCCCACCAACCAGGGGCGGGTATGCGTCAAGGGGCTGTATGAACACAAGGTGCTCAATGACCAGGACCTCTACGTTCCCGAACGCGCCAAGTATCCCATGCGCCGCAACGCTTCCGGCGGCTGGGACATCATCACCTGGGATGCGGCCACCACCCTGCTCAGCCAGAAGATCATCGATGGCGTCAACAGCGCCGGGCCGGACTCCATCGGCATCTACAACACCGGGCAATGGACCCTGGAGGAATACTATTCCATGGGCAAGCTGGGCAAGGGCGCCATCGGCACCAGCACCATGGATTCCAACACCCGCCTGTGCATGGCAGCAGCCGTGTACGGCTACATGAGCACCTTTGGCAGCGACGGCCCGCCCGGCTGCTATGACGATATCGAAAATACGGACTGCCTTTTCCTCATCGGCACCAACCCGGCCGAGATGCACCCGCAGATATGGCGCCGCATCGCCAATGCGCGCAAATCGGCGCGCGCCCCCAAGCTGATCGTGGTCGACCCGCGCCGCACCCAGACCGCGCGCAGCGCGGACCTGCACCTGCAGCTCAAACCCGGCACCAATGTGGCCCTGATGAACGGCCTGATCCAGCAGATCATTGCCAACAACTGGGTCAACACCAGCTACATCAACAGCTACACCCGCAACTATGCCGCCCTTGCCGCCAAGGTGGCCGCCTATACGCCCACCTACGTTTCCGGGATCACCGGCGTGCCCGCAGCGGATATCCAGAAAGCCGCGCAGTGGCTGGGGCAATCGCCTGAAGTCTGGTCGCTCTTCATCCAGGGCGTCTACCAGTCCATGGGCGCCACCGACACCGTGCGCCTGATCTGCGCCATGCACCTCATCATGGGCAAGATCGGCCGCGCCGGCTCAGCACCCTTCTCCATCACCGGCCAGGCCACCGCCATGAGCAACCGCGAGGCGGGCGGCTCATCGGCACTGTCGGGCTACCGCAACTACTACAACATTGCCCACGTTGCCGCGCTGGAAACACTGTGGAATGTTCCTGCCGGACGGATTCCCGAGCACTCGACCACGGTCATCACCTCGGACAAAACCATGCAGCCCACCATCAACAGCATGGTGGACATGATGAAAAACGGCCAGCTGAAAGTATTCTGGGTCGCCTGCACCAACCCGGCGGTCACCCTGCCGGATCTGAACAAGTTTTTCAGCTACCTCGATTTTGCCAATCCCAAGCGCCCCTTCACCGTGGTGCAGGACATCTACATGCCGATGGAAACCTACCACTTTGCCGACCTGTTCCTGCCAGCGGCGCAATGGGGCGAGAAAACCGGCACCTATACCTGTTCCGAACGCCGCGTCAACCTGGGAAAGCAGGCGGTCAATCCGCCCAGTTTCGATCTGCGCCCCAACTACGGCGCCTATTCGGATTTCGACATCATCCGCATGGTGGCGCAGAAACTGGCCACCATGGATGCGCGCTTCCGCGACAAGAACGGCAACCCGCTCATCACCTACACCACCCCGGAGCAATGCTTCAACGAATGGAAGCAGGTATCCACTGGCCGCCCCTGCGACATGAGCGGCATGACCTACGCCAACATCGAGGCCAACAACGGCGTTGCCTGGCCGTCCACGCCCAGCAACGTGCTGGGCGGCAAGCGCCTGTATACCGACGGGAAGTTCAACACCAACTGGGACCGCGCACAATACGGCAAGGACCAGACAGCCGCCTGGATCGATCCGGAAAACAAGAGCCGCGCCTACCTGTGGGCCGTCGATTATGTGCCGCCGCCCGAAGTGCCGGATGCGAGTTACCCCTTCTGGCTCAATACCGGACGGGTGATCGAGCATTTTCACTCGCGCACCAAAACCAAGCGGGTCGCCCAACTGCACGAAATGGTGCCGGAAAATTACGTCGAAATCAGTTCCTCTGAAGCAGCGGCGCTGGGGATCGCCACCGGGAATCTTGTTACCGTCACCTCACGGCGCGGCTCCATCACGCTCAAGGCCAAGGTGACGGATACGGTTGCGCTGGGTTCGGTATTCATCCCCATGCATTTCGGCGATCTCGACCCGAGCGATGTCAGCCAGAACGGCGGACGTCAGGTAGCCGCCAACCGCCTCACCATGAACTGGGTCGACCCGGTGTGTGGCCAGCCCATCTACAAGCACTGCGCCGTGCGCGTCAGCAAAGCATAATCGAGGAGACAAGAACATGTTGCGAAGAAAAATTTCATTCTGTGCCATGCTGGTTCTGCTCGCCAGCGTATTACCATCCACGCTGCTGGCAGCGGGTGGGCCTCCGGCTCCCACGCCGCCCCAGGTCTATGACACCAGCTTTGCCGTCGAGTATGAGTATTCCTGCCTTACCGGCGGCTGCCATGAAACCAATGCCAATCTGGTCAACCAGCACAAGCAGTCCTACATGACGCACACCATGGTGAAATGCAATACCTGCCATGGCACCCACACCAGGGCCGAGCTCGGAAAGGTGAAGCCCAATCTCACCGGCTATACCGCCAGCAGCGGGGTAACCGGCTACAAGGTGCCCAAGGACCGCTGCCTCACCTGCCATTCCGCGGCATTGAATCTTGGCGGGCACCCCAAAAACCCGGGCGAATGCCTGAGCTGCCACGCGCCGCACATCTTCCCGCGCCGCTAGGCTGGAGAACCTGTGGGCCGCCTCCCTGCGGCCCACAGAACAAGGCACAGCCCGCCAATCACCTGCTGCAGCAAGGCCGCTTCCGCATAGCCGGTTTTATGTCCGGCCAGCAGCATCCCCGCGGCAAGCGCCGGAATCGCCGCCGCAAGCCAGCGTACCACTCGTTTCTGTTCCCACGGCCAACGCCGCGCCAGCCACATGCCGCCCAGAGCGGACAGCCAGCCACCGAGCATGCCGCCGAGCAGATCCAGCGGCCAGTGCACCCCCACCACGCTGCGCGACACCGCCACCAGAACGGCAAATGCCAGCAGCGGCCAGCGCAGCCAGCCTTTTGCCAGGCCCAGCACCATCACGCCAACCAGGGTAAAAATCGCCGTGCTGTGCCCGGACGGGAAGGAGCCATTGCGATGGGCCGGGCCGATGACGTGGAAGCTGCCGGCCTCCAGCACGGCCGGAGGCCGAGGCACATTGAAAAATGGCTTCAGGCCATGGGTCCAGGCGGTTGCCAGCAGCGCAGCCAAGAGCGCGGCCCACACCAGATCGGGGCGCTTGCGCCACCAGGGCAGGAGCAGGGCCAAAACGACCGTCGTATCGCCCATCACGGTCAGTTGCGCCCACACGGCATCGCCGCTGTAGACGGAAAGATGATTGAGCATCAGGAACAGCGCACGATTGCTCCCGCTGGCATAAACCACGATGAGCAGAATCAGCGCCAGCACCGGCGGGCCCCACTGCCATACCGTTTTACGGTTCACTTGCCGCTTCCTGCTGCCAGCACGCGCGCCAGCGCCACGCCACGGCGCTCGTAGAGCAGTTCATAGGCAGGCAGCTCGGTCAGGTGACGGGTCTTGGTCAGCACCACCTCGCCCGGCCTGGGGTCGCGTTTTTCCGTACTCCGGCGACTGTAAACATTGAAACTCGGAGTATTGAGTCGCCACATCACCAGCGGCTCCTTCACTTCCCGCGCAATCAGTGCGGCTTCCCTGATCGGCTGTTGCTGCAGGATGCCCGCGGCGGGGCTGAGCGCGGCGACGAACACCACGGTACTGGCGACCCCGGCGAGCAGCAGCTTGAACCACGGCGCAATGCGGTTTTCCACCAGCAGCATCAGCACCAGGGCCACGGCGCCGCCCAGCAGCAGCCGGTAGCCCAAACCAAACGCCTCGCCGGGTGCACTCAGCAGTGCGGCCACATAGCTGTCCTTGATCTTCGGCTGGAGCAGGGTAACGAGGTCAGGCGCATGGAACAGCACGGCAAAAAACAGCAGCGCCGGCAGCAACATCAGGAAACGGTTGCGCACCTGTTCGCGGTAATGCGCCATGAGGATGAACAGCGGTGTCAGGCCATACAACACATAATGGGGCAGCTTGGTGCCGGACAGGGAAAAGAACCCAAAAACGAACAAAAACCACAGCCACAGATACAGCAGGCGGTCGTCGCGCAGCGCCTCTCGGATGCGGCCGAGCGTGGCCAGCAGCAGGCCGGTATAGGGCAGCACCAGCAGCGGGATCACCAGCGCGTAGTAGAACAGCCCGCCGCCGTGATTCTCCATGGGTGAACTGAAGCGCCCCACGTTATGTTTGAAGAAGAATCCCTGGATGAAGGCATCCCCTTCCCGCCCATACTGGATCACGTACCAGGGCAGCGCCACCGCAAGCAGGATGACCAGGCCGACGGGATTGAACACCGCCCGGAGCCAGGTCCCGAACTCGCGCCGCGAGGCAAAGAACATCAGGCTGACCGCGAGCGGAATCAGGATCGCCACCGGCCCCTTGGTCAGGATGCCCAGCCCCATCCACAGGAAGGCACGGTACAGGATGGTGTTTTTACGCTGCTGGTAATAGCGGAAGATGTCCAGCATGGTGGCGACGATGAGCAGGTTGAGCAGCGCATCTGCGGTCGCGGCGCGGCCGATGGCCAGTACGCCCAGCGAGGTGGCGGTGATGACGCCGGCCACCAGAGCGGTGGTGCGGTCCATTTTCTCGGCCACAAAACGGACCACCACGATCACCCACAGCACGGCAGCCAGCACCGAGGGAAAGCGGAAGCCGATTTCGTTGACGCCGAACAGCCACACGCTCGGCGCCTGCAGCCAGTAAATCAGGATCGGCTTGTCGAAACGCGGCTCGTTATTGACATAGGGGGAAATGAAATCGCCGCGCACGAACATCTGGCGCGTCGCCTCGCTGAAGGCGCCTTCATCAAGGTCAAACAGCGGCGCCCCGTCCAGCCCGAAAAAGAAGGCCAGCACCGCCAGCGCCAGCAGGACCAGCAACTGCCGCTCCTGAATCCGGCCCGAACGCCATTCAGTCAGCCAATTCATTATCCACCTCGGTGTTGAATCGTTTCATCATCAGCGGCACGGCCAGGATGGCCTGGGCGAGGCCACACAAGCCGTAAAGAATCCCGGTGGTCGCCGCCAGTTCGGCCGAATAGCCCAGGGCGCCGAACAGCAGGATGGCGGCCAGTTCGCGCGTGCCCCACCCGCCCAGCCCGGCGGGCACCGCAGCCATGATGAAGATCGGCCCCGCCAGCGCCGCCATGATGAGAAAGGGCACGCTCAAGCCGGCAGCGAAAGCGCACAGCCACAAGGCGGCGATGGAAAGCGCCTGCACCGCCAGGGAATAACCCATCTGCTGGAGCAGGCCCAGGCGCGAGGCTAAAAGGGCGCGCATCGCCTCGACGCTCTGGTCGATGACGGAAACCAGTTTTTTCACCGGCAGCCAGCCCCACCAGCGCCCCATAACAAGGGTAAATGGCAGCACGATGGCCGCCGCCAGCGCGCCTGCCACCGCCGCTGCCTGCCACAGATTTGCGCCGCTCAATTGATTGCTGCCACCCCAGGCCAGCGCGGCGGCGAACAGCGACAACAGGCACAGCACCCACAGCCCGCTGACGCGGTCGAACAGCACGCTGATGCCGGAGCGGAGCAGGCTGTTGCCGAGGCGATGCAGTTGGTAGCTGCGCAGCATGTCGCCGCTCAGGGTTGCGCCGGGCAGGATGGAGTTGGCGGTGATGCCGCGTGCGTAGAACACGATCATTTTTCCGGTCGGCGCAAGCAATCCCAGCATTCGCGCCAGATGGGACCAGCGCGCGGCGGAAACGAGGTTGGAAGTGATGGAAAACAGCAGGGCGAGAAAGAAAAGGAAGGGGTCCACGCCGGCCAGGGTGCGCGCCAGCTTTTGCGGTCCGGCCAGCCACAGGATCAGGGACAGCAGCGCCGCAGCAATGACCCAGCGCAACGCCGCCTTAAGCCCCCGGGTTTTCTGCGTCATGTCTTTCCAGGCGCTGTGCTCGTGGCCCGGCGCGCAGCCGGTACTGGGCGCGTCCTTCCGGCTCGTGGTAGATGCGGATCAGGATTTCTCCCAGCACGCCCATGGCCACCAGTTGCACGCCAATCAGGATCAACATGACCCCGATCAGCAGCAGTGGGCGGCCGCCGATGCTCGCGCCCAGGGCAAATTTCTGTATTGCCAGCCACAGCATGATGAACATGCCGGGCGTGAAAAATGTCAGCCCCACCCCGCCGAAGGCATGCAGCGGGCGGTGCAGGAAGCGGAACAGGAACTTGATCCACACCAGGTCGAGGATGACGCGGAAAGTGCGGTCGATGCCGTACTTGGAGCTGCCCATGGTGCGCGCATGGTGGCGCACCGGCACCTCGATGATCTTCGCCCCCGCCTCGGCGGCCAGTGCCGGGATGAAGCGGTGCAGTTCGCCGTAGAGCTTGATCTCCTGGATGATCTCGCGGCGGTAGACCTTGAGGGCGCAGCCGTAGTCGTGAAGTTCCACGCCGGTAGCCCAGGAAATCAGGCCGTTGGCGATTTTCGACGGCAGCTTGCGCGAAATGGACTTGTCCTTGCGATCCTTGCGCCAGCCGGAAATCATGTCCACGTCGGCGCGTTCGTCCATCATGGCCAGCAGGCCAGGGATGTCGTCGGGATCGTTCTGCAGGTCGCCGTCCAGAGTCACGATCAGCCGCCCCTGCGCCGCCTCGAATCCCGCCTGCAGCGCGGCGGTCTGGCCGTAGTTGCGCATCAGGTAAAGGGGGTGCAGCCATGCGTTGGCCAGCGCCAGGTCGGACAGCTTCGATGCCGAGTCATCGGCCGAGCCATCGTCGATGCAGATCAGCTCGAAGCTTCTGCCGGTGGGCAGCATGGCCTCCCCCACCCGGCGCACCAGGTTGGCGACGTTCTCGGATTCGTTGTAAACGGGGATGACGATAGAAACGTCAATGGGTTGTGGCACGGACATCGGCGTGGCTCGCTTTCTGGGCAGAGTATGCGTGAAGGCCGCAATTCTACCATATCCATCCCCCCGTCACGGGACGGGGAAACCCGTCAATGCTATACTTCGCCCTCCTGAATTGCGCACGATCAGACCGATGCCCCTGTCCTTGTCACCGCTACGCCTCCTCCTGTTGCTGCTGGCTCTCTGCGTGATCTGGTTCGGCAACCTGGAGCAGCGCAAACTGGCCCTGACCGACGAGGGCCGCTATGCCGAGATCCCGCGCGAGATGGCGGTCAGCGGCGACTGGACCACCCCGCGCCTGAACGGTTTCAAATACTTCGAAAAACCGGTACTGCAATACTGGGCCACGGCAACAGCCTACCAGCTGTTCGGCCAGCATCACTGGACTGCCCGGCTGTGGACCGCGCTGACCGGCTTTCTCGGTATTGTGGCAGTCTATCTCGCCGGCCGCCGCCTGTTCGGCCCGCAGGCCGGGCTCTACAGCGCGCTGGTGCTGGCCAGCAGCCTGCTGTACGTGGGCATGGGGCACATGAACACCCTCGACATGGGGGTTGCCTTCTTCATGGGGCTGGGGCTGTGCGCCTTCCTGCTGGCGCAGCACACCGGCGCGAGCCGGAGAGAAAATGCGCTCTGGATGCATGTGGTGTGGGCCAGCCTGGCGCTGTCGGTATTGAGCAAGGGCCTGATCGGACTGGTGCTACCCGGCGCGGTACTGGTGCTCTACACCCTGATTCAGCGTGACTGGGGGCTGTGGCGGCGGCTCCATCTGCTCAGCGGGTTGGTGCTGTTTTTCATCATCTCCGCACCCTGGTTTGTCGCCGTCTCGCTCGCCAATCCGGAATTTTTCCATTTCTTCTTCATCCACGAGCACTTCGAGCGCTTCCTCACCAAAGTGCATCGCCGCGACGAGCCGGGATGGTATTTCTTTCCCATCTTTGCGCTCGGCATCCTGCCCTGGCTGATTCCCGCTGTGAGCGCCCTCTTGCGCGCATGGAAAAGCGAAGGCGGGAAGCAGGATTTCCAGCCGGGGCGTTTCCTGCTGATCTGGGCTGTGTTCATTTTCTTCTTTTTCTCGATTTCAGGCTCCAAGCTGCCCTCCTACATCCTGCCTATCTTTCCCGCGCTCGCCCTGCTGACCGGGCGTTACCTGGTGGGCATGCGCGGCAAAATCCTGTTCTGGCAGATGCTGCCCATGGCATTGCTTGCCCTCGCCGGTCTGTGGCTATCTGCCCGCGCCGTCAATCTGGCAGGCGACGAAGGCTCGCGCCAGGCCTATGCCCAGTATGGACGGTGGGCGGCATGGACAGCGGCATTCTGGCTGGCAGGCCTGGTGGCCGGACTAGTTCTGGCCTGGCGCCAGCGCGTGCAGCCGGCCATCCTCACCTTCGCCCTGACCGCCCTGCTGGCCATGCAATCCATCCTCAGCGGCCATGACCTGCTGGCGCGCACCACTTCGACCTACTATCTGGCACAGCAGATCAGGCCGCACCTGAAACCGGATGTGCCGTTCTACAGCATCGGCATGTACGAGCAGACCCTGCCCTTCTATCTCGGCCGCACCTTCACCCTGGTCGCCTATCAGGATGAAATGGCCTTCGGCATCGGGCAGGAGCCCCACAAATGGATTGCCGACCTCCCCTCCTTCGAGGAAAAATGGCGCGGCGACCGCCATGCCCTGGCAATCATGCTCCCTGACACTTTCCAACAGCTCAAGAACCACGGCCTGCCGATGCGCGAAATCGCCCGCGACACCAAGCGCGTGGTGGTGACCACGCCATGAACCTGCTGAGTTTTTCCCTCATCCTCACCGGGGTGCTGCTCAATGCCGCAGCCCAGTTGCTGCTCAAGGCCGGCACCAATGCCGTCGGCCACTTCGAATTCAGCCGCGACAACATCCTGCCGGTGGGCTGGCAGCTCGCCACCGAGCCGCACATCTTCGGCGGTCTCACCTGCTACGTCATCAGCGTGGTGGTGTGGATCATGGCCCTGTCGCGGGTCGAGGTCAGCATCGCCTATCCCATGCTGTCGATCGGCTATGTGGTCAATGCCCTGGCCGCCTGGTGGCTGTTCGGCGAGGCGGTCAGCCTCTCCCGCCTGCTGGGGATCGGCATCATCATCATTGGCGTCTATATCGTGGCACGGAGTTGACGTGAGCTTTTTACCTTTTACCCGCCCTTCCATTGACGAGGAAACCATCCAGGGCGTGGCCGAAGTACTGCGCTCGGGCTGGATCACCAGCGGCCCCAAGGTCAAGGAATTCGAGGCCGCGCTGTCGGATTATTTCGGCGGTCGGCCAGTGCGCGCCTTCAATTCAGGCACCGCCACGCTGGAAGTTGCCCTGCAGTTGTGCGGCATCGGTCCCGGCGACGAAGTCATCACCACGCCCATGTCCTGGGTCGCCACCGCCAACGTCATCCTCCATGTCGGCGCCCGGCCTGTGTTCGTCGACATCGACCCGGTGACGCGCAACATCGACCTCGACCGCATCGAAGCCGCCATCACACCCGCCACCCGCGCCATCATCCCGGTGGACCTCGCCGGCCTGCCGGTGGACCGCGACCGCCTTTACGCCATCGCTGCAAAGCACAAGCTGCGCGTGATCGAGGATGCCGCCCAATCCATGGGGGCAAGCTGGAATGGCAAGCGCATCGGCTCTTTCGGCGACCTGATCTCCTTCAGCTTCCACGCCAACAAGAACATGACCAGCGGCGAAGGCGGCTGCCTGGTGCCCAATGACGAGTCGCAGATACCGCTGGTCGAGAAACTGCGCCTGCAAGGCGTGGTGCGTGCCCCGGACGGCACCATGGACGTGGATGTGGCAGGTGGAAAAGCCAACCTCACCGACATCGCCGCGCGCATCGGCCTGGGTCAGCTCAAACACATCGACGCCTTCACCCAACGCCGGCGCGAGCTGGCACGGCACTATTTTGCCTGCTTCGACCGTGCTCTGGGCTGCGGGCTGCCGCCGGAGAATTTCACCGACAGCAACTGGCACATGTTCCAGATCCTGCTGCCGCTGGATCAATTGACCATCAGCCGCGGCGACTTCATCGAACAGATGCGCCAGCGCGAGATCGGCGTGGGCGTGCATTACCCGGCCATTCACCTGTTCACCCTGTATCGCAGTCTGGGCTGGAAGGAAGGCGACTTCCCTCACGCGGAGAAAGTGGGCCGCGAAACCGTTACCCTGCCCCTGTTCCCGGACATGACCTTGCCGGATGTGGAACGGGTATGTGCCGCTATCAAGGAAATCATAGGAAGCACGAAGAAATGAGCAACCCTGATGTCTCCGTCATCATCCCTGTCTACAACGAAGAAGAAGGCTTGCAAGCCCTGTTCGATCGTCTCTATCCAGCGCTCGACCAGCTAAAAACCAGCTACGAAATCGTCTTCGTCAACGACGGCAGCCGCGACCGCTCCGCCGCCATTCTCGCCGAGCAGTTCAGGCTGCGCCCGGATGTCACCAGAGTCATTCTCTTCAACGGCAACTTCGGCCAGCACAAAGCCATCATGGCCGGCTTCGAACACTGCCGGGGCAACAAGATCGTCACCCTCGATGCCGACCTGCAGAACCCGCCGGAAGACATCGCCAACCTGCTCGCCAAAATGGACGAAGGCTACGACTACGTTGGCTCGATCCGCCGCCAGCGCAACGACAGCGCCTGGCGCCATCTCGCCTCCCGCGCCATGAACCGGCTGCGCGAACGCATCACCCACATCAAGATGACCGACCAGGGCTGCATGCTGCGCGCCTACAGCCGCGACATCATCGACACCATCAACCAGTGCCACGAAGTCAACACCTTCATCCCGGCGCTGGCCTACAGCTTCGCGCGCAACCCCACGGAGATTACCGTTGGCCACGAGGAGCGCGCCGTGGGCGAGTCGAAATACTCCATCTACAGCCTGATCCGCCTCAACTTCGACCTCATGACCGGCTTCTCGCTGGTGCCGCTGCAGATGTTCTCCATGATCGGCATCGGCGTCTCCCTCTTTTCCGCCCTGTTCGTGGTGTTCCTCGTCATCCGCCGCCTCATCGTCGGCCCCGAGGCGGAAGGCCTGTTTACCCTGTTCGCCATCGCCTTCTTCCTCATCGGCATCACCCTGTTCGGTATCGGCCTGTTGGGAGAATATGTGGGCCGGATCTATCAGGAAGTGCGGCACCGGCCGAGATATCTGATTCAGGCGATTCTGGAGCAGGATCAACATGGTTGACTGGATGTACATCAGTTCAGACAGAGTTGCATGCTGCTTGATGGTCATGGCCCCGTAGAGTAGCATTGCGACGCAATGCGCTTTGCTTGGCGCCCTGCATAAGACTTACACGTTGGAGGCATCATGAATTTTCATATCGAGTATGAACGTGAATCCGATGGCCGCTGGTTGGCAGAGGTTCCCGAAATCCCCGGCGTGCTAACTTACGGAAAATCTCCTGAAGAGGCGATGGCGAAAGCTGAAACACTTGCGCTTCGCACACTTGCTGACCGCATCGAATCAGGCGAAAACCGGCCTATGCCAATTAATATTGAATTCGTTGCGGCATGAGCCAGTGGCCATCGGCCAAAGCCAGGCGTGTTCTTGCTGCTCTATTTGGCATCGGCTGGAAAATCAAACGCCAGACAGGATCACACCGCACCTTGACGCGCTCTGACTGGCCGGATTTCGTGTTTGCATTTCATGATGGAGAAGAAATCGGACCACGCATGCTTGCCCGTATCTCCAAACATACCGGCCTGAAACCTGGTGATTTGTAAATCATTGCGTTTCCTCACCCTCCATGGACGGGGTAGCGGTAATCATGAACATGGTTAATGGCATGCGCCCAATCCATCCGGGCGAAATCCTGCGCGAGGAATTCCTGATTCCGCTGGGGCTATCCGCCAACGCGCTGGCCCTCGCCCTGCGCGTTCCCGCGCTGCGCATCAACGACATCGTGCGCGAACGACGGGCCATCAGCGCCGATACAGCATTGAGACTGGCGCGCTACTTCGGTACCAGCGCTGAATTCTGGCTGGGTCTTCAGGCCGACTTCGACCTGAAAATCACCCTTTCAGAAAACGGCGCGAAAATTGAGCAGGATATCTCGCCGATGGCGCAGGCAGCCTAAAGTCCCTTATGCTCCCACACCGTGCGATTGTTTTCGCCTACCACAACGTCGGCGTGCGCTGCCTGTCGGTCCTGCTCGCCCATGGCGTAAAGGTTGAACTGGTCGTCACCCACACCGACAACCCCGCAGAAACCATCTGGTTCGACAGCGTGGCGGAACTGGCCGCGCGGCACGACATCCCCGTCATCACCCCGGACGATCCCAACACGCCGGACATCATCGAGCGCATTCGCGCCCTGCGCCCGGACTTCCTGTTTTCCTTCTATTACCGCCACATGCTGAAGAAGGACATCCTCGACATCCCCGCGCGCGGCGCCTACAACATGCACGGTTCGCTGCTGCCCAGGTACCGCGGCCGGGTGCCGGTGAACTGGGCGATCATCCGGGGCGAGAAGGAAACCGGGGCGACGCTGCATGTCATGAACGAGAAGCCGGACAACGGCGCCATCGTGGATCAGCAGGCCGTGCCCATCCTGCCCGACGATACCGCGCTGGAGGTGTTCCACAAGGTCACCTGCGCGGCGGAAGTGGCGCTTGACCGCTGCCTGCCAGCGTTACTGGCAGGAACGGCGCAACTCACACCGCAGGACTTGAGCCAGGGCGGCTATTTCGGCGGACGACGCGCAGAAGATGGTAAAATCCGCTGGCTTGAATCGGCGCAGGCTATCCATAATCTGGTGCGCGCCGTGGCGCCGCCCTACCCCGGCGCCTTCACCCAGCTGGCCGGCAAACCGATGCGGGTGCTGCGGACCATGCCGGCACCTGCGCAGGCATGTCGCAGCGCGGTTCCAGCCTTTTATTGTGAAAATGGCCGCTGCTACGCCGAGTGCGGCGATGGCAAGGCACTGCGGGTGCTGGCATTCGAATGGGATGGGCAGGCACTGGATGCAGAAGAATTTACGGCACGCTTCGGCAACGCGCCTGTGCCCTTTGAAGATTATGAATTGAAAGGAAAACCGTGAAAAAGGTTCTGATTCTTGGCGTCAACGGCTTTATCGGCCATCACCTCTCCCAGCGCATTCTCGACACCACCGACTGGGAAGTGTACGGCATGGACATGTACAGCGAGCGCGTGGCCGACCTGATGGACAACCCGCGCTTCAACTTCTTTGAGGGCGACATCACCATCAACAAGGAGTGGATCGAGTACCACGTCAAGAAATGCGACGTGGTCCTGCCGCTGGTGGCCATCGCCACCCCGGCGACCTATGTCAAGGAACCGCTCAAGGTATTCGAACTGGACTTCGAGGCCAACCTGCCGATCGTGCGCCAGTGCGTCCAGTACGGCAAACACCTGATTTTCCCCTCCACCTCGGAAGTCTACGGCATGTGCCGCGACGACGAATTCGACCCGGAAAACTCCGAGCTGATCCTGGGGCCGATCAACAAGCCGCGCTGGATCTACTCCTGCTCCAAGCAGCTGATGGACCGGGTGATCTTCGCCTACGCCATGAAAACCGAATTCAATTTCACCCTGTTCCGCCCCTTCAACTGGATCGGCGCAGGGCTGGACAACATCAACACCGCCAAGGAAGGCAGCTCGCGCGTCATCACCCAGTTCCTCGGCCACATCGTGCGCGGCGAGGACATCAAGCTGGTGGACGGCGGCGCGGCCAAGCGCTCCTACACCTACGCCTCGGACGGCATCGACGCGCTGATGAAAATCATCGAGAACAAGGATGGCGTGGCCAGCGGCAAGATCTACAACATCGGCAATCCGTCCAACAACTATTCCGTCAAGGAACTGGCGCAGATGATGCTGGCACTTTCCATGGACTATGAGGAATACCGCGACAGCGCCAAAAAAGTGAACATGATCGAGGTCACTTCAGCCGACTATTACGGCAAGGGCTATCAGGACGTGCAGAATCGCGTGCCGAAAATCGAGAACACCATGCGCGAACTGGGCTGGAAACCCCAGGTCACCATGGCCGACGCCCTGCGCAACATTTTCGACGCCTACCGCGGCCAGGTGGCCGAAGCACGCAAGCTGATGGACTGATTGCCTCCCATGACCCAGCAGTGGCAGTTAGATCAATATGTAATTGGATGGCAATAATGACAGATCAATCCGATGAGTTGGATCTTTCACAACCCAATGTCCACTATGTACGGAATGTGGAGCATCTTGCCCGTACTCATGAAGTTGTGGCCAGTGAAGATGTGTACGATTCGCGGGGAACAAAACTGGTTGCCAAAGGGGCACGCATTGATCATACGCTCCATGAACGCTTGCTTCGCTTCAAACTAAGCCAGCCACTTGAAACAAGCCTGACAGTCAAGGACGGCACCACTCCTGCCAAACTGTTGGTAGAAGTTGAAGCCTTGCTTGAGAAAATCCCCCCACTGCAAAAACTCTTGCAGCCAGCCAGCGTCCGCAGCGAGGTCATGTCCACGATTCGGGGAATGCAACTAGGGCGCGTAAGTACAATGCTGGCAAGCATGGGGCATGCTTCACAGGAAGGCACTCACAACCATCTCGCGCTGGCCCTGGTTACCAGTCTGGGAATCGGCGCCCAGCTCGGCATCGACCCAATGCAAATGCAACATGCCGCGATGGCATCTCTTCTGCATGATGTGGGGGAGCTTTATATCAATCCTGATTATCGCCAGGCAGGTCGAACACTAACGCCCGAGGAGTGGAAACATATCGCCGCTCATCCTCGTATTGGACAACTGGTAATAGAAGGGACAATGCCACTCCCAAAATCCATTTCCACTGCAGTTGCCGAACACCACGAACGTCCAAACTGTTTTGGATACCCCAGACAAATCGGCGCCCAGAATATCACTCCACTAGGCAATATTCTGCTCGTTACCGAAGTCATGTGCGGTGTGTTTTCCAAGAATTGCAATGTACGGGAGCGGGCGTGTCTGGCGGTAAAGGTTGTTCCTGGCGAATATCCCAAGGAGATTGTCTCCCTGTTCTCGACTATCTTGAAACAAGACGACAATGCCGCCTCCACGCCGTACATCGTGGATTCCAGTGATGACGTCATTAGACGGGCAAAACGAGTCGATATGACCTTGCACAACACGCTGGCTCATCTTGATGAGTTTCCAAAATTCGGAGGCGATCCAGGCAAACTGCACGAACGCATCAAGGAACGATTATTGATGCTTAGGCGTGCATTAAATGCCACAGGAATTTCCGAATTTCTGACCACGGATTCGTTATCCACTACAGATATGGATTGCCTGGCGCTAGAAATCGAGACGGTTATCTTTGAAATCGAATGGCGCCTACGCGAACTTGCCCGACAGATTTCGCTGCCAGCCATGAATTTCCCCGACGATCAGCGCAAGCATTTTGAACTGCTCGTCACCTCGCTAACTGCCGAATAACAAAATTTCCCCATTCAGAAACTGGCCTGTTCGATTTCCAGATAGGCGCGATTCACATTGCCGCCGATATTGGCCTCAAACCCTTCGAGTTTTTTCCATTCCTTCACATCCAGCGTTTTCCGCGTTTCGCTGTCGCTCAAACCCTTCTTGTAGCCTGCTTCCACGCCCGCGTAGAACCCTGCCATCTGGCGCTGCAGGCGGGCGACATCCGCCTTGGTCATGAGCGGCCCATGGCCGGGAACGATGGTTGCGGCATCGAAATCCTGCACCATTTCCAGCGCGCCGACCCAGTTCCTGACCAGGGCATCGCGCATCACCGGGATGGTCCCGTTCACCAGGATATCACCGCCCACCAGCACCTTGTCGTCCGGCAGATAGACCACCATGTCGCCCACCGTATGCGAGCCAGGTGGCACCCAGAAAACCAGTTTGACGCCCTGGATGGTGCGCTCCATTCTGGAGTTTTCGCCGGCGAACGTCACCGTGGCCGGCACCGGACGGGTATTCGGCAGTTTGCGGCCGATCAGGCTCTCCACCAGCGCCACCCATTCGTCGCCGGTCTTGTTCACCATTTCGCGGCAGATTTCCGAGCTGATGACTTCCGCTTCCTTGAAAACAATATTGCCCAGCACATGATCACCGTGATGGTGGGTATTGATCACATGGGTGACCGGTTTGGGCGTCAGTTTGGCGACAGCCTGGCGCAGATGGCTGCCCACTTCGTCCGAAGCGCCGCTATCCACCAGGATCACGCCCTGATCACCGATGATGACGGTGCTGTTCACCATATAGCCCTGGTTGTGCTTGCTGGGCACGCCCAGCGGCCCGAGCAGGGCATAGACCCGCTCGTTGATCTTGACCACCTTGGGCGGGGCCATTTTCGGGGCAGCCGAGGCCACCCCCAAGAAGGAAAGCAGCAGGATCGCCAGCATCAGTTTTTTCATCTCGACTCCGGATTGGTGTTAAGTATCAGCATGCGCCTGGTGCGCTGATACAATTAATTTTTCAGTATAACGCAGAGAATGGCCATGCCAGGACATCAGGACAGCCAGGTAGGAATATGGCCGGAAATCTCCCGCGAAATTTCCGCCGCCACAGGCCAGCCCTTCGCCCTCCGAAACAGCCGGAACATCAGCGGCGGCGACATCAACCGGGCCTTCATGATCGAAGGAAACGGGCAACGCTATTTCGTCAAACTCAACCAAGCCAGCCGCGCAGCCATGTTCGAGGCGGAAGCGGCGGGCCTGGATGAAATCGCCGGCAGCCACAGCATCCGTGTGCCACGACCGATCTGCCGGGGCGTATCGAATCACGCCGCCTATCTGGTGCTGGAATTCATCGAAATGGGCACCTGCGGCAACGCGACGAGCGAGGCGCTGGGGCGGCAACTGGCAGAAATGCACCGCCACACTGCGGAACAACACGGCTGGCAGCGCGACAACACCATCGGCTCCACGCACCAGAGCAATGTCCAGCATAGGGACTGGATTGCTTTCTGGCGCGAGCAGCGGCTCGGCTTCCAGCTCCGGCTCGCCGCAAAAAACGGCTTTCGCGGCGAACTCCAGCGCAAGGGGGAGCGCCTGCTGTTATCCCTGCCCCAGTTTTTCCCCGGCTACGCACCGCTGCCCTCGCTGCTGCATGGCGACCTGTGGGGTGGCAACTGCGCCGCCGGACCACACGGCGAGGCGGTAATCTTCGACCCGGCGGTGTATTACGGCGACCGTGAAACCGACCTGGCCATGACCGAACTGTTCGGCGGTTTCTCTCCCCGCTTCCATGCCGCCTATCGCGAGGCCTGGCCCCTCGACCACGGCTATGCGGTACGCAAAACGCTCTACAACCTGTATCACATCCTCAACCACGCCAACCTGTTCGGCGGCGGCTATGCGGCCCAGGCCGAGCGCATGACCGAGCGCCTGCTGGGGGAAATTGCTTAACCGCTCACGGCAAGACAGGCTTTCGGTTTTCATGGTATAAAGCCTGACACATGCTTGAAGCCGCTCCAATCATTCCGCGATGAATCTCGGTTTTTACATCATCCTTGCGGCCCAGTTCCTGTCCGCCCTGGCCGACAACGCCCTGCTTTTTGCCGCCATCGCCCTGCTCAAGGAACTCAGCGCACCGGACTGGCACACGCCCGTACTGCAGCAGTTTTTCGTGGTGTCCTACATTCTGCTTGCGCCCTTCGTTGGCGCTTTTGCCGACTCCATCCCCAAAGGGCGGGTAATGTTCATCAGCAACAGCATCAAGTTCGGCGGCTGCCTTGCCATGCTGTTCGGCATGCCGCCGCTGTACGCTTACGGCATCGTGGGTCTGGGCGCGGCCGCTTACTCCCCCGCCAAATACGGCATCCTTACCGAGTATCTGCCCCCCGGGAAACTGGTGGTCGCCAACAGCTGGATGGAAGGCGCCACGGTGGCGGCCATCGTGCTGGGCGCCATCATCGGCGGCATGCTGCTGAATCCGAAGCTTGCCGCAGCAGCACTGGCCGGGATGAATCTCGAAATCAGCGCGCCCCGTTTCGCGATCATTGTCACCACCGTACTGTATGTCGGCGCAGCGGTTTTCAACCTGTTCATCCCACGGGTGGCGATCGACCACAAGCTGCCGAAAAAATCCCCGCTCTTCGTGCTGCACGATTTCTGGCACGCCTTCAGGCTGCTGTGGCGCGACCCGCAGGGGCAGATTTCGCTCGCCGTCACCACCCTGTTCTGGGGCGCGGGCGCGACCCTGCGCCTGGTGGTGCTGACCTGGGCCGCGCTGGCGCTGAAATTCGATCTGGAAAAGGCCACCCAGCTCACCGCCGTGGTGGCAGTCGGCATTGCCGTCGGCTCGGTCATCGCGGGCAAGTTCGTGACCCTGGAAAAAGCCGTCAAGGTGCTGCCCACCGGCATCCTGATGGGCATCGCCGTAGCCTTGATGGTTTTCGTCAGCGACTGGCGCTTCGCCGTTGCCCTGCTGTTCGTGATCGGCGCGCTGGGTGGTTTTTTCGTGGTGCCGATGAACGCCCTGCTACAGCATCGCGGCCACCTGCTGATGGGCGCGGGGCACTCCATCGCAGTACAGAATTTCAATGAAAATATCAGCATCCTGCTGCTGCTTGGCGGCTACGCCATGATGGTCAAGGCCGGCATCTCGATCAATACCATCACCATCACCTTCGGCGCCTTCGTCAGCCTGTCGATGTGGCTGATCTGCCGCCACTACCATCGCATCACAGCTTCCTCATAACACCGCCGGCTGGTCTGGCAGTTCGTTGGGATTGCGCGCCCCGGCGGGGCAATGCTGAACCAGCAAGGCCGTGACTTCACGGACACCGGCCAGCACGCCTGCCTCGAAATCTCCCTGGCGAAAGGCTGCTTCCATCAGGCGGCAGATGCGCTCCCACTCCTCGCTGCCCACATTTGCGGCGATGCCCCGATCGGCAACGATTTCCACATCGCGGTCGGCAAGCAGCAGATAGATCAGCACGCCGCTATTGTGTTCGGTATCCCACACGCGCAACCGGGAGAAAATTTCCAGCGCCCTGTCGCGCGCCTGCTGCCCGTGCAGCAGGGGAAGCAGATCCAGCGACGTTTCGACAGCAAAGCGCAGTTCCCCGCCATGCAACAACTCCGATGCGCCGATTGCACGCTCGATGCCGGCCATGGTGGCGCGAGGGAAATAGCGCCGCACCAGCCAGGGCGGCATGAACAGGTGGCGTAATATTCTTGTCATCGTCATTCCTACCACCTCCCGGAAGCACCGCCGCCACCAAATCCGCCACCACCACCGGAAAAACCCCCTCCGCCGCCGAAGCCCCCACCCCCGCCACCACCCACAAAGGGGCCGCCCCGCCCGCCGCTGCTGACGGTGATCAGCAACGCCACCAGGGCGATGAACAGTGCTGGCAGGAAAGAACCCAGCATCAGCCAGGCGCCAAAAAATGACACCCCACCCGCCACCAGGCCACCGAGAAACCGCCCGAAAATAGCGCGCAACAAACCACCTACGACAAAGATGAACACCATCGCCGCAGGCAGGACATCCTCGAAGAAATTTGCGCCGTTACGGGCACTTTTCCGGGCAGTGGGCGGCGGCAACGGCTCGCCTTCGATCACCTGAATAGTGCGCTGAACGCCGGCACGGAGGCCGCCGTTGAAATCGCCCTGCTGAAAATAGGGCGTGATCACTTCGCTGATGATGCGCTTCGCCACCGCATCGGGCAGCACGCCTTCCAGGCCATACCCCACTTCGAGACGCAGCGCGCGATCCTGCTTGGCAACCAGCAACAGGACGCCATCATCCACGCCCTTGCGTCCCAGCTTCCACTGTTCGGCGACGCGGATGGCGGATTGCTCGATGCTTTCCGGCTGGGTGGTGGGCAGCATGAGCACGGCGAACTGGCTACCCTTGCGCGCCTCGAAATCGCGCAGCAGGGATTCAAGTTCGCCGGTCTGCTGCGCCGTCAGGGTGCCGGTGAGATCGGTCACGCGCGCCTTCAGCGGCGGCACGGCAACCTCGCCCTGCGCCAGGCTGGCGCCCAGCGTCAGCCAGAAGACGAGGGCCAGGCGCCATAGCAGGCCGGCAGCAGCCATATTTTATTTCTGCGCGGGAGCCGGCGCGCCGAAGTCCACCCTGGGCGCCTGGGAGATTTCCTTCTCGTTTTCGACCGTGAAGCTGGGCTTGGTCTTGAAGCCGAACAGCATGGCGGTCAGATTGCTGGGGAAGGAACGCACCGTGACGTTATAGTCCTGCACCGCCTTGATATAGCGGTTGCGCGCCACAGTAATGCGGTTCTCGGTGCCTTCGAGCTGCGCCTGGAGATCACGGAACACCCCGTCGGCCTTCAATTGGGGGTAGTTCTCCGCCACCAGCAGCAGCCTGGACAGCGCACTGCTCATTTCGCCCTGCGCCGCCTGGAAGCGGGCAAAAGCCTGCTCGTCATTGATCAGCTCGGGGCTGGCCTGAATCGAGCCCACCTTGGCGCGGGCAGCGGTCACCTGGGTCAGCACGTCCTTCTCGTGGGCGGCATAGCCTTTGACCACATTCACCAGATTGGGCACCAGGTCGGCGCGGCGCTGATACTGGTTCAGCACTTCCGCCCAGCTGGCCTTGATCTGTTCATCGGTCGATTGCAGCGTGTTGTAGCCGCAGCCGGACAGTGAGAAAACAGCAAGCAGAAGCAACAGTGACGACAGCAGTTTGCGCATGAAAATCTCCTCGGTGGTGATCAGAATCAAACCCCCTCTGACTCCCCCTTGTCAGGGGGAGGACACTAGCCCCCTCCCCTGACAAGGGGAGGCTGGGAGGGGTTGATTCAAGATGCGTCCTGTGCGGCGCTTTGCAAGCCCTGCATGGTGCGCACGGCAAAGCACAGATCCTCCCACGCCCTGGCCTTGTCCGGCAGATTGCGCAGCAGATAGGCGGGGTGGTAGGTGACGATGAGCGGGATGCCGTCGACATCATGCAGCCTGCCGCGCAAGCTGGCAATGGAAGCATCCGTGCCCAGCAGCCGCTGCGCCGCCACCTTGCCCAGCGCGACGATCAGCTTGGGCTGGATCAGGGCGATCTGGCGCGTCAGGTAAGGTTCGCACGCCGCCATTTCGTCCGCTTCCGGGTTGCGGTTGCCGGGTGGACGGCATTTGACGGCATTGGCGATATACACGTTGTTGCCGCGCCTCAGACGGATGGCGGCCAGCATGTTGTCGAGCAGTTTGCCGGCCTGTCCAACGAAGGGCTCGCCCACCCTGTCCTCCTCGGCCCCCGGCCCCTCCCCCACGAACAGCCAGTCGGCCTGCTGGTCACCCACGCCGAAAACGGTCTGGGTGCGGGCCTCGTGCAGGCGGCAGGCCTCGCAGCCGGCGACCGCCTGCCTGAGTCCTTCCCACTCCAGACGCAGGATGGCTTCGCGGCGATCCGGTATTGCCGGTTCCGGCGCAAGCTGTGCCACGGCGGGAGCGCTTTCCGGCTCCACCGCCTCGCTCCCGCCCCGCAGCCGCCACATCGGCCACAGGTTGAGCTCCTCCAGCATTTCCCGGCGCATCGTCACAGCGCCATGCCCATCAGGATGGCATCCTCGCGGCCATTGGCGGCGGGATAGTAGTTGCGGCGCAAGCCGATTTCGTTGAAGCCCTCGCTGAGGTACAGAGCGATGGCCTTGTCATTGGAAGGCCGGACTTCGAGGAACATCATGTCCGCGCCATCCTGCCGCGCCACTTCAATCAGGTGGCGCAGGAACTTTCTCCCCATGCCCTGGCCCTGCCAGTCGTGGGCAATCCCCAGGTTGAGCAGATGCGCTTCGCCGGCAGCCAGCATCATGATGCCGTAGCCGATGGCGTGTTCGCAAAAATCAAAAGTCCAGCAACTGTAGCCGGAACTGAGCGAGTCGCGGAAATTGCCCCGCGTCCAGGGAAAGGCGTAAATCCGGTGCTCGATTGCCAGCACCGCCTCGACATCGTCGAAGCGCATGGGGCGCAACACCGGCAGCGGGTCATTTTTTAGCTGCGCGTTCATTTTCTCTCGTTCATCTTCAGCGCCACCTTGTTGCGGATATACAGCGGCGCGGCCAATGCCGCATCATGGCCCAGCCCCTGCCCGAAGCGGGGCGCCGCCAGCCGGGCCATCGCCGCCGCCTGGGGATAGACGCTGCCATCCACGGCAGCCAGCTGACCTGCATAGCGCTGCTGCAACGCTTCGGCGTAAGCGGCAAAGCCGCTCCCCACCCCGACCCAGCCATCGCCTTCAAGCGCGGGCGCATCCTGGGCAAAGCCCAGGCTGGGTGCGCTGACGGTATGCCATTCCCCTGAGCGCCGCTCATAAGCGGCATGGTAGATTTCGCCGATGCGGGCATCGAGGCAGGCGATGCCCCGTTCCGCCCCGCTCTCTGCCGCCAGCGCCAGCATGGTGGAAATGCCCAGCACCGGAAGGCCGGCGCCCAGCGCCAGTCCCTGCGCCACGCCGCAGCCGATGCGCAGGCCGGTAAAGGAGCCCGGCCCCTCGCCGAAAGCGATGCCGTCCAGCGCGCCGAGCGGGATGCCCGCCTCGCCCAGCAGTTCTTCCAGCATCGGCAGGATCAGGTCGGAATGACGCTGCCCGGCCAGTTCCTGGCGCGAGATCACTGCCCCGTCCAGCCACAGGGCGACGGAGCAGTTTTCGGTGGAAGTATCGAGCGCCAGCAGTTTCATCTATTTTTCCAGGTAAACATCGAACTCGATGTAGCGGCCACGGCGTTTTTCCCTGGGCAGCGCGGTAATGCGCGCCGCCAGGTGCTGGCCGTGATCCATGAAGCGCGCCAGCGCGGCGTTGTCGGCACGCGGCACATGGCCCAGTTTGTGCCCCTGCCACGTCACCCCGATCGCATTGCCATCATGGGGATTATCCGCCTCGCGCACCAGTTCCAGGGCATCACCCACCCGCAGCTGCGGCCACAATTTGCGTCCCTCGTAGTATTTGAAGCCGGCCAGGCGCGAGGTTTGCAGGTAAATTTTCGCTGCCGTGACTGTTTCCTGCGCCGAGACATTCCAGGCGCCGGCAAGCAGCAGGACCAGGCAGCATTTTACCCAAATCCGCTTCATTGCCGCGCCTGCTGTGCAAAGAACGCTTCCACGTCCTTCAGCTCGCGCGTGCGCTTCATCGGCGGCAGGCTTTGCCAGATGCGCTTGCCATAGGTTTTGGTGAGCATGCGCGGATCGCAGATCATCAGCACGCCCCGGTCGGTTTCGTCGCGGATCAGCCTTCCCGCGCCCTGTTTCAGGGTGATGACGGCATGGGGCAACTGGTATTCCATGAAGGCATTGCGGCCTTCCTTGTTGATCTTCTCGATGCGTGCCGCCAGCACCGGATCGTCCGGCGGCGAAAACGGCAGCTTGTCGATGATCACCAGCGACAGCGCCGAGCCGCGCACGTCCACCCCTTCCCAGAAGCTCTGGCTCGCCACCAGCACGGCATTGCCGAGCTTGCGGAAACGCTCCAGCAACTCGGTGCGCGAGCCCTCGCCCTGCAACAGCAGGGGGAAGTCCCAGCCCTGTTTTTCGAACGCCTCCTTGAGCAGGCCATGGGCCTCACGCATGGCGCGCAAGCTGGTGCACAGAAAGAAAGCCCGCCCGCCGCTGGCCTGGATCACCGGCAGCGCCGCCTGCACCACGGCGGCGGTATAGGCGCTGTTATTGGGGTCGGGCAGCCCTTGCGGCGCGTACAGCACCGCCTGCTTTTCATAATCAAAAGGGCTTTCCCAGTAGCCGGTCGCGGCTTCCAGCAAGCCCATCTGGCCCTGGTAGTGGCTGAAATCCTTTTTCACCGCCAGGGTGGCCGAGGTAAAAATCCAGGCACGAAGCTGGCCAGCCAGCTGCTTGTTGAAAATTTCCGCGATCGACAACGGGGTGGCGTTCAATTGCAGCGCATGGCTGAACACTTCCACCCAGCGCACGAAATCCACGCTTGCCTCGCCCTGCCAGTGCTTGAGCCTGTCCAGCAGCTCGACCCCGCGCTGCCAGCAGTTTTTCAGCCCCTCGCTGCGCTCCGCCTGGGATTCCAGCAGCTTGACCAGCTCCGCCAGACGGCTTTGCATGCCCTGCAAGGCATCCTGAAAACCGGGCAGGGTCTGGGCGCGCTGCGCCGGCAGGCGGCCGGTATCCTGGGAGAAAACCAGGCGCAGGTCGCGCGCGGATTTTTCCAGCGCCGCCGTGGCATCGGGCAGGGCAATAAAATCCTTGGCCGAGGTCAGCGCCTCGCCCAGGCTATCGCGCGCCAGTTCCAGCACCTGGCTGGTGCTGAGCGAATCGCCGAAGAACAGGCTGGCGGTATCCGGCAACTGGTGCGCCTCGTCGAAGATCACGGTATTGCTGGCCGGCAGCAGCTCGGCCAGGCCCTCGTCGCGCAGCATCACATCGGCAAAGAACAGATGGTGGTTGACCACTACCACATCGGCTGCCTGGGCCCGGCGGCGCGCTTCCAGCACGAAGCAGTCCTTGTGGTAGGCGCATTCCTGCCCCAGGCAATTGTCGCGCGAGGAAGTGACGAAGGACCAGATCCCCGCATCCTCGGGCACCGAGCCCAGCCCGCTCTTGTCGCCATCCCCGCTAACCTTGGCGTAGCGCTCGATCAGCGGCAGGTATCGGGCATCCTCGCGGTTGAAAAAACGTCCCTCGTTGCGCGCCCGTTCGAGGTGGTAATGGCACACGTAATTGGCCCGCCCTTTGAGCATCGCCACCGTGACCGGCACCTGAAGCGCGTCGCGCACCGCCGGAATGTCGCGGTTGAACAGCTGATCCTGCAGGGTCTTGGTGCCGGTGGAAACGATCACCTTGCCCCCCGACAGCAGCGCCGGGATCAGGTAGGCAAAGGTCTTGCCCGTCCCCGTCCCGGCCTCGGCCACCAGCACTTCATGACTGGCAATCGCCCCGGCAATGGCATGAGCCATCTCCAGCTGCTGCGGGCGCAGGCGGTAGCCCTCTGCCGCCTGGGCAAGCGGGCCGGCCACGGAAAATATCTGGTCCAGATCAGGCATGGGAAATGGGTGGGAAGAACGCGGAAGCCGCGCACGCTATCGAGAAAAAGAGATGCTGGATTTTACAGGATTAGGCGGGATGTTTCATGAACCGGGTGCGGTGTCTTAAAACAACTCAGTCCCAGCGTTTCAGTTCATAACTGGTACTTCTCCCACCGGCATCGGATTTCACCAGCACTCCGCTGTTGATCAAATCGGTGATGTCCCGTAGCGCCGTATCCGGCGAACATTTGGCGATAGTGGCCCACTTGCTGCTGGTCAGTTTGCCGTCAAAGCCATCCAGCAGACGGTTGATCAGTTTGATCTGGCGTTCATTCAATGGCGTTCCGGCCCAGCGCTGCCAGAACCGGCCCTTGGCCAGCACGGCGGACAGCGTGGCTTCGGCGCCTTGCAGGGCGCGCAGCAGGCAGCCCAGAAACCATGCCAGCCAGGGGGTGACGTCGAGGCCGCCTTTTTGCGTGCGCTCCAGCAAATCGTAATAGTCTTTGCGTTCTCGCCGGATTTGCGCGGACAGGCTGTAAAAGCGCTGCACCGATTGATCGGCACGCGCCAGGGCCATGTCACCCACGGCCCGCGCGATGCGGCCGTTGCCATCGTCAAAGGGATGAAGGGTCACGAACCACAGATGGGCCAAACCCGCCTTTATCACCGGATCAGGCTCCTGGTCAGTATTGAACCAGCGCAGGAAAGTGGCCATCTCGGCGTCAAGCAGGTGGGCGGGCGGCGCTTCGTAATGTACCTTCTGGCGCCCCACCGGGCCAGAGACGACCTGCATCGGTCCGGTTACATCATCGCGCCAGCCACCGGTGCAAATTCTTGCCAGCCCGCTGTAGCCAGTAGGGAACAATGCCGCATGCCAGGCGAACAGCCGCTCGGCTGTCAGGGCCTGATCATGGTGGCCGGTCGCATCCAGCACCATATCGACCACGCCGTCTACGTGCCGGTCTGCCGGCGTCAGAGCGCCGACATCGACACCCAGGCGGCGCGCAAGCGAGGAGCGAACGGCATCCGGGTTCAGGCGCTCACCTTCTATCTCGCTGGTTTTGAGCACATCCTCAGCCAGCGTCTGCAAGGCAGCCTGATCGCGCAAACCCACCCCCAGATCACGCATCCGGCCCAACAAGTGCCCTTGGGCAAGGTGCACCTGAGCCAGCAGAGCCGCCAGGCCTCGCGCATCATAGCGCCAGTCAGGCCAGTCGGCCTGCTGCCAGATATAGATTTTATTTCCGCTTTTCATGCGGAGATTATGGAATGGATTCTCCGCAAGGACAAGTTATTTGCCGTATTTTTTGCGTCAAATAAACAAACCAATCTCTGCTCAATCCCGGTTTGGATGGCCAGCCGGAACTACGCCAGAAATTGCCCCCAGTCACTAATAGGCAGGGGTTTGCCAAACAGATAGCCCTGATAGTTCATGCAGCCGTTGTCGCTCAGGAAGGTGCGCTGCGCTTCGGTCTCCACGCCTTCGGCGATGACATGCAGTCCCAGCGAAAGGCTGATGGCGATGATGGCGCGGACGATGGCGGCATCGTTGGGGTCAGTGGTGACATCGCGGACGAACGATTGGTCGATTTTCACCTGGTCCAGAGGCAGCCGCTTGAGGTAGGACAGCGAGGAAAAGCCGGTGCCGAAATCGTCCAGCGAGAAGGTGACGCCCAGGGCCTTGATCTGGAGCATGCGCTCGACAACCTCTTCGACATTTTCCAGCACCACGCTTTCGGTCAGTTCGAGTTTCAGCCGGGCGGGGTTGACGCCTGAATTCTGCAAGGTATCGCGTACCTGTTCGACGAAATCCGGCTGGCGAAACTGGCGCGCGCTCACATTGACCGCGACCTGCAACTCGCGGGTGCGCGGATTCCGTTCCCAGTCCTTGAGCTGGGCGCACGCAGTCTGCAGCACCCACAGCCCGATCGGGATGATGAGGCCGGTATCCTCGGCAAGCGGGATGAACTGGGCGGGCGAAACCGGCGCCTGATTGGCGGGCAGCCAGCGCAGCAGGGCTTCCGCGCCCGTGAGGCGTCCCTCCTGGTCGATCTGGGGCTGGTAGAAGAGATGCAGTTCCTCGTGTTGCAGGCCACTGCGCAGCGCAGCTTCCATCACCGAGCGCGAATCGATGGCAGCCTGCATGGCAGGGTTGAAGAAGCGGATGGTGTTGCGTCCCGCGCCCTTGGCCTGATACAGCGCCACATCGGCCTGTTTGAACAGGTCGTCGATGGGAAACTCCTGGCCGCGAAAAAGGGCCACGCCAATACTGGAGGTGCTGTGGTGCTGGCCATTGCGGGAAAGCGCATAGGGCTGGTTGAGCATGCTGCGGATTTTCTCCCCGAGGGCTTCCACCTGGTTGGCAGCCGACGCCTCATCCGTGCCCAGCCCCTCCGCCATCACCACGAATTCGTCGCCCCCCAGGCGGGACACCGTATCCTCCTGACGCACGCAGGCCACCAGCCGGCGGGCGACCTCAACCAGCAGAAGGTCGCCGACATCGTGACCCTGGGAATCATTCAGCACCTTGAAGTTGTCCAGATCCAGAATCATCAGTGCGCCGAATTCCTGGCTGCGGTTGCTTGCAATCAGCGCCTGGCCGAGACGGTCCAGCAATAGCCGGCGATTGGGCAGCCTGGTCAGGGTGTCAAAATAGGCCAGATTGCGGATCTGCTCTTCCGCCTGCTTGCGCTCGGTGATATCGACGAAGGCCGCCACCGTGCCAATGATTTTGCCATCGCTGCGCATGGGATGCGCCCAGTACTCCACCGGGAACGAGCTTCCATCCTTGCGCCAGTACACTTCATCATCGGCATGGGTCTCGCGGCCATCCAGGATCGACCGGTATACACGGCACGCCGAAAGCGGCAGGGGACGGCCATCAGGGAGGGTGTGATGAATCATGGAATGGATGTCCCGGCCGATCAGTTCCGCCCCGTTTTCATAGCCCAGCATCTCCAGGCAGGCCGGATTGGCGAACATGCAAAGGCCTTCCCTGTCGAGGCCGTAGATGCCCTCCGCAGCAGAGTCGAGCACCAATTGCAGGCGGGTTTTCTCGGCGTGGAGGGACTGGAACAGCCGGGCATTGTCGATCGCAATACTGGCCTGGTTGGCAAACAGGGTCAGCACCATCAGGTCGCGCTGGTCGAAGGCCGCGCCGCCTTCCTTGCCCATGGCCGAGAGGCCGCCGATGATGGAGCCCCGGCAAATCAGTGGGACCAGAAGGCTGGAAGCCATGCCGGGCTGCCAGCGCGCGCTGGAATCGAGGTCATAACGGCCATCCAGCCCGAACAGCAGGGAACGCTGATGTTCCATCACCCAGCCGCAGGCGCCCTCATGGATGGGGAAGGTCTGGCCAAGCAGCATGGAGGCATACTCGCCGCTCGCGGCACGGTAGGTAAAAGTCCGCTGGTCCGCATCGATGACCGGCACCGCCAGCGTTTCAGCCCTGACGACCTGGCAGGCTGTTTCGGCAACCAGCACCAGAACGCTGTCGAGATCCAGCTCCGCCACCAGGCGCTCCCCCAGGCCCAGTAACAGCGTAATTTCCTCGTGGCTCAGGTTGGAAAGGCTGTTGTCTTGTCCGCCAGACGGGGTTATGGGGAGAGGGTTGCGCATATCATGAAGATGCAGGCCAGCGCTCAGAACACCACGCTGTAATCGGATGCCGCAGCCTCGAGGTAATAGGCGCTGACGCCCTTGACCTCGGCCTCGACGATCAGATCATCCGGAACCGAAAAAGCCATGGCATCGACACAGACCTGGCAGATGGTGAAGCGGACGCCCAGATCGCGGGCATTGAAGATCAGTTCGTCAAGCGGCGCCAGCCCCTTGCGGCGCATGACATGGCGCAGGATCATCGGGCCCAGGCCGCCATAGTTGAGCTGGGAAAGCGGCAAGTGGCTGGCGCCATCGTGGTTGAGGCCGCAGATCAGGTGCTGCAGCGCAATGTCGGTTTCCGGCACCCGCCCCGGCCCGTCACGGAACTTGCCAAACCACTTGGCCAGCGAAAAAGGCGAGCGCGGCTTGCGCAGGCAGTTCGCACCGTAGAGCACGAACCACATGCTCATCTCCATGCCCATTGCCTGAAAACCGGCGGCAATCTCGAAGGCCACCAGCGCCTTGTCCAGTTCTCCGCTCACCAGCAGGAGGGTGCCCCTCTTCTTGCGCTCCGCGCCCCCGGCCTGACTCAAAGGCATGTTCTCTCCCACCACAATCATCCCCCTGCCTTGATCAGCACCGACACGCGGTGCCCGTCCGCCACCGTCACCTCAAGCACGGCATGGCCGTTGGTGTGACAGAATTCGCGCACGGATGATTCGAAAATAGGGTCGTTGCCGGTGATCTCGATCGTCTGCCCCGGCTTGAGTTCCCTGATGGATTTGGCCAGCCGGATGATGGGCATGGGACAACATACGCCGCAGACATCCAGGCGCGAATCAATATCTGTCGTCATGTTCCTCCTTGTCCCTGTATCAATTTCATCCGGTCCGGCAGCCCTGCCCTCCCGCCCATGATAATGCACCGAAGCAGGGTGGCAGCACAATAATTTCAACTTTTCCCGGCAAAGCCAGCACCCGGAAACGACATACCCCGGGCGGCACTCAATGCCGGTTCGAGCGCCAGATCGACAGAATAATCCAGATGCTGTTTACAAAAGCCAGCAGGAATCCGAGCAGGCCGAACAGCGGCAGGCCAAAGATGGTGGGGCCGCCTTCCACGGTCATCACGATGGAAGAGCCGACCACCAGGGAAGCGGTCATGATCGCCATGGTCAGGCGGTTGGCGCTGCGGTCGATCTGCTGCCCAAAATGGTCCAGGCGCTTCAGGTCCAGGTCTATCCTGAACCGCCCCCGCCGCACTTCCCGTATCAGTCGTCCCAGATCGCGCGGCAGTCCGGTGACAAAACCATACAGTTCATTGAAATTATGCTGCCCCCGTTTCAGCAGGGCGGCGGGCGTGTAGCGATCCCTGATCACGCGCTCGACAAAGGGGGCGAGATGGTTGATCAGGTGGAATTCCGGGTCGAGCTGGCGCCCGAACCCCTCCAGAGTGACCAGCGCCTTGAACAGCAAGGTCAAATCCGGCGGCAGCATCAGGGAGTGCTCGCGCATGATCATGGTGATTTCCTGCAGCAGGGCGCTCAGCCGGATGTCCTTGAGCTGGACATTTTCGTAATTCACCACCAGGTCGCCTACATCGGCGGCCAGCTTGGCATCATCCACGCCAGCATCGCCGGTCCATTCCAGCAGCACGTCCAGCATCCCCTCCTCGCTGCGCCGTGCCAGCGCGGCCAGCAGATCCACGAGCTGGTTGCGTCGCTCATGCGTCAGGCGGCCAACCATGCCGAAATCAAGCATGGCCAGGCGGTTGCCGGGCAGATAGAAAACATTGCCGGGATGGGGATCGGCGTGGAAATAGCCGTCGATCAGGATCATCTTGAGCACGGCATCGGCGCCATGCGCCGCCAGCAGCTTGCGGTCCAGCCCTGCTGCCTCGACTGCGGCAAGATCATTGCCGGGAATGCCGACGATGCGCTGCTGCACGTTCATGACCTCGCTGGTCCATTCCCAGTACACCCTGGGAATGACCACTATTTCATCCCCGGCAAAATGCTGGGCAAAGCGCTCGATATTGCGTGCTTCCAGCGCCAAGTCGAGCTCGCGCCGCAGGGAGCGGGTAAATTCGGCAACGATCTGTGTCGGCTGGTAACGCCGCATTTCCGGGATTTCCGATTCGAGCAGGGAGGCAATCTGGGCCAGAATGCGCAGGTCAGCTTCGATTTTCTGGCGAATGCCGGGACGGCGGATTTTCAGGACGACTTCGCTGCCATCCTTCAGCCGGGCCAGGTGCACCTGGGCGATGGAAGCAGCAGCGACCGGTTCGGTCTGCACCTCCAGAAAAATATCCAGAGGGGAGGCCCCCAGGGCATTCACCAGTTCCGGCAGCAATTCCTCAAACGGCACCGGCGGCACATCGCTTTGCAGCTTCTCGAATTCGGCAATCCAGCACGGCGGGAACATGTCCACCCGGGTTGCCAGCACCTGCCCCAGCTTGACAAACGTCGGCCCCAGCTCTTCCAGCGCACGGCGCACCCGTACTGCCGGCTCAAGGCGCATGATGTCGCCGGATTCCTGCCAGCGCAGGATACGCCCCGCCCCCTCCAGCAGGGAAACGACCCCCAGCCGGCGCGCCACATCCCCCCAGCCATAGCGGATGAAGATGGCGGTGATTTCATGCAGGCGGGAGATATCCCGCATCACATGAAGGGTTTCCAGGATCATGCTGGCTACTTCTGCCTGGGTTCGCTTTTCTCGCGCAAGGCTTCCGCCATGCCGGCCAGAATCCCGCTGGCCAGGGCAGCCAGGCGGCTGCTTACCGTCTGAGCGGCTTCCTGCCCGGTGGATTTTCCGGCCTGCAGGGTGGAGGAAAGACGAGCGCCCAGTTCATTCAGGGTGGTCCGGACGCTGGCGCCAGTATCGGTGCCGGAGCGGCGCACGTGTTCCACGGCATCCATGAGCTCCTGCCGGACCCTGCTGCCCGCCGCATCGGCCACCTGGCCCAGGGTGTCGAGGAAAGCCTGCTCGGTGATTTTGAGATCTTCCAGGGCGCGCTTCAGATCCTGGTCGGTGAATTCCTTCCCCTGGGCAAGCAGTTCCTGCAGGGCAAGATGTGTCGCCTGAGCCGTTTTGGCCAGCGCATCGTCGAGGCCCGAGAATGCCGCCGCCAGTGCCTGCCTGACTTCCCCCGCGCGCTGCTCGGCGCCCAGACTGACGCCTTCGGCAACGGCCCGCACCACTTCGCGCACCTCGGCCATTTCCAGGCGACGATGCTGCAAGCCGCGCAAGGTCAGGTCGCGCACCCTGGCGCGGATATCGCCGTCCTGCTGCACCGAGGCGCTGGCGGCAGTGGCGATTTCCTGTGTCGAAAGAGGCTGGTTCATGATCGTTCTCCTTCCAGAATTAAGGAACTGTTCATGACTTAGGGTAAAGCATTTTTGCCCTTTACAACAGCAGGCTTTCCGGATAGATTAGCGCCCCATGAGCGTTTTCAAGACCGCATTCATCAGCCTTTTTCTGTGTATCACCAGCACGGCCTGGGCACAGGAAGCCAGCGATTCCGGCACCCCGGCGGTCGAGCAGCCCGCCTCCACCCTGCAAACCCGTCATGCCAGTGGCGTCTCCGACATGCTCGGCTATGCCCTCAAGCTGATCGGCGTCAATTACAAATATGGCGGCACCCAGCCCAGCACCGGATTCGATTGCAGCGGCTATGTCAGCCATGTATTCCGTCAGGTGTCCGGCCTTTCCCTGCCCCATAACGCCCTCGCCATCAGCCATCAGGGCAAGAAGATTTCAGTGGATGAGCTCCAGCCTGGCGATCTGGTTTTCTTCAACACCCTGCGCCGCTCCTTTTCCCATGTCGGCATTTATCTCGGCGACAACCGCTTCGTGCATGCCCCCAGTTCCGGCGGCGGCGTTGAAGTGGTCAGCATGCAGGACAGCTACTGGATGAAACGTTTCAATGGCGCACGCCGCGTGCTTACTTTCCAGCTCCCCGCTGGATTAATGTCCGAATAAGCGGCAGCGCTGTCAGCGCTGCTTTCTCGCCTTCCATGATTGCCTGATGCTTCTGGTCGAAATCGGTTGAGCCGATTCCGCCGGTATGCGGACGGATCACCACATCAGCCTGCGCCAACTCGTACTGGCTGATGCTCTGCCCCATGATGCTGAACGTCTGCAGCAGAACATCCATGCTGTCGCTGACCCTGGCATGTTTTGGCTTGCTGGAAATATCCACCGCGATCACGATGTCCGCGCCCAGCACACGCGCCGCCTTGACCGGCACCGGGCTGGACAGGCCACCATCGACATATTCCCTGCCATTGATCGCCACCGGCTGAAACACGCCGGGCACGCTGCTTGACGCGCGTACCGCCATGCCCGTATTGCCGCGCCGGAACAGGGACTGCTCCCCGCTTTGCAGGTCTGTTGCCATGGCAGCGAAGGTCTTGTTGAGCCGTTCGATCGGGCGGTTCTGCAGCGCCTTGTTGATGTAATTCTGCAACTGCTCGCCCTTGATGAAGCCGCGATCCGGCAGGGCGTAATCGCTCACCGCCGCCTCGTCGAGCTGGAATGCGATTTTCTGCAAATCAAAGCCGCTGTACCCGCCCGCATACAGGGCCCCCACCACGCTGCCCGCGCTGGTTCCCACCACAATGGAAGGAACGATGCCGTGGGACTCCAGGGTCTTGATCACCCCCACATGCGCAAACCCCCGCGCCGCGCCACCACCCAGTGCCAGGGCAATTTTTGGCGGCAGTGGCCGCGCAGCCTGGACCTGCGGCTGGGGAGGCGGCATCTCGGGCTGGGAAGCACAACCGGCTAACAGCACACACGCCAGAAGAAGTTGCACCAGCCAGTTACATGTAAAAAATGATTTCATTGTTGACAATAATTCTCAATAACATTACAGTTGATAACAATTCTCGTTTACAAAACTTAAGGGGCAAATTATGACCATTTTAATCGATGCCTGGCTGGAAAAGCGTGATCCCACCCTGCGCATCTGGGATTGCGACCACCGCGAGGTGCTGGTCGAGTGGCGCGGCACAAGCCTGCGCAACCTGCTCGAACAGGGTTTGCTGGAACTGGACGATCTCGCCGCAAGCGTGTGGTCCCTGCTGCGCCAGTCTGCGCCAGACCAAAAAATTTGACTCATACATATAACGATTCTCATTCGCATAAAACAGGAAACAAGCCATGAAAACTTTGTACCAACTTCTGCCACTTGCCGCTGCAGGGGCGCTCGCGCTGAGCGCCGTATCCGCCCATGCCGTCGAATACCCGATCGGCACGCCGCAGCAGCGCGGCGGTATGGAAATTGCCGCAGTCTACCTCCAGCCTGTCACCATGGAGCCGGAAGGCATGATGAAAAAAGCCGAGGAGTCCGACATCCACATCGAGGCCGACATCCATGCCCTGGCCAACAATCCCAACGGCTTCGAGGAAGGCGCCTGGGTGCCCTACCTGGTCATCCGCTACGAGCTCAACAAGGTGGGCGCGCAGGACAAGGTCAGCGGGGAAATGATGCCCATGGTCGCCAACGACGGGCCACATTACGGCGACAACATCAAACTCATGGGGCCAGGCAAGTACCACGTCAAATACACCATCATGCCGCCCTCGGCCAACCCGCGCGCCCATTTCGGCCGCCATACCGACCGCCTGACCGGAGTGCGGCCGTGGTTCAAGCCTTTTGACGTGGAATATGAATTCACCTACGTCGGCATTGGCAAAAAAGGCGGCTATTGAGATGGCGCCTTTCTACCGATTCAGGCTGAAAGCCCTGGCGCTCGCCGCCGCGTCGCTGTGTGCCGCGCTGCCCGTCCACGCCACCGAGGTAGCGCAAGGCGAGCTGATTCAGGAAATGAAGCGTCTGGCGGAGCGCCTGGAAAAGCTGGAAAAACACAATGCCGAACTGGAAAGGAAGCTCCAGGCGCAAAACGACCCTCTGGCGCCGCGCGTCACGGCGCTGGAGGAATACACTGCGCGCATCGAAAAGGGCCTGGCCAGCGAAAACGTGAGCGAGAACGAGCCGGAGCTGACCGCGCGCCTCAAGGCGGCGGAGTATCAGGGACTGGAAATACAGAAATCCGCCCGGGTAGTGGAATCCCTGGGGGGCATCAAGGCCGGTGCCAGCTTCACCACCGTGGCGCAGAAGGCAAGCAGCATCGAAAACCGCGATACTCATCTCAACTACCGCACCGACATCACCGTCAGCACCCCGGCGGGCACCATGGGCGACACGACCGGCATGCTGTTCGGCCATTTCCGTATCGGCCAGGGCAAGGGCGTGGCTGACGTGTTGACCGCCTTCGCCGGCCCCAATGCCACGGCCTTCCAGCTCGGCACTGCCGATCTCGCCGACACCACGGCGGTGATGCTGGCCCAGGCCTGGTACCAGGCCGACATTCCCCTGCCGGTGGGCGGCTTCAAGCCGCGCTCGCGGGAAACCCTGACCATCAACTTCGGCAAGATGGACCCCTTCGGCTTCTTCGACCAGAACCGGGCCGCCAACGACGAGGGACGCCAGTTCCTGTCCAGCACCTTCGTTCACAACGCCCTGCTCGACAATCCCATGGCCGCCAACGTGGGCGCCGATGCCTACGGCTTTACGCCGGGGATGCGCGTGTCCTATCTCAACGAAAAGAGCAAGCCGGAAAACTACCGCCTCTCGCTGGGCGTATTCGGCGCGGGCCATGGCGCCAATTTCAGCCAGGCCTTCACTTCGCCCTTCGTCATTGCCCAGGCGGAAACGAAACAGATGGTCAATGGCCTGGAGGGCAACTACCGCACCTATGCCTGGCGCAACGGCCAGGCCCCCACCTACAACGGCGAGGCAGCCTCTCACCGTGGCATCGGTTTCAATTTCGACCAGCGCCTGGGCGACTACACCACTCTGTTCGGCCGCTACGGCAAGGGCTGGGGCGAAGGACACCCGTTCGACCAGACGCTCAGCATGGGCGCCGAATTCGGCGGCAGTTATTGGAGCCGCGGTGCCGATGCGCTGGGCGTGGCGCTTGGCGCGAATAAGGTCAGCGCCGGATTCAGGCGTGATTCCGCGAGCGTAGACGCTGATGGCGATGGCAACCCTGATTTCGGATTCCAGGCCAGCGGCGCGGAGAAAGTGATGGAACTCTATTACCGCTACCGTCTCAACAAGCAGTTCGAGATCACGCCCGACTTCCAGTTTATCCAGAATCCAGCCGGCAACAACAGTGCGCCCAGTGTAAAAATCCTCGGCACGCGTGCCCAGTTGATGTTCTAGAAAGGTGGCGTTGATGAAAATTCCATTTACCCTGCTTGCCCTGGCCCTGGCTGCCGCCTCCGCCCAGGGCGAGGAACTGCCGAGCTACTCGCTGACCGCAGCAAAGGGGCGTTTCCAGCCGGAAACCATCAACGTGCCGGCGGGGCAGCGCTTCAGGATCGTGATCACCAACAATGGTCCCGGGCCGGAGGAATTCGAGAGCCTCGAACTGCACAAGGAAACGGTATTGGCACCTGGCGTCACGCGCTCGCTGGTATTCGCGCCGCTCAAGCCCGGTGTGTACAGGTTCTTCGGCGAATTCCATCCGGATACTGCCAGAGGCCAGATCGTCGTCAAATAGGAGGAATCCGTGGGCAACACCCTGTTCATCGTGTGGCGCGAAAGCGTCGAAGGCATCCTAGTGGTCGGCATCCTTTACGCCTGGCTCAGAACCCATCCCCAGGGCGCCAGCGGGATGCGCTACCTGTGGGGCGGCGTGGCGGGCGGCCTGGCGCTGGCCGGCCTGCTGGCGCTGGCGATGCTGGGGGTATACAGCGCACTCGACGGCGAGGCGCTGGATTATTTTCAGCTCACGATGATGCTGGCCGCCGCCGGGCTCATCACCCAGATGGTGTTCTGGATGCGCAAACATGGCCGCAGCCTGAAAAAGGATCTGGAAGCCGGCCTGGCACAGGCCGCCGAAACCGCCAACTGGACGGGCGTGGCGGTCATTGCCGCGCTCGCGGTCGGACGCGAGAGCGCGGAGACGGTGATTTTCCTTTATGGCAGCGGCGCCGAGCAGCACGGGCTGGGGTTTGCCCAGTTCGTGGCGGCCGCCGCCCTGGGCTTCGCGCTGGCGCTGGCGACCTTCTGGCTGCTGGTGCGCGGCGGGCGCTTTCTGTCCTGGAGCGCCTTCTTCCGCGTCAGTGAAACCCTGCTCCTGCTGCTTGCCGCAGGCATGCTGGTGGGCGGGGCGGAACGCATGATCGGCTACGGCTGGCTGCCCGCCCTGGCCGACCCGGTGTGGGACACCTCCTTCCTGCTCGACGACGGTGCAACCGTGGGCAACCTGCTGGCCGCGCTCACCGGCTACCGTGCCCACCCCGCCCTGACCCTGGTGCTGATCTATGCCGCCTACTGGGCGCTGGTGCTGCCATGGTCCCGGGCAGGAAAGCAACACGCATGAACAGCGCAACGCTCAGCCCGCCTGTAGCCGGAACCTGCCCCCTGTGCGCCCTGGCGGGGGCGCTGACGGCCCTGCTGGTGCTGGCGATAGTGGCGAAGGCCCTGTTTCTGGCCCCGCGCGGGCCCATCCTGCTGCCGCTGGACGAATCCTGCAATCTCAGTAACGGAAGCTGTCTCATGCGCCTGCCGGACGGTGGCCATCTTGAATTCACCCTCGGTCCGCGCCCGGTCCGGCTGCTCTCCCCGCTCCGGCTGGAAATCCGCATTACCGGCAGCGATGCGCGCCCGCTGGAAGTGGATTTTACCGGGGTGAACACGCCCATGGCTTTCAACCGTGCCTACCCGGCCACTGCCGGGGAAGGCATTTCAGTCGCGCACACCAGCCTCCCGGTCTGTGCCAGCGGCCGCATGACATGGCAGGCAACAGTCCTGTTGCAGCACGGCAAACGCCAGCTGCTCGTCCCCTTCCGTTTCGAAACCGACCAGACCATAGCGAGAAATGCATCATGAACATGGCCCAGCCAATATTTTTCCAGCCGGCAACGAGGCCAAATCTCGCCCAGCGCGTGGGGAACGCCATGCAGCGCAAACGGGGGCTCATTATCGGCATCCAGTGGGCGGTGGTAGTGTTCTATCTGGCCCTGGTGACAGTGCCCGCCTTTCTTCCCCTGCCCTCTCACGAGGCGCGCATGCTCGATCACTTCACCCTGTTTGCCCAGTTCCTGTTCTGGGGGGTATGGTGGCCATTCGCGATCCTCTCCATGATGCTCATGGGACGGGTGTGGTGCGGCGTATTCTGCCCCGAGGGCGCGCTGACTGAATTCGCCAGCCATTATGGCCTCGGCCGCCCGGTGCCGCGCTGGCTGAAATGGGGCGGCTGGCCGTTCGCGGCCTTCGTCCTGACCACGGTGTACGGTCAACTGGTGAGCGTCTACGAATACCCCACGGCCGCCCTGCTGGTACTGGGCGGGTCGACGGTCGCCGCCATTGCCGTGGGCCTGCTGTACGGCAAGGGCAAGCGCGTGTGGTGCCGCCATCTGTGCCCGGTGTCAGGCGTGTTCGGACTCTTGGCGCGCCTTGCGCCACTGCACTTCAGCGTGGAGAGGGAACGCTGGAACCAGGCCGGCATGATCCGGATCCATGCAGCCCCGGTCGATTGCGCCCCGCTGGTGGACATTCGCCGCATGAAAGGCGCCTCGGACTGCCACATGTGCGGGCGCTGCAGCGGCCATCGCGACGCAGTGCGCCTTGCCAGCCGCCTGCCGGGACGCGAGATCGCCAGCCTGACGCCGCAGGAAGCGCGGCCCTGGGAAGCACGACTGCTGGTGTTCGGCATCATCGGGGTGGCGATAGGCGCCTTCCAGTGGTCGGCCTCGCCGTGGTTCGTCGCAGCCAAGACCCGCGCGGCCGAGTGGCTGGTGGAACAGGATTCTTTCACCCTGCTCCAGGACAACGCGCCGTGGTGGCTGCTCACCCATTACCCCCAGAGCAACGACGTCTTCACCTGGCTCGACGGGCTGGGCATTCTGTCCTATATCGGCCTCACCGCCCTGCTGGTGGGCGGCTGGGTGTGGGGCTGGCTACGCGCGGCAGGCGCCATTCTGCCCGGCGATACCACAGCCAATGCGCGCTGGCTGACATACAGCCTCGCCCCGATGGGCGGCATCGGCGTATTTCTGGGGCTTTCTGCCATGACTGTTTCCCATCTTGCGGCGGAGGGAATCCATATTCCATATCTGGCGCAGGTACGCGCTGTGCTGCTCGGAGTAGCTGCGCTGTGGAGCCTGGCGCTGGCCGCCGGCATGCTGCGCGGCAACTCGCCTAGACTCCGGAACGGCGCGGCGGGCCTGGCGATCGCCGCTGCCATCGCAGGCATCGCCGTTCCATGGATATTCCTGTTTTATCTGTGGTGATCTGAACACCATTTCGCCAGCGCGGGATGCCCGGACAAGCTGCGCGCCCATTAATAGTCATTGACTATCATGTTTATTGCAACAATCAATTGGAATTATTATCACAGGATCTCTACCATTCATCTCACGCAGCAACCCATTTCAACCCGACTCAAGGAGAGACCCTGATGAATACCACCATGATCAATACCGAAATCCAGCCCTTCAAGGCCACCGCCTTCCACAATGGCAAATTTGTCGACGTCACCAACGCCACGCTCAAGGGCAAGTGGTCGGTGATGTTCTTCTACCCCGCTGATTTCACTTTCGTCTGCCCCACCGAGCTGGGCGACCTGGCCGACAACTACGCCGAGTTCCAGAAAATGGGCGTGGAAATCTACGCCGTGTCCACCGACACCCACTTCACCCACAAGGCCTGGCACGACACCTCCGAAACCATCGGCAAGATCCAGTTCCCGATGATCGGCGATCCGACCGGCGCGATTACCCGCAACTTCGGGGTGATGATCGAGGAAGCGGGCCTGGCGGAACGCGGCACCTTTGTGATGGATCCGGAAGGCAAGATCCAGATCATCGAGATCAACGCTGGCGGTGTTGGGCGCGATGCATCCGAGCTGCTGCGCAAGATCAAGGCCGCGCAATACGTCGCGGCGCATCCGGGCGAAGTCTGCCCCGCCAAGTGGAAAGAAGGCGCAGCCACGCTGGCGCCATCCCTGGATCTGGTCGGCAAGATCTAAGGCTTCAACCCGCTCCGGAAATTCCGGAGCGGGATTGCAGCGTAAAGGCGGAGCAACTGCGCCACCTTTGCAGTGCAATCCAATCATTGGGAGAACAATATGCTCGACGCCGCCATCAAGGCGCAACTCGCCGCCTACCTCGAAAAACTGCAGCAGCCCATCGAGCTGGTCGCCTCGCTCGACAACAGCGACGCTGCACGCCTGATGCGCACTCTGCTTGCCGACATTGCCGCACTTTCCCCGCTCGTCAGCGTGCGCGAAGATGGCGACAACGCGCGCAAGCCCTCGTTCTCGGTCGGCCGCGCCGGCGAAGTGCCGCGCATTCGCTTCGCCGGGATTCCCATGGGTCATGAATTCACCTCGCTGGTGCTGGCCTTGCTGCAGAGCGGCGGCCACCCGCCCCGGATCGAGCCTGTGCTGATCGAGCAGATCAGGGCCATCCCCGGCACCTTGCGCTTCGAAACCTTCATTTCGCTGTCCTGCCACAACTGCCCGGATGTGGTGCAGGCGCTCAATCTGATGGCGGTGCTCAACCCCGGCGTCGAAAGCATAATGATCGACGGCGCGCTGTTCCAGAATGAGGTGAACACACGCCAGATCATGGCCGTGCCCAGTGTATTCCTCAACGGCGAGCCGTTCGGCCAGGGCCGCATGACCATCGAGGAGATTGTCGCCAGACTCGATACCGGCGCAGCAGCACGCGAGGCCGAGAAGCTGAATGCCAGGGAAGCCTTCGACGTGCTAGTAGTAGGCGGCGGCCCGGCTGGCGCGGCGGCAGCCATCTATGCCGCACGCAAGGGCATCCGCACCGGCGTGGTGGCCGAACGCTTCGGCGGCCAGGTGCTGGATACCCTGGCGATCGAGAACTTCATTTCGGTGCAACACACCGAAGGCCCCAAGCTCGCAACCGCGCTGGAACAGCATGTGAAGGAATATGAAGTGGACATCATGAACCTGCAGCGGGCCGAGGCGCTGATTCCGGGCGAAAAGACACATCAGGTGCGCCTCGCCAGTGGCGCAACGCTTGAAGCCAGAGCCGTGATTCTCGCCACCGGCGCGCGCTGGCGCGAGATGAACGTCCCCGGTGAGCAGGAGTACAAGGCCAGGGGCGTGTGTTTCTGCCCGCACTGCGATGGCCCGCTGTTCAGGGGCAAGCGCGTAGCGGTGGTGGGTGGCGGCAACTCGGGTGTGGAGGCGGCCATTGATCTGGCCGGCATCGTGACCCATGTCACTCTGCTCGAATTCAACGATACGCTGCGTGCAGATGCGGTGCTGCAGAAAAAACTTCTGAGCTTGCCCAATGTCACCGTGATCCTGAATGCCCAGACCACCGAAGTGAGCGGCGACGGCAACAAGGTCAATGGCCTGGTCTATGCTGACCGTACCAGCGGGCAAAGCCATCGCGTCGAGCTTGAAGGCATTTTCGTGCAGATCGGCCTGCTGCCCAACACCGATTGGCTAAAAGGCACGCTCGATCTCAGCAAATATGGCGAAATCGAAATTGATGCCCGCGGCCAGACCTCGCTGCCCGGCGTCTTCGCGGCGGGTGACTGCACCACCGTGCCCTACAAGCAGATCATCATTGCCATGGGCGAGGGTGCAAAGGCCAGCCTGTCGGCCTTCGACCACCTGATTCGCAGCCCGGCATAAAAGCAGCAAGACAGCAGTTCACTATGCCCTCACGGGAACCCGGCATGCAATCCCGTGAGGACAGTTGGCCAGTGTGATGTCGGCATCACCAGACATGCCAAACATGAAAAGGAAGCCCTGAAGCTGCTGGAATGGCTCTCCTCCGAAAAGGCGCAGAACCTGTTTGCCGACGTCAACCTGGAGTGCCCGGTCAATCCGGCAGTCAAGCCGGATGCCGTGGTCGCCGCCTGGGGTGCATTCAAGCAGAATGTGGTGAACGTCGCCAAGGCTGGTGAATTGCAGGCCACCTGCCAATGCTGCGCGGCGGCTTGTTCTCTGCTGTCGCCCTGGTATTCGTGGATGTCATGAAGGAAATGCCGATCACTCTGATGACCCGCCCCTTCGGCTGGGATACACTGGCGGTGTGTATTTTCGAGATGACCTCGGAGGGCGAGTGGGAGCGCGCCGCGCTGCCTGCTGTGGCCCTGGTACTGGCCGGACTCCTCCCGATCGCGCTGCTGGTGAAACAAACCGAAAAATGAACGATACCCCTGCCCCCTCTCACTCCGCCCTGCTCGAACTGAAAAAGGCGACCATTGCCTATAATGGCCATGAGGTGGTGCGCAACCTTTCTTTCAGCCTGAAACAGGACGATATCGGCTGCCTGCTGGGCCCCTCCGGCTGCGGCAAGACCACCGCCCTGCCCGCTATTGCCGGATTCGAGCCGGTTGGCGGAGGCGCCATCATGCTGTCGGGAAAAAACGTGGCTGGACCGGGTTTCGGCCTGCCGGACACCGGCCGCAAATATCCCCACGAATTGTCCGGTGGCCAGCAGCAGCGTGTGGCGCTGGCGCCCAGGCCGGCCCTGCTGCTGCTTGATGAGCCCTTTTCCAGCCTCGACGTGGAATTGCGCGAACGCCTCGGCCAGGAGGTGCGCGACATCCTCAAGGCCCAGAACACCACTGCATTGCTGGTGACGCACGACCAGTATGAGGCTTTCGCCATCGCCGACGAAATTGGCGTCATGCGCCAGGGCGAGCTGCAACAATGGGATAGCGCCTACAATCTGTATCACCGCCCCAGCCGCCGTTTCGTCGCGGATTTCATCGGCGAGGGGGTATTCCTGCCCGGCCAGGTAAAACGCGAGTCAGGCGTGGAAATGGAACTCGGAACACTGGGCTGCGACTCCCCCGATACCTGCAGCATCGACTGCGCGGTGGACGTATTGCTGCGTCCGGATGACATCATTCACGACGATGCCAGCCCGCTGCAGGCGGAAGTCAGACACAATGCCTTCCGTGGCGCGGAAATTCTCTACACCCTGCGCCTGTCGAGCGGACAAAGCATCCTCTCGCTGGTGCCCAGCCACCATAATCATGCACTGGGAGAGAAAATCGGCATTCGCCTGGCTGTGGATCATGTCGTGGTATTCCTGCGCTAATGTTCGCCCGTAACATGAAATTTAGTGTCGGCGCCGGTTTTGCCCTGGTGCTGGCACTGATGGTGGCGCTGACCGCAGCCGGCCTGAAACAGATGGCCGCCATGAACAGCCGCCTGGAACGGATTGTCGAGGAAAACAACGTCAAGGTTGAACTCGCCACCAGCATGCGCGATGCCCTGCGCGAACGCGCCATCAGCATGCACACCATTGTGGTGATTCAGGATCCCTTTGCCCAGGACGAAGAACTCCAGCGTTTCTACGAGTACGGTCTGGCTTTCACCAAAGCACGGCAAAAACTGGTGCAAATGAGCTCCAGCAATGCCGAGGAAACCGTGCTGGAAACCATCAACAACCTGACCGAAATCACCCAGCCCATCGTAATCCAGACCATCGAGCGCGCACTTGACCATGACAGCACTGCCGCGCTGGACATGCTCCAGAACCAGGCGATCCCGGTGCAAAAAAACCTGCTGCGCGAACTGGACGACCTGCTCAAACAACAGCGCGATGCCAGCAGAAAGGCCGCAGAAGAAGCCGCGCAGTCCTATGCCGAGACCAAACTGCTGATGATCCTGCTCGGCGCGGCAACAGCCTCGCTGGGCATCCTGATCGCCATTTTTGTGATCCGCCGCGCCGCCCAGCAGACCCTGCAAATCGAAAGGGAGCAGCTCAAATACAAAACCCTGTTTGAAACCAACTCCGACGGCATCGTGCTGATGGATGAAAGCCATTTCGTGGACTGTAACCCGGCGGCATTGCGCATGTTCCGCATCGGCTCGGCGCGGCAATTCACCCTCATGAATCCAGCCGACCTGGGGCCACCGTATCAGCCGGACGGTAGCCCGAGCCCGGAATACGCCATCACACACATCCGCGAAGCGATTCGCCACGGTCATTGCTATTTCGAGTGGCAGGGAAAGCGTGCCGACGGCAGCGTCTTCCCGGCGGAAATCTCCCTGCATTCCATGACGCTGGACAACCAGGTGGTCACCCAGGCCATCATCCGCGACATCACCGTACGCAAGCAGGCTGAAGAAGCGCTCAAGAACGCCTATGAAGCAGCCATCGAAACCTCCAACATGAAATCGGAATTCGTCGCCAATGTGAGCCACGAAATCCGCACGCCGATGAATGGCATCACCGGCATGATCAGCCTTCTGCTTGAAACCCCGCTGTCGCCCGAACAGCACGATTATGCCGACACCATCCGGCAGTCCGCCGACGCATTGCTGGCCATCATCAACGACATTCTCGACTTCTCCAAAATCGAAGCAGGCCGGCTGGAGCTCGACATCCAGGATTTCAGCCTGAATGACACCGTCGAAAGCGTCAGGAAACTGTTCACACCACGCGCCCAGCGCAAGGGGCTGGCACTGACATGCGACATTTCACCTGACATCCCGCCCCGGTTGCGCGGCGACCCAGGCAGGCTGCGGCAGATTCTCGCCAACCTGATCGACAATGCGATCAAATTCACCGACAAGGGAAAAATCCACGTCGTCGCCCGCATTCAGGAGGAGACCCCCTCCACCCTGCTGGCCTGCTTCGAGGTGCACGACAGCGGCATCGGCATCACCCCGCAAACCGCATCCCGCCTGTTCAACGCCTTCAGCCAGGCCGATGGGTCCACTACCCGGAAATATGGCGGCACCGGACTGGGGCTGGCCATTTCCAAACAGCTGGCAAACCTCATGGGCGGCCAGATCGGCATGGACAGCGAGCCGGAACAAGGCAGCCGCTTCTGGTTCACGGCACGCCTGGAAAAAACCGGCAGCCCGGAAAAACAAAACGCCATCTTCCCTGTTTCAAACCCATCTCTTCCCATTTCACCCATGGAAAAACCGGACTACGGCACCCTGCGCGTACTGGTGGCCGAGGACAACAGCGTCAACCAGAAGGTCATCCAGCACATGCTGAAGCGCCTGGGCATCACCCCGGAAATTGCCGCCAATGGACGGGAAGCCGTGGAAGCGGCCCGGCATGCCCAATTCGATCTGATCCTGATGGATTGCCAGATGCCGGAAATGGATGGCTTTGAAGCCACCGCCGAAATACGCCGCAACGAATGCGGAAGCATCCGTCAGCCGATTGTCGCCATGACTGCCAACGCCATGCCTGGTGACCGCGAACGCTGCCTGGCTGCCGGCATGGACGATTATCTGGTCAAACCGGTCAAGCCGGAAATCCTGCAGGATATTCTGCAACGCCTGGCCGCCTGGCCGCCCGCCGAACCGGCGCCCATCGACAGGTCCCGCCTGGGCCGTAATCTGGGAGAAGACCCTGAATTCCAGCGCGAAATGATCGAGCTCTACCTTTCCACCACCCGCCCGCTGCTGGAAAAAATTGCCACGGCGCTGGCCATCAGGGATGCCGATGCCTGCCGCCGCGCTGCCCACGAAATCAAGGGGGCATCCACCTACATTGCCGCTGCGGCCATGGCGGCGCATGCGCGCAGCCTGGAACAGGCTGCAACGACAGGAGACTGGGAAAGCGTCGAACTGGGTCTGAAACAGATGGAGGATGCGCTGCTTGACGTGTCCGCCCATATTGCCGCGCCATGATGTGCTTGACGCCAGGATCATCCATCCCTATAATGCGCACAGTTTTTTGCAGGGCGGCTTCGAGAAAGAATGATCCGGCTGGGTGTATTCGCATCATATGTTGGCTTCTTTTGCACGATAGTCGGTCTGGTGGTCGGCTTCTACTACCTGCCATCGGGTGACAGCGAAAAAATTGGTTTTTGGTTAGCGTGGGTTCCGGTTGGTTTTGTCTTGTTGCTTGCCGGCCTGACGACGACCCAGTTGTTAAAAAAGTAAAGTTAAAGTCCCTATCGTCTAGAGGCCTAGGACATCGCCCTTTCACGGCGGTAACACGAGTTCGAATCTCGTTGGGGACGCCAAATAAAAAGGCCTGGAAAAGTCCAGGCCTTTATTCTTTATGGCGGGCCTCCCCGCATTGCAAGGTAGTGAACCTGGTCAGGGGCGGAAGCCAGCAGCCACAGCTATTTATTGCAAGTGCCGGGGGTCAGGCTCGCCACCCTACATTCAAAAGAAAAAGCCAGGATTCCTCCGGGCTGATTCCCGTTCAGTTTGCTATTCATTTACTGCCCAAGCAGACAAGCTGGTGCAGCATTTCTTCGTAAGTTGGAAGCTTCCGCTTGTTGTTCCTCTCGAACATGCCCATGTGCTTCATCAGCAGCCAATGGCCTGAAGCCGATATCCTACGATCAAGGAATTTTTCGGGTAAAACCTCTGTCCGCTCATGCAGAGCGCCTGATTCAAGGAGACATAGCGGTCGAAATCAGGAGCAGCGAGGAAGGCAACATACTGAAGCTACTGACCATCAGGATGCCCGTTCAATGAAAATCCTCCTCCCGCTGATGCCTGACCGCCAGCACCGTCACGGTTTCCCCGTCCTCGATCTCGAACAGGGCAACGTATCCATTTGCGCCAAACTGGATTACCAGTTCGCGCAAGAAGGGGTTATCCGGTGTCGCCTTGCGGCAAGTGAAGGGAAAATCAGCCAGCATGTCGATACCTTTGCCGATGGCAGCACGCGCCCGCCTCGCTGCTTCCGGATCACGCTTGCGCAAAAAGTCCTGCAAGCGTAGCAAATCGTCCCTGGCCGCGCGGGTGAAGCGAATCCGGTAGCTCACTCGTCCAACGCTGCCAGCACTTCATCGGCGGAAAAATACTCATCGTTTTGCCGCGCCTCGTCCCGCGCAGCCAGTCCGCGCGCAATAAACGCCTGTTGCGCCTGGCGATGGCGGATTTTCTCGCGCAAGGACTGTTCGACAAGGCTGGAAAGGGTTTCTCCTTCCAGCAGAACGCTTTCTGCGGCCAACCTGAGTTCAGGGTTAACGCGGAGCGAGGGAATGGTAGCGGTTTTCATAAAAACCCCTTTGCGTTGCAGATGCGATGCAATTATTCTCGATCATAGAGGCAAAAGCAAGCGGCGGGTTGGGGTCAGGCTCGCCACCCACCCTGCCTCCTTGATCTCAGCCTACGATCTCCACCTGGGTTCCCGGGAGCGCCAACTCGAACAGTTCGACAATATCCTGGTTGCGCATGCGCACGCATCCGTGTGAAACCGGGCTGCCAATGGCTTCCTCGTCCGCCGTGCCATGGATGTAAATATAGCGCCGCATGGTATCGACCGTACCCAGGCGATTGAAGCCGGGCTCACAACCGGAAAGCCACAGGATGCGGCTAAGTATCCAGTCCCGCCCGGGAAAGGCCTCTCCCAGTTCGGGCGTATAGATCTCACCCGTACTGCGCCGCCCGACAAAGACCGTATTGACCGGTTGATCAGCGCCGATCCGGGCGCGCACCACATGCCTGCCGCGTGGCGTGCACATGCTGCCGGATTGCTCCCCCACGCCGTTTTTTGCAGTCGAAACCGGGTAGCGCCGGATCACGCGCCCCTCATCCCGCAACTCAAGCGTCTGCTTCTCGATATCGATCACGATATTGGGCATTTGGCCGCCGTATCAGGCCGGACGGGAAATGCTGTCCAGATACCTATCCCAGGCGAAGAACGGGCCCGGATCGGTTTTGCGGTTGGGGGCAATGCTTGAATGGCCAACGATGTCCTCGATGGGATAAACCTGTTTGAGCGCCCGGGTCAGCTCCACCAGCCTTTCATACTGGATCTCCTCATAGGGGTCGAAATCACTGCCTTCCAGCTCGATGCCAATGGAGAAGTCGTTGCAACGCTCACGCTCCTTCCACCTGGAAAGCCCTGCATGCCAGGCACGCAGGTTGCAGTTGACGAACTGGATGACTTCGCCATCACGGCGGATGAGGAAATGCGCCGACACCTTGAGGTCGCCGATCATGCGGAAATACTCATGAGCGGCGGTATCCAGACGGTTGGTAAAGAATTCGATGATCGCATCGCCCTGATACTGCCGCGGCGGCAGGCTGATATTGTGGATCACCAGCAGGGTGATGGGCTCGTCCGGCGGGCGCTCGTCAAAATTGGGCGAGGAAATGAAGCGTACGCCTTTGAGAAAACCCGATTGATCTATTTCCAATTTATCCATCCCTGTCTTAAGGTTCATCCTGTGGCGGCAAGGCCAGTGCAGCTTCGAGCGCAGCGCTCAGGTGCGGCAGCGTGACCGCGCAGCTGATCTGCGCGTGGTAATGCCCATCCACGAACAGGAACAGCGCGGGCAGATGAAACACCTCGAAAGCCCGCGCCAGCCCCATGTCCTGCTGCACATCCACCTTGTAAAGCGCGCTCGCCACGCCTGCCGCTGCGCCCGGCAGCAATTTCTCCACCTTGCGGCAGGCGCCACAGCCAGGCGCGCCGAACATCACCAGCGCCGGGCCTGTGCTCCGGGCCAGCGCAGGATGGAAATCGAACTCGGTCAGCAGAGTGAAAGCCAGCATGGGACGCCACTTTACGGGATGATGCCGGGGCCGGGCAAGAGTCTCGCCTGGGAAATCCAGACAATCTTGTCTCTGGAACCAGAGTTTATCCGCTACAGTCCCAAGGAGGTGAGAAATAATAACCTGAACATTCTGGCTACCCTGACGGGCGTGCTGCGGCGTTGCCAGTCTCTTGCATGGAATGGCCATGCGGCGCGACCAGCGCCTTGCATCGCATCCCGTCAGCGCACCCAATAATTGTCCAGGTTATTATTTTTCACCTCCTAATTTCATCTTTTCATGGGTAGCCGCTCATGTCTGTCAAATTCCCCATCGAACCGGCCTCCGCCATCACCCCACCGGAAATCTACGCCGCCCGGCGGCACTTTCTGCAAGGCACGGCTGCGCTTGCCACTGCCCTGTTGCCCGGCATGGCCCATGCCGCAGCCGTCCAAACCCTTGGCCCGCTGCGCAAAAGCGCCTTCAGCATCAGTGACAAAACCACGCCCTTGAGCGACGTGACCCAATACAACAATTTTTACGAATTCGGCACCGACAAGGATGAACCCGCCCATCACGCCCACACCCTGCAAACCCGCCCCTGGACAATACGGGTTGAGGGTGAGGCGCTCAAGCCACATACCTGGGGGATAGAAGAACTGCTCAAACTGGCGCCGCTGGAAGAGCGGGTTTACCGCCTGCGCTGCGTGGAAGGCTGGTCCATGGTGATCCCCTGGATTGGTTTCCCCCTGAGCGAGCTGATCCGCCGCGCAGAGCCCAGCGGCAGCGCGAAATACGTGGAATTCATCTCCCTGCGCGACCCGAAGCAGATGCCGGGACAGAAAAGCAGCGTGCTTGACTGGCCCTACCGCGAGGGTTTGCGCCTGGACGAGGCGCTCCACCCCCTGACCCTGCTCACGCTGGGCCTCTACGGGCAGGTGTTGCCCAACCAGAACGGCGCGCCAGTACGCATCGTGGTGCCGTGGAAATACGGCTTCAAAAGTGCCAAATCCATTGTCGCCATCCGCCTGCTGCGCGAGCAGCCCACCTCGTCCTGGATGCAGGCCAACCCGCGCGAATACGGCTTCTACTCCAACGTGAACCCCGCCGTCGATCATCCGCGCTGGAGCCAGGCCAGGGAAAGGCGCATCGGCGAGTTTCTCAAGCGCGAAACGCTGCCCTTCAACGGCTACGCGGAACAGGTAGCCCAGCTGTATGCGGGCATGGACCTGCGCAAGCACTTCTGATGCACCCGCCAACGGCCATCAGGATCGGGCTGTTCCTGCTGTGCCTGCTGCCGCTGGCACGGCTCATCTGGCTGGGTGGACAGGGCGGGCTGGGCGCCAATCCGATCGAATTCATCACCCGCTCCACCGGTACCTGGACGCTGAATTTCCTGCTCATCACTCTGACGATCACCCCTGCGCGCCGGCTGATGAAATGGCCTGCCCTCCTGCGCTATCGCCGCATGATCGGGCTGTATGCCTTTTTTTACGCCGTCCTGCACTTCCTCACCTACCTCTGGCTTGACCAGTTTTTCGACTGGCACGCCATGCTCAGGGACATCGTCAAACGGCCTTTCATTACGGCAGGGTTCAGCGCCTTCCTCCTGTTGCTGCCGCTGGCGGCGACCTCCAGCCAGGCCATGATGAGACGTCTGGGGCGCAGCTGGCAGCGGCTGCACCGGCTGGTTTACGCCATTGCCATCCTGGGCGTCACCCACTATCTGTGGCTGGTCAAAAAAGATCTCACCCTGCCGCTGCTCTATGCCGCCATCCTGTTTCTGCTGCTGGGAGCACGCTTGCTGTGGCGCGAACAAAAAACACCCGGCGCGACAATGATATAATTTTCCGCTTTTCGACCCCGGACTATCTCCAATGATCTTCGCCGAACTCTTTCTCATGCTCATCGTCATTCTGGTCGCGGCAGAAGTTTTCACCAATGCACTGGAACACCTGGGCGAAAAGCTGAAAATTTCGGAAGGCGTCACCGGCTCCCTGTTCGCTGCGGTGGGCACTGCCCTGCCGGAAACCCTGGTACCGCTGCTGGCGATCTTTGCCGGCACCACCAGCACCCACGTCAACGAAGAAATCGGCGTTGGCGCAATCCTTGGCGCTCCGCTGATGCTATCCACCCTGTCGCTGTTCCTGATGTCCATGGCCGTGCTGAAAAAACGCGGCTGGCAGGGCCATCTCCGCCCGGAGCACACTGGCCTGGTACGCGACCTCAACTTCTTCCTCGCCGCTTTTTCGCTTTCCGCCATCGCCCTGTTCGTGCCGCATGAAACCCCGCTGTTCCGCGCCCTGCTGGCATTCGGCATGGTGATGATCTATTTCTTCTACATCCTGCTCACGCTGCGCGCCTCCGCCAAGCTGGTAAACGAAGGCCACGGCACCGAGGCGGAAGGCAAGATGATGCTGTGCAAGCTCGGCTTGCCGGAAAACATGGCAGTGATCCTGTTCCAGATGCTGCTGGGACTGGCGCTGCTGGTGGCAGGCGCGAAGGGATTCATCCACGGGGTGGAAGCTGCCTCGCAAATCATCGGCATTTCCCCCCTGCTGCTGTCGCTGCTGATCATCCCCATCGCCACCGAGCTGCCGGAAAAGGTCAACAGCATCCTGTGGATCCGCCGCCACAAAGACACTCTGGCCTTCGGCAACATCACCGGCGCGATGGTGTTCCAGGGCACCCTGCTGCCCGCCATCGGCATCATGCTCACCCCCTGGGCGCCGCAGCGCGAGGTGCTGGCCGGCATCGTCATCACCCTGCTGGCCGCCGCCTGGCTGCGCTGGATGTCGGCGCATGGCCAGCTGCGGGTCTGGCATCTGGGCCTGAATGGCGTGCTGTATCTCACCTACCTTGGCATCGCGCTAAGCTGAAGACCGGCAGGAGCGGCTTTACCGCCGCTCCTGTAGGCGTTATGCTGGTGCATCGCTGCCAAGGAGAATGCGCCGTGCCTAAAACGCCCCAACCCCGCGAGCAACACGCTCCGCTCAATCTCAGCCTCAACTCGGTCAAGCAGTCCCTCACCAACCACCTCATTTTCTCCATCGGCAAAGACCCGATCACCGCCACCGAGCGCGACTGGTTCTTCACTCTCGCCAACGTGGTGCGCGACCGCCTGATCGAGCGCTGGATGGAAACCATGCGGCGCTACTATCACAACGATGCCAAGCGGGTGTACTACCTGTCGATGGAATTCCTCATCGGCCGCAGCCTGATGAACAGCGTGCTCAACATCGGTTTCCAGGAAGAATGCCGCCAGGCCTGCATCGACGCGGGCATAGAACTGGACCGGGTGCAGGAGCTGGAATTCGATGCCGCGCTGGGCAACGGCGGCCTGGGCCGGCTGGCGGCATGCTTCCTCGACTCCATGGCAACCATCGGCCTGCCCGGCTATGGCATGGGCATCCGCTACGAATATGGCATGTTCAACCAGAAAATCGAGAACGGCTGGCAGATCGAGCACCCCGACAACTGGCTGCGCTATGGCAATCCCTGGGAGTTTCCCCGCCCCGAAGTGCTGTATCCGGTCAAATTCGGCGGGCGGGTGGTGGAATACTGCGATGAACGCGGCCACGCCTGCCACCACTGGGTCGATACCGATGAAGTCATGGCAATGGCCTATGACACGCCGGTCCCCGGCTTCGGCCTGAATACGGTCAACAACATGCGGCTGTGGTCAGCCAAGGCCTCACGCGATTTCGATCTCAAATATTTCAACGAGGGCAACTACATCAAGGCGGTGGAGGACAAAAACGAATCGGAAAACCTCTCCAAGGTGCTGTACCCGGACGACACCACCGCCATGGGGCGCGAACTGCGCCTGAAGCAGCAGTATTTCTTCGTCAGCGCCTCGCTGCAGGACATTCTCTATCGCTACCGCAAGCATCACGACACTTTCGAGGAACTGCCGGACAAGGTGGCCATCCAGCTCAACGACACCCACCCTTCCATCGCCATTCCCGAGCTGATGCGCCTGCTGGTGGACACCCATCATCTGGACTGGGACAAGGCCTGGGCCATCATCACCCGCACCTTCGCCTACACCAATCACACGCTCATGCCGGAAGCGCTGGAAACCTGGCCGGTCAGCCTGATCGAAGCCGTGCTGCCGCGCCATCTCCAGATCATTTACGAAATCAATCACCGCTTTCTGCAAGACGTGATCCACCACTTCCCCGGCGATACCGAGCGGATGCGACGCATGTCCATCATCGACGAAACCCATGGCCGCCGCGTGCGCATGGCACATCTGGCCATCGTCGGCAGCCATCACGTCAACGGCGTGGCGCAAATCCATTCCGAATTGATGAAGGCCACCATCTTCGCCGATTTTCACCACTGCTACCCCGACCGGCTGACCAACATCACCAACGGCATCACCCCGCGCCTGTGGCTGAACCAGGCCAATCCGGGACTGGCACAGCTGATCACCCGCCATGTCGGCCCGGGCTGGGTCACCGACCTGGCGCAACTGCGCAAACTTTCCGGGCTCGCCGACGATCCCGCCTTCCAGGCCGAGTTCCGTGCCGTAAAGCGCGCCAACAAGGAAAAACTGGCCGCCATCATCGCGCGCAAGCTGAATCTCGAAATCAACCCGGACAGCCTGTTCGACGTGCAGGTCAAGCGCATCCACGAATACAAGCGCCAGCTTCTCAACCTGCTGCATGTCGTCACCCTGTACAACCGCATCCGCGCCAACCCGGCGCTGGAAGTGGTGCCGCGCACCGTAATCATCGCCGGCAAGGCGGCGCCGGGCTATGCCATGGCCAAGCTGATCATCAAGCTGATCAACGATGTCGCCGACATCGTCAACCACGATCCGGCCACGCGCGGCCTGCTCAAGCTCGCTTTCCTGCCCAATTACGACGTCTCGACCGCGAGCGAAATCATCCCCGCCGCCGACCTGTCGGAACAGATCTCCACCGCCGGCACCGAAGCCTCCGGCACCGGCAACATGAAGCTGGCCCTGAATGGCGCGCTCACCATCGGCACGCTGGACGGCGCGAACATCGAGATCATGGAGGAAGTGGGGCGCGACAACATCTTCATCTTCGGCCTCACCACCGAAGAAGTCGCCCGCACCAAAAATGCCGGCTATAACCCCTGGGAACACTACCAGAACAACGAGGAGCTGAAATGGGCGCTCGACATGATCGCCTCGGGCTATTTCTCGCCCGACCAGCCCGACCGTTTCCAGCCGGTGATGCATACCCTCACCCGCGGCGGCGACAACTACCTGCTGCTGGCCGACTACGCTTCCTATATCGCCACCCAGGACGAAGTCGACGCCCTCTACCGCCATCCGGCACAATGGACGCGGCGCGCCATCCTCAACGTGGCGGGGATGGGCAAATTCTCCAGCGACCGCACCATTGCCGAATACGCGGAAAGGATCTGGGATGCGAAACCCGTGTTGTAAGAATTTTCTGGCATACTTTGAAGGGGGCGCCCTTTAGACTGTTCACATGAACACAAGAACAGTCTCCCTCACTCTAGCCGCCGCACTGGCATTCTGCCAGCCCGCAACGGCGGAAGAGGTTTCCTCTTCCTATCTGCTCGACGACCTGGGAGAACAGACCAGCATCGCCACGCGCACGCGGCTGCGGGTCGATTACGCCCCCGGCACCATCAGCATCCTTCACAGTGACGACCTCATGACCCAGGGCGCGCGCACGGTATGGGAGTCACTGGCGCTGGTGCCCGGCTTCGAGATGTCGATGGACGAAACCGGCACGCGCCAGATCCTGGTGCGCGGCGTGGGCAAGTCCTATTCCTCGGGGGCGATCAAAATCCTGGTCAACGGCATCGCGCTCAACTCCGAACTGATGAGCCTTGCCAACCCGGTGCTCAACATGCCCATGGAACAGGTCGAGCGCATCGAGGTGATCCGCGGCCCGGGTTCGGCAATCTATGGCGAATCAGCCTATGTCGGGGTGGTCAATGTCATCACCCGCACCCAGGGCCAGCGCGTCTTTGGCTTTGCCGGTTCGGGCGGAGCCGCTGCCGGCGGAGGCGTGCTGTCGTTTTCCCGGCCCGAAAACGATCTGGAAGCCAGCCTCAACCTGGCAGGCTGGAAAGCCGATGGCAACGGCCAGGCCGGGCCAGACCAGCTCTATCTGGAAGGTCGGGCCGACCAGTCCCATGCGCCAGGGCCGATCAACGACAAGATGGATTACCGTTCCGCCCTGTTCGGCCTCAACTATAAAAAATTCTCCCTGTCCGCCCTGTTGCTGGAAGACGGCACCGGCGACCACTACGGCATCAACAACATCCTGCCGCCGGACGAAAAACGCATCGTCACGCGCCACCGCCACCGCGCCCTGGAATTCAGGCAGAAGGCAGAATTCACTCCTGCCCTGCAGGCTGAATTCAAGCTCGGCTGGCAGGATTTCAGCCACACGCGGGACAGGCTCTACCTCGATCCGGCGCCCTGGTACCTCAGCCGTGACTACCGCGAAAACCGCCTCACTGCCGGCGCTGATCTGGCGCTGGAGCAGGGCATCCACACCATGTTGCTCGGCTGGTCCTACAACCACAGCGAAATCGTCACCGGGAACTGGAACTGGAACGGCCCCGTCGATCTGGGCGAGCATTTCATCGACACCAGCATGAGCCGCACCGTCAACAGCCTCACCGCGCAGGATGAGATCCGCCTCAATGACCGCTTCACCCTGACCGCCGGATTGCGCCACGACCGCTACGACGATATCGGCAGCAGCACCACCCCGCGACTGGCGGCGGTATGGCAGGCGGCACCGGGGCACACCATCAAGGCACAATACGCCGAAGCCTTCCGCGCCCCGACTTTCTACGAAATCTACAACGGGGGCGAGCCTGCCAATATCCAGCCAGAAACCATCGCCACCAGCGAGCTGGGCTACCTGTACAAGGGTGCCAGGGGCAATGCCGGCGTCACCCTGTTCCACTCCCGGCTCGACCACCTGATCAGATTTGTCGATTCGACAGAATACATCGGCTACCAGAACGGCACAGGCGGCTATTCGCGCGGCGTGGAGCTGGAAGGAGAAAAGTGGCTGACCACGGACCTCAAGTTTTCCGGCAACCTGACCTGGCTCGATACCCATGACGACAGCACCAATGGTGAAATCGCCGGCGCCGGCCACTGGCTCGCCAACGCCGGCCTGGAATATCGAGTCAGCCAGGATCTTTCCCTCGGCCTGCGCCTGCGCCAGGTAGGCGAGCGCAGCCGCGAGGCAAACGACGTTCGCGCCCCTCTGGGCGGCTATCAGGTGACCGACATTACCGCGCGCCTGTTCAACGTGGCGGGCGCCAGGGGCCTGACCCTGCGCGCCGGCATTCGCAACCTGTTCGACCAGGACGTGAGCTACCCCGCCATGAGCATGCAACTGGGCATCTACCCCGACGACTACCCGCGCGGCTCAAGGCAGTGGTGGGCGTTGATGAGCTACAGCTTTTAACTCCAACACTGTCACTGTTATTTAAGCGAGTATCCCACGTAGGTTGGGTTAAGCGCCGTAAGGCGCGAACCCAACAATTATGAATTTTCAATCTGTTGGGTGCGCCCGCGTTGTGGGCTTCACCCAACCTACATGCAAAAGCTTCTTTTAACCCAGATTGTCCATTGGAATGTACGCGCGCATGAAGGAGCGCCGCCCCCGGCGCGAATGCGGCCGAAAATCGCGGCGAGGGCGCCCCCTACAACAGTTCTTGGCGCGAATGGCTAATCAGGGTTTAAGTTAACAGTGTTGGGTTTAATCCATCCCCAGCCGGGCTAACCGGTATCGTAAAGCACGAAAGGTGATTCCCAGCAGCTTCGCGGCAGCAGTCTTGTTGTAGCGGGTTTTTTCCAGCGCCTCATGCAGCGCTTCCTTTTCCACCCGGTCAAGATAATCGGGCAAGGGCCATTTTGCTCCCGGCTCATAGCTGGCTGGGTCTTCGCCTGCCGGCTCAGTCAGGTAAAGATCGTTTTTTTCCACCCGTCCTCCGCCGCATAGCGCCAGCGCCCGCTCCAGGATATTCTCCAGCTCCCGCACATTGCCGGGAAAATCATATTGCTGCAGCGCCTCGCGCGCTTCGGGCACAAACTCCGGGACAGCAACGCCTGCCTGTCGCGCCAGCCGGGCCAGGATATTGCCGGCAATCAGCGGCACATCGTCGCGCATTTCGCGCAGGGCCGGCATCTTGAGCTCGATCACGTTGAGGCGGTAATACAGGTCCTGGCGGAATTTGCCCTGTTCCACGCAATCGGCCAGTTTCTGGTGGGTAGCGCTGATGATGCGCACATCCACCGGATCTTCCTGGATAGCGCCGACCTTGCGCACCTTTTTTTCCTGGATGGCGCGCAGCAGCTTGACCTGCATGGGCAGCGGCAGGTCGGCCACCTCATCGAGGAACAGGGTACCGCCGCTGGCGGCCTGAAAAAAACCGTCGCGGTCCTGTTCAGCGCCGGTGAATGCGCCCTTGCGATAACCGAAAAACTCGCTTTCCATCAGGTTTTCCGGAATCGCGCCGCAATTCACCGGCACAAAGGGTTTTTCCCGCCGCGCGCTTTTTTCGTGAATCAGGCGTGCCGCCAGCTCCTTGCCGCTGCCCGATTCGCCGCTGACATACACCGGCGCCTGGCTGCGCGCCAGCTTCTCGATCAGTTCGCGCACCTGCTCAATCGCGGCAGACTGTCCCAGCAGGGCATAGCCCTGCTCGACCGAGGACTCGATGGCGGAAGGAAGCTTGAGCGCCGATTTCACCACGGCGCGCAACTGCTCAAGGGAAACCGGCTTGGCGAGATAGTCAAACGCGCCCGCCTTCAGCGCGGCAACGGCGTTCTCGGTGCTGCCATGAGCAGTGATGACCGCCACCGGCAAGTCGGGGCAATTGGCGCCGATATAGCGCACAATTTCCAGGCCTTCCCCGTCCGGCAGCCGCATGTCGGTCAGGCACAGGTCAAACGACTTTCCCTGCACCTGGCGGATCGCGTCCTTCACCGTGGCGGCGCGTTCCACTTCCAGACCCATTTTCAGCAGGGTAATTTCGAGCAGTTCAAGGATGTCAGCTTCGTCATCCACGATCAGGGCAAGAAAATTTGCCGTATTTCCTCTGGCTCGTTTCAACAGGGGCCTCCCTTGCAACAGATTCTGAACTGCCCGCCAGGCGCGACTTCGATGTAATCCAGGCTGGCGCCGTTAGCCTCGCAAATTTCACGCGCAATATACAGGCCAAGACCGGTACCACTGCTGAACGTGGTGAAAAACGGCTCGAACAGCTGGTTGACCAGCTGCTTGTCCACACCGGGGCCATCATCGATCACATCGATCTGCACCACATTCTCCAGATGCGCGGCGGAAACGTAAATACGGATGCAGGCATCGCCCTGCCGGCTGTGGCGCCAGGCATTGCGGCACAGGTTCCACAAGACCTGGTGCAGGTGGGCGCGGTCAAAGCAAATCATCTGATCGCAGTCGATTTCCAGCGATATGGCTGCAACAGATATCTTCTCCGCGAGACAGAACTGCTCGACAAAGCCGCGCAGGAACACCTCCGGCTGTATCGTCTCGCGCTGGGCCCGGTCACGGCGGTTAAGCTGCAGCACGTCCTGCACGATGCGGTCCAGGCGCAGGGTGTTGTCACGGATGATTTGCAGCAGGCGCGCCCCAGCCTTGTCGCGCTCGTCCTCCTGCAACAGCTGGGTGGCGTGGCCAATGGCGGAAAGCGGGTTGCGGATTTCATGCGCGATATTGGCGGTAAGCCGGCCCAGCGCCGCCAGTTTGATCTGCTGCGCCAATGCCTGCTGCTGCCCGACGTCCTCAAGAAAAACCACCGCGCCGGTTTCACTGCCACCCGAATCAATCGGACTGAAACGGGTAGCGATCTCCTTGCCCGTCACCCGCACCTGCAGCGGAGGGAAAACCGTATTGCGGTCCTTGCGCCAGCGAGTCAGGCGCTCTGCCAGCGCCGGGGCATAATCATTGAGGCGCAGATCATTCCAGATGCGCGGCGGCCGCCCGATCAGCGTTTCGCAGCGCGCATTGTGGCTGCGCACCCTGCCCTTCATGTCCACCACCACCACACCGTCCTGCATCTCGTGAATCACCAGTTCATTGACCTGGGCCAGATTCTCCAGATCAATGCTTTTCTGCTCCACCAGCCGTTCGCTCGCCACCACCTGTCTGGCGAGAAAATGGCCCAGACCAGCGGTGGCAAAAAAGCCCATGCCCAGCATGGCGGCATGGAAATAATCATCCTTCACGCCAGCCACGAACAGCTGGTAGCTCTGTTCCAGCAACACCGCAATCGCCGCCACGGCGGCAAAAAACATCGCCTGGCGCCCCTTGCTGATCAGGCTGCTTGCCGCCAGCGCCACCACCAGCAGCATGCCCAGGCCACTCTTCACCCCGCCGCTGGCATGCATCAGCAATACGATGAAAACAATATCCCCGATCGTCTGCGTACTGAGCTGGAGGATAAAACGGGGTAAACGCAGGCTGATGAAGAAAGCCATCAGCATGGCAAAGGCAAAATAGAACAGGCTGACTGCAAAAAACAGCCTGGGATCATCCGCGCCATAAAGCTGGTTATTGCCGACCACGAAGTGGCCGAACACGAATACCCCGCTAATGGCCAGACGATACAGATTGAAATAGTGCAGCGAGCGCCAGTAAGCGTCCGGCGTGGACGAGCTCTGCCGGATACTGGCAAGAAACGGAGCCAGGACACTGCGCAACAGCGAGGCAGCCATTGGGGTTAACGTTCCCTAACGCTGGCGTTCGCGGCGGTGCTCGTCACAGCAGAAAAAATCGCCGCGTGAAAGGATGGCCTCGCTTTTCGGCAAATGCACGCCACACTGCCCACAGCGCACCATATCCTCCTGCAAGGGAGGGGACGGCGCATCCTGCTCGTCGCGGTCCACGCTGTTGCGGTATTTTTTCAGGAGGGCGAAAACCAGCCAGACACCGATGGCCAGCAATAAGATCTTGATCAAGCGTTTCCCCGGAAATAGGCCTTGTGGGCTGGATTATCAGGCCGCCGATCTCACTTGTCCACTTCCACCCGCCCCAGCATGCGGAAGGAACGCCACAGCGTCAGATCATAAGCGATCTTGAGCAGGCCACAGGCTACCAGCGGCGCAGCCAGCCAACCGGCGCCAAACAGCGCACCGCCAAGCGAGGGGCTGAGCGCGGCAGCCAGGCTGCGCGGCACCGCCGTGAAACTGGCCGCGGCGGCCCGTTCGGGCGGCGTCACCACCGCCATCACATACGCCGAACGGGCCGGCACATCCATCTGCGACAGCGCCGCACGCAATAACAGCAAGCCCAGCGCCACGGACAGGCTGGGCGCCAGCGCGGCCAGAATCAGACAGATATTGGCGGGAATATGGGTGAACACCATGGTATTGAGCAGGCCGATGCGCCTGGCCAGCAATGGCGCGACCAGCTGCGAGGCAGCCGTCAGCAGGCCGGCCCAGAAGAAAAAGGCGCCGGCAGCGGAAAGCGACAGGCCAAAACGCTGGAACAGCCACAAGGCCAGCAATGAATTGACCACCAGCCCGCCGGCAAAGGCATCGAGCGAGAACAGGGCAGCCAGCCTGACCACGATGCCGCGTGAAGCCCCCAGCGGTTCGGGCCGTGCTGCTTCCTCATGTGGCTGGCGCACGGGCAGGCGGCGGTAAATCAGCCACACCGCCAATCCTGTGGCCGCATACAGCAGGAACATGACGCGCATCGCGTCCAGCCGCGCCATTCCAGCCTCGGCTCCCAGCCAGTCAGGAAATACCGCGGCCAGCGCCCCCAGCGCCGCGCACAGCGAGCCGGTCAGGGTATAGCGCGCGAACAGCGCAGTGCGGGCATTACCGCTGGCCGCCTCAGCCAGGCGGGCATGCTCCAGGGGCAGAAAAACGCTGACATCGCCGGAACTGGGATTGAGGGTGCCGACAAAAGCCACCAGCAGCAGTGGCCAGAATGCCGTCAGCCCGGCAAAGCCCAGTCCGGTCGCCGCCATCAGCAGCGCCGCGCCAAGCAGCAGGCGGCGCGAGGGAAAATGATGTCCCCACGCCCCCACTGCCAGCGTCGCCAGCGCCGACCCCAGCAAGGTGGCCGTGCTCAATACCCCCACCGTCCAGCCGCCCAAACCCAGCGCCAGCAGATAAGCCGGCAGCAATACCGCCACATAACCGTCGGTAAAGGCGCGCAGGGCGCGCGCGGCCAGCAGCGGCAAGGCGCTGCGATCCGCCCCGGCGGGAACCAGCCCGATCATTTCAGCCCCAGTAGCCGCGCTGCTTTCTTCAGCGGTGTATCGCCACACCAGGCGTACAGCGCATCGTAAATCACCATGCCATGTTTCAGCATCTCGTGGTCATCCTCGAAATTGAGCGAAAGGCCCTTCGAGATCGCCAGCAGGCCAAAAGACTCTTTCGCCAGTTCCGGGCTGCCGGTATCGGCTGCGCGCACGATCAGCGCCAGCTTGTCCAGCGCCGTGTCCCGGAGCTGATACTTCCGGATGAAGGCATCAAAGCTGCATTCCGGGCCATAATGGCCCAGTTCCACACCGGGAACATCGTAGGGCGTAGCACCGGTTTGCTCTGCGGTTTTCATCACCTCGCCGCCGGGTACGTAGAGAAACTCCGGCTGCTCGTCAATGAAGCGCGCAATCAGCCAGGGGCAGGCGATGCGGTCGATTTTCGGGCGTTCGCGGGTAATCCATTTCATGTCTGTGCTCCCAGTCATTCCTGTGGGTCGGCCTTCAGGCCGACTGTTCAAAAAGCGTCGGCCTGAAGGCCGACCCACCACTGCACGTTCACAGCCAGATGCTGTCCCAATACGGATAATCGCCCAATTTTTTCACCAACCCGGCTCTCAGGGGATTGGCAACGATATAGCGCGCAATAGCCAGCCAGATTATGGATCCCTCCATGTCAAGGCGTTGCATTTCGCGAATCAGCAGGCGCGAAGCATAAAAATCACCGAAGGCCGGTTTGCGTCCCTCGGTAACGACAGTCACCAGGTATTCTTGGCCATGCTCGGAGCATCTTCCCTTGCGCAAGTCGTTATACGGCATGACACCCTGTGGGTCGGCCTTCTGGCCGGCTGTTCAAAATCAGTCCTTGGCTGCCACTTGCCCGCCCGCCGCCTTGCGGCGCACGTCGATGAGATGCTTGCCGCTCAATCCGGTTTTCAGGGTTTCGGGTTTGATGCTGCGTTCCATTTTTTTCTCCTCAAAGCACAAAAGTGTAGATCAGCCCCAGCACCGCGCAGGCGCCGATGACTTTCATGATGTCCTGCTTGAACTTCCACAGCGCGATGAAGGCGGTGAGGGAAATCAGCGCGGAGAACCATTCGAAGCTGCCGCTGAAAGGCGCGGCCTCGCTGGCCGCAGGCCATAAAACGTGCCAGCCGAAGAAAATGGCGAGATTGAGGATCACCCCCACCACGGCGGCGGTGATACCGGTCAACGGCGCGGTGAACTTGAGGTCGCCATGAGTGGCCTCGACCAGCGGCGCGCCCGCCAGAATGAAGACGAAAGAGGGCAGGAAGGTGAAAAAGGTAGCAACGGAGGCGCCAGCAAAACCGGCCAGGAACAGCGCCTCCGGGCCGAAAATGGCTTTTGTCCACGCCCCCACGAAACCGACGAAGGACACCACCATGATCAGCGGCCCCGGCGTGGTTTCGCCCAGTGCCAGGCCGTCGATCATCTGCGTGCCAGTAAGCCAGTGGTAATGCTCGACCCCGCCCTGATAGACATAGGGCAGCACCGCATAGGCGCCGCCAAAGGTCACCAGCGCGGCCTTGGTGAAGAATTCGCCCATGTCGGACAAGGCACCCTGCGGCAGCGCGGCCATGGCGGCACCCCAGATGGCCAGGCTGACGGTCAGCAGCACAGCGAGGCGGGCAGCACTGAATTTGACATGCGCCGGCGGCGGGGTATCGTCGTCGAGCAGCGCCGGGCCGTATTGCTTGTTGCTGGCGCCGTGTCCGCCGCCCATCCTGAACAGGTCGGGCCGGATCTTGCCGCCGATGAAGCCCAGCACCCCCGCGCCCAGCACGATGTAGGGAAAGGGAATATTCAGCGCGAAGATGGCAAGGAAGGACAGCGCCGCCATCGCCCACAACAGATTGTTCTGGAGCGCCCGCGAGCCGATGCGCCAGGCTGCGAACACCACGATGGCCACCACCGCCGGTTTGATGCCGTTGAACACGCCCTGGACGAATTTCACGTCGCCGAAAGCCATATAAACATAAGTCAGCCCCGCCAGAATGAACAGCGACGGCAGCACGAACAGCGTTCCCGCGACGATGCCGCCCCAGGTGCGGTGCAGCAGCCAGCCGATGTAGATGGCGAGCTGCTGCGCCTCCGGCCCCGGCAGCACCATGCAGTAGTTGAGGGCGTGCAGGAAGCGATGCTCGGAAATCCAGCGCTTATTCTCCACCAGCTCCTGGTGCATGATGGCGATCTGCCCGGCAGGGCCGCCGAAGCTGATGAAACCCAGCTTGAGCCAGTACCTGAAGGCCTCCCAGAAGGGCGGGTGCACCGGGCGCGCCAGATTGCTCTTCTCACTCATATCGATTCTCCAGTCTTGAAATTCATGTAGATCCCGTCAAAAACCCCGCCCGCCGCGGCAAGCAGGGCATCATCGTCCGGCTGGCTGGCGCGCAGGCCGCCCAGCACCATTTCCAGCCCGGCTGCCTCGGCCAGCGGCAGGCCGCCGGCATCGAGGTAATGCACCAGCGCGGCCAGCTTCATCAGCGCGGCGTCGGATTCCAGCCCAAAACTCGCCAGCAGCACCTCGAACGTCACGCGCGTGCCGACGTGGGTGAATTCGGCGCGGTCAAAATCAAAACCCAGCGCAGCAGGCGGGCAATCCTCGGGGTTTTCCAGCCACAGGAAGCGGGCATCGCGGTCGATGAAGCGCCGAATTAACCAGGAGCTGGCCATGCGGTCCACCCACAAATGCCTGCGCGTGGCCCACAGGCGCCCCTGGTAATCAGCACGGTTGCGCACGGTAATGCGGCCCGGTGCAAACTGCGGCTCGCCCGGCGTCAGGCAGGAAAGGAAAGCCGCTTCCGCAGCGGCCAGCAGGGCATCGGTTTCCACCTTGCCGCCACGGGGAAAATAATCCAGCGCCACCAGCGCCTCGAAATCGCGCCACAGCACCTTGAGCTGGCGCCGTCCGGCAGCGGCATCCAGCGTGCCAATCGCGGCAGTGAATGCGTTGATGCGCTCCATCAGCTGGCGATACTCCTCGCTACGGTCGAACAGGCTCTGGAAATCGGTTTTTTCCTCGGTGGAGGGGTTGGCGACATTGAGCAGATAGGCGCTGCCGCCGCCCTGCTTGATTTCTTCCGTATGCATGCGCAGCGCCTGGCGCAAGCCGCGCCCGGCGGGCAGCAGATAGACGCCATCACGCAATACCGCGCAGCCCAGCGCCTTGGTGGCGCGCCAGATCCGCATGCGCAGGGTGGCGTTGGCAGCGGGCAGGCTGACCACGAGGGCCAGCCATTTGTCGGTGCTGTAAACCGGTTTCACGGACACTCCAGACTAATATTTGTAATTATTGTTACATAATAATGTTACATATTGAACAATTAATTGAATATTTCACTTTCATGGCGGCGATAAGCGCCTGTAAAATAAGTACACATAAGCAAATCATAAAATATTTATTTTTTGATACTTTTCTAGACCACCTCTAAAACCGAACAGGACTATTTCTTGGACAACTGCCCCTCCTGCAAACTCTGGCTGTTTCGTGTCTTTCCCTTTTTGCGCTGGTGGCCGCTGGTCGACCGCGCTTCCACCAAGTCCGACCTGATTGCCGGGTTGACCGGCGCGATGATCGTGCTGCCGCAGGGGGTGGCTTTCGCCACCATCGCCGGCATGCCGCCCGAATACGGTCTCTATGCCGCCATGGTGCCGGCCATCATCGCTGCCCTGTTCGGCTCCAGCCTGCACCTGGTGTCCGGCCCCACCACCGCCATCTCCATCGCCGTGTTCGCCGCCATCAGCCCCTTCGCCGATCCCGGCTCGCCGCAGTTCGTCAGCATGGTGCTGACCCTCACCTTCCTCACCGGCCTGTTCCAGCTCATCCTCGGGCTGGCGCGCATGGGGGTGCTGGTCAATTTCATTTCCCATACCGTGGTGATCGGCTTCACCGCCGGCGCGGCGCTGCTCATCGCCGCCAGCCAGGTGAAGAATTTCTTCGGCATCGCCATCGAGCGCGGCGCGCATTTCCATGTGGTCATCGAGCAGCTGTTCCTGCAGATCGGCAATGTCAATCCCTATGTCACCATTGTGGGCGCTGCCACACTGGCAGTCGGCATTCTGGCAAAACGCTTCATCCCCAAGCTGCCCTACATGATCGTGGCCATGGTGGCCGGCAGTATCCTGGCTTATTTCATCAACCTGGAATTCGGTGTCGAAGTCACCAAGATCAAAACCGTGGGCGCCCTGCCGGCGCATCTGCCGCCGCTGTCGCTGCCGGATTTTTCCTATGCCACCATTCACAAGGTCGTATTTCCGGCTCTGGTGGTCACTATGCTGGCATTAACCGAGGCAGTTTCCATCTCGCGCTCCATCGCCACCCGGTCCGAGCAGCGCATTGACGGCAACCAGGAGTTCATCGGCCAGGGACTGTCCAATCTGATTGGCAGTTTCTTCTCCGGCTTCGCCTCGTGCGGCTCCTTCAACCGCAGTGGCGTGAATTACGCTTCCGGCGCGAAAACGCCGCTGGCCACGGTATTCGCCTCGGTTTTCCTGCTGCTGATCCTGCTGCTGGTGGCGCCGCTCGCCTCCTATCTGCCTACCGCCGCCATGGCGGGCATTCTGTTCCTGGTGGCGTGGGGACTGATCGATTTCCATC
>CAZKHJ010000007.1:11143-112035 GCA_964552675.1 uncultured Sulfuricella sp. | reverse complement strand
AACCGTCCCGGCGAGCTGATGCCGGTGATGGAAGACGAGCACGGCACCTACATCATGAATTCCAAGGATCTGCGCGCGGTCGAACACGTCGAGCGGCTGACGAAAATGGGCATCGACTCGCTCAAGATCGAGGGCCGCACCAAGTCGATCTACTACGTGGCGCGCACCGCGCAGGTCTACCGCCAGGCCATTGACGATGCCATGGCCGGGCGGGCATTCGACCTGAACCATCTGTCCTCGCTGGAAACCCTGGCCAACCGCGGCTATACCGACGGCTTCTACCAGCGCCATCACACCGCCGAGCACCAGAACTACCTGCGCGGCTATTCGGAAAGCGCCAAGAGCCAGTATGTAGGCGATATCGTGAGCTTCGACGCAGCCAGCCAGATGGCCGAGATCAGCGTCAAGAACCGCTTCGTGGTGGGCGACCAGCTGGAGCTGCTGCTGCCTTCCGGCAACCGCATCGTGCAGCTGGAGCGCATGGAAAATCTCGACGGCGAGTCCATTGACGCGGCGCCGGGCAGCGGCTGGATGGTGCGCATCCCCTTGCCGCCGGGAGATTTTTCACAGGGGCTGGTGGCGCGTTTCGTGTCTTGAGCGCTGCAATATCCTGTATAATTTTCAGCCGTTTAACTTAAGGTCTTTTTGCCTGCCCATGCAGCTTTTCGCTTTCGGCATCAATCACCACACCGCGCCGCTCTCGATTCGCGAGCAGGTGGCGTTTCACGCCGAAAATCTGCAACAGGCCCTGCTGAATCTGGTGGAACATCGTCCGGTCAAGGAAGCGGCGATTCTTTCCACCTGCAACCGCACCGAAGTCTATTGCAACACCGAAGAGCCCCGGCAGGCAATCGAGTGGATGGCCGATTTTCACCAGCTCAAGACCCACGCCATCGAGCCCTATCTTTATACCCTGCCCAAACAGGATGCGGTGAAGCACGCCTTCCGCGTCGCCAGCGGGCTGGATTCGATGGTGCTGGGCGAAACCCAGATTCTCGGCCAGCTCAAGCAGGCAGTGCGGACCGCCGAGCAGGCCGGCACCATGGGCACGCTGCTGCACAAGCTGTTCCAGCGCACCTTCTCGGTCGCCAAGGAAGTGCGCGGCACCACGGCGATCGGCGCCAACTCGGTGTCCATGGCGGCCGCTGCGGTGCGCCTGGCGCAGCGCATCTTCCCCAGCATCCATGAGCAGAACGTGCTGTTCATTGGCGCCGGTGAAATGATCGAGCTGTGCGCCAATCACTTCGCCGCCCAGCATCCCAAACACATCCTGGTCGCCAACCGCACCCTGGAGCGCGCCAATTTGCTGGCGCAGCGCTTTGGCGGCGGCGCCATCACCCTCAACGACCTGCCCGACCATCTTGCCGCCTACGACATCATCGTCACTTCCACCGCCAGCCCGCTGCCGATCCTGGGCAAGGGCATGGTGGAGCGCGCCATCAAGGCACGCAAGCATCGCCCCATGTTCATGGTCGATCTCGCCGTGCCGCGCGACATCGAGGAAGAAGTAGGCGAGATGGACGACGTTTTCCTCTACAGCGTGGACGACCTTTCCCTGGTAGTGCAGGAAGGCATGGACAGCCGCCAGGTCGCTGCCGCCGAAGCCGAAGCCATCGTCGAATCGCGCGTGCGCAGCTTCGTGGAATGGATGGAAAACCGCGAGGTGGTGCCGACCATCCGCGCTTTGCGCGATCATGCCGACCGCGTGCGCCGCCAGGAACTGGAACACGCCCAGCGCATGCTGGCCCGGGGCGAAGACCCGCACGAAGTGATGGAGCTGATGGCGCGGGCGCTCACCAACAAATTTCTCCATAATCCCAGCCACGCGCTCAACCACGCCAGCGGCGAAGATCGTACCCTGCTCGAATCGGCCTTGCGCCGGCTTTACCACATCCACCACGAGTAGCGCCAATGAAACCATCTATCCTGGCCAAGCTCGCTTCTCTCAGCGAGCGGCTGGAAGAGCTCAATTTGCTTCTTTCCAGCGCCGACATCACCAGCAACATGGACAACTACCGCAAGCTCACGCGCGAGCATGCCGACATCACGCCGGTGGTGGAGCAGTACCGAGCCTGGCAGCAGTGCGAGCAGGACATGCGCGATGCGGAAGAGATGCTGTCCGACCCGGAAATGAAGGAATTCGCGGTTGCCGAAATCGAGGAAGGCAAGGCGCGCCTGGAAGGCATCGAACTGGAATTGCAGAAGCTGCTGCTGCCCAAGGATCCCAACGACGAGCGCAACGTGTTCCTGGAAATCCGCGCCGGCACCGGCGGTGACGAATCGGCGCTGTTCTCCGGCGACCTGTTCCGCATGTACACGCGCTATGCCGAGCGCCAGCGCTGGCAGGTGGAAATCGTCTCGGAAAGCCCCGGCGAAATGGGCGGCTACAAGGAAATCATCGCCAAGATCATCGGCCAGGGCGCCTATTCCAAGCTCAAGTTCGAATCGGGCGGCCATCGCGTGCAGCGCGTCCCCGCCACCGAAACCCAGGGGCGTATCCACACCTCCGCCTGCACCGTGGCCATCATGCCCGAGGCGGATGAACTGGCCGAGGTGACGCTCAATCCCGCCGACCTGCGCATCGACACCTTCCGCGCTTCCGGCGCCGGCGGCCAGCACATCAACAAGACCGACTCGGCGATCCGCATCACCCACCTGCCCACCGGCATCGTGGTGGAATGCCAGGACGACCGCTCGCAGCACAAGAACAAGGCCCAGGCCATGAGCGTGCTGGCGGCGCGCATCATGGACGTGCAGATGCGCGAACGCCAGAGCAAGGAAGCCGCCACGCGCAAATCCCTGATCGGCAGCGGCGACCGCTCCGAGCGCATCCGCACCTACAATTTCCCGCAGGGCCGCATCACCGACCATCGCATCAACCTCACCCTGTACAAGATCGACCAGATCATGGACGGCGACATGGACGAACTCACCGGCGCGCTGATGGCCGAACACCAGGCGGAAATGCTCGCCAGCCTGGCCGGAGAGGGTTGATTGCGGGAGTGGGAATTTGAACCGCAAAGACGCAAAGGCGCAAAGGAATGGGGTTCTTTGCGTCTTTGCGGTTAACAGGTTAGGGGTTGTCGCATGACGGTAGCTGAAACTCTGGCGCAGGACAGCCAGAAGCTGCAGCAGGCGCTCGGCCTCGATCTGCGCGAAGCGCGGCTGGAAGTCCAGATCCTGCTCTGCCATGCGCTGGGCGTGGCGCGCGCCTGGCTGATCAGCCATGACCGCGATGCCTTGCCTGATGCGGTCAAACGCGCTTATGCCGAAATGCTGGCGCGCCGCTGCGCGGGTGAACCGGTCGCCTATATTGTGGGAAAACGGGAGTTTTTCGGGCTGGCATTCAAAACCACGCCCGCCGTGCTGATTCCGCGCCCGGAAACGGAGCTGCTGGTCGAGCTGGCGCTGGCGCGCCTGCCCGGGAATCAGCCCTGCACCGTACTCGATCTCGGCACCGGCAGCGGCGCCATCGCCATCAGCATCGCCAGAAACCGGCCGCAGGCGGCAGTGACGGCGGTGGATCGGTCAGCGGGGGCGCTGGCCGTGGCGCGGGAGAATGCAGTGTGCCTGGAGGTGCCCAATCTGCGCCTTCTGCACAGCGACTGGTTTGGGGGGCTGGACGGAGAAACCTTCGGCCTGATCGTTTCCAATCCGCCCTATGTGGAAGCTGCCGACCCGCACCTGCAGTGCGGCGATGTGCGCTTCGAGCCGCTCTCCGCGCTGGCTTCCGGGGCGGACGGGCTGGATGATATCCGCCGCATTGCCGCCGCCGCGCCGCTGCATCTCAAGCCGGGCGGCTGGCTGCTGTTCGAGCATGGCTTCAACCAGGGAGAAGGCTGCCGCGAAATTTTGTGTCAGCAGGGATTCGCCGGGGTGGAGACGATCCGCGATCTGGCAGGACTGGAGCGTGTGAGCATGGGATTGAAGGCGGCATAGTCCGCGATTTATTTTGAGTTTGCGAAGAAAATGAGAACAGATGTTTCAAGAATGCCGGTGGTGGATGCGCTCAAGGCGATTGCCTGCCTGATGATCGTGCTGCATCACCTGGCGGTTTACGGTCCCATGTCGGATGTCGCTTATCCGTTGTTTCCCGCTCTGATCGACTGGCTTTACCAGTATGGCAGGATGGCCGTGCAGGCGTTTTTCGTCATGGCAGGTTTTCTGGCGGCGCGGAAATTTGCGCCGCAGGGGGCGTCCCTGGTGACCGGCCCGTTCCAGATCATCGTGCAGCGCTATTTGCGCCTGGCCATCCCGTATCTTGCCGCACTGATTCTGGCCATCGGCTGTGCGGCCCTGGCCAGGGGCTGGCTGAGCCACGATTCCATCCCGGATGCGCCAAACCTTCCCCAGCTTCTGGCGCATGTGCTGCTGCTTCAGGATCTGCTCGACCAGGATGCACTGTCCGCCGGGGTCTGGTATATCGCCATCGATTTTCAGCTGTTTGCTCTCGCCGCAGCCCTCTTCTGGCTTTCCCGGCGGCTGGAATGCCGCTCGGCGTATTTCCGGGCAATGGGCCCGGTTCTGGTCGCGGGCCTGACGCTGGCCTCGCTGTTCGTGTTCAACCGGGATGAACGCTGGGACGAGACCGCTTTCTACTTTTTTGGCTCATATGGCCTCGGGATGCTGGCTTACTGGGCGTCAAGCCAGCGTTACAACACTTTCTGGCTGGCCATGCTGGGTGTGGCCGTCGCGGTGGCCCTGCTGGTGGAGTTTCGCTATCGCATCGCAGTTGCCGGCGCGGTGGCGCTGCTGCTGGGCCTTGCCAGGCAGGGCGCTTTCCAGGGAAGCCGGCCTGTGCCCTGGCCGGTGGGCTATGTGGGGCGCATCTCCTTTTCCATTTTTCTGGTGCACTTTCCCCTGATCCTGATCGTTAATGCCGCATTCAGCCAGTTCTTCCCGCATCACCCCGTTGCCAATGCCTGTGGGCTGGCGCTTTCCGTTGGTATCAGCATCCTGGGGGGAGGACTGTTTTACCGCTGGGTGGAAAGCCGCCCGCTAACGGACAAGGTGCAATTGCTATTGCCTGCCGGGCTCCTGGCAGGAGGCTTGCTGGCTGCTTCGGGGGCCAGTTGAAGCATGTAGGCTACCTAGAAGCAGGGTATGTTGCTAATGGCTGCCGAACGCAGCCTAAACTACTTTCTTGGGGGGCTGGTAACTCCAGCCGCTGTGCACGAATCAGATTGGGATGAAGGCCAGTGGTAACCCCCGCCTTGCCAGTCCTGAACCTATAGCATAGTATGCCAATACTAAACTTGGCTTAGGAGGTTCCCATGCCGACACGTAATGTTGTCCTCACTGACCATCAGGCTCACTTTGTGGAGCAGCTAGTCACCTCCGGGCGTTACCAAAACGCCAGCGAAGTGCTGCGCGAAGGTTTGCGGCTGGTCGAACGCCGGGAATCGGAAGATGAAATGCGCCTTGCCGCCTTGCGTGATGCTGCCAAGGTGGGCATTGCTGACATCGAGGCTGGCAATTTCCGTAGTTTTGGCTCGGCGGACATGCTTGGCCAGCATTTGGCTGCGCTGACTTCCGAAGTGATTGGCGCGTAGTGGCTGAAAACGCTTGGGCTGTTCGCCTATCGGCTGCTGCGGAGGCTGATTTCCGTCAGATTCTGCGGTGGACGGTAGGTAACTTTGGTTCAGTGCAGGCGCGGGTTTATGCCGATACCCTGTCATCGGCGTTGAAAGCCCTTTGTGCTGGTCCTTCTGTCATTGGGGTTAAGGAGCGGACGGAAATCGGCGGCAACATATGGACGCTTCATGTTGCGCGGAATGGGCGCAAGGGGCGGCATTTCATTATGTTCCGGGTCGCCGGCGCTCAAGAGAGCAAAATGGTTGACGTTCTGCGGCTCCTGCATGACAGCATGGACTTGGAGCGGCATTTGCCATCATAAGGTTGATCCCTATCTAAGCATATTTTCAGATACGTCAAAGTTCAGGAGCTTCAGCCTGCCAGGCTAACTCAGGCAGGATTTCAATTCGGCTTTCCCAGAGGTACGTTTTGTTGTGGCCAGGCGCGTAGCTAGACAAAATATTGAAATATAAATTCATTAATAATCATGTCACTACGTATTGGAATTGACCTCGGCGGCACCAAGATCGAAATCGTCGCACTCGATGAAGTGGGGGTTGAGCGTTTACGTCGCCGTGTGCCTACTCCTGCGGGGGATTATCGTGCCACCCTGCAGGCCATCGCCGGCCTGGTCCAGGGGGTGGAAACCGAGCTGGAACAACACTGTTCGGTGGGAATCGGCACACCCGGTGCCATTTCCAGAGTGACTGGCCGGCTCAAGAACTCCAATTCGATCCATCTCAACGGCCAGCCTGTCCTGCAGGATCTGGAAGCCCTGCTGCAGCGCCCGGTCAAGATCAGCAACGATGCCAACTGCTTTGCCCTGTCCGAAGCCACGGACGGGGCGGCGGCGGGCGCGGCGGTAGTGTTCGGCGTGATCATCGGTACCGGCACCGGTGCGGGTATCGTGGTCAACGGGCAGGTGCTGACCGGGCCCAACAGCATTGCCGGCGAGTGGGGGCACAACCCGCTGCCCTGGCCGGGAATACAGGAACTCCCCGGCCCGGAATGCTATTGCGGCCGCAGGGGATGCATCGAAACCTTTCTTTCCGGGCCGGGCATGATGAAACTGCACTATCTCGATGCGGGAGAAAGCCTGACCCCGGAGGAAATCGTGGCGCGCGCCCTGGCTGGCGATCTTGCCTGCGAACACAGCCTGCGGGCCTATGAACATCGCCTTGCCCGTTCCCTGGCGCATGTCATCAATATCCTCGATCCGGATATGATCGTCCTGGGGGGCGGCATGTCTAATATCGAGCGTTTGTATACCCATATCCCTGAATTATGGGGGCGCTGGGTATTTTCCGACCGGGTGGATACCCGGCTGGTGCGGCACCGCTTTGGTGATTCCAGCGGGGTGCGCGGCGCAGCCTGGCTATAGGGGAATTTCCTTAACCGGCAGGGTAAAAAACCACGCCCACTCGCCGGATATGATCCAGCAAATCTGGGTTGTCGATCTGTCGCATTAGTGAGAGATCCCATTTATAGGGCAGCAGCAGGTCGTCGATTTCATTGTCGATGCGCAGCAATTCCTGCCAGTCCACGGCATCGCCGACGATGGTCAGGTCGATGTCGGAGCCGGGGCGGTAGTTGCCTTTGGCGCGCGAGCCATACAGGATGACCCGCTCGACGTGGGGGTGGGCGGCGAAGACGGATTGCAGTTTGGCGACGGCCGTGTCCGGAAGGCCGTGAGAACTCATGGACGATTATCCCATTCCTGCATGCGTATCCGGAGCTTGTCCAGCTGGCTGTAATGCAGTCCGAGAATGTTGGCGCTGATTTTCTCCGCCACATCCTCGTTATAAGTATGGGAAGTCAGGTTGTGGTCCTTGAGCATTTCCATCCAGGCATCGCCATCTTCGATCAGGCCAGCGTTAAATGCTTCCCTGATCGTGTCACGCGAGCCAAAAATTTCCTTGATTCCCTGGTCGCGCAAAAAATCCCGCAACACATTCCAGCCCAGTTCAAAGGTGAATTCGAAGCCTTGGATCAATCCCTGTTTTTCCAGTTGGCTCAGGGGCCGCTGTTGGCTGAGCGCAACGCCTTCGTTCAAACGCCCCAGCGCCTTCCGGTAATTGGAAAAACGCTGTTTCCAGCGAATGTCCTCCTGTTCCATTCTTACACGCGCTTCGCCAGCTCGACCGCCATGCCGATGTAGTTGGCTGGCGTCATCTGCAGCAGGCGCTGTTTCTCATTTTCCGGAATCGCCAGGTTGTGGATGAAGGCATGCAGCGTGTCGCGGTTGATGCCGCTCTTGCCACGTGTGAGTTCCTTCAGCTGTTCGTAGGGGTTGGCCACGCCGTAGCGGCGCATCACAGTCTGGATCGGCTCGGCCAGCACTTCCCAGTTGTGGTCAAGGTCGTCGTCCAGGCGCTGCGGGTTGACTTCCAGCTTGCCCAGGCCGCGCACGGTGGATTCGTAGCCGAGCAGGGCATAGCCCAGTCCCACGCCCATGTTGCGCAGTACGGTGGAATCGGTGAGGTCGCGTTGCCAGCGCGAGATCGGCAGCTTTTCGGAGAGGTGGCGCAGCACCGCGTTGGCCAGGCCGAGATTGCCTTCCGAGTTTTCGAAATCGATTGGATTGACCTTGTGCGGCATGGTGGAAGAGCCGACCTCGCCCGCCTTGACCTTCTGCTTGAAGTAGCCGAGCGAGATGTAGCCCCACACGTCGCGGTCCATGTCGATCAGGATGGTGTTGGCCCGGCCGAAAGCATCAAAGAGCTCGGCCATGTAGTCGTGCGGCTCGATCTGGATGGTGTAGGGGTTGAAGGTGAGGCCCAGGCCCTCGACGAAGTCTTTGGCAAACTTTTCCCAGTCGATTTCCGGATAGGCGGAGAGATGGGCGTTGTAGTTGCCCACCGCGCCGTTGATCTTGCCGAGGATTTCCACCCCGGCGATGCGCGCCTTCTGGCGCTCCAGGCGGTACACCACGTTGGCCAGTTCCTTGCCGACCGTGGAAGGCGAGGCCGGCTGGCCGTGGGTGCGCGACAGCATGGGCTGGGCGGCGAGGCCGTGCGCCAGTTCGCGCAGTTTGGCGATGACTTTTTCCAGGCCCGGCAGCATCACGCTGTCGCGCGCCGATTTGAGCATCAGGGCGTGGGACAGGTTGTTGATGTCCTCGGAGGTGCAGGCGAAATGGATGAACTCGCTCACCTTCATCACTTCGGCGTTGCCGGCAAGCCTGTTCTTGAGCCAGTATTCGATGGCTTTTACATCGTGGTTGGTGGTTTTTTCAATGTCCTTCACCGCCTCGGCATCGGCCTCGGAAAAGCCTGCGACCAGCTGGTCCAGTTCGGCCACGGTGGCGGCGGAAAAGGCCGGCACTTCGGCGATGGCAGCCTCCCGGCTCAGCGCCTTGAGCCATTCCACTTCCACCCGCACGCGGTGGTGGATCAGGCCGAACTCGCTGAAATAGGGACGCAGGCCGTGGAGCTTGCTGTGATAGCGCCCGTCGAGGGGTGAGAGGGCGGTGAGTGGGGAGAGGGACATGATCTGGCTCTTGGCGAACAGGAAAAGACGCCATTTTAACCTAAATGGCGTGGTATTCGTTCAGCCCTGCTTTCTGCCCGCATACAGCGCCGCGATCAGGTCGGACTGGGTGACCATCCCGACCAGCCGCCGCTCCGCGTTGACGATGGGGACGTGATGCAGGCCATGGTCGGAAAGCAGGGGCACCAGCTCCACGATGTGCATGTCTTCCTGCGCCGTGATTGCGGGTGTGGCCATGATCTGGCCCACCACTTCGGGTTTTTCCGAGGTCAGGCCGGGGGTGCGGCGGATGAACTTGATCAGCTTGTCCTCGAAGGTTTCATAGGTTTTGAGGTTGGCGCGCTTGAGAAAATCCACCAGCGAGATGATGCCGATCACGCGCCGCGCCGGATCCAGCACCGGGATGGCGCCGATCTTGTGAAAGCGCAGCTGTGCCCAGGCTTCCTCCAGTTCGGTGCCGAATTCGACCGAGGTGATGTCGCGCGACATGATGTCGCCGCAGGTGATTTCGCCCATCTTGCGCCGGTAGGCATGTATGCCGGCCAGGCTGTAAATCTGGTTGAGGTCGGCCTCGCTGACGTCGAGGTAAACGTCCATGTCACGCAGGGCCTGCTGCAGATCATTCTTGTCGATGCCGATGCGGTCGAGCGGTTTGGGGTCATCGTGCTGGTGTTTCTTGTCCCTGACCGGGAAGGCGCGGGCAGGATAGCGGCGCCCCATCAGGTTGTTGAGGGCCAGTGCCATGAGCAGCATGAGCAGGGCATTGAGTCCCACTGGCGCGAAGACGAAGGAAAAATCGCTGGCCAGGCCATGGTGGCTGCCGAGAACGGCCATCAGGGCGATGGCGCCGCCCGGCGGGTGCAGGCTGCGGGTGAGATGCATGGCCAGGATGGAAAGTGAAACCGCCAGGGCGCTGGCAAGCCATAAATCCGGCACCAGCTTGGCGCAGGCGACGCCGACGAAGGCAGAGATCAGGTGCCCGCCAATCAGCGGCCAGGGCTGGGTGAGCGGGCTGTGGGGAGCGGCGAACAGCAGCACCGCCGAAGCGCCCATGGAGGTGACCATGATATGCAGTCCGCTGCCATGGAGAAACTGGCTGCTGACCAGCCCGACAGCCAGCGTGGCGACAAAGGCGGCGAAGGTGGCGCGCAGTTTCTCGCCCATGCTCAGGGGCGTGGCTTCAGAAACCAGGTAGGGCAGAAATTTTTTCATGTTCATGGCGCTAGTTTTCCGTGTTCCTGCCCAGCCTGTAAGCCTGGAGCAGTGCTTCCCTGATCTGCGGATGCTGTTCGAGGCGCTCTATGCCCAACTCGCGCGTGGCGATGGCCTGGAGGCGGCCGGTGATCCGGTTTTCCTGCCAGCTGGCGACAAAGGCTTCGCTGTCGAAGCTGCCATCAGCCAGGAAATCGGCGGCCAGGCCCTGGGCGTTGGTGAAGCTGATTTCCTCTTCCTGCATCACCTCGTACTGATAGGAGTAGGTGTCGATGCCATTGCGCTCGGCCAGCAGGGCGTGGATCGACGGAAGCGCGCTGCCCTGTTCGAGCAGACTGTCCAGGTCGATGGTCGCAAATGGCGTGTAGGTTTCGCCCTTGAAGGAAAATTCGACATGGGCATCTATGCTGTTTTTCATTTTTGGTAAGCTCGACAAGGCTGCAGTGGTTTCGGCAAAAACCGCAGTGTATGTGGAGTTTGGCGCCATGGCCAGACCGAAGCGCCTGCTGAGCCTCATCAGACTTGCCCCTCCCCCTTCAAGGGGGAGGGTGGGTGGGGGATGGGATACAGACCGGCTCAACCCATCCCCACCCCGGCCCTCCCCTTGAAGGGGCGGGGGATTACAGAACCTGCAGTGACGCAGCCGGGATGCGTGCCCGCAACTGCCCGCAGCCGCCCTCCACGTCCTGACCTGCGGAGTGGCGCAGTTTGGCAAGGATGCCCCGCCGGTGCAGGCGGCGCGCCATCTCGGCAGCCTGTTCCCAGCTGGGACGCCGGTAGCCAAGGCCGTCGATGCTGTTGTAGGGGATCAGATTCATCACCGCGTATTTGCCGGTCAGCAGACGTACAATCCCGTCCAGCTCGGCATCCGTGTCATTGATCCCTTCCAGCAGCGTCCACTGGTACTGGATCGGGTGGCCGGTGCGGCGGGCGTAGGCTTCGCCCTGCTCGACCAGTTCTTCCGGCGCGATGTCCGGCGCCTTGGGCAGGAGTTGCCGGCGCAGGGCGGGATCGGTGGTGTGCAGGGAGAGGGCCAGGGCGGGCTTGACCGTGGACAGGGGCAGCCGCTCGAACACGCGCCGGTCGCCCACGGTGGAGAAGACCAGATTCTTGTGGCCGATGCCGCCATCGGTGCCGAGCAGGTCGATGGCCTCCAGCACATTGTCCAGATTGTGGGCCGGCTCACCCATGCCCATGAACACCACCTTCTTCACCACCCGGCGGCTGCGCGCCAGAACCACCTGGGCGACAATCTCGGCACTGCCCAGCTGGCGCAGCAGCCCGTCGCGGCCCGTCATGCAGAACACGCAGCCCACGGCACAGCCGACCTGGGTGGAGACGCACAGACCGTCACGCGGCAGCAGCACGCTTTCCACCGTCTGCCCATCCGCCAGCGCCACCAGCAGGCGGGCCGAGCCATCCTCGCCGGGATGCTCGGACTGCAGCCGCGCCAGCCCCTGCAACTTGGCGCTGAGGTCGGGCAGGGCCTCGCGCACGGCCAGCGGCAGAAAATGCTCGGCGCGCTGCCTTCTGGTGTTCAGGGATCGCCCCTGAACCCAGGCCCGCAACACGCGCCCCTCATGGCAAGGGACGGCACCCAGGTCGCGCAGACGTTGTCGGATATGTTGGATACGCATGGATGGGGGCGGATGATAGCACGGGCGGTAAGGTTGCCCCAGGGAGGCCCCCTTGTCAGGTGTGGCTGGCCTCGGCATGTGGTTTCAATCCGGAGGCGCCAATTATTTTCACATCAACCGGGCCACGGTTTGATCGCGCCTGATATGTTGCCAGAAATGGGATGGCTGCCTGGGCAATTCAGACGTGCTTCAGACGTTGGTAAACCTCCATGACGCGCGGCAGGGCACGCTGCAGGGCGGCGACCACGGACGGGTCGAAGTGTTTGCCGGCATCCTGGTTGATGGTTTCCAGGGCTTTTTCCATCGGCCAGGCTTCCTTGTAGGGACGTTTCGAGGTGAGGGCGTCCAGCACGTCGGCCACGGCGATGATGCGTGCCGCAAGGGGAATGGCTTCACCTTTCAGGCCGGCGGGATAGCCGCTGCCATCGAATTTTTCGTGGTGGCCTTCGGCGATCTCGATGCCGGTGCGGAAGATGCTGTGGCCGAGGGCCTGCATCTGCTCCTCGCTGCGGCGCAGCACCTGCCCGCCGATCACCGGGTGGCGCTCCATCTCGCTGCGTTCGTCGGGGTCCAGCCGCCCTGGCTTGAGCAGGATGTCGTCGCGGATGCCGACCTTGCCGATGTCGTGCATGGGCGCGAAGCGGAATACGTCCCGCACATAGGCCGGCGTGATATGTTCGCGGTAAGTCTCATCCTTGCCCAGTTCCTCGGCGAGGATGGCGGAATACAGGCTCATGCGGACCAGATGGTCGCCGGTTTCCGGGTCGCGGCTTTCCGCCAGTTTCGCCAGCCCTTCCACAGCGGCCACGATCAGGCCTTCCATGATGATGGTTTTTTCCAGGATATGGGCGATCTGGGCGGCGAGGTTGGTGAGAAATTCCACATGCTCGGGGGTATAGGCGCCTGTCCGGGACGAGGCGAACACCAGCAGCGCCTCGCTTGCGCCGCCGTGCTTGAGGGGGACGAACAGGGCCGAGTGTTTGCCGTCCTGCGCCAGCCTGGCGGACAGGGATGCCGGGATTTTGTCGCGGGAGAAGGCAGGCAGGTCGTCGATCGCCAGGGCGTTTCCCTTGGCTAGCGTGGCCTCCGGTGCGCCGAGCATGAATTCGAACATGTCGTTTTCCCGCAGATTGCTGGGGGCTTCGCTGTAGAGCCGTTCCAATGCGACCTGGCTGCGGTCCGGGGTGATCAGCAGCACGCCGACCCATTCCACCGGCAGGAAGGAGCGAAATTCCTCGCACACGAATTTGAGCGCATCGTGCAGGTTGGTGCCCCGGCCGATGCGGTCGGTGAGGCGGAACAGTCCGCGCATCCGGTCCGACAGCCGGTTGAAGGCCTGCGTCATGCGGCCGATCTCGTTATCCACCACCAGCGGCACCTGGTAACCTAGATCGCCGTTGGCCACGCGGGAAAACCCGTCCACGGTGAGGGTGAGCGGGCGCAGTATCTTGCGGTATACCAGGATGACGATCAGTGCTGTCAGCAAGGCCGTGGCGATGAAGGCCAGCTGGTTGAAGAGGCGGATGGTGGCGAGTTTGCCTTCCATCATGTGCTGGAAGGCGCGGCTCAGGCTGTCCGCGGAGCGGGCCAGCTCTTCGCCGTGCTGCACTGCGTAGCGGGCGGCGGCAAGGTCGGGCTGGGAGGGGCTGGTGTCGAGCGCGCGCTGGATGCCGGTGCGGAAATCGTCCCATGCCGCCGCGCTGGCATCCAGCTGATTGCGCGAATTCCGGTCCCAACTGCACCTTAGCGGCGCGTCGAGTCCGGTGACTTCCGGATCCAGACGGCGGTTGCGGAAACCGATGATGATCTTGTCGTAGAGCGTCATGCTCTGTTGCAGGTTCTGGGCGTAGAACGCGGCATCGTGCTGGCTGTTCAGGGTGAGGGTCGTATTTTCTTTCAGGTAGTTGCGCGACTGGTGCGCCATGGTGTGGCTGATGACGCGCAACTGGCCGGCGAGGTTGAGGATTTCGTAGTCATGCTTGCGCAGATCCACTTCGTACAGGGTGAAGCCGGCGGTGCCCGCCTGCAGGGCAAAGAGGACGAACAGGGCGAGGCTGACCCGGAAACGGATGGTGTTGTACCAGGGAAATTGCGGCATAAGTCCTCCTTGCTTGTCATGCAGGCAGTTTACTCGAACAGTTTGCGGTATTCCCCGTAGCCTTCCTTTTCCAGGTCTTCTTGGGCGATGAAACGCAGCGCCGCCGAATTCATGCAGTAGCGCATGCCGGTCGGGGCGGGGCCGTCGTCGAACAGGTGGCCGAGGTGTGAGTCGCTGTGGGTGCTGCGCACTTCGGTGCGGGTCATGAAGTGCGAGCGGTCCTGGTGCAGGGTGATGTTGGCCGGATCGAGCGCCCGGGTGAAGCTCGGCCAGCCGGTGCCGGAGTCGAACTTGTCGCGCGAGCTGAACAGCGGCTGGCCCGAGACGATATCGACATAGAGGCCTTCGGCATGATTGTCCCAGTAGGCGTTGCGGAACGCCATCTCGGTGCCGTTCTCCTGGGTGATGTGGTATTGCTCGGGGCTGAGGCGCTGCTTGAGTTCCTCGGCAGTAGGTTTGTGTGCCATGGCTATTGCTCCTGTTTGTCCAAAAAACCAGAACCCCTCCCGGCCTCCTCTTGACAGGGGAGGCGTTGCCTTCCCCCCTGACAAGGGGGGATTGAGGGGGGTTAAAGTCATTGTTTTTTCTCCGTTCCCTCCGTGTGCCCCGTGGTTAACCGTCTTTATCTGCCTGTTTGAACGGACTCCGCTCGTTGAGTTCATCCAGATAGAAGCTCATGCCGCGCGTCTCGCGCCGCAGATAGTCGTCCACCGCAGCGGCGAAGCGCGGGTGGGCCAGCCAGTGCGCGGACCAGGTGGTTTCGGGCAGGAAGCCGCGCGACAGCTTGTGCTCGCCCTGCGCGCCGCCCTCGAAAAGCGGGATTCCGCGCTCGATGCAGAATTCGATGGCCTGGTAGTAGCAGGCTTCGAAATGCAGGCCGGGGTGGTATGCCAGCGCGCCCCAGGAACGGCCGTACAGTGCTTCCTGATTGTAGAAATTGAGCGCGCTGGCGATGGGCTGGCCGTCGCGCAGGGCGAGCACGAGCAGGACCTTGTCCGCCATGCTGGCGCCGATGCGGCGGAAGAAATCCAGGTTGAGGGCCTGCGGCGAGTTGTAGTGCTGGTGGGTGCGGGCGTAGCAGCGCTCGAAGAATTGCCAGTGCGCGTCGCTGATCCTGCTGCCCGTCAGGCGTTCGAAGCGGATGCCCGCCGCCTGCACCTTGCGCCGCTCCTGCCGGATGCGCTTGCGCTTGTCGTGGCTCATGGCGGCGAGGTAGGCGTCGAAATCGGCATAGCCGGGGTTATGCCAGTGGAACTGCACGCCCTGGCGCAGCATCATGCCCTGCTGCCGCATTTCCTGCGCTTCAGCCTGGGGCGGAAACAGGCAGTGCAGCGAGGAGACGCCCAGTTCCTGCGCCAGCCGCAGGGCAGCGTGCAACAGGGCGGCGCGCAGTTCTGGCGTGGGCGCCAGCAGGCGCGGGCCGGTCGCCGGGGTGAACGGCACCGCGCACAGCAGCTTGGGGTAGTAGTCCAGGCCCGCGCGCTGGTAGGCCTCGGCCCACGCCCAGTCGAACACGAATTCGCCCCAGGAATGGGATTTGAGATAGAGCGGCATGGCGCCGGCCAGATTTTCTTCCTGCCACAGCGTCAGGAACTGCGCGCGCCAGCCGGTCTCGGGCGTGGCGCAGCCGCTTTCCTGCAGGGCGCTGAGGAAGGCATGGGAGAGAAAGGGGTTGCCGCCTGCCAGGGCATCCCATTGCGAGGCGGGAATCTCGCGGATGGACTCGATGATTTTGAGGGTGGGCACTTGCGGCAATTTTTTACACCGTGAGTCAGGAAGACTTGATTCTAGCCGAATCGGACAAAGTTTACTAAATCACTAAGGTATAATTCATGTCCCATGAAAAAACTAGACCAGCTGAATTTCGACAACAGCTTTGCGCGCCTGCCGCCAACCTTTCACAGCCGCCTCAGGCCCACGCCCTTGCCTGCGCCTTATCTGGTGAGCTTCAACGCCGATGCGGCGCGGCTGATCGGCATGGACCTGGCCGAGGCGGGGCGGGCCGATTTTGCCGAGCATTTCACCGGCAACCGCCTGCTGCCCGGCAGCGATCCGCTCGCCATGCTCTACGCCGGCCACCAGTTCGGCCATTATGTGCCGCAGTTGGGCGACGGGCGTGCCATTCTGCTGGGCGAGGTGGAGGGGTGGGAGATCCAGCTCAAGGGCGCCGGCACCACGCCCTATTCGCGCAGCGGCGACGGGCGCGCCGTGCTGCGCTCCAGCATCCGCGAATATCTCTGCTCGGAGGCCATGCACGGCCTGGGCATTCCGACCACGCGGGCGCTGTGCATCGTGGGCAGCGACGAGGAGGTGTACCGCGAATCGGTCGAAACCGCTGCCGTGGTGACGCGCCTCGCGCCTTCCCACGTGCGCTTCGGCTCGTTCGAGGTGTTCTTTTACCGCGGCCAGCCGGAGCAGATCGCCCTGCTGGCGGACTACGTCATCGCGCGGCATTTTTCCCCTCTGGCGGGCGCAGCGGACAAATATCCGCGCTTCCTGGGCGAAGTGGTCGCGCGCACCGCGCAGCTGATGGCCAAGTGGCAGGCGGCGGGGTTCTCGCACGGGGTGATGAACACCGACAACATGTCGATACTCGGCCTGACCTTCGACTACGGCCCGTTCGGCTTCATGGACGCCTTCGACCCCGGCCATGTGTGCAATCACTCCGACCATGAAGGACGCTACGCCTACGACCAGCAGCCCTATATCGGCCTGTGGAACCTCAGCTGCCTGGCCCAGGCGCTGACGCCCCTCATCCCGCTGGCAGAGGCCAGGGCCATGCTGGACAGCTACTGGCCGGCGTTCGGGCGGCACTATCTGGAGCTGATGGGCGCGAAACTCGGTCTGACTCGCGTCGGCGAGGAAGACGCCGAGCTGGTCGAGGGCCTGCTCGCCCTCATGCAGGCTGGCCGGGTGGATTACAGCAATTTCCTGCGCGCGCTGGGAAATTTCCGCGCCGCGCCGGACGAGTTGAATACCCCGCTGCGCGACCAGTTCATCGACCGCCCGGCGTTCGATGCCTGGGCCGCAAGCTACCGCGCGCGCCTGCAGCGCGAGCCGGGCGGCGACGCGGAGCGCAAGGCGCGCATGGATGGCGTCAACCCCAAATACATCCTGCGCAATTACCTGGCCCAGAACGCCATCGCAAAGGCGGAACAGGGGCGCGATTTTTCCGAGGTGGAGCGCCTGCTGCAACTGCTCAGGCGGCCCTTTGACGAGCAGCCGGAGATGGAACGCTATGCCGCTGCGCCGCCCGACTGGGCACAGCATATTGAAGTCAGTTGTTCATCCTGAAAATGGCGCTGGATTAACCGCAAAGGCGCGAAGGCGCAAAGAGAGCCGGGACAGGGTTTTCTTCGCGCCTTAGCGCCTTTGCGGTTCAAAAATTCCTGACAATAAACTAGAGATTTTTCATGAAACCCTACGCCGAATCCTGCGAACAGAACCGCGACCCGATTCTCGCCGTATTGCGCGAGGTATTTGCCGACCGGCGGCAGGTGCTGGAAATTGCCAGCGGCACCGGCCAGCATGCGGTCTATTTCGGCCAGGCCCTGCCCCATCTGGTCTGGCAGACCAGCGAGCTGGCGGTCAATCACGCGGGCATCCAGGCCTGGCTGGATGAGGCGCAGCTGGCCAATGTCCTGCCGCCGCTGGAGCTGGATGTCGGCCATGCCCATTGGCTGGTGGAGCGCGTGGATGCGGTGTTCAACGCCAACACCGTGCATATCGTGAGCTGGCCGGAGGTGGAGAGCCTGTTCGCCGGCATCGGCCGCGTGCTGGCGCCGGGCGGGCTGCTGTGCCTGTATGGTCCGTTCAACTATGGCGGCAAATTCACTTCGGAAAGCAACGCGCGTTTCGATGCCTGGCTCAAGGGGCGCGACCCGGCCAGCGGCGTGCGGGATTTCGAGGCGCTCGACCGCCTGGCCGAGGCGCAAGGCCTGGCTCTGGTGCGGGATGTGGCGATGCCGGCCAATAACCGGACGCTGGTGTGGCAAAGAATTTCTGATTTGGCGTCATGACATGACTTCAACCCGCAACCCCGCCATAAGCTCTGAAATTCGGAATAGACGGTAAATGTGTTAATGCAGGATGGTATCTGACCCCGTCGCGTTATTTGTGGGGGCAAGTCAAGGTGGGTTAGCCGTTAAACATGAGCCAGGCTATGAATGGAGAAGAGACGATTGGCGATGCTTTTCTCGGCAGTTTTCAGATCATAACTGGCTTGTAAATTGAGCCAATACTGTGGGGTTTGTTCAAAGGCCTTTGCAAACAGCAATGCCAGCTCGGCCGTAACGGGGCGTTTGCCCTTAACGATGTGGGAAATGCGCATGGGCGATACGCCAATGGTACGAGCAAATGATGCTTGAGAGATATGAAGCTCTTCAAGAATTTCGGCGAGGTACTCGCCGGGATGGATAGGTGTAAGGCCGTTATAGATCATATTTTTACTCCTAGTGGTAATCCACAATTTCCACATCAAATGCATCACCATTTTCAAACCTGAAGCAGACACGCCATTGCTGGTTGATACGTATGCTCCATTGGCCAACGCGATTACCTGAAAGAGCCTCCAAGTGGTTGGAGGGTGGCAAACGTAGATCATTCAACTCTGTAGCGGCATGCAACTGATTGAGACGCATGGTCGCACGCTTGAGAATTTCCGAAGGTAAACGCCGCGATTTTCCGGTAACGAAAAAATCTTCGATTTCAGTGTTGGCGAATGTTTGAATCACGCGCCAATAGTAAACATAATGTTTACATCGTGCAAATTTTCATGCTGGCTAATGTGAAGGTGAGAGGACAGCCACTGATAGAGGGCCCCTCAGTTGGGGTGCATGGCGATATAGGCCCGAAGAACTTCAGGATACTCTGACGCTACACCTAATAAGGTTTGTGCCGATTTGTTCGGCACGCGACGACCCTGCTCCCAATCCTGGATGGTACGTATAGACACACCCAGCAGATGCGAAAATGCAGATTGAGACAAACCAAGTTTGGAGCGGACTACTGCAGCTTGAGTCAGTTCAACCTGAGTGGATCGTGCAGCGCGGCCAGCCTTCATATCGCGGACAGAGGCGAGCAAATCTGCTTGAAATTGAGCTAGTTCCTTAGGCACGTTCAATCTCCTCAGCTAATTGATTAAGAAAACTGCTCGGCAAATTATCGAACTTGGCTTTTGTGTAAACGATAAGCAGCCATATTTTTCCATTCTCCAGCATGTTGTAGTAGATGACACGAGCGCCACCACGTTTACCCCTGCCTGAACGGCGCCACCGTACTTTTCGAAGCCCACGAGTGCTGGGGATTACATCACCGGATAAAGGGTTTTGAGCTATCCAGTTGATAAATTCGTTCAGCTCATCGCGCGACCAGATTTCCTTGGCGTAGCGCTGAAAAATCTCGGTTTCGATGACGGTATACACACACTGGAATATACGGCAAAGCCGTAGTTCATGCAACTGCTGACTTCAATGCGAGAGAGCTAACGAGCAGCTGTGCGGGCGTTGCAAGAGGCTCAACGTTTGAGTTAGGGCTTGATGAGGCCCCATTGAACTTGCGTTTCTCGGTTGTAGAAGCCGTACCCATTGGTGGGGTACTGGTTATGATTTTTTAGTGCATCCTGAAAACATTTGAAGAACCATCGCCGCCAAAACTGCTCGATCAGGTGCATGGAAAATCCATTTGAAGCATTACCGTCTCCGCACCGGGCAAACTGATGCTGATGGAATTAAACGCCATATCCATGTTGCATGGCAAGCAATCAGCTGCACGGGTTGGCTTGAGACGTTTCCGGGCCTGGTGCTGTGCAGGGAATTGCCGTGCCGGCCAATGGGGAGACGCTGATTTATTCATCTTAATACAGGCTCCTCCCCCTTCAAGGGGGAGGGTGGGTGGGGGATGGGTTATATGAATCATGCACTTGAATTCACACCCATCCCCTCCCCTTGAATGGGAGGGAATAAATCAGCGTCGCCATAACCGGATGTAGTGTGGCAAAAAGTGGATCAGCCCTGACCATCTGGTTTAAGATTGCAGCAACCAACTCCTGTTACCGAGTGCATGATGGCCCCACAAGAGGCCCCGCCGGGCAGTGTCGTCAATTCGCTGCATATTGCGACCTACAATATCCATAAAGGTTTTTCCCAGTTCAATCGGCGCTTGGTGCTGCACGAGCTGCGCGACCAGTTGCGCGGCATGCAGCCCGATGTGGTGTTTCTGCAGGAGGTGCAGGGGGCGCATCATCGGCACGCGGAGCGCCATGACGACTGGCCGGATGAGTCGCAGTACGAGTTTCTCGCCGATTCGATCTGGCATGATTTCGCCTATGGCAAGAATGCGGTCTATCCCGAGGGGCATCACGGTAACGCCATCCTGAGCCGCTTCCCCATCCTGCGCTGGGAAAACGTCGATATCTCCGCCCACCGCGCCGAGCAGCGCGGCCTGCTCCATGCCGAAATGGACATTCCCGGCTGGGAATTCAAGCTGCACTGCATCTGTGTGCACCTCGGCCTGTTCGCACGCTGGCGCAGGAAGCAGCTGCACGCCCTGCGCGAACATATCGAGCGCCTGGTGCCGCCGGGCGAGCCGCTCATCATCGCCGGGGATTTCAATGACTGGCGCATCGAGGCCTGTCGCTTCATGGCGCGGGAACTGCACCTGAAAGAAGCCTTCGAGCAGGTGCATGGCATGCCGGCACGCAGCTATCCTTCCCATCTGCCGGTGCTGCGTCTGGATCGCATTTATGTGCGCGGCTTGCGGGTAAAAGGCGCGCAGGTCCATTCCGGGCGGCCCTGGTCGCGTATTTCCGATCACGCGCCGCTGAGCGCCACGCTTTCGCGCGCATGATCAGGTTTCTGGCCGGCAACCGGATCAGTCTGCTGTGCAACGGCGCCGATTATTTTCCTGCGCTGGAGGCGGCCTTTGATCAGGCTGTGCGGGAAATCTACCTGGAAACCTATATTTTCGAGTACGACTGCACCGGCCAGCAGATTGCCGCAGCGCTGAAGCGGGCGGCGCGGCGTGGCGTGACCACGCATCTGCTGCTCGATGGCTACGGCGCGAAAACGCTGCCGCGCGAGGTGATCGACGACATGCGTTCTGCTGGGGTTCAGGTGCTGATCTACCGCCCCGTGCTGGCCAAGTTCCGGCGCAGCAGCTACCGCCGCCTGCATCGCAAGATCGCTGTGGTCGATGCCCGCATCGCTTTTGTCGGCGGCATCAATATCATCGACGACATGGATACGCCCGGCCAGATTCCGCCGCGCTTCGATTATGCGGTGAGGGTGGAAGGCCCGCTGCTGCCGCAGATTCATGAGGCGGTGAGAAGGCTGTGGGGGCTGGTGTCGTGGTCGCAGCTCAAGCGCCGGCGCCGGCGCCAGAATCGGAACGTGGCGCCGGGGGCGGCGGGGGATATCCGTGCCGCCTTCGTGATCCGCGACAATATCGGCCATCGCCGCGACATCGAGGAAGCCTATCTGGATGCGATCAACAGCGCCCGTTCCGAGATCGTGCTGGCCAATGCCTATTTCCTGCCCGGGCGGCATTTCCGCCAGGCCCTGATCCAGGCGCGGCAGCGCGGGGTGCGCGTGGTGCTGCTGCTGCAGGGGCGGGTGGAGTATTTCCTGCTGCACCATGCCACGCGGGCGCTATATGGCGTGTTTCTCGATGCCGGAATCGAGATCTACGAGTATCACCGGAGTTTTCTGCACGCCAAGGTGGCGGTGGTGGACGGCTGCTGGGCGACGGTGGGGTCGTCCAATATCGACCCTTTCAGCCTGCTGCTTTCACGTGAGGCGAATATCGTGGCGAACGACAGCCGTTTTGCCATGCAGTTGCGAACCAGCCTGGAGCGGGCAATGACGGAAGGTGCACGGGTCGTGACCATGGATGCGTGGAAGCACCAGCCATTTCATCAGCGCTTCCTGTCCTGGTTCAGTTATGGCGGCGTGCGCCTGCTGATGGGGGTGGCCGGCTACGGGCACAGGGGATAAGGAATCCTGCTAGCGCGGCGCCCAGCCTTCGATCAGGGTGGTGATGATGATGTCGTCCTGCTCCGACAGCACAAAGCGCTCGCCCCCCGTGAGGATCCAGCGCAGCGCCAGGCCCTGGACAGAGGCGATCAGCAGGCAGGCGGCCTGCTGGGGAACGATGTCGGGGCGGATCTGGCCGGCTTCCTGAGCGGCACTGATCAGCCCGGCAATGAATTGCAGGAAAAACTGCACCAGTTGGTTCATGCGGTCGCGGAAGGCGGGATCCCCGCTTTGCAGTTCTTCCGAGAACAGCAGGCGGGGGATGCCGGGCTGTTGCTGGATGAAGCCCAGGTGCGCACGGATCACCGCTTTCAGCCGTTCCAGCGGCGATAGCCGGGCCAGGTCGAGCCCCCCCATTTCGCGCTGCAGGCGCTCCTGGACGGCATCCACCAGCGCCACCAGCACGTGGCTCTTGTTGCCGAAATGGAGGAACAGCGTGGGCTGGGCGATGCCGACCGCTTTCGAGAGCGAACGCGTGGTGAGCTTGGCCACTCCCTCGTGACGAATGATTTCCATGGCCGCCTCGATCATGTCGTGGCGGCGGACTTCAGCGGATTGGCGGGTTCTTTTTGCCATGATGTCTTCGTCTTGGGAGTGACAGATCGCCAATTATAGGCATCTTTTTGCCAGGATGGTTTATATGCTGATGGGTTAATGCCGGTTTTTGCTCAGTTGCGATCCGAGCTTCCACCCGATCAGCAGGAAAGCGAGTGCAGAACAGGCGGCAGCGACGGTGAAGGTGACCTGCGGCCCCAGCGTGTCCCAGCTGTAGCCGGCATACAGGCCGCCCAGGGTGCCGCCGGCGCCGAATGACAGGCTGTTGTAGAGCGCTTGCCCCTTGGCCTGATGGCGGCCACGGAACAGGCGGTGAATGACCTCGATTCCCGCTGCCTGGTAGGAGCCGAAGGTCGCAGCGTGCAGCAGCTGGGCGGCCAGCACCAGCCCGATCCAGCCGATGCCCCAGCCGATGACGAGAAAGCGCAGTACGCCCAGGGCCAGGCTGGCGAGCAGGATCTGGCGCAGGCTGAAATGCTTCAACAGGCGCGGCATCCACAGGAATACCAGGATTTCGCTGAGGACGCCCAGCGCCCACAGCCAGCCCACGCTGCTTTTTGCATAGCCGTGATCCACCAGGTAGATGGAGTAGAAGGTGTAGTAGGGGCCGTGTGCGGCAGCATTGAAAAAGCTGGCGGCGAAAAAGGCCAGCACCACGGGCTGCCTGATCACCTCCCAGGCCGAAATGTGGTCGGTAGGGTGGGGCATTACCCGTGCTTCGGGGATATGGCGCGCGAACAGCGCCAGCCCGATCATCATGCCGAGAATCGCCCACAGCAGAAAGCGGATCGGCACGAAATCCAGGATATAGCCCAGGCCCACCACGGCGAGGATGAAGCCGACCGAGCCCCACAGGCGGATGCGCCCGTATTTCTCGGTGCGCTCGCCCAGATGGCTCAGGGTGGTGGCTTCCACCAGCGGCAGCGAAGCGCTCCAGAAGAAGCTCAGCAGTGACATCACCCCGAACAGCCAGAGGAAACTGGTGCCGAAAAACACCCCGATATAGGCGGCAAGGCTCAGTGTCGCGGCAATTTGCACAATCGCCACCCGTTTGCCGCTGTGGTCGGCCATCCAGCCCCAGATATTGGGGGCAAACATGCGCATCACCTGCAGCAGCGACATCAGGATGCCGATCTGGAAGGCGGTGAAATCGAGCGATTTCAGGTACAGGCCCCAGAACGGCGACATGGCGCCGACAAAGGCGAAGTAGAAGAAGTAGAAGCCGGACAGGCGCCAGTAGGGGAGGGGCATTTTAATGTAGGTCGGCCTTCAGGCCGAAATTTCGGCCTGAAGGCCGACCTACATGGATCAGATTCAACATGAGGGATTGGTTACAGAGTGAAGTCCACGTCCTGATAGGCCTCGCCAATCGGGAATGCCAGGTTCAGGCTGTGCAGGGTAACGGTTTCCCCCGCGCCATAGGGGTGCATGATCCACTCGCCGTTGCCGGCGCGGCGGTAGCATTCGATGCTCTCCTGTTCCGTATCCACCAGCACGTATTCCTGCAGGCCGGGCAGCTGGCGGTAGCTGGCGAATTTCTTGTCGCGGTCGAACAGGGCGGTGGAGGGCGACAGGACCTCGACCACCAGGACCGGCTCGGTCTTGATGAATTCGCTGCGGCGGTCGGCCTCCGAGCAGGTGACCATCAGGTCGGGGTAGAAATAGGCATTGGCGGCTTCCACCCGCAGCTTGAGGTCGAGCGCGAACACCTGGCACGGCCCGCCGCGCAGGTGGTTGCGAAAGATTTGCGCGATATTGAGCACAATAATGTTGTGCATCGAGCTGGTGCACACCATGGCGAATACCTCGCCCTTGAGGTATTCGCTGCGCGTGTCGCTGGCCATCTCCACCGCCAGATAGGCTTCCGGGGTGATGTAAGCGGGGTTTTCCTGCGCCAGTCCCATTCCGGTTCTCCTCGTTTCAGCCGATTTTACCCGGAATCTTCGGCGTGGCGCACACCACGTCGGCATTCTGCGCGCGCTGGCGCAGGGCGTGATCCATCAGCACGATGGCCAGCATGGCCTCGGCGATGGGGGTGGCGCGGATGCCGACGCAGGGGTCGTGGCGGCCGTGGGTCTCTACCAGGATGGGCTCGCCGGCCAGATTGATGGAGTGGCGCGGGATGCGGATGCTGGAAGTGGGCTTGATGGCGATGTGGGCGACGATGTCCTGGCCGCTGGAAATGCCGCCCAGGATGCCGCCGGCGTGGTTGCTGGCGAAGCCCCGCGGGGTCAGCTCGTCGCCGTGCTCGGAGCCTTTCTGCGTCACGCAGGCGAAACCGGCGCCGATCTCCACCCCTTTGGCGGCATTGATGCTCATCAGCGCGTAGGCGATGTCGGCGTCGAGGCGGTCATACACCGGCTCGCCCCAGCCCACCGGCACGTTCTCGGCCACCACGGTGAGCTTGGCGCCGATGGAGTCGCCCGATTTGCGCAGGGAGTCCATGTAGTCTTCAAGCTGCTGGGAATGGCTGCTATCGGCGACGAAGAAAGGGTTCTGGCTGACGTCGTCCCAGCTTTTGAAGGGGACTTCGATGGGGCCCAGCTGGGACAGATAGCCACGGATCACGACGCCGTAGCGCTCCTGCAGCCATTTCTTGGCCACCGCGCCGGCCGCCACGCGCACCGCGGTTTCGCGCGCGCTGGAGCGGCCGCCGCCGCGATAATCGCGGAAGCCGTATTTCTGCGTGTAGGTGTAGTCGGCATGGCCGGGGCGGAAGGTTTCGGCGATGTTGCCGTAATCCTTGCTGCGCTGGTCCTCGTTGCGGATCAGGAGGGCGATGGGGGTGCCGGTGGTCTTGCCCTCGAATACGCCGGAGAGGATTTCCACCGTGTCCGGCTCGCGCCGCTGGGTGACGTGGCGCGAGGTGCCGGGCTTGCGCCGGTCGAGGTCGAGCTGGATGTCTGCGGCAGAAAGTTCCAGCCCCGGCGGGCAGCCATCCACCACGCAGCCGATGGCGGGGCCGTGGGATTCGCCGAAAGAGGAAACGCAGAACAGTTTGCCGAGGGTATTGCCGGACATGATGCAGACTCGAAAAATGGGACGCTAAAGTTTAACATAAGCGCTTCCAGTCAATCTTCCCGACAGGCCATGAACGACAAACCCGGCGATCTTCTCAAAGCCTTGCTGCAAAAGAAACAGCAGGTCCTGCAATGGCAGCAGGCGGACAAGCCCGCCAACCAGCTGGCCAACAGACAGAACCGCTGGCAGCGTTTCAACCGCTATGTCTGGGACAAGAAACAGGGGTAAAGCATGAAGGCGATATTGATGACTGCCACGGGTGGCCCGGAAGTGCTGCAACTGGCGGATATTCCCGTACCGGAGCTGCCCGGCCCTTCCCATCTCCGGGTGAGGCTTCGCGCTGCCGGGGTGAATCCGGTGGATACCAAGCTGCGCAAGGGCGGCGTGCCTGCCCTGCCGGCCATCCTGGGCTGCGATGGCGCGGCTGTGGTGGAAAGCGTGGGGACTGCCGTGACCCGCTTCAAACCGGGCGATGAGGTGTTTTTCTTTCACGGCGGCATTGGTGGTGAGCCGGGCAATTATGCTGAATATACCGTGCTGCACGAGGATTACGCCGCTGCCAGGCCCGCTGTGCTGTCCGTGAACGAGGCGGCGGCGCTGCCGCTGGTATGGATCACCGCCTGGGAGTCGCTGCTTGACCGCGCCCAGCTGAAAGCCGGGGAAAGCGTGCTGATCCATGCCGCTGCCGGTGGCGTCGGCCATGTCGCGGTGCAGTTGGCGAAACACCTCGGCGCCAGGGTGGCGGTGACGGTCAGCGGGCCGGAAAAGGCCGCATTCGCGCGCCAGCTGGGCGCCGATAAAGTGATCGATTACCAGACGGAGGATTTTGTTGCCGCCGCCCTGGACTGGACCGGTGGCGCGGGCGTGGATGTGGTGTTCGATACCGTGGGCAGTGCCACTTTCTGCCGCTCTTTCGCCGCTGCCAGGGTCTATGGCCGGGTGGTCACGCTGCTCCAGACGGCCTGCGAGGCGGGCGACCTGAAAGTGGCACGCAACCGCAACCAGAGCATTCATTACGAACTGATGCTGACCCCGATGCAACTCGGCATGCACGCCGCGCGCGTCAGGCAGCGCGAGATGCTGGAAGCGGCGACAGAGCTGGTTGCAGCAGGCAAGCTGAAGGTCACGGTAAGCCGAACCCTGCCGCTGGAGCAGGCGGTGGAGGCGCACCGGCTGATCGAGGAAGGACACACCAGCGGCAAGCTGGTGCTGGAGATTGCCGCCTAGACGGGAACCACTTCCGGCCTGAGCGCATCCAGCGGATCGCCCGGCATACAGTCGAAACGCACGTGCAGCTTCTGCCCGGCTTCGACCGCCAGCGCTTCTTCCAGCGGTACGATCAGGTACTGGCTATGCCAGTCGATGCTGTTCCCCTGTTGCGGCAGGATGGCCAGGACATTCTTGGTGATGAAGCGCAGGGCGTTGAGCGTGCCGGCGCGCTCGATGGCGACTTCTCCCTGCCAGTCGCAGCGGGTGGGCAGCGTGTCTTGGTAGCGCGCTATCTGGTAAACCACGGGCTGGCCCAATTCCCAGGTGCGGTTTTGCACCACGCCCGGGTCCTGAAACAGCGGCGCGGGTGCGTAATAACCCTCGAAATTGAATGACTGGTGCACCGGCTGAACTGCCTGGATGAAGGCTTCCGGCACGAAGACCGGGAGCGGGCCGCCGTACTTTTCCCGATAGCGCTGCTTGAAGCTGGCAATCACGGGAATCTGCTTTTCGCGCAGCATGGCGACGTGAATCATTTCGCAGATCACCACGTCCACCGGTTCGGGCGGGAGATAGTCGAAGGCATCGGCCTCGATGACTTCCACCGTGCCGGAGAAATGGTTGCGCGCCAGCATTTTCCTGGCTTCGTGCACCAGCTGGGGGTTGTGTTCCACGCACCACACCTGCGCGCCCTGACGGGCAGCGAAAAAGGACAGTACGCCGGTCCCTCCCCCCAGCTCCAGCACCCGCGTTCCGGGGCGTACCACCTGCTCGATCGCGGCCTTGAAGCCGGCAACCCGGGCGTTGTCATTGAGCATGTTGTAGTGGTAGTGGAGGGGGATGAACTGGCCCAGTTCCAGTTCGTCGCGCGGCTTGGTCATGGCAGCATTATGTCATAAAGCGGCAGGTGCGTATTCGACCTTGCCGGGCTTTTTCGCTACAGTAGGGTGCTGATTTTTCGAGGAATGGAGATGAACGGGAAAAGTATATTGATCACCGGCTGCTCCAGCGGTATCGGTTTATGCGTGGCGGAAGGGCTGGCCAGACGCGGCTATCGGGTATTTGCCACGGCGCGCTGGGTGGAGGATGTCGAAATGCTCGCCGCGCGCGGCCTGGAAAGCCTGCAACTGGATGTTGCCGACCCGGAATCCATCCACTACGCGGTGGACGAGGTTCTGCGCCGCACCGGCGGAACCTTGTTTGCCCTGTTCAACAATGCCGGCTACGGCCAGCCGGGGGCGGTGGAAGATTTGCGCCGCGAGGTGCTGCGCGCGCAATTCGAGACCAACGTGTTCGGCACGGTGGAGCTGACCAACTTGATCATCCCGGTGATGCGCGCCCAGGGTGGCGGCCGCATCATCATCAACAGTTCGCTGCTGGGCTATGTCGCATTACCGTTTCGCGGTGCCTATAACGCGACCAAGTACGCCCTGGAGGGGATTGCCGACACCCTGCGCCTGGAACTGCGCGGCAGCGGCATCCATGTCTGCCTGGTCGAGCCGGGGCCGATCACCAGTCGTTTCCGCGCCAATGCGCACGAAATGTTCCGGCGCCATGTGGACGCGGAGGCGAGCTTTTTCCGCGAGACCTATCGCGCCATGGAAAACCGCCTGACCAAGCCCGGCCCGGCCGCGCCCTTTACCCTGCCGCCGGAAGCCGTGCTGGAGAAAGTGATTCACCTACTCGAAAGCGACCGCCCCCGCATCCGCTACCCGGTAACCTTCCCGGCCTACCTGTTTGCCTGGCTGAAGCGCCTGCTGCCAGGACGGACGCTGGATGGCGTGCTAGGACGGGTGGGGAAGGACGAGAACCGGTAGGGCGAACAGGTTCATGCCAGCATTTCCAGCAACACGGGGTGCCAGAGTGCCAGGTCGATTTCTCCCATTCGTGTGCCCAGTCTGGCCTTGTCCACGCAGCGCAGCTGATCGAGCAGAATGCGCGCGGGTTTGCCGGCGAAATTTACTTCAGGGCGACATCCCAGTTGTTGTCCCTTGCGGGTCAGGGGCGCAATCAGCACGCGCGGCAGGGCGGCATTCATGTCATCGGGCGACACCACTAGCGCGGGGCGTGTTTTCTTGATTTCAGTGCCGATGGTGGGATCAAGATTTACCCAATACACTTCACCACGCTTTACCACACCCATTCCTCATCAGGTTCGCCAACTGGCAAGGATAGCCAGGTGGCGTCCTCATCCCCTGCTGCCTGATACCCCGTGAACCATCCGGTGCGCGGCGCATTCACTGCCTCCACCAGTAGCTTCTTCCCCTGTACGGTCAATTCCACCTCATCGCTCAGTTCGCATTCAGCCAGCAAGGCGGCGGGGATGATGATGCCTCGTGAATTTCCAACTTTTCGCAAACTGGTACGCATGATGCCCCCTGATTTTAGGATGTTATAATCATGTTATAACATCCCGGCTGGCTCATGCAAGCCTGTATTCATTAAGTGCGCCCTTAGCGCTCAAGACTACACTAGTTGATCAGCTTGCCATTGCGGTTGATCACATTGACGTCCACCAGGTTGGAGCCACGCCTGTCGTCAGATGAATGGGCCAGATAGAATCCGCCCAAGTCGATTTCGCTGCCGGCATCCAGTACGCTCGCCAGCTGGCCTGGCGTAAATTCTCCGCCAGCCTTTTTCATGGCCTGAACCAGGTATTTCGCCGCAATAAAGCCTTCCAGCGTCAAATGGGATGGCGGCTCATCGCGATAGATTTTCATGATGCGCTGATGCTCCAGCGAAATCGGCATCAGGGTGTCATTGGGGTGAGGAACCACTTCGCTCAACATGACGCCGCTGGCATCCTTGCCGGCAAACTCGAACAGGGTTTCGCTATTGATGAGAGACAGGCCCATCAGGAAACCGCCCTGGTCATGTCTGCGATAGGCCTTGACAAACTGGGCTGCCGGCAGGGTTTGCAGGGCCAGGATCGTGGCTTGCGGCTTCTTTTCGCGACAGCCGCCGATGGCGCTGTCCAGCCCGCTACCGGAAGTGCCCACTGCAAAGCGGCCTTCCATGCTCAGGCCGTTCTTTTTCAGCTCGGTTTCGACGGCTTGCAGCACGGCATGGCCATAACTGTCGTCGGCATAGACCACTGCAAAGCGCTTTACTCCCTTGCGGGCAAAATAGGACACCAGTTTTTGCGCTTCGAGCGAATATTCCGGGCGGATGTAATAAATCCGTGCAGCGCCCTGATCCACCCGCAGTCCGGACAAAGGGGCCACCAGGGGAATGCCCGAGCGTCTGAAAGCGTCCATGCGGCTCAGGCTTTCCAGGCTGCCATCGCCAAAATAGCCGAAAAGCGCATCCACCTTGCGCTGCTGGATGAATTCCTGGCTGATCCGCGCCGATTTTTCGGCTGACCCGCCGTTATCCTGAACCAGGTGGACGATTTTGCGCCCGTTTATCCCGCCCTTGCTGTTGATATGGTCGAAATAGACCTTGGCGCCCGCCACGTAATCACGTCCCAGGTAGCCAAGCGGGCCGCTCAGGTCGGCCGACTGGCCAACCTGGATGTCACGCGCCTGGGTCAGGGAAGGCGTCAGGGAGAAGAGCAGGGCAAGAGGCAGCAGGGCGGAAAGAATTTTGCTGGGCATGGGCAATGGCACTCGCAATGAAAGGGCGCCAATCTACCGGGATAAAGTGACAAAAAGATGTCGCTTTTGCGTCCTTTCTGTTGCGCCCCGCGATGGGGCCAGCCATCACTCGATATTCTGGATCTGCTCGCGCATCTGCTCGATCAGCACTTTCAGTTCCATCGACAGTCGCGAGGTTTCCGTGGACACGGACTTTGATCCCAGGGTGTTGGCTTCGCGGTTGAGCTCCTGCATCATGAAATCCAGGCGTTTACCGGCTGCGCCGCCCTGCTTGAGGATGCGCCTGACTTCCTGCAAATGGGCCTGGAGGCGGGAAACTTCCTCATCCACGTCGATTTTCTGGGCGAACACGGCCAGCTCCTGGCGGATGCGGTCTTCGTCCAGGCTGGCGGCGGCTTCCCTGAGACGGTTTGACAGCTTTTCCTGATAGGCTGCGAGCAGACGGGGGAGGTGGGGCAAGGCTTCGGCTACCAGCGCTTCCATGCTCGCGGCGCGTTCCAGGATCATGTCCTTGAGCTTTTCGCCCTCGCGGCTGCGGCTGGCGGCAAATTCGCCCAAGGCCTCGTGCAGCAGAGAAATGGCTGCCTGCTGCAGCACATCGGCGGATACGCCTTCCGTTTCCATGATGCCTGGCCAGCGCAGAATGTCTGCCACGCTGAGCGGGGGGCTTTGCGGCGCAAGTTCCTGCACCGTCTGGCCGAGCCGGAGCAGTTGCTGCGCCAGGCCGGTATTGATTGTCAGGGGTTTCTGGCTGCTTGCGCCGGGGGTGAAGGTGAGGCGGCATTCCACCTTGCCGCGTTTGATCTGATTGGCGATGGCTTCGCGCATGGCGGGCTCGGCCGGGCGGAATGCTTCATCCATGCGGAACGCCACTTCCAGATAGCGGTGGTTGACCGCGCGCAGTTCGAGATGCAGCGCACCCTGGGGCAGCTCCCGGTTAACGGCGGCGAAGCCGGTCATGCTGTAAATCATGGGTGCTCCGAAAAATGCATGAGTTCGTTTAATGATTGTAAAATGGCCGAAAGATTAGCATAGTAAGCACAATGAGTTCCCAACAAATCAATCAGGCCTTGCCCGAGGGCGCGCAGCTGCTGAATTACCGCATTGCCAAGCAGCTCTCGGGCGGCGGTTTCAGCATCGTCTATCTGGCTTATGACGACCGGGGCACGCCGGTCGCGATCAAGGAATACCTGCCCAGTGGACTGGCGTTGCGCAACGGCGGCGAGGTGGTGCAGGCAGCATCGGTCGACAATCTCAATACTTTCCGTTATGGCATGAAGTGCTTTTTCGAGGAAGGGCGCGCGCTGGCCAAGATTGCCCACCCCAACGTGGTGCGCGTGACCAATTTCTTCCGCGCCAATGAAACTGTGTACATGGTGATGCAGTACGAGCGCGGCAAGACTCTGCAGGAGCATATCCAGCAGAACAAGGGGGCGGTCCGGGAGAGTTTCATTCGCCGCGTGTTCGCGCAGATGCTCAACGGCCTGCGCGAAGTGCATACCCACAAGATTCTGCACCTCGATATCAAGCCGGCCAATATTTACCTGCGTCTCGATGGTTCGCCGGTGCTGCTGGATTTCGGCGCTGCACGCCAGACCCTGTCGAGCGAGAAAAACAAGCTGTCGCCCATGTACACGCCGGGCTTTGCCGCCCCGGAACAGTACAAGAACCGCGAGCGCCTCGGCCCCTGGACCGATATTTACAGCGTCGGCGCCAGCATGTTCGCCTGCCTGGCCGGCTTTGCGCCCCAGGCTGCCGATGCGCGCCTGGAGGACGACAAGATGACCTCAGCCACCAAGCTGTGGCCGGGGCAGTATTCCGAGCAGCTGCTGCAACTCATCGACCAGTGTCTCGAACTGGATTACATGAACCGGCCGCAGAGCGTGTTTGCCCTGCAGAAAGAGCTGGTCAGGGATGTGCCGGATATTCCGCGCAAGAAAACATTGATGAGCAGCATACGCGAAACGCTCAACAAGGATCTTTTCTGAGCTTGTCATGAAATTTTCCATTTACCAGTCCAGCCGCCAGGGCGGACGTAAATACAATCAGGACCGGGTGGCGTATTCCTACAGCAAGGAATCCCTGCTGATGGTCGTCGCCGACGGCATGGGCGGGCACTTCCATGGCGAAATTGCGGCCCAGATGACGGTGCAGCTGGTGGCGGAAATGTTCCAGCGGCAGGCGCGGCCGATCATCAAGGATCCCCTGTTTTTTCTCGACGAGGCCATGCATGCGGCCCACGAGGCGATCAGCAATTATTCCGCCGAGAACGAGCTGCTGGAAAGCCCCCGCACCACTTGTGTCGCCACGGTCATCCAGCGCGATATGGCCTACTGGGCGCATGTCGGCGATTCGCGTCTGTATTTCTTCCGCAAGGGGCGTCTGCTCACTCGCACCCAGGATCATTCCCGGGTGCAGCAGCTGTTCGATCAGGGGCGGATCACCGAGGCCCAGATGACCACCCACCCCGAGCGCAACCGGATCTACAACTGCCTCGGTGGCATGGTTGTGCCCGAGGTTGAACTTTCCAAGCGCACGCCCATTGAGTCTGGCGATGTGCTGATGCTGTGCTCGGATGGGCTGTGGAGCACGCTAACGGCCAACGAAATCGGCTCCATCCTCAATGCCTATCCGCTCGATCAGGCGATTCCGGAACTGATGGATCATGCCGAACTGCGCGGCGGGCAGGATGGCGACAATCTTTCCGCCATCGCCATGACCTGGGGCGGGGGAAGCAGCAGCGCCAAGGGCAGGGGCGGCATATCCACGGAAGCCATGCCGCTGGACAGTTTTACTACCCAGCTGGATGCCCTGCATGCGCCCCGGCCGGCGGCAGGCGAGGAACCCGTGACCGACGACGACATCGAAAAGGCGATTGCCGAAATTCAGCTCGCCATCAAGAAATATTCAAAATAAACAGGAAGTAAACATGCGACCCAGCCAGAGAAGCGCGGACCAGTTGCGCGCCATCACCATTACCCGCAATTACACCAAGCACGCTGAGGGCTCGGTGCTGATCGAATGCGGCGATACCAAGGTCATCTGCACCGCCAGCATCGACGAAAAGGTGCCGCCCTTCCTGCGTGGCAAGGCGCAGGGCTGGGTGACGGCGGAATACGGCATGCTGCCGCGCTCCACCGGCAGCCGCATGGATCGCGAGGCGGCGCGCGGCAAGCAGTCTGGGCGTACCCAGGAAATCCAGCGCCTGATCGGGCGTTCCCTGCGCTCGGTGGTGGATCTGAAAGCGCTGGGCGAACGCACCATCCAGGTCGATTGTGACGTGATCCAGGCCGACGGCGGCACGCGCACCGCGAGCATTACCGGGGCTTATGTCGCGCTGCACGACGCCATTTCCTGTCTGATGAAAAAACAGTTGCTCGCGGCTTCGCCGCTGACCGATTTTGTCGCCGCGGTCTCGGTCGGTGTGTACCAGGGCGTGCCGGTGCTCGATCTCGATTATGCCGAGGACTCCGATTGCGATACCGACATGAACGTGGTGATGACCGGCAGCGGCGGCTTTGTCGAAGTGCAGGGCACGGCGGAAGGCGCGCCCTTCAGCCGGGGTGAAATGGATGCGCTGCTCGACCTGGCGCAGAGCGGCATCGGCCAGCTGGTGGCGAAGCAGAAAGCGGCATTGGGGATATAGCCATGAAAAAAATCGTCATCGCATCCAACAACGCCGGCAAGCTGCGCGAGATCGGCGCCATCCTCGCGCCGATGGAATTCGAGGTGCTGCCGCAGTCCGCCTTCAACATTCCCGAGGCGGAAGAGCCATATTGCACCTTCATCGAGAACTGCCTCACCAAGGCGCGCCATGCCTCGGCGCACTCCGGTCTGCCCGCTTTGGCGGATGATTCGGGGATCTGCGTTGATGCGCTAAATGGTGCACCGGGCGTGTATTCCGCGCGTTTTGCCGGCGAGCCGAAATCAGATCAGCGCAACAATGAAAAATTGATCGAGTTGTTGCAGGGGCACACCAACCGCAAGGCGCACTACTACTGCGTGATGGTGCTGGTGCGCTGGCCCGAGGATCCGCAGCCGATCATCGCCGAAGGTGCGATGTACGGGGAAATCATCGACACCCCGCGCGGCGATGGCGGCTTTGGCTACGATCCCTATTTCCTGATTCCGGAATTCGGCCAGACCGGCGCCGAAATCCCCATGGATGTGAAGAACCGCATCAGTCACCGCGGCAAGGCGCTGTCGGTGCTGGTGGAAAAATTGCGGAGCAGCCTGTGAGCGCATCCATTCCGGTCCGGGACGGCGCTGCGCTGCTGCTCGTCGACGTGCAGAACGATTTCCTGCCCGGCGGCAGCATGGCTGTGCCGGAAGGCGACCAGGTGGTGGCGCCCCTGAGCCGCTGCGTCGACTTGTTTTACCGGCATGGACAACCCGTTTACGCCACGCGCGACTGGCATCCGGCTGATCACTGCTCGTTCCGGGCGCAGGGCGGGCCGTGGCCGCCCCATTGCGTGCAGGATACGCCAGGTGCGGAGTTTGCGCCCGGGCTTGGGCTGGCGGCGTTTGCCATGATTATTTCCAAGGCCAGTAATCCCGGCAAGGATGCTAATTCTGGTTTCGACGGCACCAATCTGGCCTTTCAGCTCATGATGTATGGCGTGAAACGCCTGTTCATCGGCGGTCTGGCAAGTGATTATGGCGTCCTCGCTACGGTGTGCGAGGCGTTGAAGCAGGGACTGGAAGTGTATGTGCTGAGCGATGCCGTTCGTGCCGTGAACCCGGCGGAGGGGGAGCGTGCCATCGCGGAAATGACGGCCCTGGGCGCACAGCTTGTGGCCAGCAGCGACCTTGCCTGAGCATTTGTCAACTGCCCTGCCGCTGAGCCTGTACGTCCATATCCCGTGGTGCGTGAAGAAATGCCCCTATTGTGATTTCAATTCCCATCAGGCTGATGGGGGTGTGCCGGAGCAGGCCTATGCCGATGCCTTGCTACGCGATCTGGAGTTGGCCTTGCCGCAGATATGGGGGCGCAGGCTGGGTTCGGTTTTCTTTGGCGGCGGCACGCCGAGCATCCTGTCGGGCGAGAGCGTTGACCGGATTCTGGGCGGCATCCGTGCGCTGGTGCCGCTGGAACCTGGCGCGGAAGTCACGCTGGAGGCCAATCCCGGCACAGTTGAAGCGGGCAGGTTCGAGGCGTTTCGCGCGGCCGGGGTAAATCGCCTGTCATTGGGGATACAGAGCTTCCATCCCCATCACCTCACAGCACTGGGCCGAATTCATGACGACCGTGAGGCACGCCGTGCGGTGGAACTGGCACGGAAACATTTCGACAACGTCAACCTCGATCTGATGTACGCCTTGCCGGGGCAGACGCCGCACGAGGCGCTCGAAGATATCCGCACCGCGATGAGTTATCAGCCCCAGCATCTTTCGGCCTACCATCTCACCATCGAACCCAATACCTGGTTTTATCATCATCCGCCGGTTTTGCCCGATGATGATGTCAGTGCCGGCATGCAGGAAGAAATCGAGGGTTTGCTGGCTGCTGGCGGCTACGGGCATTACGAAACCTCGGCTTTTTTCCTTGCCGGCCGGCAGTGCAGGCATAATCTGAATTACTGGCTGTTCGGCGATTACCTTGGCATTGGCGCGGGGGCACACAGCAAACTGACGCTCCCCGGCGGCGTGGTGCGCCAGGCCCGCTTGCGCCACCCGCAAGCCTACCTGGAGGCGATGGCGCGAGGCGAGCAGGCATGGAGTGAAAACCGGGTGGCGGCGGCAGAACTGGGTTTCGAATTCATGATGAATGCCCTGCGTCTGACGGAGGGTTTTTCCATTCCCCTGTTTGCCGCGCGCACGGGTTTGCCCTTGAGTGCCGTGAGTGTGCAAATGGCCGAAGCGGAACGGCGCGGCCTGCTGCAACAGGATGGTCAAATGGCCAGGCCCACACTATTGGGCCAGCGCTTTCTCAACGATTTGCTGCAACTGTTTTTACCCGGAGACGAGGTGGCGTGAACACCTGTTTGGGGTTCTGGAGATAATGATGGCCGAGTGCTGCGACCACGACAGTTTTTCTTTCCCGCCCGCAGGTGGGATCGGCATTCCCCGGACCAGTCAGTTCGACGGCGAGGCGTTTGAGAAGGCGGTCGCCGATCTGCTCAATGCCTGTGGTGTTTCCCCGGATGCCTCGCACACCGGCAAGACCGCCCGGCGCGTGCGCGAATTATGGGAAAAACGCTTGCTGGGCGGCTACGATCTGGATCCGGCGGCAGTGCTGGGCGAGGGTTTCGAGGATACGCGCGAGGACATGGTGGTGGTGCGGGGGATCGCGGTGCATGGTGTGTGTCCGCATCATTTGGTGCCTTTTCGCGGCGTGGCGCATGTCGCTTACATTCCAGGCGGCCGCCTGCATGGTTTCGGGCGTATTGCCCGCCTGGTGGATGCGATTGGCCACCGTTTTACCTATCAGGAATGGATGACGCGGGATATCGCCGAGGCGCTGGTGAGTTTCGGCCATGCCAAAGGCGCGGCGTGCGTGATCGAGGCCGAGCAGCTGTGTTTGCTGCTGGGGGAGGACCGGCGCGGCGACGAGCGCGTGTATACCCAGGCATTCACCGGATGTTTCCGCGACAGCGACCAGTTGCGTATGGAGTTCCTGCGTGCGGTGCAGGGGCAGAAGCTTTAGGTTGGCCGCACGCGGACAATGATGTCCACGCCTTCCGTCACCAGACCGGGGGGCAGTTGGGGCAGGCCGGTGAGCCCGATGTCGTCGACATCAATATCCGTGAGCTCGCCTGTGGCGACATTGTAGAAGTGGTGGTGCGGGAAGGTGTTGGGATCGTAAAACACCCTGCTCGGGTCGACGATTACTTCCCGAATCATCTTCTTTTCCAGAAACAGGTTGAGCGTGTTGTAAACCGTGGCTTTCGATGTCTCACTATGCTTGGCGTTGACAATGGCCATCACCTGATCGGCGCACAGGTGTTCCTGATGGGAAAACAGGGCAAAAGCGATTTCGATGCGCTGGTGAGTCGGGTTGATGCCATGCTGTCGCAGCACATCGGTCATGTTGTCGCGGTTGTATTCACAGGTTCTCATGGAGAAAATTCTAGCCAAACATTTGGAATGTGTCTAATTGTTTCACTTTTATGTTCGCCGGGACTTGATTTGCATCAAGTCCATCCCTAACTGGTGAATTATATTTAGCTGAAAATCTGGAGTAGTCATGCCCTATTATGTTTTTAAAGTTACAACTTTCCCGTTCAAGCAGTTCGAACTGGCTGGCCAGTTCGATGCTTTCCGCGAAGCGAGCGCTCACGCCAAGGAAATACGCAAATCCATGACACCAGACAATAAAGTCATGGTTAAAGTGATGTTTGGGGAAAATCAGTTGCAGGCTGAGGATGTCCTTAACCAGGAGCGCGAGCCGCAACCGATGACCGGCGAGGATTACTGAGCGGTGCTGAACGAGGATGCCTACAAGGAGGCGTATGGCGAAGCGGTCAGGCTTTCCTGCCCGTTCGAGAAGGCGATTCTGAGTCGTTGTGCCGATTGCGATCAGGTGCACAAATTCAATATTGCCGAGCGCGAAGCGGTGGCATGCGAGGCGCCGGTGGCACGGGAAAACTGCCTGACTCTGCATGGCCTGTTGCATCAGAACGCCACTTTTGCCCTGAAGCTGATCAATCCGGGCGAACCCTTGCCGCATGCCAAGGAACTGAAGATCCAGTGTGGCGGGCTGCTGGGCACGCAACGGCTGCTCCAGCCCAGCACCACGGTGGTGGAAAATATCCATGGCCTGATTGGCGAAATCCAGGCGCGTTTCGGCAACATGCCAGCGCTGCCTTACGGTGAGGTGGTGAAGACAATGAGCGCGTATGAAGCGCGCTGCAAGCGTTAGTGGGCCTTTACTTCTTGCCCTGGTAGACAGCCATGATCGACTTGAGCTCTGCCAGGACAGCCAGCTGTTCTTCCTGGGTCAGGGCTGCTGTTTCGGCAATCGGCCGATTCTGCTCCAGCATGCCAATTATTTCCCATACCTCTGTGCATCCCCTGTGACTAATGGTTTCCACGCAGTGATCTATTTTTGAAGGGTCCATGACAGAGGGCCTGGTGGCAGATTTGAGGAGTTCGGATTTGACCGCTAATGCCTGAAACGGTACCATGCGCGCATTTTATCGACAAGGGGATGGCGATGCGCAAAAAACTGGTCGCAGGAAACTGGAAAATGCATGGCAGCCTGGCCGAGAACAAGGCGCTGCTGGATGCGTTGGTTTCCTCACTGGCAGACCTGAAAGGCGCTGCCTGCGCGGTTTGTGTGCCTTATCCCTATTTGTTTCAGGCGCAATCCGCGCTGCAGCAGTCAAATATTGGCTGGGGTGCGCAAAACCTGAGCCAGCACGACAAGGGCGCCTATACCGGCGAAGTGTCGGCTGCCATGTTGCAGGACTTCGGTTGCCAATATGCCATCGTTGGCCACTCCGAGCGCCGTGCGCTGTATGGCGAAGATGATGCTACGGTGGCGGCAAAATTCGTGGCTGCGCAAAAGGCCGGCCTGACGCCGATCCTGTGTGTGGGCGAAACCCTGGAAGAGCGTGAGACCAATATCACCGAGCAGGTGGTGGCGCGCCAGCTTGACGCGGTTCTGGCCGTGGCAGGCGTTGCCTGTCTGGCGAAATCGGTAGTTGCTTACGAGCCGGTTTGGGCGATTGGCACCGGTAAAACGGCTTCTCCGGAACAGGCCCAGGCTGTGCATGCCTTCATCCGTTCCAAGGTCGCGGCGGCCGATGCGGCTGTGGCTGCAAGCCTGGTGATTCAGTATGGGGGTAGCGTAAAAGCCGCGAATGCGGCACAATTGTTTTCTATGCCGGACATTGATGGCGGCTTGATTGGTGGCGCTTCCCTCAGCGCTGATGAGTTTGTGGCGATTTGCCGCGCAGCCCAGCAGGGCGTGTGATTTTTTGAAGGTTGTAGTCTGAAATGGAAACTGTAGTCTGGATTGTTCATGTGCTGTCTGCGCTAGGTGTTGTCGGCTTGGTGCTGATGCAGCACGGCAAGGGCGCCGATATGGGTGCTGCATTCGGCAGTGGGGCTTCCGGTAGTCTGTTTGGCTCGTCTGGTTCGGCCAACTTTCTGAGCCGTACCACGGGTATTCTGGCAACGGTATTCTTCATTACCAGCCTGACTCTGGCCTATTTTTCAGGCACCAAAACCAAGACGGTTGGACTGATGGAAAGCCAGAAGCATGCGCTGCCGGCGACCCAACCAGTTGCGCCTGTGGATAGCCCGGCTTCAAAAGCCAAGGATGTTCCGAATTAAGTGTTTTTTGTGACATGCGTTTCGCGTGTCATCAAGTTGCAAAGCCGATGTGGTGAAATTGGTAGACACGCTATCTTGAGGGGGTAGTGGCGAAAGCCGTAGCAGTTCGAGTCTGCTCATCGGCACCATATAAAGTGGACTGATAAGAATATAATAATATTCTATAAGATTTTGAAATAAAAAAATAAAATACAAAATCCAAGCTTGACACGTAAGATCTGTCGCGCCTAAGCTTCCCTTAACTGTTGTGCTATTCGCGGAGCGGTGAAATGTTGGAAAATTATTTTCCAATTCTGGTGTTTGTGGCGGTGGGCCTGATGGTGGGGGTAGGTCCAATGGTGGCCGGTTTCGTGCTGGCTCCCCATCGCCCCGACAGTGAAAAACTCTCTCCCTATGAATGCGGATTCGAGGCATTCGAGGATGCGCGCATGAAGTTCGACGTGCGCTATTACCTCATCGCGATTCTCTTTATTCTCTTTGATCTCGAAATCGCCTTTCTTTTTCCCTGGGCCGTGGTGCTGGAAGAGATCGGCTTGTTCGGCTATGTGACGATGGTGATTTTCCTTGCCATTCTGGTGGTTGGTTTCGTCTACGAATGGAAGAAAGGGGCCTTGGAGTGGGAATAGAAGGCGTCTTTGAGAAGGGGTTCATCACTACCACCGTCGATACGGTGATCAACTACACCCGTACCGGTTCCCTCTGGCCCATGACCTTCGGCCTCGCCTGCTGCGCGGTGGAAATGATGCAGGCAGGTGCCTCCCGTTACGATCTCGACCGTTTCGGCATCGTGTTTCGCCCCAGTCCGCGCCAGTCGGATGTGATGATCGTGGCAGGAACCCTGACCAACAAAATGGCGCCAGCCCTGCGCAAGGTATATGACCAGATGCCGGAGCCGCGCTGGGTAGTATCCATGGGTTCCTGCGCCAATGGAGGCGGTTATTACCATTACTCCTACTCGGTGGTGCGTGGTTGTGACCGCATTGTGCCCGTCGATGTCTATGTGCCGGGTTGTCCGCCCACGGCGGAGGCGCTGCTGTATGGCCTGGTCCAGCTGCAAAACAAGATCAAGCGCACCAATACCATTGCCCGCTAACAACTGACTCCACTTATGAATGCTTTCCTTCAAGGCCTGACCGATTCGCTGCAAAAAGCGCTGAAAGGTAAAGGATTTTCCCTCACTGAGCGTCTGGATGAGTTGACGCTGGTGGTGCAGGATGCGGACTGGCTTGCAGTGGCAGAAATTCTGCGTGATCACCCGGAGCTGCGCTTCGAACAGCTATCTGATGCCTGTGGCATGGATTACCGTGATTATGGCGATGGTGCCTGGAGTGGCAGACGTTTTGCCGTGGTTTATCATTTTCTTTCCGTCAGCCTCAACCAGCGTTTGCGGGTGCGAGTGTTTGCCCCGGATGACGAGTTTCCGGTGGTGAATTCGATAGTGCACCTGTGGCCGGCAGCCAACTGGTATGAGCGTGAAGCCTTTGATCTGTATGGCATCGTGTTCAATGGCCACGACGACTTGCGCCGCATCCTGACCGATTATGGCTTTATCGGCCACCCGTTCAGGAAGGACTTTCCGCTTTCCGGCAATGTGGAAATGCGTTATGACCCGGACCAGCATCGCGTGATTTACCAACCCGTCACAGTCGAAGAGCGGGTGCTGGTGCCGCGTATCATCCGCGAGGACAGTTACAGTGCCTGAAATCAGAAATTACACGCTTAATTTTGGACCCCAGCATCCGGCTGCGCACGGTGTGCTGCGCATGGTTCTGGAACTGGACGGTGAAGTGGTGATGCGTGCCGATCCGCATATTGGCCTGTTGCATCGCGGCACGGAAAAACTGGCCGAGCACAAGACTTTCCTCCAGTCTGTTCCTTACATGGACAGGCTCGATTATGTTTCGATGATGAGCAACGAACACGCCTATGTGATGGCAATCGAGAAGCTGCTGCAACTGGAAGTGCCGCTCCGGGCTCAATATATCCGTGTCCTGTTCGACGAAATCACCCGCATCCTCAATCACCTGCTGTGGATCGGGGCGCATGCGCTGGACGTTGGAGCGATGACCATGTTCCTCTATGCTTTCCGCGAGCGCGAGGATCTGATGGACTGCTACGAGGCGGTTTCCGGTGCGCGCCTGCATGCAGCCTATTATCGTCCGGGTGGTGTATACCGCGACCTGCCGGACAGTATGCCGCAGTACGATCTGGCAAAAATGCCCAAGCACAATGCCAGTGATATCAGGTTCATGAATTCAAACCGGCAGGGTTCGATGCTGGATTTCATTGATGACTTCTGCCAGCGCTTCCCGGCCTACGTGGATGAGTATGAAACCCTGCTGACCGATAACCGCATCTGGAAACAGCGCACCGTGGGGATCGGCGTGATCACGCCCGAGCGTGCCCTGGCCAAGGGCCTGACCGGGCCGATGCTGCGCGGTTCCGGGCTGGCATGGGATATTCGCAAGCAGCAGCCCTATGAAGTGTACGACCGGTTGGATTTCGATATTCCGGTGGGCGTCAACGGCGACTGCTATGACCGTTACCTGGTGCGCATGGAAGAGATGCGCCAGTCCAACCGCATCATGAAGCAATGTGTCGACTGGCTGCGCAAGAATCCCGGCCCGGTAATCACGGAAAACCACAAGGTGGCGCCGCCCAATCGTGAAGCCATGAAGTCGAACATGGAAGAGCTGATCCACCACTTCAAGCTGTTCAGCGAGGGAATGCATGTTCCGGCAGGCGAAGCCTATTGTGCAGTGGAGCACCCCAAGGGCGAGTTCGGCATCTATCTGGTTTCCGATGGTGCCAACAAGCCCTATCGCCTGAAAATCCGGGCGCCGGGCTTTGCCCACATGCAGGCCATGGATGAAATGGCGCGCGGCCACATGATTGCTGACGTGGTGGCGCTGATGGGCACGATGGATATCGTGTTTGGTGAAATTGATCGATAAGAACTGAAATGTTAAGCCCAGAATCCAGCGCCAAAATTGACCGCGAAATCGCCAAGTATCCACCCGACCAGAAACAGTCGGCGGTGATGTCGGCGCTACGCATTGTCCAGGACGAACTCGGCTGGCTCTCTCCGGAGACCATTGATGACGTTGCTGCTTATCTCGGTATGCCGCCGGTTGCAGTGTACGAAGTGGCAACCTTCTACAACATGTACGAGTTGAAGCCGGTCGGAAAGTACAAGATCACCGTTTGCAGCAACCTGTCCTGCACCCTGATGGGGGCGGGTGGCGTGGTGGAGCACTTGCAGAAGAAACTCGGCATCGGCTTTGGCGAAACTACCGGCGACGGGCGCTATACGCTGAAAGAGGGCGAATGCATGGGCGCCTGCGGAGACGGCCCGCTGTTCCTGATCAACAACAAACGCATGTATGGCTCCCTTTCCGGCGAGAAAGTGGACCAGATCCTGGCGGAGCTCGAATAATGGCAAACGAAGTCATTTTTCACTCCATCCATCTGCCCGAGTCGTGGAAACTGTCCAGCTACCTTAGCGTAGGGGGGTATGAAACACTCAGGAAAGTGGTGACGGAAAAGGTGCCGCCGGAAGAGATCATCAACCAGGTCAAGCTTTCCGCCCTGCGCGGGCGCGGTGGCGCCGGCTTCCCCACTGGCCTCAAGTGGAGCTTCATGCCGCGCCATTTCGAAGGCGACAAGTATATCGTCTGCAATACCGATGAAGGCGAGCCGGGTACGTTCAAGGACCGCGACATCATTCGTTTCAATCCGCATCAGCTGATCGAAGGCATGGCCATCGCTGCCTACACCATGAACGTGAAGGTGGGTTACAACTACATTCATGGCGAGATCTGGGAATGCTATGAGCGCTTCGAGCAGGCGCTGGAAGAGGCGCGTGTCGCAGGCTTTCTGGGCGACAATCTGTTCGGTACCGACTTCAGCTTCAATCTCCACGCCCATCACGGCTATGGTGCCTACGTTTGTGGCGAGGAAACCGCGCTGCTGGAGTCCATCGAGGGCAAGAAGGGACAGCCGCGCTTCAAGCCGCCTTTCCCGGCCAGCTTCGGACTCTATGGCAAACCGACCACCATCAACAATACCGAAACTTTTGCCAGCATTCCCTACATCATCCGGCATGGCGGGCAGAAATTCCTTGAACTGGGCAAGCCCAATAATGGCGGCACCAAGATTTTCTCGGTATCGGGCCATGTCAACAAGCCGGGTAATTTCGAAATCGGCCTGGGCACGCCTTTTGCCGAGCTGCTGGAAATGGCGGGCGGGGTGCGCAACGGGCACAAGCTGAAAGCGGTCATTCCTGGCGGTTCCTCGGTGCCGGTGGTGCCGGGTGAGATCATGATGGATCTCACCATGGACTATGACACCATCGCCAAGGCTGGCTCCTATCTCGGGGCAGGTTCGGTGATCGTGATGGACGAAACGGTATGCATGGTAAAGGCGCTGGAACGCCTATCCTATTTCTATTTCGAGGAGTCCTGCGGGCAATGCACGCCGTGCCGCGAGGGGACAGGCTGGCTGTATCGCGTGATTCACCGCATCGAGCACGGCCAGGGACGGCCGGAAGACCTGGATCTGCTCGCCAGTGTGACTAACAACATCTCTGGGCGCACCATCTGCGCACTGGGTGATGCGGCGGCCATGCCGGTGCAGGGCATGCTGAAGCATTATCGCAATGAATTCGAATATCACATCGCGCACAAAAAGTGCATGGTGTGAGCCGCTAATAAATCCAAAACGACACTGAAAAATGGCGCACATCGAAATTGACGGCAGGCAACTGGAAGTAAAGGACGGCAGCACCGTAATGGACGCTGCTCGCCAGGCGGGCATTTATATCCCACACTTCTGCTATCACAAGAAACTCACCATCGCGGCCAATTGCCGCATGTGCCTGGTGCAGGTTGAAAAAGCGCCCAAACCGCTCCCCGCCTGCGCGACCCCCGTGACTGACGGCATGAAGGTGCAGACCCGTTCGGAATCCGCCATCCGCGCCCAGAAGGGGGTGATGGAATTTCTTCTGATCAATCACCCGCTGGATTGCCCGATTTGCGACCAGGGCGGCGAATGCCAGTTACAGGATCTGGCGGTGGGCTATGGCGATGTGGCGTCACGCTACCAGGAAGAAAAACGGGTCGTCAGCAACAAGGAACTCGGCCCGCTGATTTCCACCGACATGACGCGCTGCATTCACTGCACCCGTTGCGTGCGATTCGGCCAGGAAATCGCTGGCGTCATGGAGCTTGGCCAGGCTGGCCGCGGCGAACACTCCGAAATCATGCCTTTTGTCGAGCGTACCGTGAATTCGGAACTGTCCGGCAATATGATCGACCTGTGTCCGGTGGGCGCGCTCACCAGCAAGCCGTTCCGCTACTCGGCCCGCGCCTGGGAACTGACGCGGCGCGCTTCGGTCAGCCCGCACGACAGCGTGGGAGCCAATCTGGCGGTGCAGGTCAAGGGCAATCGCGTCTATCGCGTGGTGCCGCGCGACAATGAAGAGGTCAATGAATGCTGGCTGTCCGACAAGGACCGCTTTTCCTATGAGGGCCTGAACTCCGAGCAGCGCCTTACCCAGCCCATGATCAAGCGCCATGGTGAATGGCAGGAATGTGACTGGCAAACCGCGCTGGAATATGTGGCAAACGGCCTGAAACGCATTCGTGACGATCATGGCGCGGCCCGGATCGGTGCGCTGGCGACGCCTCACAGCACGCTGGAAGAACTGTATTTGCTGCAGAAATTCATGCGCGGGATCGGCAGCGGCAACATCGACCACCGCATGCGCCAGTCCGATTTCCGTGCCGATGCGGTGATGCAGGGCGTGACCTGGCTGGGCCAAAGTATCGCAGGGTTGCAGGAAGCCAGACGCGTGCTGGTTATCGGCAGTACCCTGCGCAAGGATCACCCCTTGCTGGCGCATCGCCTGCGCCAGGCGGTCAAGGCGGGCGCCCAGCTGAACCTGGTGAACCCGGTGGATGACGATCTGCTCGCCAGGACAAGCAACAAGCTGATCGTTTCCCCCCTGGATATGGTGAACGCTCTGGCACAGGTGCTAAAGGCGCTGGCCGAGGCAAAGCAGACCTCTGCTCCGCAAGTGGCTGGGGTGACGGTTTCTCCCGCTGCGGCTGGCATTGCTGCCAGCCTGGCACAGGGCGAAAAGGCAACGGTGCTGCTGGGCAACCTGGCACAGCATCATCCGCGTTACAGCGAACTGCATGCCCTGGCGCAGGAAATCGCGCGCCTGTCCGGCGCGACTCTGGGTGTGCTGGGAGAGGCGGCCAACAGTGTCGGTGCTGCGCTTGCCGGTGTGCTCCCCTACGCCGGCCCTCTGGGCAAGGAAGCCAGTGCCGGCATGAATGCTGCGGACATGCTGAGCCAGCCACGGCTGGCCTATCTGCTGCTGAATACCGAAATCGAGCTGGACTGCCACGATCCGCAGCAGGCACTGAAGGCCATGGAAAACGCGGAACTGGTGGTTGCCATGAGCGCCTACCGCCATCAGGCGCTGAATTACGCCGACGTTCTGTTGCCCGTGGCGCCGTTTACTGAGACCTCCGGCACTTTTGTCAATACTGAAGGACGGGTGCAGAGTTTCAATGCTGTGGTCAAACCGCAGGGTGAAACCCGACCGGCATGGAAAGTGCTGCGTGTGCTAGGGAATATGTTCAACCTCAATGGTTTTGACTATAACAGCTCGGAACAGGTGCGCGCCGATATTCTCTCCGGTGGCGAGGGTGCATTGCATGCGGCATGCAACAATCAGTTGCGAGAGGTAACGGTAGGCGATGTCGCTGCCGGAGCCAATGATGGCATGACGCAGCGCATCGGCGAAGTGCCCATTTATCAGGCCGATGCAGTGGTACGCCGGGCGGATTCGCTGCAGCGTACATTTGATGGCTCGGCTCCTGACGCGATCATGAGCGGCACATTGTTGCAGGCGTTGCGGGTCGAAGATGGGGGGATGGTGGTGGTGCACCAGGGTACCGGGAGCGCCGTGTTGCGCGCAAGGCGCGATGACAGCCTGCCGCCCGCCTGTATCAGGGTGGCAGCGTCCCATCCCCTGACTGCTGCCCTGGGTCCGATGTTTGGTGATTGTGTGGTAGAGAAGGCCTGATTCGATGGAATTCTTTCAAAATCTGCTGGGTCCTGCGTGGCTGCCGGTGTGGACGCTGATCAAGATAGTCGTTATTGTCGGCCCCCTATTGCTGGCGGTTGCCTACGTGACCTATGCCGAACGCAAGGTGATCGGCTACATGCAGGTGCGTATCGGCCCTAACCGCGTTGGCCCGCTGGGCCTGTTGCAGCCGATTGCCGATGGCATCAAGCTGATGATGAAGGAAATCATCATTCCCAGCGGCGCCAACAAGGGACTGTTCCTGCTTGCACCAGTAATGGCGATGGCGCCGGCGCTGGTTGCCTGGGCGGTGGTGCCGTTCTCGCCCGAGCTGGTGCTGGCCAATATCGATGCCAGCCTCTTGTTTATCATGGCAATCACTTCCATGGGTGTATACGGTGTGGTGCTGGCAGGCTGGTCTTCCAATTCGAAGTACCCGTTCCTGGGCGCCATGCGTTCAGCCGCACAGATCGTGTCTTATGAAATTGCCATGGGTTTTGCCCTGGTGGGTGTGCTGATGGCGGCGCAGAGTCTGAATCTGGTCGAGATCGTCAATGCACAGCGGGGGGCCAGCTTTTTCAGCTGGTACTGGCTGCCCCTGTTCCCCATGTTTCTGGTGTACCTGATTTCCTCGGTAGCGGAAATCAACCGTGCACCTTTTGACGTGGCCGAGGGTGAGTCGGAAATCGTGGGCTTCCATGCCGAATATTCCGGCATGGCTTTCGCTGTGTTTTTCCTGGCCGAATACGCCAACATGATTCTGGTTGCGACCCTGAGTGCGTTGCTGTTCCTCGGCGGCTGGTTGCCCATGTTCAATTTCGCGCCATTTACCTGGATCCCCGGTTTCTTCTGGCTGATCGCCAAGATATGTTTCGTGCTGTTCCTATTCCTGTGGTTCCGGGCGACGTTCCCCCGCTACCGCTATGACCAGATTATGCGTCTGGGCTGGAAGGTGTTCATTCCAGTGACGTTGGTATGGCTGCTGTTTATCGGCGGCATGATGCAGACCCCGCTGGGTTATTTGTTCCACTGAAGAGCAAGACTAAATAGAAATGATGAAACGCCTAAATGCATTCTTCAAAAGTCTGCTCCTGATCGAGCTGCTTCAGGGTATGGCCGTGACCGGACGCTATCTGTTCGCGCGCAAGATCACGGTACAGTTTCCCGAAGAGCGCACGCCGATGTCGCCGCGTTTTCGCGGTTTGCATGCCCTGCGCCGCTATCCCAACGGCGAGGAACGCTGTATCGCATGCAAACTGTGCGAGGCAGTATGCCCGGCCATGGCGATCCAGATTGACATGGAAGAACGTACCGACGGCACGCGCCGTACCACACGCTACGATATCGATCTGACCAAGTGTATTTTCTGCGGCTTCTGCGAGGAGTCGTGTCCGGTAGACTCCATTGTGGAAACCCGCATTTTTGACTATCACGGCGAGAAACGTGGAGATCTTTACTACACCAAGCCGATGTTGCTGGCCGTGGGTGACAAGCATGAAGAGCAGATCGCCCGAGACAAGGCGGCTGACGCCCGATATCGCTAGCTATAGACAGGATCCGGTTAATGACCTTTGAAACACTGATTTTTTATGTTTTTTCGGCAATTCTGTTGCTGGCGGCAGCACGTGTGGTGACTGCACGCAACCCGGTGCATTCCGCGCTTTTTCTGGTGCTGGCATTCTTTACCGCAGCTGCATTGTGGCTGATGCTGGAAGCCGAGTTTCTCGCCATTACCCTGGTGCTGGTATACGTTGGTGCGGTAATGGTGCTGTTCCTGTTCGTGGTGATGATGCTGGACATCAATTTCGACATGTTGCGCGAAGGATTCTGGGACAACCTGCCATTTGCCTTGCTGGTGGCGGTGCTGATGGCTGCGGAAATGGCGCTGGTGCTGTCCGGGCGCAATTTATGGGGGGGCGGCAATGGTAGCGTGCCCAACCTGCATGAAGCGGGATACAGCAATATCAAGGAACTGGGTCGTCTGATCTACACCGAGTACGTCTACCCCTTCGAAATTGCCTCGGTCATCCTGCTGGTTGCGATTGTGGCGGCGATTGCGCTGACCCTGCGCCGCCGCAAGGACACCAAGTTCCAGGATCCGGCCGAGCAGATTGCCGTGCGCCGCAACGACCGTTTGCGTATCGTTCCGGTTAGCGCCGACACCAAACTGAAAAAGCCTGCTGAGAACAGCCAGCAAGCAGAGCAACAATCCTGAGGAGCCACAGGTGCTGACACTTTCACATTATCTGGTTCTGGGCGCGATCCTCTTTGCCATCAGCGTGTTGGGGATTTTCCTCAACCGCAAGAACGTCATTATCATCCTCATGGCGATCGAATTGATGTTGCTGGCGGTGAACATGAATTTCGTGGCGTTTTCACATTATCTGCACGATGCGGCAGGGCAGGTTTTCGTGTTCTTCATTCTTACCGTGGCAGCCGCCGAAGCCGCAATCGGCCTGGCAATTCTGGTGGTGCTGTTCCGTAATCTGCGCACGATCAATGTGCAGGATCTGGATCACCTGAAGGGCTAATGATGACTGAAATGCAAAAACTCTATCTGCTCGTGCCCCTGGCTCCACTGGCTGGTGCCATGATCGCTGGCTTGTTCGGCTGGCTGATCGGACGAGTTCTGTCGCACTGGGTTACCATTGCCGGGGTGGCGGTTTCCTTCGTGGCGTCGCTGCTGGTATTTCAGGATGTGCTGGCGGGCCATACCTTCAACGGCAGCGTCTATACCTGGCTCACTTCGGGTGAGATGCGCTTCGAAGTTGGTTTTCTGATCGACCAGTTGTCCGCCCTGATGATGGTGGTAGTCACTTTCGTTTCCCTCATGGTGCATATCTACACCATCGGCTATATGGCTGAAGACCCTGGTTACCAGCGCTTCTTCAGCTACATTTCGCTGTTCACCTTCTCCATGCTGATGCTGGTGATGAGCAACAATTTCCTCCAGCTGTTTTTCGGCTGGGAAGCGGTGGGCCTGGTCTCCTACCTGCTGATCGGCTTCTGGTATACCAAACCTACGGCTATCTATGCCAACCTGAAAGCTTTCCTGGTTAACCGCGTGGGCGACTTCGGCTTCCTGCTGGGTATTGGCATGGTGCTGGCCTATTTTGGCACGCTGGACTATGCCGCCGTGTTCGCGCTGGCGCCGGAGATGGCCAGCCACAAGGTCAGCCTGTTGCAGGGAGAAGAGTGGCAGTTGCTGACGGTGATCTGCATCCTGCTGTTTATCGGTGCCATGGGCAAATCGGCACAGTTTCCCCTGCATGTCTGGCTGCCTGACTCGATGGAAGGCCCGACACCGATTTCTGCGCTGATCCACGCTGCCACCATGGTGACCGCCGGCATTTTCATGGTATCGCGCATGTCGCCGCTGTTCGAACTGTCGGAAACCGCGCTTTCCTTCGTGATGGTGATCGGCGCCATTACCGCGCTGTTCATGGCCCTGATCGCCATCGTGCAGACCGACATCAAGCGGGTGGTGGCTTACTCGACCCTGTCGCAGCTGGGCTACATGACCGTGGCGCTGGGTGCCTCGGCCTATTCGGCGGCAATGTTCCATCTCATGACCCATGCCTTCTTCAAGGCGGTGCTGTTCCTTGGCGCCGGGTCGGTGATCATTGCCATGCACCATCAGCAGGACATGCGTTACATGGGCGGGCTGCGCAAATACATGCCGATCACTTATCTGACGGTGCTGATCGGTGCCATCGCCAATGCCGGATTGCCGCCTTTTGCGGGTTTCTTCTCCAAGGATTCGATTATTGAGGCGGTCGGGCTTTCCACCATTCCCGGAGCGGGCTTTGCCTATCTGGCGATTCTCGCGGGCGTGTTTGTCGGCGGTTTCTATTCTTTCCGTCTGGTTTTCTACACTTTCCATGGCGAGGAACGTTTCCGCCATGCACCTTCCGCTGAGCATGGTCATCACGACGAACATGGCCACCACGGGCTGACCGTCCCACACGAGTCGCCGTGGGTGGTCACGGTGCCGCTGCTGCTGCTGGCGGTGCCCTCCGTGGCGGCGGGCTGGCTGATCGGGCCGATACTGTTTGGCGGCTATTTTGGTGATACTGTTCATATCGCGCACGACCATCATGCCCTGGCGCACATGGCGGAAGAGTTCCACGGTGTCTGGGCGATGATGGTCCACGCGCTGACCTCCCTGCCTTTCTGGCTCGCCGTGAGCGGCGCTGGAACGGCCTGGTTCCTGTATATCCTGCGTCCGGAATTGCCGGCGGTGATCAAGGCCAAATTCAGCCTGATGGCCACTATCCTGGAGAAGAAATACGGCTTCGACGCCTTCAATGACGTGTTCTTTGCCGGCGGGGCACGCCTGCTTGGCCGCAGCCTGTGGCGTATTGGCGACGTGTGGCTGATCGATGGATTGTTCGTTAACGGCACGGCACGGGTGGTCGGCTGGTTCTCGTCGCTGATCCGGCATGTACAGTCCGGTTATATTTACCACTACGCCTTTGCCATGATTATCGGCGTATTTCTGATGATTTCGCTGTTTGTAAGATAAAGAGCCATTTAGGGAAGTTATGAGCGAAGGTTCGACATTGTTAAGCTGGGTAATCTGGTTGCCGATCGTGGCAGGCCTTCTGGTGCTGGCCACGGGCAGCGATCGCAATGCACCGGTTGCCCGCCTCATCGCATTGATAGGTTCGGTGGCGGGTTTCATCATCAGCATTCCGCTGTTTACCCGCTTCGAGCGGCTGTCCAGCGGCATGCAGTTTGTCGAATTCAGGCCCTGGATCGAAAACTTCAATATCCACTACCACCTGGGTGTGGATGGCATTTCGGTACTGTTTATTCTGCTGACCAGCTTTACCACGATGCTGGTTGTCATTGCCGGCTGGCAGGTCATCCAGAAGAAAGTGGCGCAGTACATGGCCGCCTTCCTCATCATGTCGGGACTGATGAACGGCGTATTTGCAGCGCTCGATGCAGTGCTGTTCTATGTGTTCTGGGAAGCCATGCTGATCCCGATGTTCATTGCCATTGGCGTGTGGGGCGGGCCGAACCGGGTCTATGCCGCAGTGAAGTTCTTCCTCTATACCCTGACCGGTTCCCTGCTGATGCTGGTGGCGTTCATCTATCTCTTCCATAAGTCCGGTGGCAGCTTCAGCATTCTCGATTACCACCGCCTGCCCCTGGCAATGGGCGCACAGATACTGCTTTTCATCGCCTTCTTTACTGCCTTTGCCGTCAAGGTGCCGATGTGGCCGGTGCATACCTGGTTACCGGATGCGCACGTCGAAGCACCTACCGGCGGCTCGGTGGTGCTGGCGGCAATCATGCTGAAAGTCGGTGCCTACGGTTTTCTGCGCTTTTCGCTGCCAATTGCGCCTGACGCCAGCCATGCTCTGTCCGGGTTCATGATTACCCTGTCGCTGATCGCGGTGGTATATATCGGCCTGGTAGCGCTGGTGCAGAGCGACATGAAGAAGCTCATTGCCTATTCCTCCATTTCCCATATGGGTTTTGTCACGCTGGGGATTTTTATCTTCAACAATCTGGGCATGGAAGGCGCGCTGGTCCAGATGATTTCCCATGGTTTCATTTCCGGGGCCATGTTCCTGTGCGTGGGGGTGATGTATGACCGCATGCACTCACGCCAGATTGCAGATTATGGCGGCGTGGTCAATAAAATGCCGATGTTTGCCGCATTCTTCATGCTGTTTGCCATGGCCAACTCGGGCCTGCCTGGCACCAGTGGTTTTGTCGGCGAATTCATGGTGATTCTGGCTGCCATCAAGGTCAATTTCTGGTACGGCTTCCTGGCTGCAAGCACGCTGATATTTGGCGCTGCCTATACCCTGTGGATGTACAAGCGGGTGGTATTTGGTGCAGTGGCCAACACCCATGTCGAGCATCTGAATGACATCGGACGCCGTGAATTCCTGGTGTTGGCCTTGCTGGCTGTGGCCGTGCTGGGCATGGGTTTGTATCCTCTGCCCTTTACCGAGGTGATGCACGCTTCGGTCAACAATCTGCTTGCCCACGTGGCGCAGAGCAAGCTCTAAAAAGCAAGCATTTAAGAGAGAATGTAATGATCGTTGCCATGCCCGACCTGACCCCAGCCTTACCGGAAATCTTCGTGTTGGCCATGGTCTCGTTGATTCTTGTTGTTGACCTGTTCCTTTCCGAGCGTAACCGTTTCATTACCTACGCACTGACTCAGTTGACCTTGCTGGGTGCTGCCTGGATGACGGTTGCGACCCATGTTGCGGCGCCAGCCTACACCTTCAGCAACATGTTCGTGGATGATGCCATGAGTGATGTGCTCAAGCTGATGAGCTACATTTCAGTATCGGTGGTGCTGGTCTATTCCCGCGCCTATATCAGGCTGCGCGGCATGTTCCGTGGCGAGTTCTTTGCCCTGGTGCTGTTTGCACTGCTGGGCATGATGGTAATGATTTCCGCCAACCACTTTCTGGTGCTGTACATGGGCCTTGAACTGCTGTCTCTCAGCCTCTATGCCATGGTGGCCCTGCAGCGTGATTCCGCGATGGCGACGGAAGCGGCGATGAAATATTTCGTGCTCGGCGCGCTGGCTTCCGGTCTGCTGCTCTATGGCATGTCCATGCTCTATGGTGCAACCGGCAGCCTGAATATCAACCAGGTGGCAACCGTGATCCAGCATAGTACCGGCAATCATGTGGTGCTTACTTTCGGCCTGGTCTTTATCGTCGCCGGCCTGGCTTTCAAGCTCGGTGTGGTGCCCTTCCACATGTGGATCCCTGATGTGTATCAGGGCGCACCTACTGCGGTAACGCTGTTCATCGGTTCAGCACCAAAGATTGCTGCCTTTGCCTTTGTTACCCGTCTGCTGGTGGATGGTTTGCAGGGCTTGGTGCAGGACTGGCAGGGCATGCTGGCCATCATGGCGCTGCTGTCCATGGCTATCGGCAACATCACTGCCATTGCGCAGACCAATATCAAGCGCATGCTGGCCTATTCGACCATTTCGCACATGGGCTTTCTGTTGCTCGGTTTCCTCTCGGGTAGTCTGAACGGATACAGTTCCGCCATGTTTTACGTGCTGGTATACGTATTGATGAGCATGGGCGGGTTCGGCATGATCATGCTGCTGTCGCGCCAGGGTTTCGAAGCCGAAAATCTGGATGACTTCAAGGGACTCAACCAGCGCAGCCCGTGGTATGCCTTCATGATGTTGCTGCTGATGTTCTCCATGGCAGGCGTGCCGCCGACCGTTGGGTTCTATGCCAAGCTGTCGGTGCTCCAGGCCGCGCTGCAGGCGGGCTTTGTCTGGCTGGTCGTGGCGGCTGTGCTGTTCTCGGTAATCGGTGCCTTCTACTATCTGCGCATCATCAAGCTGATGTATTTTGATGCGCCGCAGGACGAAGTGCGGGTGAAGGCTGAGGGCGACATGGCCATGCTGATGAGTGCCAACGGGCTTGCCGTGCTGGCCCTGGGGGTGCTCCCGCAGCCACTGATGGCGCTGTGTGCCTATGCCATCCAGCGTTCCCTGCTATGACCTCCGGAATTGTGATTCTTCTGCTACTGGCGCTGACGGCGGCTAATTCGCCCTTTTTTGCCGATCGCCTGCTGTTCTTCATTTCCTTGCAAGGTGGCAAAAACCTGGCTTGGCATTTGCTGGAACTGGTGGTGTTGTATTTTGCGGTGGGTGGTGCGAGTGTGCTGCTGGAGCAACAGCTGGCACCTCGCCACGCGCAAAACTGGGAGTTTTACGCGGTCACCATCTGCCTGTTTCTGGTCTTTGCCTTTCCCGGCTTTACCTACCGTTACTTGTGGCGGCAGCGGTAAGAAATACTCCCGGCTTTCTTGCCAGCCTGGAAGGTGCGCATGACCCCGGATGATCTTGCTGAAAGGCCACTTTCCTCTCGTTGTGTGTATCAGGGTGGGCTGCTGCATGTGCGCGAGGATCGCGTAGAACTGCCTGATGGACAGCAGGCAATGCGCGAATATATTGTCCATCCCGGTGCTGTGGTAGTGATCCCGCTGCTGGCAAATGGCGAAGTAGTAATGGAACGCCAGTTTCGCTATCCGCTGCGGCGGGATTTCTATGAATTGCCAGCCGGCAAGATTGATTTGGGTGAGCAGCCGCTGGCATGCGGACAGCGCGAATTGCTGGAGGAAACCGGCTATGTCGCGGATAAATGGCGTTTCCTGGCGACAATTCATCCCTGCATTGGTTATTCCGATGAAAGCATGAGCCTGTTTCTGGCCGAGGAGTTGACCCCGGGCGGGCACAAGCGGGATGGTGACGAATTTCTGGAAGTTTTTACCATCCCCCTCGTGCAGGCACTGGAGTGGGTACGCAGTGGCCGGATTACCGATGTTAAAAGCGTGATCGGCCTGTTCTGGGCGGAGAAGATTCTGCATGGATGGCAGCCACCGGAAAGCCCCCCTTCACGGTAATGTTTGAAGCCATGAAACCGGGGTGTATCATGGACACTTCGAATTTCAATCAGCCAAAGCAAGCAATGAACAAGAAAACCTTATTGATTGTCGATGACAGCCGTGTTTCGCGCATGATGATCCGCGCACTGGTGCTGGAGCGGCAACCGGAGTGGCAGATTTTCGAAGCAGGCAATGGCGAGGAAGCCGTAAAGCAGGTACGCGAAAACATGCCGGACTATGTCACCATGGACATGAACATGCCGGGCATGGACGGCGTGGAGGCTTCGGAACAGATACGGCAGGCCTATCCTGCCACCAAAATTGTGCTGCTTACTGCCAACATTCAGGAAAGCTCGCGCCAGAAGGCGCAGCAACTCGGTATTGCCTTCGTGGCCAAGCCGATTACTGCTGCCAGTATCGAGCAGGCCTTGGCCTACTACACCCAGCCCTGACATGCTTGAACTCGACGACATCGAGCGCGATGCGCTGACCGAGGTATTCAATATCGGGGTCGGCCAGGCCGCTTCCGCCATGAGCCAGATGGTCAACGACCGGGTGGCCATGTCCGTGCCCTCGATCGGCTTCACCTCGCGCATTACGGCTGCCAGCGAATTGACCAAGGATGCAGGAAAGCGCATCTGCGGCGTAAGCCAGCATTTCCATGGTACGTTCGATGCTGACGCCATCCTGATGTTTCCGGAGAACAAGAGCCTCGAAATCGTGCGGCTGATGATCGGAGACGAGATGCCGATCGAGGAACTGACCGCCATGGAGCAGGAGGCGCTGTCAGAGATTGGCAACATCATCCTCAATGCCCTGATTGGCACCCTGGCCAATGTATTCGGTTCTGAATTCTCCAGTTCGTTGCCGGTATTTCATTTTGGCACCAGCGGTGAAATCCTTCAGGCCGAGCGCAAGGATGCGAATGATCTGGTGATGCTGCTGCATATCGATCTAAAGCTGGAAAAACATCAGATCAACGGCTATGTGGCATTTCTGCTCGACGTTTCCTCGGTTCAGGGGCTGAAGGGCAGCATCAGCCGTTTCCTGGGAAATATCCCGCACTAATTGTCATGCCAGAATTTCAATCCAGTCAGTTGATGCTCTCTGCTGCGGCAGTCAATGCGGTCTGCAATGGCCTGATTGTTCTCGACCACGACGAGCGCATCGTGTTGTGGAACGAGTGGATGAACCATCACTCGGGCCTGACGCAGCAGGACGCCATGGGTCACACTCTGACCGAGTTGTTCCCCGAGTTGCAGGGTAGCCGGCTACTCATGGCAGTGCATGGCGCTTTGCGGAACGGACAGCCCTCACTATTGTCCCAGTCGCTTAACAAGACGCCGTTCCCTCTATTCCCGGACGCTGTTTCGGCCGCGCATCAGCCGCGTATTCGTCAGGCGATTCAGGTGCTGCCGTTGAAACCGGACGGCATGTTGCGCCATTGTCTGATCCAGGTCGCCGACGTGAGCCTCTCGGTGGCGCGTGAAAGATTGTTGCGCGATCAGGCGATGGAGCTGCGCGCATACTCCAACCTCGACAGCCTGACCAGCATTCCCAACCGGCGGCGCCTGGATGAATATCTGGCCAGCGAAATGCGGCGTGCAGTGCGTGCCGCCACGCCGATTGCACTGATCATGCTGGATATCGACTATTTCAAGCATTACAACGATACCTATGGCCATCAGATGGGGGACCAGTGCCTCATCCAGGTGGCTGCCGCGCTGGAGGGTGCACTCAAGCGCCCCGGTGACATGGTGGCGCGCTATGGCGGCGAGGAATTTGTGGTCGTATTGGTCGAGACCAACAAATCCGGTGCGACCATCCTGGCTGAAAAAATGCGCGCCAGGATTGAGGAACTGCTCATTGAACACAGCCAGTCCCCGGTTGCGCCACATGTCACCATCAGCCTGGGCGTGACCAGCGCAGTGCCGGGCCAGGCCTGTGAGGCCAGTATGCTGATCTCGGCTGCGGATCAGGCTTTGTATCAGGCCAAGCACGATGGCCGTAATTGCGTGCGGGTATACGATCCGGAGCTGCTGTGTGGCGTGAGGAAACAGGAGCCTTTGCGCCACGCCTGAAAAAAGTCCCCGGGGGGGCGCATCAATGATGCCGATGGCGCCCCGGGGGAATTATGAACAACCTTTGTTTATGAACAGCAACTGCCCTCGTTGACGCCTGCTTTCTTGAGCATGAACGCCAACGGGCAGAAACCGGTCACGCCGCTTTGCGCCAGGTTGACGCCGACAAAAGCGGTGAGCCAAAGCCAGGCCGGGTTGGAGTAGTGGGCCAATGCCAGGCTGATCAGCACCACCAGCCCTGCCATCAGATGCACGATACGGTCTACAGTCATGAAATCCTCCGCTTAGAATTTGTAGCTCAGCTGGACGTTGACAATGTTCTGCTCCAGCTCGATCTTGTTGTAAGGCGCCACGTTCGAGGTGATTTCGTTCTGGAAGGCGCGGACATAGGAAAGTGATCCTGATACCTTGTCGCTGAATTTGCGTGTCACGCCGAGCGAGAGGTGTTTCTCCGTGATTGCCAGCGAGCCGATATTGGTGTTCACATCTTCCTGGCCAATTGGCGATTTGCCATAGTTGAAACCGGCGCGTACCGTGGTGTTGGCGTCGATGTCCTTCTGTACGCCGAGAGCGAATACGGTCTGGTCGCTCCAGCCGAAATTCATCGAGCTGGTGCCAGCCGGTGTCTGGAAAGCTACCCTGTCCAGCACATCGCTGAACCCGATGTGCTTCACGTCAGCAGCGACCAGCAGTCCTGGCATGGGCTTGAAAGCCACGCCCAGCGCGAAGGTTTGCGGCATGTCCATGGTCATGCGGTAAGTGCCGTTATTGGTATTCCACTTGAACTCGTCCATATTGGTCTTGCTGGTCCAGTTTGCGCCCAACTGGATTGCATCGTTGATCTTGTAGATCAGGCCGGCGCTGACGCCAGCGCCATAGACCTGGGTCTGGGGCAGGGTGAGAACGCTGGCGGAATTCATGCCGTTATACATGGCCAGGCTCTGATAGCCGATCTGGAGCGCTGCGCCAACCGAAAGCTGGTCGTTGACCTTGTAGGCGAAACCGGGCGCGATCTTGTAGGACTGCTTGGTGGTGACCACCGCCTGTGCGCCAGGCGCTGCGGCCAGCACATCGGGGAAATCGACGCCGCTGCCGGAAATGCCGCCCATGGTCATGCCCAGGAATAGCCTGTCATTGACGTTGAAGGCGACAGCTCCCGCCGGCATCAGGTAGTACTTGGAATCGCTGTCCCGATCATTGGCCTGGCGCGGCGGATTGAGTACGCCCACGCCCATGTCGAAACGCACGTCCTTGATGCCCAGTGTGGCAAGGCCGGCAGGGTTATACATGGTGGTGGCGGCATCCTGTGGCGCGGCTACCACCGCGCCGCCCATGCCCCACTGGGTGGCGGTAATGCCCAGCATCTGATCGCCGTTGGTGGCGTGGGCGCTGTGCGCCATGGCAAATAGAATTCCGGATACGGCAGTGGCAATAATTTTTTGATTCATCATCATTTCTCCTGGAATAGTGGCGAGTTTGTTGCGTCCGATTTACTTGCTTGCGGGAGTCATCAGGTTGGCAGAAATGCCCGGCACGCCACGGAACTTCTGATGACAGGCGACGCAGCCGGTCATGATGTCGCTCATGTACGATGCTGCCTTGGGCAGATCGCCCTGGTCTGCGGCTTCCGCCAGTTTCAGCGCGCTGCCTTCAACGATTTCGTTCATCGCGGGCAATACGGAAAGATCGTTGGTGTTGACCTTGTCCAGGGGGAAATAAGCCAGCAGGCCGCCTTTGGGAATGCGGTGGTTTGCCAGGCGGCGCGCGGCTTCCGCAGCCTGTTCGGCATTGTCGGTCGCCAGGGCGGAGGCAATGCTTTGATATTCTGACAGGATTTCATGCATGATCTGGCGCAGATTGGTTTCCTTGGCGCGGCGGTTGTGGCCGGCGTGCAGCTTCTGGATGGTGGCCTTGAGTTCAGGCGACAGGGCCATTGCCTTCTGGCGTAGTTCGGGCGAGTAACTCTTCATCATCTGCTGCATTTCAACCGGAACGGGGGCTGCAGCCTGGGGCGCTTCTGCTGCTAACGCATGGCCGCTCAACAGCAGGCTGCCAGCCAGCATCAGGCTGGTGGGAAGGGGTTTTTTCATGGGGCATCTCCAGATATTGTGGTGGCGGTGACAGATGATCTTACGATCATGTGTTCGGTAAATTGTATTGTGTGATCCTGTTTTTATGCAAGGGGAACATGAAGCGATTGTTTCAGGCGCTTGATCTTTGGCGGCTGTCTGCGCAAAATCTGGCCATGACCGAGAATGCTGGCCTATTCCATATTGCGCTCATCGCGGGCGAAAGCGCGGCTTACTGCCGCGGAGACTGGGTATTGCCACATATCAAGGCTGTGCAGGGAGGGCTTGAAGGATTTGCCTGGCCACCGGGAGACAATTTGCTCATGGACTGTTCGGCGGTGGAAAGCATGGATACCGCCGGCGCGTGGCTGTTGTTCCGCACGCTGCGTGAGCTGGAACGCGCTGGGCGGACGGTGACGCTGCAAGGCCTGAAGCCGGAATTTGAGTCGCTCCTGATCATGATCGAGGCGCGCGGGGCGGAAGCCGCTGTAATGCAGCCGACTGGTCTGCCACCTCTGGCCCGGCTTGGTTATCTTTTCCTGCACCACCTTGAGCAGGTGACCGGGATGCTGGCTTTTATCGGTGAAGCTGCGCTGGCGGCGCTGCGGGTTGTCAGGCAGCCGGCCCGTTTCCGCTTGCGCCCCCTGCTGCACAATATCCAGGGGGCGGGCTTTGATGCCCTGCCCATCGTCGGCTTGCTGTCGTTCCTGATGGGAGTAGTGGTGTCCTACCAGGGGGCCGAGCAACTGGCACGCTATGGGGCGAGCATCTTCGTTGCCGATCTGGTCGGCCTGTCCATGTTGCGCGAGATGGCTCCATTGTTGACGGCGATTATTGTAGCCGGGCGCTCCGGCTCGGCCTTTACCGCCCAGATTGGCACCATGAAAGTGACCGAGGAGGTCGACGCCATGCGCACCATTGGCATCGCACCCATGGAACTGCTGGTTTTGCCCAAGATTCTTGCCCTGATGATTGCAGTGCCGTTGCTGACGGTATATGCCGACGTGATGGGTGTGATAGGTGGCATGGTGATGGCCAAAAGCCAGTTGGGCATCAACTTTGAGGATTTTCTTGCACGCTTTGATGATGCAGTCAGGCTGTCTTCCTATCTGGTCGGTATTGGCAAGGCGCTGATGTTTGCGGTGATTGTTGGCCTGGTCGGCTGTTTCCAGGGTTTCCAGGTGAGCGGCAGCGCGGATAGCGTCGGCCAGCAGACAACGGTCAGCGTGGTTCAGGCGATCTTTCTGGTGATTGTGGTGGATGCCGTGTTTTCGATCATTTTCAGCTGGCTGCAAATCTGATGGCGGGTGAAGCCATTGTCGAGGTCAACAGCATCTGTACCCGTTTCGGCGCGGCGGTGGTGCATGAGAATGTCAGCCTGACTGTGCAGCGTGGCGAAATTTTCGCTCTGGTGGGGGGCAGCGGTTGCGGCAAATCCACCCTGCTGCGCGAAATCATCCTGCTGCAGCCGCCGCAGTCCGGTTCGATCCGGGTGTTTGGACAGGAAGTGCTGGGCCTGGACGACGAAGCCGCGCTGCCCCTGCGCCGCAGGTGGGGCGTGATGTTCGAGCGCGGGGCGCTGTTCAGTTCACTGACGGTGCTGGAGAACGTCGGCTTGCCGCTGCGCGAGCATACCGATCTGGATGACGGCGTGATTAATGAACTCGCGGCCCTGAAAATTGCCCTGACCGGCCTGCCCCCCAATGCCGGCGCCAAGTTCCCCAATGAACTGTCCGGCGGCATGCGCAAGCGCGCGGCGCTGGCGCGGGCCCTGGCGCTGGAACCGGAGCTGGTCTTTCTCGACGAACCGACCGCCGGACTTGATCCCCTGAGCGCCAGCGGCTTCGACGAACTGGTGAAAAACTTGAAAGAATCGCTCGGTTTGACCATCATGATGGTGACGCACGACCTCGACCTGCTGTGGCGGGTGGCTGACCGGGTGGCCGTGCTGGGAGAGAACCGGGTGCTGGGCATCGGCACCATGACCGAACTGGCGCAAGCCGAGCACCCCATCATCCGCGAATATTTTTACGGTGCGCGTGGCCGCGCCGCATGGGATCAGACGTGGAAACAAAAGTAAACTACACCATCGTCGGACTGTTTGTCATCGTGCTTTTCGCCGCGCTGGTGGCGGGCATACTGTGGCTGAGCGGGGGCGCGCAATACCGCAAAACTTACGATACCTATCTGGTCTACATGAACGAGTCGGTTGCTGGTCTCAATCTCAATGCGCCGGTCAAGTACCGTGGCGTCGAAGTGGGACGGGTGAAACGCATTTCCCTCGATCAGGGCGAGCGGGTGCGGCTCGAACTGGATATCGAGCGCGGTACGCCGATCAAGGAAAATACCGCTGCAGTCCTGAAGGTTCAGGGTCTGACCGGCATCGCCCAGATCGAGCTGACTGGCGGGACGCGCGATGCCCGGCCACTGCTTGGTCGGCCGGGCGAGGAGCCGCCGGTGATCAAAACCATGCCATCCCTGCTGACACGTCTGGATACCGCAGTGAGCGATTCCATTGCCGGCTTCAATCGTGTGGCGCAACGTATCGATGCGGTGCTGGATGAGGACAACCAGCGTGCGTTCAAACGCTTGATGGCGGACATGGCGACGCTTTCCGGCACCCTGGCGGCGCGCAAGGACGTGATTGATGCCGGTTTGCGGGATGCGGCAAGCACCGCCGGGAATACGGCCAAAGCCAGCGCCGACTTGCCGCGCCTGATCGAGCGCATCGGCAAGAGCGCGGAAGCGCTGGAAAAAATGGCGGGCGATGCTTCCCGCGCCAGCGTGGCGGTGCGAAAAACCATGAATGGCGTGGACCAGGCGGCCAATGGGGTGGTGCCGGAACTGGAGCTGACCCTGGTTGAAATGCGCGAACTGAGTGCCTCGCTCAAACGCATCAGCGAGGAAGTCGGGCGTCATCCCAATATGTTGCTGCTGGGCCGTGAATCTGCTGCGCCAGGGCCGGGGGAATAGGGGAGAGAACCATGAAGTGGATACGGGCAGGAATCATCAGCGCCGCATGGGTGGCGATCACGGCCTGCAGCCCCCTGCAGCCGGTGAAGCAGGAAGCGGTCAACACTTTTGCCCTGGAAGCGCGGTTTGACAACAAAAATGCTGTGCCGGCAGGCGAAGCGCCGGTGGTGCTGGTGAGCCCGATGCGGGCGCGGCCTGGCTTTGATACACAGCGCATGGCCTTTGTCAGAAAGCCTCACGAAATCGAGTATTTCACAAAAAATCAGTGGGTTGATTCGCCAGCGCGGATGTTGACCCCGTTGCTGGTTCAGGCGCTGGAATCCACCGGTACTTACCGTGCCGTGCTTCTGTCGCAGAGCGGGGCCAGCGCCAATTTGCGGCTGGAGAGCGAAATTGTGCGCCTGCAGCAGGATTTTCTTGCCGCGCCAAGCCAGATCCGTCTCGGCTTGCGGGTGCAACTGGTCGATGCCGAGGCCAGAAAGGTATTGGCGACGCGGGAGTTCGATGTGACCGAAGCAGCGCCCGGCGATGATCCCTATGGCGGCGTGGTGGCCGCCAATCGTGCCGTGTCCCGCATTTTGGGGGAAATCGCGGAATTCTGCGCCTTGCAGGCGAAAACCCCGAAACCATGAGCGTGGATCTGAACGATCCTGTGCCGCAGGACTATTTCGGCGTGTGGCAGCGCGTGTCCCTCGAAGCCAGGGGCAAGCCTGCCGATACTTCTACCCGTGCCTACTGGATTCAGACCTCCGCGCTGTTCGCCGATATGCGCGTACCTGCGGCACGGCCTGATTTTTCCGGTAAAACCGCCCTGGCGCAGTGCAGCGACCGGGAATTGCTCTGGCTTGCCCGCCAGCAGGGCATTGCCGGCATGACCATGGCCGGCGGCGATCTCCTGCATCGCCGCCGCCAGGTGGACTACCAGCCCTCGCGCGGCCGCGACAACACCCATCGCATACACTTCGAGGATGGCCTGCTGGTAGAGGAGAATCTGCCTGGCACGGTGCAGGAAAAGTGGCAGCGCCTCGCCGGGCCGGAGGCTGGTGTGGTTACCTTGCGGCTATTGGAGGAAGCCAGCGTGGCAGGCCGCGTCACGACGCGCAAGGGCTATTTGCTGGTGATGGACGGCTACTTCCTGTTCGTGCGCGACCGGACCGAATTTACGCGTCAGGCCTCGTCCCTGGAAGACCTGTTCGAAGCGCAGGACCTGGAACACGACGAACAGGCGCGCCTGCTGGATTGCGAGTTTTCCTTCGGACGCCGCAAGGGCGGGGCGCAGGCGTGGGAAATCCAGCTTTCAACCCTGCCTTACCGGGAAGGCAAGGCCCTGTTTGCGCCGGGGCAATTCGAGGCTTTCCGGCAGGGGGGCGGTGCCCTGGTGCAACGAGGGATGGGGCGCAATGGCCCGATTACCCGGCGCTGGTCGATCCACGAGTGGACCGGGGTCTAGCGGGCTGTTGAAAAACGTAGCGAGCGCGGCAAGAGCAAGGCGAAAATGGGCGAAAAACCGGAATTTACAGATAGTAAATGAGGATTTTGAGCCCATTTTTAACGCCGCTCTTGCGAGCGCAGTAGTTTTTCAACAGCCCGCTAGCGTCTTCCCCCCAGAATCGATCCCAGCACGCCACGGATGATCTCGCGGCCCAGTTGCGAGCCGATGGCGCGGGCAGCACTTTTGATCGCCGTTTCCGCCACGCTCTGGCGGCCGCCACGGCTGCTGCTCCCGCCGCTTCCCAGCATGTCACCAAGGCTGCCGAACCAGCCGGAATCTGCCTCCTTTTCATTTTGCGCGCCGCTGCTCGCCGGGGCGGCGGGGGCGCTGCTGGCGGCGCGGCCCTTGAGTTTCTCGTAGGCCGACTCCCGGTCCACGATTTCTTCGTAGTGACCGTACAGCACTGACTGTTTGACGATGGACTGGCGCTGCTCCGGCGTGACCGGGCCGAGCTGGCTATGGGGTGGGGCGACCAGGGCGCGTTCCACCGGGTGGGGGCGGCCTTTTTCGTCGAGCAGGGAAACCAGTGCCTCGCCCACGGCGAGTTCGGTGATGGCGGCTTCCACGTCCAGGCCGGGGTTGGCGCGGAAGGTTTCCGCTGCCGCGCGCACCGCTTTCTGGTCGCGCGGGGTGAAGGCGCGCAAGGCATGCTGGATGCGGTTGCCGAGCTGGCCCAGTACCTTGTCGGGGATGTCGAGCGGGTTCTGGCTGACGAAATAAACACCCACTCCCTTGGAACGGATCAGGCGCACCACCTGCTCGATCTTGTCCTGCAAGGCCTGGGGGGCATCGTTGAACAGCAGGTGGGCTTCGTCGAAGAAGAACACCAGCTTGGGCTTGTCCAGGTCGCCGACCTCAGGTAGCTTTTCGAACAGCTCGGATAGCAGCCAGAGCAGGAAAGTGGCGTAGATCTTGGGCGAATTCATCAGCCTGTCAGCGGCGAGGATGTTGACCACCCCGTGTCCCTTGTCGCCGGTTTGCAGCAGGTCGTCGAGGTTCAGCGCCGGTTCGCCGAACAGCTGTTCCCCGCCTTCCGTTTCCAGTGCCACCAGTCCGCGCTGGATTGCGCCGATGCTGGCGGCGGAGATGTTGCCATACTCGGTGGTGAAGTCCTTGGCGTGGTCGCCGACATGCTGCAACATGGCGCGCAGGTCCTTGAGGTCGAGCAGCAGCAGGCCAGTGTCGTCGGCGATCTTGAACACCAGATTCAGTACTCCGCCCTGGGTGTCGTTCAGGTTCAGCATGCGCGCCAGCAGCAGTGGCCCCATTTCGGAAATGGTGGCGCGTACCGGGTGGCCCTGTTCGCCGAATACGTCCCAGAACGCAACCGGGCAGCCCGCGAAGGCAAAGTCGTCAAGCCCCAGTTTTTCAATGCGTTCCCTGATTTTCGGTTTTTCGCTGCCGGGCTGGCTGATGCCGGAAAGGTCGCCCTTGACGTCAGCCATGAACACCGGCACGCCGATGCGGCTGAAATGCTCGGCCATGACCTGCAGTGTCACGGTCTTGCCGCTGCCGGTGGCGCCAGCGATCAGGCCATGGCGATTGGCCAGTTGCGGCAGGAGAAAAAGACTTTTGTCATCGTTCTTGGCAATCAATAGAGGATCGGTCACAGGGCGCTCCCGGCTTTGATTTAAGGTAAGCCGGAATGGTACCATTACGCCTGTTTAAAACAGAACAGCGAGATTGAGGAAGTCATGGCCGGTCATAGCAAATGGGCAAATATTCAACACAGGAAAGGGCGTCAGGACGAGAAGCGCGGCAAGATTTTTTCGCGCCTGTCCAAGGAGATCACGGTCGCCGCCAAGATGGGCGGCGGTGACGCCAGCTTCAACCCGCGTCTGCGCCTGGCCATCGACAAGGCCAAGGAAGTGAACATGCCGGCCGATAACATCGACCGCGCGGTCAAGAAAGGCACCGGCGAGCTGGAAGGGGTGGATTATGTCGAGCTTCGCTATGAGGGCTACGGCATCAATGGCGCCGCGATTATCGTCGACTGCCTGACCGACAACCGCACCCGCACCGTGGCCGACGTGCGTCACGCCTTCTCCAAGCATGGCGGCAACCTCGGCACCGACGGCTCGGTGGCCTTCATGTTCAAGCATTGCGGCCAGATCATCTTCGCGCCTGGCACCGATGAGGACAAGGTCATGGAAGCCGCGCTGGAGGCCGGCGCCGAGGACGTGCTCAATAACGACGATGGCAGCGTGGAAGTGATTACTTCGCCCGGTGACTTCATGGCAGTCAAGGATGCGCTGGAAAAGGCCGGCCTCAAGGCCGAGGTGGCGGAAGTGACGATGAAGCCGGACAGCGAAACGGTGTTCGAGGGTGACGACGCGGTGAAGATGCAGAAACTGCTGGATGCCCTGGAAGCGCTGGATGATGTGCAGGACGTGTATACCTCTGCCGTCATTGAAGAATAACGGGGTGCGATAATCCTCATTCTAGGCATTGATCCGGGCTTGCGCATCACCGGCTTTGGCGTTGTCGCCAAGGAGGGCAGCCGCCTGGACTATGTCGCCAGCGGCTGCATCAAAACCCCGGACGGCGAGTTGCCGCAGCGCCTCAAGACCATCCTCGATTCCATCGGCGAGGTCATTGCCACTTACCAGCCCGATCAGGCCGCTATCGAAAAAGTGTTCGTCAACGTCAATCCCCAATCCACGCTGTTGCTTGGCCAGGCGCGCGGCGCGGCGATTTGCGCCCTGGTGGCGCGCGATCTGCCGGTGGCGGAATACACGGCCTTGCAGGTCAAACAGGCAGTAGTCGGCAACGGCCATGCCAACAAGGAACAGGTGCAGGAAATGGTGCGCCGTCTGCTCCGGCTGGAGGGCACGCCACAGGCGGATGCGGCGGATGCCCTGGCGTGCGCCATCTGTCACGCCCACGGCGGGCAGGGGCTGGGCGGGCTGGCGACGGCGGGTTATCGGGTAAGAAATGGGAGACTGGTGTGATCGGACGATTGAGCGGCAAATTGCTGGAAAAGCACCCACCCCAGATTCTGCTGGATGTGCAGGGGGTCGGCTACGAAGTCGATGTGCCGATGAGCACCTTCTATAACCTGCCTGCCCTGGGTGAAAGCGTGACTCTCCACACCCAGCTGATCGTGCGCGAGGACGCGCACCTGCTGTATGGCTTTCTCGCCGATCACGAGCGCCAGGCATTTCGCCAGCTGATCAGGATCACCGGGGTGGGGGCCAAGCTGGCGCTGACCATCCTCAGCGGCCTGTCCGTGGATGAGCTGTCCCATGCCGTGATGGCGCAGGATGCGGGGCGGCTGGTCAAGATTCCGGGCATCGGCAAAAAGACCGCCGAACGCCTGTTGCTGGAGCTGAAAGACAAGTTTGCCCCGGGTGAGGCGGGTTCGGCCTTGCTGGGTGCGGTGGTCAAGCCGGTTTCCGCCGGCAGTGACGTCCTCAATGCCCTGCTGGCACTGGGCTACAATGACAAGGAAGCGAGCTGGGCGGTGAAGCAGCTGGCCATTGAAACCGGCGTGACCGACGGTATCCGCCAGGCGCTGAAATTGTTGTCCAAGGCATGAGCAGCCGGCACCCATGATACCTACGGTATGTACACATTTGCTTGCACTCGGCATCGCCTTGAAATGATTGATGTTTTTTCTCCCTCCCCTTCAAGGGGAGGGCTGGGGTGGGGATGGGGGCATCCAGTCAGTAACCCATTGAATAGAATGATGCTCTACAATCACCCCATCCCCCTCCCGACCTCCCCCTTGAAGGGGGAGGAGAGTTGTGTGCATACGGTAGCCCATGACACCCGGTGGCAAATTGCTATCAATAAATGATTGCGGGCGATTGCATTTTAAGCTAGCATTTGTCCGGTGAAAGCGAAACACCGCAAAACTCTGGAAGCCATTCTTGCGAAACCCACTCGTGCCAGTATTGTTTTTGCCGATATTGAGGCGTTGTTTGTTGCCATGGGCGGGAAGGTGGTTGAAGGCGAGGGTTCGCGCATTGCTGTCGAATTGAATGATGACCGTGTGTTTTTTCATCGCCCGCATCCCGGCAAGGAAGCCAAAAAATACCAGGTGGAAAATGCCAGGGAATTTCTGGAGAGACAGGAGGCCAAGCCATGAACAATGTCATGACCTACAAAAACTATACCGCTCGTGTCGAGTTTGATCCGCGCGACAATATTTTTGTCGGGCGCGTGCTCGGTGTACGGGATATCATCGGCTTCCACGGGGAGACGGTAGCCGAGCTAACGACTGATTTTCATGCGGCGATCGACCACTATATCGAGGTCTGCAAGCGGGAAAACAGGACGCCCGAAAAACCCGCATCCGGCAAACTCATGCTGCGTGTTCCACCTGAAGTCCACGCGGCGGCGCTTGTCGCCGCCAAGGCTCATGGCAAGAGCCTGAACCAGTGGGCGGCAGAAGTGTTGGCGCATGCGAGTTAAACCGCATATGCCGGCTGTTTCCGGGTACAAAAGGCTGCCCGGGATGTGTGCCACATGATCGAAACCGACGACCTCAAAGCATCTGGCCGCCTGATTTCCCCTTCCCATTCCTCGCCGCAGGAAGAAGCGCTGGAGCGCGCCCTGCGCCCCAAGCTGCTGGACGAGTATGTGGGCCAGGAGAAGGCGCGCGGTCAGCTGGAAATCTTTATCCAGGCGGCGCGCAAACGTGCTGAGGCACTCGACCACGTGCTGTTGTTCGGTCCGCCGGGACTGGGCAAGACCACCCTGGCGCACATCATCGCGCGAGAGATGGGCGTCAACCTGCGCCAGACTTCCGGGCCGGTGCTGGAGCGGCCGGGCGATCTGGCGGCGCTACTGACCAACCTTGAACCCAACGACGTGCTGTTCATCGACGAAATCCACCGTCTGTCGCCGGTAGTGGAGGAAATCCTCTATCCTGCGCTGGAGGACTACCAGCTCGACATCATGATCGGCGAGGGACCGGCGGCGCGTTCGGTCAAGCTGGAACTGCCGCCCTTTACCCTGGTGGGCGCCACCACTCGCGCCGGGATGCTCACCAATCCGCTGCGCGACCGCTTCGGCATCGTGGCGCGGCTGGAGTTTTACACCCATGAGGAACTGAAGCGCATCGTTACCCGGTCGGCGCGGCTGGTGAGCGTGGAACTTTCCGAAGAAGGCGCACTCGAAATTGCGCGCCGTTCACGCGGCACACCGCGCATTGCCAACCGCCTGCTGCGCCGGGTGCGGGATTTTGCCGAAGTGAAGGCCAGTGGCCATGTCAGCAGGGAAGTGGCGGATGCTGCACTGACCATGCTGGATGTGGATGCGCTGGGTCTGGACATGATGGACCGGGTGCTGTTGCTGGCGGTGCTGGAAAAATTTGGCGGCGGCCCGGTGGGGGTGGATAACCTCGCCGCAGCCATCGGCGAAGAACGCGATACCATTGAGGATGTGCTGGAGCCTTACCTGATCCAGCAGGGCTATCTGATGCGTACGCCGCGCGGCAGGGTGGCGACACCCAGCGCCTACCAGCATTTTGGCCTCAGGCGCCCTGAAGGTGGCCGCAACGGTGAGTTGTGGAATGAGTGAATTTGGCTGGCCGGTGCGGGTGTATTACGAGGATACCGATTCCGGCGGGGTGGTGTACTACGCCAACTACCTCAAGTTCATGGAGCGTGCCCGCACTGAATGGCTGCGCGCCCACGGGTTTGAACAGAGTGAGTTGGTGCGCGATCATGGGCTGGTTTTTGTGGTGCGCGATGTGCATGTCAGCTACCTTCGCCCCGCAGTGTTCGATGATCTGCTGCGGGTGACGGTGAGCGTACATGGAATTGGCCGGAGCTGGCTCGAATTTGCCCAGACGGTCGGGCGTGGCGAAGAAATTCTGTCACGTGCACAGGTTAAGATTGTGTGCGTGAATCATTCGTCATTCAAGCCGGTCGGGATTCCTGAGATAATTCGTATGAAATTGGAAAACAGAACGTGAACGTAACGCAGGATTTATCATTTCTGAGCCTCATCACCAACGCCAGCGTGGTGGTGCAACTGGTGATGCTGGGGCTGTTGCTGGCTTCCCTGATGTCGTGGTGGTACATCTTCCGCAAGATGTTCACCATCAACGTGGCAAAACAGCTGACCGACAAGTTCGAGCGCGATTTCTGGGGCGGCATGGATCTCAATTCCCTGTTCCAGAAAGTCGCCAGCCGCGAAACCAGCGGCATGGAAAGCATTTTCGAGGGCGGCTTCAAGGAATTCCTCAAGCAGCGCAAACAGAGCGGCCTGGATGTCAGCGTGGTGATGGAAAGCACGCGCCGCGCCATGCGGGCAGCCTATCACCGCGAACTCGACCTGCTCGAATCCCATTTGCCGTTTCTCGCCACGGTCGGCTCGGTGAGCCCTTATGTCGGCCTGTTCGGCACGGTGTGGGGCATCATGAATGCCTTCCGCAGCCTCTCCAGCGTGGGGCAGGCGACCCTGGCCCACGTTGCGCCGGGTATTGCCGAGGCGCTGATCGCCACTGCCATGGGCCTGTTCGCGGCGATTCCGGCGGTGATCGCCTACAACCGCTATAGTTCCGAAATCGACCGCCTGGCGACGCGTTTCGATAGCTTCATGGAAGAGTTCTCCAACATCCTGCAGCGGCAGGCGAAATAAATGAGCCTGCGTCGCCAGCGCAAGCTGATGAACCAGATCAACGTCGTGCCCTACATCGACGTGATGCTGGTGCTGCTGATCATTTTCATGATTACCGCCCCACTCGTGAACCCTGGTCAGATCGAATTGCCGCAGGTGGGGCAGTCGCTCAAGCCGCCAGTCGCGCCGCTGAAAATTTCCATCAAGGCGGATAAACGCCTGTTGTTGCATGATCTCGACAAAGGCCAGAAGAATCAGGAAGTGTCGAAAGAGGAATTAGTGCAGGCAGTGAAGGAGAAACAGGAAAGCAATCCGGAACAGTCTGTCGTGATTGCGGCGGACAAGAGCGTGCGTTATGAGGAAGTGCTGAACGTGATGGATATCTTGCAGCAGAACCAGGTGAAGAAAATTGGCCTGCTGGCGCAACCCAAAGGAAACTGATGGTATTTCAGCGCGAGGAGCCGGGTCAGTACAAGGCGGGCGCGCTGGCGCTGCTGGTGCATGTGGTGTTCCTGCTCCTGATGATTTTCGGTGTGAGCTGGCAGAATCAGGAACCGGCTGGCGTCGAGGTCGAGCTGTGGGAGGCGCTGCCGGCCACCAAGCCGGTTGTGCCGCATGTGGAGTCCAAGCCGGAGCCGAAGCCCGAGCCCAAGCCGGAGCCCAAGGCGGTGAAACCTCCGCCCGAGCCGGAAGCGAAACCCAGCAAAGCAGATATCGAGCTTAAAGCCAGGGAGGCCAAGCGCAAGGAAGAAGAAAAAAAACGCAGGGAAGATGAACTAAAACAGGAAAAAGAGAAACAGAAACAGAAGCAGGAACGGGAGAAACAGGAAGAGCTGGAGAAAAAGAAAAAGGCAGAGCAGGAGAAGGCAGAAAAAGCAGAAAAGGCAGCGCAGCAGGCGCAGGCAGAGGCGGCCAGTGCAGCCAAGGCACAGGCGGCGGCCAGGCAGGCGGCGGCACAGGGCGTGGTGGGCGATTACAAGGGCCGTATCCAGGCCAAGATCAAGCGCAACATCATTCTGCCGCCGGAACTGGCCGGCAACCCCCAGGCCGAGTTTGACGTGACCCTGATGCCGACCGGTGAGGTACTGCATTTGAAGCTGACCCGCAGCAGCGGATCGCCGGTCTATGACAGCGCCGTGGAGCGGGCGATTTACAAGGCGCAGCCCCTGCCTTTGCCGCCTGATCCGGCATTGTTCGGCGAGTTCCGCGAGCTGCACCTGAAATTCAGATTGAACGAGGATTGAGCATGAAAGCGTGGTTGCAGAAAATATGGGTTTTATTGTTGCTGAGCCTGTCATGGCCGCTCCATGCGGCACTGACCATCGAGATTACCGGCGGGGCGGGCAACCAGATCCCCGTCGCCATCGTGCCTTTTGCCGGCGAAAATGCGCACCCTCAGAGCCTGACCGGCGTGGTGGGTGCAGACCTGGCGCGCAGCGGCCTGTTCCGGCTGCTGGATCCGGCCAGCGTGCAGCCGCAGCCCCATGATCCGGGCGATGTGCGTTACCCCGACTGGAAAGCCAAAGGCGTCGAAGGACTGGTGATTGGCGGCATTTCGCCCCGGCCAGATGGCAAGCTGGATGTGCGCTTCCGTCTGATGGACGTGGTCAAGCAGACCCAGCTGGCGGGATTCAGCTACACCATCGCACCGGCGCAGTTGCGTGCCACGGCGCACAAGATTGCCGATGTGGTGTATGAGAAGCTGACCGGCGATGTGGGTGTGTTCAGCACCCAGATTGCCTATGTGGTCAAGGAAGGCAAGCGCTTCGAGCTTCAGGTGGCGGATGCGGACGGCTATGGCGCGCAGACCGTGCTGGCATCCCAGGAGCCGATACTGTCGCCGGCCTGGTCGCCGGACGGCAGCCAGCTGGCCTATGTGTCCTTCGAGCAGAAAAAGCCGGTGGTTTATGTGCAGAACCTCAACAGCGGCGGCCGCCGGCCCCTGATCAGCGTCAAGGGCAGCGCCAGCGCCCCGGCCTGGTCGCCGGATGGCCGCAGGCTGGCCATGGCCCTGACGCGGGACGGGAATTCCCAGTTATACTTGGTAAATTCCGATGGCAGCAATTTGCAGCGCTGGAGCGCCAACTCGACGATTGACACCGAGCCGGACTTCTCGCCCGACGGCAAGTGGATCATCTTCACTTCCGACCGTGGCGGCAGTGCGCAGATTTACCGCATGCCGGCGGTGGGCGGACAGGCGCAGCGCCTGACCTTCGATGGCAGCTATAATGTGTCGCCCCATTTCAGTCCGGATGGAAAAAGCTTTGTCTTCATTCAGCGCAATGGCGGAAAATTCCATGTTGCGGTGCAGGATCTGGCCACCAGCCAGGTGCAGGTGCTGACCGATACGCCGCTGGACGAATCGCCCAGCTTCGCGCCGAACGGGAAAATGGTAATTTATGCCACGGAAATCAACCGCCGTGGCGTATTGGCTGCAGTGTCCAGCGATGGGCGCGTGAAACAGCGGCTGTCGGTACAGGCAGGTGACGTGAGGGAACCAGCCTGGGGTCCTTTGTTGAAAAATCAGTAATTATCTGGAGAGAAAAATGAATAAATTGTTGTTGAGCGCCCTGCTGCTGGGTCTGTTGTCCGCATGTGCCAGCACTGGCGATAAAGGCCAGGGCGGCGCGGCAGTGGAAGACAAGAGCATGACCGGCCAGGCTGCCGATAGCAAGGGTGCGCAAACATCCGGGCTGGCGAGCAATCCGCTCAAGGATCCCAACAACATCCTGTCCAAGCGCAGCGTTTACTATGATCTCGACAGCTTCACCGTGAAGGATGAATACAAGTCCATGATCGAGGCGCACGCCCAGTATCTGAAACAGAACGGCAAGGCCAAGGCCTTCTTGCAGGGCAACACCGACGAACGCGGCAGCCGCGAATACAACCTGGCGCTGGGCCAGAAACGTGCCGAGAGCGTGAAGAAGATGATGAGCGTGCTGGGCGTGTCCGACAACCAGATGGAAACCGTCAGCTTCGGCGAGGAAAAACCCAAGGCTGAGGGGCATGACGAGGGCGCATGGGCACAAAACCGCCGTACCGACATCATTTACCAGGGCGAGTAAAGGTGCGCCGGCTTGCGCTGCTGCCCGCCCTGCTGCTGGCGGGCAGTTGTTATGCAGGACTGCTGAGCGACGACGAGGCACATGCCAAGATCGGCGAGCTGCAGAAGCAGCAGGGCCTGCTCCAGGAAAAACTGCAGGGCCTGGAGAAAACCCAGCGTGCCCAGGGCATGGATGCATTGTCCCAGATCGATGCACTGAAGAGCGAACTGGCAAAGTTGCGCGGTCAGATCGAGGAACATGCGCACGCGATCGAAACGACCCAGAAGCGTCAGCGCGATCTGTACGTTGATCTGGACACACGCCTGCGCCTGCTGGAACAGCGCGCGACTCAAACTGCCATGCCTGCCGAGGTCGAGGACAGCAAGCCGGTGAAGGGGAAAAAACCGCCCGCCAAGGCGGCTGAAGCCCCGGCCGAACCCGCGCACGCGGTTGTGCCGTCAGATCCGGCAACGGAAGGCAAGGCTTACGATGCGGCTTTCAACCTGTTCAGGATAGGCAATTACCAGGGGGCGCTCACGGCGTTCCAGGAGTTTATCCAGACTTATCCGAAAAGCCCGCTGGCGCCCAGCTCCCAGTACTGGATCGGCAATTCCTATTTCAACCTGAAAGACTTCAAGTCCGCCATCAGCAGCCAGCAGACGCTGATCAGCCAGTACCCGAAAAGCCCCAAGGTGCCGGATGCCATGCTGAATATCGCGACCTGCCAGCAGAATCTGGGTGAGATGGATACCGCCAGAAAGATGCTGGAAGATCTGGTGGCACGATTCCCCCTCAGCGATGCGGGAGAAAAAGCCAAGAAACGCCTTGCCACACTGAAGTGATGTACGGCGAAGCGTAGTGTTGAAGGTCAATGAGATTTTCTATTCCCTGCAAGGGGAAACCAGCCGTAGTGGCCTGCCTACGGTGTTTGTACGCCTCACTGGCTGTCCGCTGCGCTGTGGTTATTGCGACACGGCTTATGCTTTCAGCGAGGGCGAGCCGCTGGACGTTCCTGCCATTCTGGAACGGGTGGCAGCCTTTCATCCCCGGTATGTGACGGTCACCGGCGGCGAGCCGCTGGCCCAGAAAGACTGCCCGGCCCTGCTTGCCGCGCTGTGCGACGCCGGCTATTCGGTTTCGCTGGAAACCAGCGGCGCGCTGGATATCGGCAAGGTGGATGCGCGCGTGTCGCGCATCGTGGACATCAAGACGCCGGCCTCGGGCGAAATGGAAAAGAACCGCTGGGCCAATCTGGCCCTGCTGACGCCCCACGACGAACTCAAATTCGTGATCTGTGACGAGGCGGATTATCGCTGGGCCAGGCAGCAAGTGCAGGAAAAACAGCTGGCCGGGAAATGCCCGGTACTGTTTTCGCCCGTGGCGGGCAGCTTGGCGCCGTCGGAGCTGGCCGGCTGGATCCTGCGCGACCGCCTTGAGGTGAGGTTCCAGTTGCAACTGCATAAACTCCTGTGGCGCGAGGAGCGGGGGCGATGAAAAAAGCCGTGGTCCTGCTTTCCGGCGGTCTTGATTCCGCTACCACCCTGGCGCTTGCGCGCAGCCAGGGCTTTTCCTGCTATTGCCTGAGCCTGGACTACGGCCAGCGCCACCGCTCCGAGTTGCAGGCCGCAGGGCGCGTGGCCACAGCACTGGGCGCAGCGGACCAGCGCACGGTGAAGCTGGATCTGACCGTGTTCGGCGGCTCGGCGCTGACCGATGCCGGCATCGCCGTGCCCAGTGCGCCATCGGATGGAATCCCCATTACCTATGTGCCGGCACGCAATACCATCATGCTGTCCCTGGCGCTGGCCTGGGCGGAGGTGCTGGACAGCCGCGACATCTTCATCGGCGCCAACGCGGTGGATTATTCCGGCTATCCGGATTGTCGCCCAGAATATATCCAGGCCTTCCAGAATATGGCCAATCTGGCCACCCGGGCGGCACTGGAGGGCAAACCCACGGCCATCCATGCGCCCCTGATCCACCTTTCCAAGGCCGAGATCATTCGCCAGGGCATGGCGCTGGGTGTGGATTACGGCCTGACCGTCTCCTGCTACCAGGCCGATGCCCAGGGCCGTGCCTGCGGCCGCTGCGACTCCTGCCGCCTGCGCCAGGCCGGTTTCGCACAGGCTGGCGTGCCTGACCCCACTCCCTATCTCTGATCCCGATTTTAGTTAGTACTAATGTACTAACTATCGAATTTTATTGTACTTTTTGATAAAAATCGGCTTGCCCTTTGTGTTGATTCCGCTACAATCCGGGATATGTGATGCTTCACCAAAAAGGGGTAAAAGATGAATTTTGAAAGTTTTGCGCCGGCACAGTCGTTCTTTCTCTGGGCTACGTTCGGGATCGCCGTGGTGATGGGGGCCGTGGTCAACAAGACCAATTTCTGCACCATGGGCGCAGTTTCCGACTGGGTCAACATGGGCGACACCGGCCGCATGCGCGCCTGGCTGCTGGCGGTTGCGGTGGCGATGCTGGGGGTGGTGATACTGGAGGCCAATGGCCTGATCAGGGCTGATGGCGCATTCCCTCCCTATCGTGCCAACCAGCTGGTGTGGGCGGAGAACCTGCTCGGCGGCCTGATCTTCGGCGTGGGCATGACGCTGGCTTCGGGCTGCGGCAACAAATGCCTGATCCGCATCGGCGGCGGCAATATCAAGTCCATCATGGTGCTTGCCATCATTGGTGTGATCGCCTATTACATGACCAACCCCTTCCCCAATTCCGACAAGACCCTGTTTACCGTGCTGTTCTATGACTGGCTTCGTCCCCTGGCCGTGACGCTGCAGACCAGACAGGACCTGGGCTCGGTGATTGCCGGCAGCGAAGGTGCCGTGTCGGCACGCCTGACCATCGGCGTGATTCTGGGATTGGCCCTGATCGTCTTTGCCTTCAAGTCGGAAGACTTCCGCAGCAATCTCGACAATATCCTGGGGGGCGTGGTGGTCGGCCTGGCGGTGCTTGCTGCCTGGTATGTCACCAGCAATGTCATGGTGAGCGCCGATGGGCAGAGCTACTCGCTGCAGAATTTTGTCGCGGAACAGTGGGATCTTTATGCCGATCCGAATGCGGTGAAGCCGGCTGACAGCCGCCCGCTGTCGCCGCAATCCTTTACCTTCATCAATCCCATGGGCCAGACCTTTGCCTATATCAGCGCCGGCTTCAAACCCGTGGCCCTTACCTTCGGCGTGATGGCCGTGGGAGGCGTGATTCTGGGGTCGCTGCTGTGGTCGCTGGTGAGCCGCAGCTTCCGCATCGAATGGTTTGCCGATTTCAGGGATTTCGCCAACCACTTCATCGGCGCGGTGCTGATGGGTTTTGGCGGCGTGCTGGCGATGGGCTGCACCATCGGTCAGGCGGTGACGGGCGTTTCCACCCTGGCCATCGGTTCGTTCATCACCTTCGCCGCGATCGTGGCCGGCTGTGCCGCAACCATGAAATACCAGTACTGGAAGATGATGCGCGAAGCCTAAGTCGGGCAGAGGGGGCGCGTCTCTGTGCCACCCTCCCTTCCGTGCTTCGTCTATGAGGCCTGCAAAGCCCTGGGCAGGGGGAAGGAAATATTCTCGGCCTTGCCGTCCAGTTCCAATACGTCTCCCGCGCCCAGATCCTTCAGCCGGGCAATGACCTGCCGCACCAGTACTTCCGGTGCCGAGGCGCCGGCGGTGACGCCGATGTGCTGTTTTCCTTCCAGCCATGCTGCATCGAGCTGGCCCGCATTGTCCACCATGTAGGCTGCCGCGCCATGGTTCTGTGCCACTTCGCGCAGGCGGTTGGAGTTTGAGCTGTTGGGCGAGCCTACCACGATCACCAGATCGCATTTTGTCGCCAGCGCCTTGACCGCATCCTGGCGGTTCTGCGTGGCATAGCAGATATCATCCTTCTTCGGCCCGGTGATGGCGGGAAATCTGGCTTTCAAGGCCGCCACCACCTTGCCCGCATCGTCCATCGACAACGTGGTCTGGGTGACATAGGCCAGGTTGGCGGCGTCCTTTACTTCCAGCCGGGCAACGTCTTCCGGGGTTTCCACCAGGTACATGCCGCCTTCCGTCTGTCCCATGGTGCCTTCCACTTCGGGATGCCCCTTGTGGCCGATCATGACGATTTCCTTGCCCTGGGCGCGCATCTTGCCCACTTCGACATGGACCTTGGTGACCAGCGGGCAGGTGGCATCGAACACGCGCAAACCGCGCGCTTCCGCTTCCGCCCTGACCGCTTGTGGCACGCCGTGGGCGCTGAATACCAGGGTGCTGCCGGGAGGCACATCATCGAGATCCTCGATGAAAATTGCGCCCTTGGCACGCAGGCCATCGACCACGAATTTGTTGTGCACTACTTCATGGCGTACATAGATGGGCGCACCGAACAGTTCCAGCGCCCGTTCGACAATGGCGATGGCGCGGTCGACGCCGGCACAGAAGCCGCGCGGGTTGGCGAGTAGCACGTCGTTCATGCGGGCTCCAGAATGTCGTCGATCCTGACTTCGAAGGTCACGGCGCAGCCGCTCAGGGGGTGGTTGAAATCCACCATGGCATGGGTCTTGTTGGCGCTCTTGATCTGGCCGGCCAGGGTGTCGCCGCCGGGCAGGGTGAATTCGACCAGGCTGCCGATGCAGAGCTCATCATCGTCGAAAGCGTCGAGCGGCACTTCCATGACCTGTTCTGGATTGTGCAGACCGAACGCCTGCTCAGGTTCGAGATTGAACACATAGCGCCGGCCGATTTCGAGATCGATCAGGCAGGATTCCAGGTTGGCTTCGATTTCGCCTTCGCCCAGGGTGAGGATCACCGGTTCTTCCTCGAAGGTGCTGGAGACTTCGCTGCCATCGGCTGCAGCGAGGCGGTAGTGGAGAGCGATGCGGTCACCCCATAGCGCGGTACGGGTCATGGTTTGCCTGCTCCAGGTTTGCGCAGACTATCCAGGATCAGCAGGATCACTCCGCCGGTGATGGCCATGTCGGCAACGTTGAAGGCCGGCCAGTGATAGCCGCCATAATGGAAATCGAGAAAATCGACTACGTAGCCCCAGCGGATACGGTCGATCAGGTTGCCCAGTGCGCCGCCCAGCACCAGGCTCAGGGCGAGGCTGAACAGCATCTGCCGGGCGTGCTTGCGCAGCAGGTAAAGGATCACGGCCGAGGCCACGCTCGCCACGGTGATGAAGAACAGCCGCTGCCAGCCGCCTGCGCCGGCAAGAAAGCTGAATGCCGCTCCGCTGTTGTGGGCCAGTACCAGGTTGAAGAACGAGGTGACCAGACGGGATTCGGCAAAGCTGAAGGCGTCCACCACCCAGAGCTTGCTCAACTGGTCGAGGATTATCACCACCGCGCTGAGCAGCAGCCACCAGGCCAAGTTACGCATGGGCGCGCGCTTCGCCACTGCCGAACAGGTTGGCATGGCAGCGTCCACACAGCGTGGGATGGTCGGCATGTGCGCCTACATCGGCGCGGTAATGCCAGCAGCGTTCGCACTTCTGGTGCGGGCTGGCGCTGACCACGACCTTTTCCTCCTCCGCCTGTACCAGCCGGGCCTGCGAGGTGATCAGCACGAAGCGCAGATCATCCTCCAGGGTTTGCAGCAGCCCGAACAACTCGCCACCGACCTGAATTTCAACTTCCGCCTGCAGCGAGGAACCGATGGCGCCAGAAACGCGCACAGTTTCCAGTTCCTTGGTGACGCGGGCGCGGAAGTCGCGGATCTGCTGCCATTTCTCCAGCAAGGCCGCGCTTTCTGCCACTGACGGGAAAACATGCCAGGTATGCAGGAAAATGCTGTCTTCCGCGTTGCCGGTCAGTGCTTTCCACGCTTCCTCGCTGGTAAAGCTCAGGATGGGCGCCATCAGCTTGAGCAGCGAATGGGTCAGGTGATACAGCGCGTTCTGCGCGGCACGGCGCGCCTTCGAATCCTTGCCTGCGGTGTAGAGGCGGTCCTTGAGAATGTCGAGGTAGAACCCGCCCAGATCTTCCGAACAGAAGGCCGTCAGGCTTTGCGCCACCAGGTGGAATTCGTAACGGCTGTAATCGGCGGCCACTTCCTTCTGGAACTCTGTCGCCAGAGCCAGTGCGTAGCGGTCGATTTCCAGCCATTCCTCGACAGGCAGGGTATGCTGTGCCGGGTCGAAATCGGCCAGGTTGGCGAGCAGGAAGCGCAGGGTATTGCGGATGCGGCGGTAGCCTTCAGTCACGCGCTTCAAAATTTCGTCGGAAATGGTCAGTTCGCCGGAATAGTCGGTGGAGGCCACCCACAGGCGCAGGATGTCGGCGCCCAGGGTATCCATCACCTTCTGCGGTGCGACCACGTTGCCCTTGGACTTGCTCATCTTGTGGCCGTGCCCATCGACCACGAAACCGTGGGTCAAGAGCGCCTTGTAGGGGGCGTGGCCGTCCGTGGCGCAGCCGGTGAGCAAACTCGACTGGAACCAGCCACGGTGCTGGTCCGAGCCTTCGAGATAAAGGTCGGCGGGGTGCGCCAGATAATCGCGCCGCTTCAGCACACAGGCATGGGTGGAGCCGGAGTCGAACCACACGTCGAGCGTGTCGCTCACCTTCTTGTAGCTGGTGGCGTCACTGCCCAGCAGCTCGGCTGCATCCAGGCTGAACCAGGCTTCAATGCCGCGCTGTTCCACGCGCTGGGCCACCTGCTCCAGCAGTTCGGCGCTGCGCGGGTGCAGTTCGCCGCTTTCCTTGTGCACGAACAGCGGCATTGGCACGCCCCAGTTGCGCTGGCGCGAGACGCACCAGTCGGGGCGGTTGCGGATCATGGCTTCGAGACGGGAACGGCCCCAGGCGGGGAAGAATTCGGTGGCGTCCACCGCCTGCAGCGCTGCTTCGCGCAGGGAGTTTCCCTCTCCCCCAGCCCCTCCCCCGGGGGGGGAGGGGGGCTTTTTGTCCATGCCGATGAACCACTGCGGGGTGGCGCGGAAGATGATCGGGGTCTTGTGGCGCCAGCAGTGGGGATAGCTGTGCTGCAGTTTTTCGTCCTTGATCAGGGCGCCGTTGGTGCTGAGGATTTCCAGCACCGTCTTGTTCGCCGCCCAGATCGACTGGCCGCCCACCAGCGGGGTGCGCTCGAAGAATTTGCCGTCGTCGCCCACCGGGCAGTCCACTGCCAGCTGATACTTGCTGCCGATTACGTAGTCGTCCAGGCCGTGCGCCGGCGCGGTGTGCACCAGGCCGGTGCCGGCGTCGAGCGTGACGTGCTCGCCGCAGATGATGGGCACGCTGCGCTCGTAAAAGGGGTGTTGCAATTGCAGGTGTTCCAGCGCGGAACCCTTGACCTGGGCGACGACTTCCACCGCCTCGAAACCGTAGCGCTGGATGCAGGCTTCGGCCAGATCCTGTGCCAGGATCAAAATGCCTTTGGGTGTCTGGATCAGATCGTAGGTGAAGTCGGGATGGACAGAAACGGCCTGGTTGGCGGGCAGGGTCCACGGCGTGGTGGTCCAGATCACCGCATATACTGGCAAGTCAAAACAAGCGCCTTTCACGTTTGCTCCCTCTCCCCTTGCGGGAGAGGGTTGGGGAGAGGGGCTGTTTGCCAGCGTGCGGGCCAGGGCGGCAACATCCTTCACCGCGAAGGCCACGTCGATGGCGGGCGAGGTCTTGTCCTCGTATTCCACCTCGGCCTCTGCCAGGGCGGAACCGCAATCCACGCACCAATGCACCGGCTTCTGGCCCTGGTAGAGATAGCCGTTGGCCTGGATGCGCCCCAGGGTGCGCATGATGTCGGCCTCGAATTTGAAATCCATGGTGCGGTAGGGATTGTCCCACTCGCCCAGCACCCCGAGGCGGATGAAATCGGCTTTCTGGCGTTCGATCTGGGATTGCGCGTAATCGCGGCACAGTTCGCGGAACTTCGCCGGGTCGATATTCTTGCCATGCTGCTTTTCCACCTGCAGCTCGATCGGCAGGCCGTGGCAGTCCCAGCCCGGCACGTAAGGTGCGTCGAAGCCGGCCAGCGTTTTGGAGCGGACGATGATGTCCTTGAGGATCTTGTTTACCGCATGGCCGATATGAATATCGCCATTGGCATAGGGCGGGCCATCGTGCAGGATGAACTTGGGGCGGCCCTGGGTGGTGGCGCGAATGCGCTGGTAAAGCTTCTTCTCCTGCCACTCTTTCACCCAGGCCGGTTCGCGCTTGGCGAGGTCGCCGCGCATCGGGAAGGGGGTGTCGGGGAGATTGAGCGTGTCTTTGTAATCAGCCATAAGTGTTTTAAACCGCAAAGGCGCCAAGGCGCAAAGAAAAACTAAAAGTTGTTAACGATTCGTTTGATGCCGCTACGCATCTGATCAACTTTGAAGTTGAGTAATAAGCCTAAACGAACATCCAGTAATTTCAGATAAGTCAGTAGTTGAGCCGTGTGAATCGGCTGGAAAGCATCAATTGATTTAAGCTCGATAATTAGCGCATTCTGCACCAGCATATCAGCCCTATAAGCGTTCTCAATATGCAGCGTTTTGTATCTGATCGGAATGGTGACTTGTCTCCGTACTTCCAAGCCCTTCTGGTGTAACTCCCAAGCCAAGCATTCTTCGTAGGCCGACTCCAGCAGGCCTGGCCCCAGGGCGCGGTGAATCTCGATTGCAGCACCGATAACGATATTGCTGACAGCATTCAATGCATCGGTTGTTGCTTCACCCATTTTATTCAATCTTTGCGCCTTTGCGCCTTTGCGGTTGAATCTGCAAAAAATTGCTTCGTATTTGCCACATCGGCCGCGATTTGCGCGGTGAGGGTTTCCAGATCGGGGAATTTCATTTCGTCGCGCAGTTTGTGGAGGAAATCCACGCGCACGTGCTGGTTGTAGATCTGGCGGTCGAAATTGAACAGGTGCACTTCCAGCGTTGGCCGCCCGTTATTTTTTACCGTCGGGCGCACGCCCAGGCTGGCAGCGCCCTGCAGTGGCGTATCTCCCAGGCCATGCACCTCGACCGCGAAAATGCCCCATACTGGCGGGCGGTTGTGCTTGAGCTGGACATTGGCGGTGGGGAAGCCGATCTTGTGGCCGAGATTGTCGCCGTGCTCGACGCGGCCGCTGATGCTGTAGGGGCGTCCCAGCAGGCGGGTGGCCAGATCCATGTCGCCCGCCGCCAGAGCTTCCCGCACGGCAGTGCTGGAAACCCGCAGTTCCTCCACGGTGACGCTGTGCATTTCCTCGACTTCCGCGCCCAGCTGCGTTCCAGCCGCTTTCAGCAGGGTGAAATCACCGGCACGTTTGGCGCCAAAGCGGAAATCGTCGCCGATCAGCATCCATCTGGTTTGCAGGCGGCGCTGCAGGATGTCGGCGGCAAACTCTTCTGCTGGCGTGCTCGCGAAGTGTTTGTTGAAACGGCAAATGAACACCTGTTCCACACCAAAGGCTTCAAACAGCTCCAGCTTCTCGCGCAGGCTGGTAAGACGGGTAGGCGCCTGGTCCGGGGTGAAGAATTCGCGCGGATGCGGCTCGAAGGTCATCACGCAGGCCGGCAAGCCGCGCTGTCTGGCGGCATCCTCCATGCGCTGCAGCATCGCCTGATGGCCCAGATGCACGCCATCGAAATTGCCGATGGTCAGAGCAATGGGCGTTGCGGGGCGGGCGGGAATTCCTCGGAAAATCAGCATGGTTTGACAAAACAAAAGGGGGAATTATACGCACTCGGGCGGGAAAATGAAAAAACGCGGAGGGAGCCGAGAAGTTATTTGGCTGTCAGAAGTACAACCATAGGAGCAACATCAGTCCTGTCCCGAAGCCAAGCAACAAGAAGCTGCGTAAATGACCTTGCGCAGAATTGTTTTCTATTGGACGTGCTTGCTCCGTTAGCGCACAGAACAGACCCCAAAGAAAGTGGATTAGAGCCAGGAATGCCTCGGCAATGAGTTGCCAAAGAAGAAGCCGAGACAAGCAAATACGCCAGCAGACCAAGAAATAATATTCGGATGCCCCTGCTCTGTTGCGATGTAAATGGCCAGCGTAATTAGCGCGCCATAAGCTGCTCCGGTAAGTCCTCCAAAGAAGGAGAAGGCGACGCGGTCAACCAGAGTGGTATCGGGTTCGGATTGCATGACTTATGACGTAGAAGTAGCTAGCGTGCCGGTTTTATTGGTGTCGGGTTGGGCGCCTTGGTCAGCTGCGACCAGCCTCGGCATGCAATTTCAGTCCAAGCGCACTGATCACTTTAAGGATGGTATCGAAGCCCGGACTACGCTCACCGGAAAGCGCCTTGTAAAGGCTTTCGCGGGACAGCCCGGCATCGCGCGCAACCTGTGACATACCCTTGGCACGGGCAATATCGCCAAGTGCTTTGGCAATGAATGCAGCATCTCCGTCGGCTTCTTCAAGGCAGGCTTCAAGATAAGCGGCCATTTCCTCCGGGGTTCTGAGGTGTTCGGCGACGTCATAGCGAGTGGTAGTAGTCTTGGTCATGGTTGCTACTCCGAAAGATTACGTGCGAGGCGCAGTGCAGCCTTGATATCCTTGGCTTGAGTGGTTTTGTCCCCACCCGCCAGCAGAATAATCAGCTCTCGCCCTCGCTTCTTGAAATACACCCGGTAACCGGGGCCGTAGTTGATTCGCAACTCCGAGACACCTTCGCCAACCGGTTCGACATCTCCAGGATTTCCGGCAGCGAGCCGTTCGATCCTTGCTTGAAGGTTGCATAAAGCATCTAGCCATTGAGTGAAAAGGGCTGTTTTGCGAATTTCAATCATAGAATAACTGTATCCTGTAGGATACGCATTGTCAATTCTATGTGCGACGGCTTAAGGTGCCCAAAGTTCAAGTTAGGCTGAATGCGTGATTGCAAGACCTGACCCCGTGTGACCCTCCATTGTCAAATTAAAAAGCGCGGGGTTGGTGGAGCGGGATTGCCTCGGAGTAATCAAATTTGCATGCTGTCTTACACGCGGCAGAATGTGCTAATGCAAGACCCGTTATGTCGTGCAATTCAAGACGGTATCTGACCCCGCTATGGTGGGTTGTACTGTAGGAAACTCGTGAACAGCCAAAGGAAGCGGGGTCGGGTAATTTATAGAAGTGCCCATTACGCTATCCAGAGACTCTCGTTACTGCTTTCGTGCACGAACTATTGCCCGACAAACGAAGGTAAGTTGCTTAGCAGAAAGTTCGTGAAGTTGCAGCAAAAGATCAGCGATTGCATCGTCACGGCAATAGAAATATGCCGTCGGGACTTTAAGCGCCACGGCTATCTTCTCGGCAATCTCGAACGGTGGGGCATGCACACCGGATTCATAGCGGCTAATGCGCGCACTGCTGCAGCCCTCGTCGATGCCGATCATCACGCCTAGCCGGTCTTGCGCTAGGCCTGCACGTTCACGTGCGGATCGCATACGCTGACCAAATACCGAAGAGACTTGCTTAGGCATTCTTCGATATTCGTAAATCCCGCTTGCGTTGTCTCTACGTATATCGTAGAGTAATAATTCTGTGTAAACCACATAAAAACTTGATTTGTCTGATTTTTATGTGAGGCGAAAGATATATATGCTGGATGTCATAAAAAATATAAAGGATAACGATATGAAACTTAATGGTTTTTTATTTGCGTTAACGCTCGTTACAATTTCACATACTGCTACCGCCAATCCGGGCGACATGCTAAAAAGTGTATTGGATCAGGCAAAGAAGGATTTTCAGCCAGAGCGAGTCGCGCCGGCCCCCCCGGCCAAACCGGAAATGGCTGTACCTGCTGCGGCTCCAGCCGTAGCTACTGCTAAGCCCAGCAAAATATTTGGCGTTGATGAAGTCGGCAGCATCCCCCGCCAGGATGGTGAAGATGACAAAGGCCGCCCCGATAATGAGGCAAAAGATTTCGCGGCAAACTGGAAAGGCAAAACCATTTCTATTCGCGGCAAGGTCAATCGTGGCGGCGGTCTCTCTCTTGATCTTTATCAAATCTATGGTTGTGAATCGATACTAAAAAGCATCAAACCCAATACCCCGACAGTTGTCACTGGTACGCTAGATAGCCGTGAGCGCGGCGGGTCAGGCGGAGAACCTGTCGGTCTAACTAACTGCCGACTATACGATGAGAAAGCGGGCGTCGATGCTGGTACCGCAACAAAAGTCGCCTCACCAGTCACATCAATGTCAGTAGATGACAATGAAATAAATGTGGGGTATCTCAAAAATACTGTCAAGATATTTGATGGAGCGGGTTGTGAATACATCCTGGCTCAAGACGACAAGAAGAAAGGTGATCACAAACCAGTTGCTGCAGACGACTATTACGGCAAAGGAATCGTCCTCAATATCAATGGCCAAGACCTATTGGTTGTCGGTTCAAACGGTAAAACAGGCTTTACTGGTAAAGCCGATAAGTTCCAAGTCAGCATCCCAAATGGAAAACAAAGAAGTTGCGGCGAAGAGTGTGCGAAAACACTGACGACCATCGTCATCAACAAGGGAAGCGTCAAGAAGAGCACGCCGGTCGTTGCATATTGCGGCTCATAAGCAACAAAAATTCGTACAAATATTGAGGAATGGTTATGGCTATGGTTTTCTGCAAAGCCTGCGGCAAGGAAATTCATCAAACAGCACCTACATGCCCTAATTGCGGTGCAAGTCAAACAGGGGGGAGATCGGTTAAAAGCCAGAATGCTGCCTTTTGGTGGTGCGCGATTCTTGGCGGAGTGGGGGGACATCGCTTTTATCTTGGCAAAACCCTTCAGGGGGTTCTGTCGCTACTATTTTTCCCCACAGGAATTCCATTTCTGATTTCATTCATTGATATTGTTCGAATCGGCATGATGAAACCCGAAGATTGGGGTAATCGATACAACAACGGCGTGGTGGGACCCGCGATTGGAGGTTTTCCAAAATTTGCCGCGTTCAGTATTGCTGGCTTATTCGCTGTTGCGATTATTGGTATCGTATTAGCAGGTGTCGGTAAGTTCGGCGGACCTTCTTCCGGTAGTGGGCCTTCCATAATTGAGGAGTTAGAGGCTGCGGATGTGGAGCATGTCGATGCTGTCAAGGTTGGGGCCTACTTCAACCTGAATAGTGAGCACACCGACATACAGCGAGATAATCTGCTGAAGGAAATCAAGGGTAAAGTGGTGGTTTGGCAACTCAAGGTCTTTGAAGTAGAGAAAAGTGGTAGTACTTATAAAATTCAAACTAACTCAAGCATTGATCTTGGGCAAGGCGTAGAGGCTGTCGGTACATTCATTCGTATTACGCCTCGTGATGACAGTGAGCGCAGCCAAATCGAAGCACTAAAAACCGGGAACATGATTACGGTAAGGGGGAAAATTTCCGGTGAAACAATGCGTCACATCGAACTTGATCCGGCAGTACTCGATCAGCCTCGTTCTGCAAAGCAGATGCAACCTGCACAAGCAACTCCAACTACTAACGATCCACCTATAACACAAGCACCGCAAATAGCTCCTGCTGCATCACCAACGGCAGCAACCCCAGAAGCGCCACTTAAAGTTGGCTCTGGAGTGATGTTTAATCTGACAGGTAAACAATCGTACGAAATTACCAGCGACACCAAAGCGATGTCATGTCTGTTAAATTTGCTCGGAGCTGACAAGTTGGATGACTTCAAGGATTCTCTTGCGACAGGTTCGGCCATGACTAGCGAGAACGGCTTTCTGATTGGCAAAGGTTGTCTGCCTCACGCCTGCGATGAATTTGAGTCCGCATTTGCCATCGCTGCTGACGGCAGTAAATGTTTTGCGGCGACAATTCGCCCTGGCAATGTCCGTACACTCTTTGGAACCAAGGTCGCCAGCGAACTCCCTCCATCGCTGTTGAAATGGCTTCAGGAAAAGAGATGAACACAAAAGTTGCGTTGATTCTTGCGGCGATGGATGATTTTCATCGCCTCTTTTACGAAATACCAACATTCAGTGGCCCCTCTTTGCATTTCCATAAAAAATCTCTCACTTCCGCCGACAGCGGTGAGTTCGATGATTTTGTGGAGGACTCCTATGCAATGCTGGCCTCCTGGGGAATGCACCGCATGGGTACTGGTGGTCCGAAAATGCAGGAGTTTCAGCTATTCAGAGATTCAATCGAAGTCGTGTGGGAAAGTGCCTTGTTATTACGAAACCGAGAGCCCTCAGCGCTTTCGGTCGACGACTGGGCAGTCCTCCGAGGAATATTCATAAAACTAGAAGTCATGAGTTCGCGATCAGCCTTGGTGGCGAACTCCAAGATAATGGCGCATTTGCTACCAAATTTGATCGCGCCTGTAGATCGCGAGTACACGCTCAGCTTTCTATTCGAAAACAGAAGTCTTCCGAACGATGCTGACCGCAATCAAAGAAAACAGCAGGAATGGGAAAAGTTGCGGCTGATACATACTGACTTCTTTCATCCATTGATTGGCTCACCAGAATTTGTAGCACAGTTTGCAAGATGGCAGGCCACACCTGATAACTTCTTATGGGACACTTCACCGTTGAAAACTGCCGATAATCTTGTTATTGGTGCGCAGAGAGTCCGACGGCAAGAAGAAGCCAACTAAAATGTGCCGCACAGCGTTTTTCATCTTAACTCTTGCCCTAGCTTTCCAAATCAATGCGCATCAATTACCCCCTTTGGAAAAGCATGGCAGTTGTCCCTCGGGATATTCGGGTAGTGGAAATTACTGCATCCCCGGAACTCAGGCACGCGTTGCCATACTGAAGTCAGGTAGTTGTCCAACTGGCTACACAAGCAGCGGGGCGTATTGCCTTGCGGGAGATAAAGCGAAGCAGACAATACCCAAGCTGGGCAACTGCCCCAGCGGATTTTACAGCAGTGGGAACTATTGTCTGAAGAACCGCTAAGCCCTGACCCAAGTGAAAATCCTAACGATCATGGTGGTTGGCACCACCTCTGGAAACAAAAGAAATAAGGGACAGGTCAAGGCCACGATAGAAACGAGGAAAAACTCAAATAGCTTGCGAAAGAGAGTTTTTGATTCTTGGCTATGGCCGCCTAATGGGTGCCCCTGTATTTTTCAATAACTTGGGCTGCTCCATTATTCCGCTCCGCGCTTGACGAAATCCCGGGGCTTTATCCCCACCAGCCATAGCGCTGCAAAATACGCTCCCGCGCCAGCGACCACTACCCAGCTCAAATGCAACGCCCGGCTCACGATACCGCCGCCGAGCCAGGCGGCTTGCGGCCCCATCGCGAACCACAGGGTGGCGGCCATCACCCCCAGCGCAACCCCCACCTTGAGCAGGAACAGCGCCCAGCCGGGCTGGGGTTGGTAAATCTTGTGCTTGCGCAGGTGGTAGTAGAGCAGGCCGGCGTTGATGCAGGCGCCGAGACCGATGGCCAGCGCCAGTCCGGCGTGTTGCAGTTTCCATACGAAGGCGAGGTTCATGGCCTGGGTGGCGAGCAGGGTGAAGAGGGCGATCTTGACCGGGGTCTTGATGTTCTGGCGGGCGTAGAAGCCGGGCGCCAGCACTTTGACCATGATCAGGCCAAGCAGGCCGGCGCTGTAGGCCATCAGGGCTTCGCGCGTCATCCACAGATCGTGGGCGGTGAATTTGCCGTAGAAAAACAGGGTGGAAATCAGCGGCACGGCAAGCATTGCCAAGGCCAGCGCGGCGGGCAGGGCCAGCAGCAGGGTCAGGCGCAGGCCCCAGTCGAGCAGGCCGGAGAACTTCTCCGGGGAATCGTCGGAATAGTGCTTGGCGAGCGAGGGCAGCAGGATGGTGCCGAGCGCCACGCCCAGCATGCCGGTGGGGAATTCCATCAGGCGGTCGGCGTAATACAGCCAGGAGACGCTGCCGGTTTCGAGGAAGGAGGCGAAGATGGTGTTGATCAGCAGGCTGATCTGGGCGATGGAGACACCGAATACCGCCGGGCCCATCAGTTTCAGGATGCGCCATACACCCTCGTCCTTGAGGTTCAGGCGGAACCTGGGCAGCAGGCCGATGCGGGCCAGATAGGGCAGCTGGATCGCCAGTTGCAGCACGCCGCCCAGCAGCACTGCCACCGCCAGCGCCAGCACCGGCGGGTGCATGTAGGGCGCCAGCCACAGCGCGCAGCCGATGAAGCTGAGGTTGAGCAGGACCGGGGTGAAGGCAGGAACAGAGAATTTGCTGTAGGTATTGAGTATGCCGCCCGCTAGCGACACCAGCGAGATGAAAAAGATGTAGGGGAAGATCCAGCGCAGCAGCTGTACAGTGAGGTCAAATTTTTCTGGGGAATCGGCGAAGCCGGGAGCGCTGATCCAGATCACCACCGGTGCGGCGAGAATGCCGAGCAGGCTGACGCCGAGCAGGATCAGGGCGAGCAGGGTGGCGACGTGATCGACCAGGTCACGGGTGGCGTCATGGCCGCGGCGCGTCTTGTATTCGGCCAGGATGGGGACGAAGGCCTGGGAGAAGGCGCCCTCGGCGAACAGGCGGCGCAGCAGGTTGGGCAGCTTGAAGGCGACGAAGAAGGCGTCGGTGGCCAGGCCTGCGCCAAAGGTCCGAGCGACAATGGTGTCGCGCAGGAAGCCGAGGATGCGGGAGAGCAGGGTCATGCTGCCGACGGTGGCGAGTGCTTTGAGCAGATTCATGGTTCAGGCAGCGTGTTTCACAGGAAGGGTATTGAAGTTGCTGGCGATGGAGCAGCAGGTGGGTGATACGGTCGTCTTCCGGCCAAGCTGCTGTGCCAGCTCGATCATGCCTTCCGAGGGATGGGCAAGGCCGTCCAGGCCGGCCATCACGGCGTAGCTTTCGATTTCCAGCCGGGCACGGCCGGGCGGGCGGGCGCAGCCCAGCAGCAGCGGAGTGTCCGGCAGCGCCTGACGTGCGGCGAGGAAGAAGCGCCCCACGGCGGTGCTGTCGGGCGTGGCAAAGGGGCGGCTGGCCGGGGCATAGAACGGCATGGCTACGACCAGAACCAGCGCGGAGAGGCTATGGCGCTGCAGCATGGCCAGGGCGTTCCACTCGCCCAGCAGCTTGCCATAATGCAGGCCGATGACGATGTGGGGGACAAGCCGCATGCGGGTGGCGCCGAGATGTTCCAGCGTGCGTTCAAAATCGTCCACGCTGCGCTTGAGGTGATAAACCTGGGTAATCGTGTCCTGGGCGCCGATCACGTCCATCATGGCGCTGTCGATGCCGGCATCTTCCATGCGCTGTGCCGTAGCGCGGTCCACCAGCGCGGTATGGAGCGCAATGTTGAATGCCGGCCAGGCATCCTTGATGCGGCGCAGGACCGGATAGTAGGGATCGTACTCGACTTCATTGCGCAGGTTGGAGCCGCCGGTGAGCAGCATGCCCAGCGCGCCTTTGTCGATGGCTTCGTTGACTGTGCGCCACAGCGCTTCCGGTGTGCGCGCCGGGATCATCGGGGCGAGAATTTTTCCCTTGCAGTGATCGCACTGCAGCTTGCATTCGGCGCCGGTGATGGAGATTGCCGGCCAGTTGTCCTTGCCGCAGTTCAGGGCGCAGGATTTGAAGCCGGGGGCATGGAAGTTGAGCGTGGGAGCGGGCTGCTGCAAACGTTCCAGTTCAGCCACCAGTGCGGGGTTGAGACGGGTTTCTTCCAGCGCGTCGATGTTGTTTACGACATCAGGCCAGGCGTGCATCCCGGGTTTCAAGCTCAGACGCCGCAACCGGCGAAACCTTCGGCGTCCATTTTGGCGTCGAAGGCCGCGATCAGCGCGTCGCCCGTGACCAGTCCGGCGGATTCGCTGTCCCAGTTGCCGGGCCGCAGTTTCACTACCCAGCCATTGTCATAAGGCTCGGCGTTCATCAGGCCGGGATTGGCGTCCAGCTCGTCGTTGACGGCAACGATTTCACCACTCACCGGCGCCTTGACCGGCCCAACCCATTTGCCCGATTCGACGGTGGCGAGCGATTTGTTCAGTTCGATTTCCTTGCCGGGTTTTTTCGGCAGGCACGATACGATTTCTCCCGCCAGGGCGCAGCCGTAGGCGGTCATGCCGATGGTGGCCGTGCCATCGGCTTCGAGCCGGGCCCAGACGTTGTTTTCAACGTTGTAATAGAGGTCGTCGGGAAAGTTGCAGCCGCGCACTGTTGCCATTTAACTCGTCCTGATTAAACGCTTGGTCATGCTGGAAAGACGCCGGTGGAGAGGTAGCGATCGCCCCGGTCGCAGACGATGGAGACGATCACCGCATTGCTGACTTCCGCCGAAATCTTGAGTGCCGCCACCAGCGCGCCCCCTGAGGAGATGCCGGCAAAAATGCCCTCTTCCCTGGCGAGGCGGCGGGTCATTTCCTCGGCTTCGGCCTGCCCGACCTCGACGATGCGGTCCACACGGCTGAAATCGCAGATGCCGGGCAGGTATTCCTGCGGCCATTTGCGGATGCCGGGGATCTGCGAGCCGTCCGAGGGCTGGGCGCCGACGATTTGCACCAGCGGGTTCTGTTCCTTGAGATAGCGCGAGCAGCCCATGATGGTGCCGGTGGTGCCCATGCTGCTGACGAAATGGGTGATGCTGCCCTGGGTGTCGCGCCAGATTTCCGGCCCGGTGCCTTCATAGTGGGCAAGCGGGTTGTCGGGGTTGGAGAACTGGTCGAGGATGATGCCCCTGCCTTCGTCGCGCAGCCGGTTGGCGGTGTCGATGGCGGCTTCCATGCTGCCTTGGCGCGGCGTGAGCACGATCTCGGCGCCGAAGGCGCGCATCACCTGACGCCGCTCCACGCTCATGTGTTCCGGCATCACCAGTATCATTTTATAACCCCGCATCGCTGCCGCCATCGCCAGCGCGATGCCGGTGTTGCCGCTGGTGGCCTCGATCAGGGTGTCGCCGGGCTTGATTTCGCCCCTTGCCTCGGCGTGGGCGATCATCGACAGGGCCGGGCGGTCTTTCACCGAGCCGGCGGGGTTGTTGCCTTCCAGTTTCACCAGCACGGTGTTGCTGGTGTTGCCGGGGATGCGCTTGAGTTTGACCAGCGGGGTGTTGCCGACAAAGTCTTCGATGGTTTTGAACATTTTAATTCGCTTCCTGGGCCGCGCCCTGGTAGAGGTGATCGCATTCGGCCACGACGCCCGCCATGGTGATGCAGTTTTTGCCATGGGCCTTGGCGTATTTGACCGCGCGTCCGGCGCGGGCGTAGTAGTCCTCGCGCTTTTCGTCCGGTTGCAGCAGGGCAACGCCAAAGCTGGCGGTGAGCGGGCGCAGCAGGGGGAGGATGAGCAGGGATTCCATGTCCATGCGCAGGCGCTCAGCCACGATCATGGCGCCCATTTCGTTGGTTTCCGGCAGCAGTACGGCGAATTCCTGCCCGCCGTAGCGCGCCACCAGGTCCAGTGTACGGGTTGCGCCATTGAGGATGGTGGCGACATGCTGCAGCAGTTCGTCGCCGACTTCGCGGCCGAATTCGTCGTTGATCTTGCCGAAATCGTCCAGATCCAGCAGTACCAGGGCCAGCGGGCGGCGGTAACGCTCCCAGCGCTGGATTTCCTCGCTGAGGCGGCCATCCAGCAGTTTCAGGTTGGCCAGGCCGGTGAGGCCGTCATTGCGCTTGATCGCTTCCATTTCGCCCTGTAGTTTCTGCAGGACGTGGTTGCGCTTGGAGAGCTGCTTGCGGGTTTCTTCCAGCTCCTGGTTGAGACGTTCGTTGTCGCTGCTGAGGGATTCGAAGGCGGAAATGTCCAGTTCGGCCGCGAGCAGGAACAACTGGTTGCGGCGGTAAATCGTGCCGGCGAAGGCACGCGTGATGCCATGTCCGACGTGCAGGGTGATCAAACCGTTGTAAACCAGGCCGGTTTCATCCGGCTGCAGGTTGATCAGCGTGGCAAACGACGGCTCGGCGATGCGCTGGGTCGCGTTATGCCCGGGCTCGGGGGCCAGGGTGAAACGGAATCCCTCGTTGGCCTCGATCAGGTCGCCATTGCTGTCGAACATGGCCACGGCCACGGCGCGCATGGGGTCAAGCCAGGGCGGAATGAAGGCAAAACGTGCCGTGTTCAAGCTGGAGCGTTCCTCATCATTAGCAAATCAAAGTCGCGAGCTGATTATTATGCACGTTTTTTCCCTGCATAAATAGAAAAGCCCCGTCCATGGCGGGGCTTGGCAAGCCGTGGCGAAAACCTACCTGCCAGTTTTTTTGACATCGACCTTCACGTCAGCGGTTTTGGTTCCTGCCGTCCTGGCATCCGAAGCCTTGACGTCCGCTGTTTTCGCGCCGCCTGCCGTGACCTCGGCGCGCAGCTTGTTCACGCTGGCCTTGCCGAACCCGCTGACATTTTCCAGCTCATCCACGCTTTTGAACGGGCCGTTGCGGGTGCGGTACTCGATGATGGCCCTGGCCTTGACCGGGCCGATGCCCTTGACGGTTTCCAGTTGCGCCTGATTGGCGCTGTTCAGGTTCACCGGGGTACCGGCAAATGCCAGGCTGATGAAAGCAAGGCAGGCAAACATGGCAAGCAGCAGTTTTTTCATCGGAATCTCCTGCAGGGTGAAAGACGATGTGGCTATTTTTGCTTGAGCAGGTGTTCCACGTAACGCTCCACGCCCTGTTCCACGGTATACAGCGGCGTGTCGTAGCCGGCCTGGCGCAGGGCCGAAATGTCGGCCTGGGTGAAGCTCTGGTACTTGCCCTTGAGCGCTTCGGGGAAAGCGACATACTCAATGATACCCTGCTGCTGCAGTTGCTCCAGGGTCAGGCTGGCCTCGCCTTTGGCCTTGCGGCAGGCATTGACCGCCGTCACGGCGACGTCGTTGAAGGCCTGGCTGCGGCCGGTGCCGAGGTTGAAAATGCCGGACTGCTCGGGGTGGTCGAGGAACCACATATTGATCTTGACCACATCTTCCACCGAGACGAAATCGCGCCGCTGTTCGCCGTTGGCATAGCCCTCGCAGCCCTCGAACAGCTTGACCTTGCCTTCGGCCTGGTACTGGTTGAAGAAGTGAAAGGCCACCGAGGCCATGCGCCCCTTGTGCTGCTCACGCGGGCCGTAGACGTTGAAATAGCGGAAACCCACGATCTGGCCGGTTTTCTCGCTCCACATGCGGCGCACGTACTGGTCGAACAGGAACTTGGAATAGCCGTAGACGTTGAGCGGACCCTCGAATTCGCGCGATTCCCTGAAAATGCTGCCGGCACCGTAGACGCTGGCGGAGGAAGCATAGAGGAAGGGCACTTCCTCGTTCTGGCAATGCTCCAGCAGGCTGACGGTGTAGCGGTAATTGTTTTCCATCATGTAGCGCCCGTCAGTCTCCATGGTGTCGGAGCAGGCGCCTTCATGGAACACGGCTTTCATGGAATCGTCGAAGGCGCCATCCAGCACGGCGTCGAGGAAATCCTCCTTGTCCATGTAATCGGCGATTTCGCAATCCACCAGATTCTTGAACTTGTCCGCCTTTTTCAGGTTATCCACCGCGATGATATTGGTCTCGCCGCGCTCGTTGAGGGCCTTGACGATGTTCGCGCCGATGAATCCCATGGCGCCGGTGACGATGTAGTACATAGTTTTTCCTTATATAAAAAAGCTAACCCCTCTCTCAATCCCCCCTTGTCAGGGGGGAAGAGTGCTCCTCCCCTGACAAGGGGAGGCCGGGAGGGGTTAAAACAGTTCCTCGCGGCTCACAACCGCCGTACCCAGTTTGCCAACCACGATGCCGGCGGCCTTGTTGGCCATGCGCATGGCTTCGGGCAGGTCGGCACCAGCGGCCAGCATGACGCCCAGTGTGGCGATCACGGTATCGCCCGCACCGCTGACATCGAATACTTCCCGTGCCAGAGCGGGCTCGGTGAGTGCCTCGCCGTCACGGTAAAGCGTCATACCTTCCTCGCTACGGGTCACCAGCAGGGCTTGCAGCTCAAGCTGTGCACGCAGGGCCTGCGCCTTGCGCGTCAGTTCCTCCTCGCTTTTCCAGCTTCCCGCGACCTGCCTGAATTCGCCCCGGTTGGGGGTGAGCAGGGTGGCGCCGCGATAGCGCTCGTAATCCTCGCCCTTGGGGTCGACCAGCACCGGTTTGCCTGCGGCGCGCGCCAGTTCGATCATACGGTGGATGTGAGTCAGGCCGCCCTTGCCGTAGTCGGAAAGAATCACCACATCGGCATCCGCCAGCATGCGCTCGAAATCCGCCAGCTTGTTTTCCAGCACTTCATGGCCGGGCCAGGTTTCGAAATCGATGCGCAGCAATTGCTGCTGCCGGCCGATGACACGCAGCTTGATGGTGGTGTCGAGTTGCGCATCGCGGTGCAGCACCACCTGGATGTTTTCCTGTTGCATCAGGCGTGCCAGGCTGTCACCGGCCTCGTCGGTGCCTGCCACCGAGAGCAGCGCGACCGAAGCACCCAGGGCGGCGGCATTGCGCGCCACGTTGGCCGCGCCGCCAGGACGCTCCTCGGTCTTGCCGACATGCACCACCGGCACCGGTGCCTCCGGCGAGATGCGGCTCACTTCGCCAAACCAGTAGCGGTCGAGCATGACGTCGCCCACTACCAGCACGTGGGCATTTCTTAAGTTGGATATGTTCATTCGTTTACTGTTTCTCACCGCAAAGGCGCAAAGACGCAAAGAAAATCAAATCCGGGGTTCTCTTGTGCCTTCGCGGTTATTGGTTTTTACAGTCGTCCGATGGGGAAATACTCCAGCCCTTGTTCGCGCACCATTTTTGGCTCGTACAGGTTGCGTCCGTCGAAGATCACCGGGTTTTTCAGGCTGGATTTGATCACGTCAAAGTCCGGCGCGCGGAATTCCTTCCACTCGGTGACGATGGCCAGCGCATCGGCGCCAGCCAGGGCGGCGGCAGGGGAGTCCACCAGCTTCAGGCGCGGATCGTCGCCGTAAATGCGGTGGGTTTCTTCCATTGCAGCGGGGTCATAGGCGGTGATGGTGGCGCCACGCTGCCACAGGCCCTCGATCAGCACGCGGCTGGGGGCCTCGCGCATGTCGTCGGTATTGGGCTTGAAGGCCAGGCCCCACAGGGCGAAATGCTTGCCGGACAGATCCTGGCCGAACCGGGCGGTAATCTTCTTGAGCAGGATGTGTTTCTGCTCGTCATTGGCGTCTTCCACTGCTTTCAATACCTGCAGCTCGACCCCGTTGGCACGGGCAGTACGCTGCAGTGCCTGCACGTCCTTGGGGAAGCAGGAGCCGCCGTAGCCGCAGCCGGGGTAGAGGAAATGGTAGCCGATGCGCGGGTCGGAGCCGATGCCGTGGCGCACGTGCTCGATGTCGGCGCCAAGGATTTCCGCCAGGTTGGCGAGTTCGTTCATGAACGAGATGCGCGTGGCCAGCATGGCGTTGGCGGCGTATTTGGTGAGCTCGGCGGATTTGATGTCCATCACGATCAGGCGTTCGTGGTTGCGCTGGAATGGGGCATACAGGGCGCGCATCAGATCGGTGGCACGGGCATCGTCGGTGCCGACCACGATGCGGTCAGGACGCATGAAGTCTTCCACCGCGGCGCCTTCCTTGAGGAATTCGGGGTTGGATACCACGCTGAAATCGAGTGCCGAACCGCGTTTCTGCAGTTCCTCCTGCACTGCGGCACGCACCTTGTCGGCCGTGCCTACCGGCACCGTGGACTTGTCCACGATCACCTTGTATTCGTTCATGTGCTGGCCGATGGCGCGGGCGGCGGCAACCACGTACTGCAGGTCGGCCGAGCCGTCCTCGTCCGGCGGCGTGCCCACGGCGATGAACTGGATCGTGCCGTGAGCGGCGCTTTCCGCGATGTCGGTGGTGAAACGCAGGCGTCCGGCGGCCTGGTTGCGCTGCACCATGGCTTCCAGGCCCGGTTCGTAAATCGGGATCTGCCCCTGCTTGAGCATGGCGATCTTGCGTTCATCCAGGTCCAGACAGACCACATCGTTGCCGACTTCCGCCAGGCAGGTGCCGCTTACCAGGCCGACATAGCCTGTTCCGATAATGCTGATTTTCACTTCGTTTCTCCAGTACTTTCAATCTCTTTCCGGATCGCCTGCAAAGCCTGCAGGGGATCGGCGGCCTGGGTGATGGGGCGCCCGATCACCAGATAATCCGAGCCCGCCCGCATGGCCTCGGCCGGTGTCATGACGCGATTCTGGTCGTCCTTGCTGGCGCTGGCCGGCCGGATACCCGGCGTCACCAGGCAGAAATCCGCTCCCTGTTCCTGCCGCAGCATGGCAGCCTCCTGGGCGGAGCACACCACGCCGTCGAGGTGGCAGCTGCGTGTCAGTCTGGCCAGGCGACGCACCAACTGGTGGGGGGCTTCACTGATCCCGAGGTCGGCCAGGTCGTTGGCCCCCATGCTGGTCAGCACCGTGACGGCGATCAGCCGGGGGCGGTGGGGTATGGTTTCCAGCGCCTCGCGCGCGGCGTTCATCATAGCACGCCCCCCCAGCGCATGGACATTGACCATCCACACGCCGAGGTTTGCTGCGGCCTTGCAGGCCTGGGCCACGGTGTGGGGAATGTCATGGAATTTCAGGTCGAGGAACACGCCGTAACCCTGTCTGGCCAGGTGTTCCACCCAGGCCGGTCCGGCAGCGGTAAACAGCTCCTTGCCGACCTTCAGCCGGCACAGGGCGGGGTCGAGGCGTTCGACCAGGGGCGAAGCGGCTTCAGCACTGGCGTAATCCAGCGCGACGATGATTTTTGGGTCCTTGTTCATGTGTTTTCCTGATCTTCGGTGCGTTTGGGCGGGAAACTTTCCCAGCCGCCGCAGGCGGGGCAATGCCAATGAAACAGCCGGGCCTTGAAGCCGCAGTTCTCGCAGCGGTAGAGCGCCAGGCGCTGGCTGTGCTGGTGTATCAGATTCTTTACCAGGCCGATGTCCTGCCGTCTTTCGGCCGGCGCATCCAGCAGGGCGGCTTCGAGCAGTTTGTCCAGCCCGAGCAGGCTGGGGCTGCGGCGCAGTTCGTCGCGTACCAGTTCATAGGCGGAGCGGGGGCCTTCCTGCTCCAGCGCGGCCTGGAAAGCAGTGCTTAACAGGTCGATGGAAGGCGCCTGGGCAAGGTAGGCGCGCAGCAGGACAAGCCCTTCGCCTTGCTGTTCCAGTGCGCGGTAGCTGCCCAGCAGGCGCCCGGCGGTGAGGGGCAGGTAGGCGGGGTTCTGGGTTTCGATCAGTTTCCAGAACTGGATGGCGTCGGCGTGGCGTCCGGCTTGCGCTTCCATGTCGCCCAGCATCAGGTTGGCGCGGGCGCAACTGCGGGAAACCTGCAGCGCCTGTTTCAGGTGCTCTCGTGCGGCCTCCAGATCGGAGCGGGCAATCTCGCTGGCCGCCAGTTCGCAGTAGAACTGGGCGATTTCGCGCTGGAACGAGGTAGGGGAAGTCGCGCTCAGTTGCTGCGCGATGGTGATGGCGTTTGCCCAGTCGCGCTCCTGTTCGTAAATATCCAGCAGGAATTTGAGCGCTGCCTCGCCATAGGTGGTCTGGCGCAAGCTGGTGAAAACCTGTTCGGCGCGGTCGAGCAGGCCGGCCTTGAGATAATCCTGCCCCAGCTCGAAGGTGGCTTTCAGTTTCTTGTCGGATTCCAGATCAGCGCGCTCTACCAGATTCTGATGCATGCGGATGGCGCGCTCCACTTCGCCGCGGCGGCGGAACAGGCTGCCCAGGGCAAAATGCAGTTCGACCGTTTCCGGGTCGGCGCGCACCACTTCGATGAACGATTCGATGGCCTTGTCCTGCTGCTCGTTGAGCAGGAAATTCAGCCCCCTGAAATAGGAGTCCGGCAGGTTGCGCGACTCGGACTGGATATGGCGGATGTCGATGCGCGCAGCAAGCCAGCCGAGACTGAAAAATAAGGGCAGCGCCAGCAGCCACCAGTATTCAAATTCCATTTTCGGGCCGCTGTGTGGTGTTGGTTTGTGGGCTGGGGGCCTGGTCCGGGGAGAGCGTTGCCACTGGCAAGGGACGATTGCGCAGCTCGCGTCGCAGCCTGAGAATTTCGCGCCGCTGGCGGAAGGCGAATCCCAGCGTTGCGGCAACGCCTACGCCGGCGCCGGTGCAGAATACCGTCGCAACGACCACCACCAGCGGCGCCTGCCATTGGTAGCCGAGGTAATAGTGCAGGGTGACGATTTCACTGTTCTTGATGGCGAATCCCAGCGCCAGCAGGAACAGCAAGATGCCCGAAATCCAGGATAAAAAGCGCATATTCTATGCAAATAAAAAAGCGGCACAATCTTGCGATAATGCCGCCATGTTGACTTTCCGGCAAGTTGCGCCGGCTTGAGTGTTACTCCGGATAATCCACCCGTTCGCGCAATTCCTTGCCCGCCTTGAAATGGGGGACGAATTTTTCCGGCACGCTGACTTTGCCGCCGGTTTTAGGATTGCGGCCGACACGCGGTGGCCGGTAGTTCAGGCTGAAGCTGCCAAAGCCCCGGATTTCGATGCGCTCGCCCTGGGCCAGGCATTCCGCCATGGCTTCGAGAACAGTCTTGACCGCAAGCTCCGCGTCTTTTGCCACGAGTTGGGGATAGCGCGCCGCCAACTTGTTAATCAGTTCTGACTTGGTCATGAGTTTTCCCTGCGGGAGTCAACTGGCCGGAGACATGCTCCGGCCAGTATTCCCTCGAACGTTACTGGCCGCTGTTTTTATTATCCAGCTTTGCTTTCAGCAGAGCGCCCAGGTTGGTCGTGCCGGCGCTGGCAGCGCTTTGTTCGCTGGCCATTTTCTGCATCGCGTCGGACTCGTCCGCCATATCCTTGGCTTTGATGGACAGGCTGATGTTGCGGTTCTTGCGGTCCACGCTGATGATCTTGGTTTCGACTTCGTCGCCTTCCTTGAGGTGGCTGCGGATGTCTTCAACGCGATCGCGGGAAACTTCGGAAGCACGCAGGTAGCCTTCCACTTCGCCATCCAGGGAAATGGTTGCGCCCTTGGCGTCAATCGCCTTGACCGTGCCCTTGACGATGTCGCCCTTGTCGTGGGTGGAGATGTAGTTGGAGAAGGGGTCGCCATCCATCTGCTTGATGCCCAGGGAGATGCGCTCTTTCTCGGCGTCAATGGCCAGCACCACGGCTTCCACTTCATCGCCCTTCTTGTAGTTGCGCACGGCTTCTTCGCCAGGCATGTTCCAGGACAGGTCGGAGAGGTGAACCAGGCCGTCGATGCTGCCCGGCAGGCCGATGAAGATGCCGAAATCGGTGATCGACTTGATCTGGCCGCGTACCTTGTCGCCTTTCTTGTGGCCGGCGGCAAACTCGTCCCAGGGGTTCGGCTTGCACTGCTTCATGCCCAGGGAGATGCGGCGGCGTTCTTCGTCGATTTCCAGAATCATGACTTCGACTTCGTCGCCCAGGCTGACAACCTTGGCGGGGTGAACGTTCTTGTTGGTCCAGTCCATTTCGGACACGTGCACCAGGCCTTCGATGCCCTGCTCGATTTCCACGAATGCGCCGTAGTCGGTCAGGTTGGTGACCTTGCCGAACATGCGGGTGCCTTGCGGGTAGCGGCGGGACAGGTTGACCCACGGGTCGTCGCCCAGCTGCTTGATGCCCAGGGAAACGCGGTTCTTTTCCTGATCGAATTTGAGGATCTTGGCTTCGACTTCGTCGCCCACGGTGAGGACTTCGGAAGGATGCTTGACGCGGCGCCAGGCCAGGTCGGTGATGTGCAGC
>CAZKHJ010000007.1:0-11133 GCA_964552675.1 uncultured Sulfuricella sp. | reverse complement strand
ATGTTCTTGACGATACCCTTGACCACTGCGCCTTCCTTCAGGGTTTCCATCAGGGCCTGACGCTCGGCACCCTGGCTCTGTTCCAGCACGGCGCGGCGGGAGACCACCACGTTGTTGCGCTTGCGGTCGAGCTTGATGACCTTGAATTCCATCTGCTTGCCCTGGTACGGGGTGGTGTCCTTGACCGGGCGGATGTCCACCAGCGAACCGGGCAGGAAGGCGCGAATGCCGTTCACCGTGACGGTGAGGCCGCCCTTGACCGAACCGCTGATCACGCCGCTCACCAGCGTGCCGTCTTCCATTGCCTTGTCCAGATCGTTCCAGGCCGCCAGGCGCTTGGCTTTTTCACGCGACAGTTTGGTCGAACCGTAGCCATCTTCCATGGCTTCGATGCAAACACTGACGAAATCGCCGGGTTGAACTTCGATTTCACCCAGGTCATTCTTGAATTCGTTGGCGTCAATCACGCTCTCGGATTTGAGGCCGGCATTGACGATCACCACGTCGCTGTCCACGGACACGACTTCAGCGGTGATCAGTTCGCCCGAACGCATTTCCTGGCGTTGCAGGCTTTCTTCAAACAGGGCGGCAAAACTTTCGGAGGAGGCAGGAGCAGCAGTAGTCATAAAAAATTAAATCCATTAACCCGCGCTGATCTGCGGGGCAAGTTGCTAAAAGTCAGAATTTTCGGGATTGCAGAAAAAGATAAAACGGCGCATTTTTCCCGGTCATGCCGGTAAACGCGCCGCCTCTGGGTTCCGCAAAACCTGAATTCAAGACGCCTGGCGGTTGCTGGCCTGATAACGCTGCAACACTTCGCCCACCGCTGCTGCGATGGTCAGGTTGTCGGTGTCAAGCAGGCTTGCGTCCGCGCATTTTTGCAGGGGAGCAACGCTTCGGGCGCGGTCGCGCTCATCACGTTGCTGAAGATCCTGCAAAATCTGCGAGAGATTAGCATGCATTCCTTTTTCCATCAACTGTTTATAGCGGCGATCGGCACGCACTTCGGCGCTGGCAGTAAGGAAGATTTTCAGCGCAGCATCCGGGAAGACCACCGAGCCCATGTCGCGGCCGTCCGCCACCAGTCCGGGCGCCTGGCGGAAACTGCGCTGGAATGCCAGCAGGGCCTGGCGCAGTTGGGGCAGCGCGGCGATTTTCGAGGCGGCGTTGCCGGAAGCTTCGGAGCGCACGGCATCGCCCACTTTTTCGCCGGCAAGCCAGATTTCGCCATTGTCGAAGCGGACTTCCAGCTTGCCGGCCAAATCTGCCAGGCCGGCCTCGTCGCCCAGCGCCACGCCGGCGCGCACCGCAGCCAGGGCGGCAACACGGTAAATGGCGCCGCTGTCGAGGTAGTGGAAACCGAGTTCCCTGGCCACCAAAGCGGCTACGGTGCCCTTGCCGGAAGCGGAGGGGCCGTCGATGGCGATGACGGGAGGTGTGTTCATGGAGGCATGTCGCGGCTAAACAAAGCGGGCATGGTATCTTTTTTGGGGAGGGGGATCAACGGAATGGGGCCGGATGACCTGCCTCGTTACTACCATACTGGATGTGGCTTGCCAGGAAAGAAAATATGCCTTTTGGTCTTGGCAGCATATTCCGCTTCAGAAAAACAGCTTTGTATCCCAATTCAACCTCATATTTCGACAAAGGGAACCTTTCCTGATTTCCTGACAGACTGGGGATAAAACAGCGTTTCCTTAGTTTTCTGCACGAGGCGATTTCTGCTTCCCCGGTCCTTCGCTCTCTCGCAATACGGGGTATTCAGGGGTCAATTCGCCGAATAATTGGGTGGAAATTTTGAAGGTTACTTCAATCGGTTTGGTTGGACAGCACCCTGCATCGTTTTTGTCCCAGCGCGTTCCCTGCACAACGATTCGATGTTTGCTGATCTTGGCGTTTTTCCAATCCAGAGTTCGGGTTCCTCGACTTCCGATCATGGCTGTGGCAACCAGATGGAATGGACGTTCCTTCGGGCCCTTAATGTCAGAAAAATCTCGCCCTTGGCCTTTGCTAAAGATGGCAATGTATTCAAAATTGACATTCGAATTATCCATGCCCATCAGTGAAAAGAATGCCACGGCAGCTTGCCCTTCTTCTGTGCCAAATAGCGGGCCGAATGTGACGTGACGCATCGTTGCATCGTTGTATCCGAAACCGTCTGTATAGAGCGCCACCAATTTGGTGATTTCTCGATTGATCGCTGCTATGGATAATGAATCAGGAGGAGCGGCGATGGCTCTCAGGGAACTGAGCAGGTATAGGCAAAGCAGTAGCTGTTTCTTCATTGTGCTTATCAGCGATAAATGTAAAGTCAGGCGGTTTCTGAATCACAGACCCCCTGTTCGCATGACTGTCAGATTGAGATAAATCTCGATTCATTTTTCAATAACAACCATGTAACGCATGGAGTCACTCCTTCAATCCAGCCTGTTTGGGCGCGCTATTTAACACGTTTTTTGCCATACCCGGGGATCAGTCATGGTGGGCAATGGACTGCAGGCTATTGAAATAGTCCGGGAAGGTCTTGGCGACGCACTTCGGGTCGTTGATGCGCACCGGTACGCCGCCCAGCGCGACCAGGCCAAAGCACATGGCCATGCGGTGGTCGTCGTAGGTGTCGATGGCGGCGCCGGGCGTGGGGCGGGTGGGGGGGGTGACGCGGATGTAGTCGGGGCCTTCTTCCACGGTTGCGCCGACTTTCCTGAGCTCGTTCGCCATGGCGGCGATGCGATCGGTTTCCTTGACGCGCCAGCTGGCGATGTTCCTGAGCGTGGTGGTGCCGTCGGCGAACAGGGCAGCTACGGCCAGGGTCATGGCGGCGTCGGGGATGTGGTTGCAGTCGAGGTCGATGGCCTTGAGACGGCCGCTGCCGCTGGATTCGATCCAGTTGTCGCCCATGGTGATGGTGGCGCCCATCTGTGCCATGGCTTCGGCAAAGCGCACATCGCCCTGGATGCTGGTTTTTCCCACCCCTTCGACGCGCACCGGGCCTTTGCCGATGGCGCCGGCGGCAAGGAAGTAGGAGGCGCTGGAGGCATCGCCTTCGACATGGATTTCACCCGGGCTGGTGTATTTCTGCCCGGCGCGGATGGTGAACACCTGCCAGCCCTGACGTTCCACTTCGACGCCGAAACGGCGCATCAGGTTGAGCGTGATTTCGATGTAGGGCTTGGAAATCAGTTCGCCGATCACTTCGATGTGAACGTCCTGCCCGGCCAGCGGCGCGGCCATCAGCAGTGCGGTGAGAAACTGGCTGGAGACGTTGCCGCGAATTTTGACATTACCGGCGGCATGGATGCTTGCCGGCCTGATGGCCAGCGGCGGGAAGCCTTCATTGCCGAGATAGTGGATGTTGGCGCCGAACTGGCGCAGGCCGTCCACCAGGTCGCCGATGGGGCGCTCGTGCATGCGTGGCACGCCGCTGAGCTGGTATTCGCCCTGGCACAGGGCCAGGACGGCGGTCAGCGGGCGGAAAGCGGTGCCAGCGTTGCCGAGGAACAAGTCGCCCTGTTTGACGGGGAAGGCCCCGCCCACGCCCTGCACGCGATAGTCGCGGCTGTTGCCGTGCTGTTGCCAGTTCACGCCGAGCTGCTTCAGGGCTTCCAGCATGTGGCCGGTGTCGTCCGAGGCCAGCAGCGCCCTGACTTCGGTTGTCCCCTCCGCCAGCGCGGCCAGCAGCAGGGTGCGGTTGGAAATGCTTTTCGAGCCGGGCAGGGTGATGCTGCCGCTGACCCGGGCGATGGGGGATAAGTCGAGATATTCCATGAAAAAACCTGTTATGAACCTAAAAAACTAATTTGAACCGCAGAGGCGCGAAGTAAAAACAATGAGTTGGCTCAATTTGTTTCTTCACCGGGAAGGTGATCGCATAAAATATAGACAACTTGTTGTTTTGTAAAAATCTTTGCGTCTCTGCGCCTCTGCGGTGAGGAATTTAGGATGAATCCTGTTTGCCCGCCAGCCATTCGGCGCGGGCAGTGCGGGCGTGGCCGAAGACTTCTTCCAGCGCTTTGCCGTCACCCTGTTCCAGCATGCCGCGCAGGCGGTCGAGCTGGGACTGGTAGGTGTCGATTTCCCGGATCAGCACGTCGCGGTTGGCGAGACAGATGTCGCGCCACATTTCCGGATGGCTGCCGGCAATGCGGGTGAAGTCGCGGAAGCCGCCCGCCGCGTAGCTGAACAGTTCTTTCGCGTTGGCGCGGAAGGCAATGTCCTCCACCAGGGCAAAGGACAGCAGATGGGGCAGATGGGAGACCGCAGCGAAAATCTCGTCATGGCGGAGCGCGGGCATGGTGTTGACGATCGCGCCGCAGGCCTGCCACATGGCGGAAATCCGGGATACGGCTTCGGCATCGTTTTCGGGCAGGGGCGTGATGACGACATTGCGACTCTGGAACAGGTCGGCAAAGGCTGCTGCGGCGCCGCTTTTTTCGGCGCCGGCGATGGGGTGTCCGGGAATGAAGCGAGCAAGATGGTTAGGCAGATGCTGCCGGGCATAGGCGATGACATCGCGCTTGGTGCTGCCGGCATCGGTGACGATGGTGCCGGGCGCCAGATGGGGCGCAAGCTCCTGCATGGTCGGCTGCATCGCGGCTACCGGCACGGCCAGCACCATCACGTCGGCCCCGCGTGCGGCGGCGGCCAGGCTGGTTTCAATCCGGTCGATGATGCCCAGCCGGTATGCTGTTTCGAGATTTTCCCGGCTGCGCCCGACACCGACGACTTCCCTGACGGCCCCCGCCTGGCGCAAGGCCAGTGCCAGCGAGCCGCCGATCAGTCCGACGCCGACGATGACGAGTTTGTCGATCAGCATGATTTGAACCGCAAAGGCGCAGAGGCGCAAAGGAAAACGTCTAAATTGACCGGCATCTCGTTTTTCTTCGTGTCTTTGCGCCTTTGCGGTGGATTTTTAGATGGTCCGCCCGATCGCCGTGGCAATCGCGCCCAGTGAGCCCATCAGGGTTTTCAGTTCCTGGGGGTTGAGGGCCTGGTCGGCATCGCACCAGGCTTCGCAGGGGGTGGGGTGCATCTCCACCAGCAGGCCGTCGGCGCCGGCTGCGATGGCGGCGCGGGAGAGCGCGGGCACCATCCAGGCCTTGCCGCCGGCATGGGAGGGGTCGACGATGACCGGGAGGTGGGTTTCCTTTTTCAGCACCGGAATCGCGGTGACATCCAGCACGTTGCGGTAGTAGGTTTCGAAGGTGCGGATGCCGCGCTCGCAGAAAATGATGTTGTGGTTGCCGCCAGCAGCGATGTATTCCGCCGCCATCAGCCATTCGGAAATGGTGGCGGACATGCCGCGCTTGAGGATCACCGGCTTGTTGACCTTGCCGACTTCCTTCAGCAGGTCGAAGTTCTGCATGCTGCGGGTGCCGATCTGGATCACGTCCACGTCGTGCTTCATGAAGGTGTCCAGTTCGCGGGCGTCCATCAGTTCGGTGACCATGGGCAGATTGTATTTTTGTGCCGCCTTGCGGAACATGACCAGGCCTTCCACCCCGTGGCCCTGGAAGGCGTAGGGGCTGGTGCGGGGTTTGAAGGCGCCGCCGCGCATCAGGCGGCAACCGGCCTCGTGGACGTATTGCGCTGCGGTATCCATCTGCGGCTGGGTTTCCACCGAGCACGGGCCAGCGATGATCTGGATCTGGTTGCCGCCCAGCTTGATGCCATGGATGTCGACGATGGAGTCCTGCTTGTGCCATTCGCGCCCCACGATCTTGTAGGGTTTGACGATGTGCATGGATTGCTCCACGCCGGGCAGGGAGTCGAACATTTCCTGATCCAGCTTGCGCTCGTCGCCGATGGCGCCGATCACGGTGCGCTCGGTGCCGCGCGAGATGTTGGCGTCGAGGCCGAATTCCCTGATTTTCTTGACTACGCCCTCGATCTGTTCTTCCGTGGCGCCATTGTTCATTACGATGATCATTTTGCTTCTCCGAGGGCGATTTCCAGCGCCTGTAAAAATTTGCTGTTTTCCGCTTTCAGCCCGATGCTGACGCGGAGGTGTTGAGACATGCCGTAATTGCCTACCGGGCGCACGATGACGCCCTGTTTGAGCAGGCTGTGGTTGATGGCGGCGGCATTGCCGACCTTTACCGCAACAAAGTTGGCGCAGGAGGGAATGTATTCAAGCCCCAGTCGCCTGAAACCGGCCGTGATCTGGTCCATGCCGGCATTGTTGATGTCGATGCATTCTTCCAGAAAAGCCTCGTCCTGCATCGCCGCAACAGCCGCTGCCTGGGCCAGGCTGTTGGCGTTGAAGGGCTGCCGCACGCGGTTGAGCAGATCGGCGACCTGCGGATGGGCCAGGGCGAAGCCTATCCTCATGCCGGCCAGCCCATAAGCCTTGGAGAAGGTGCGGGTGATCAGCAGATTGGGGAATCTTTTCAGCCAGGCAATGGAGTCGCTGCGCCTGTCCCCGGGCAGATATTCGGTATAGGCCTCGTCCAGCACCACCAGCACGGTGTGCGGCACCTGTTCCAGGAAATGCTCCAGTTCCGCGCCGGACAGCAGCGTGCCGGTAGGATTGTTGGGATTGGCGATGAAGATTATCCGCGTATCGTCGCCAATCGCTTCCAGCATGGCCTTGAGGTCGTGGCCGTAATCGCGTGCCGGGGTTTCGATGCCGCGCGCGCCGCTTGCCTGGGTGGCCAGGGGGTAGACGGCAAAAGCATATTGCGAGTAGATGGCGGAAGTGCCCGGCGCAAGGAAGGCGCGCGCCGCCAGTTCCAGCACATCGTTGGAGCCATTGCCGAGCACGATCTGGTTCAGTTCCACGCCGAATTTTTCCGCCAGCGCCGATTTGAGCAGGAAGCCGTTGCCGTCGGGGTAGCGCGCAATTTCCAGCAGCACGTTTTCCATCGCCGCCAGGGCGCGCGGGCTGGCACCCAGCGGATTTTCGTTGGAGGCGAGCTTGACGATGTCTTCCTCGGCCAGGTTCATCTCCCTTGCCAGTTCGGCGATTGGCTTGCCGGGCTGGTAGGGCGCGATGGCGCGCACGTAGGAGGGGGAAAGGTCACAGAGTTCCATGATGGTCCTTACAGGACAGCGGCCGGATAGGAGCCGAGAATCTTGATGAAGGCGGCTTTTTCGCGCAGTTCGGCCAGGGCCTGGGCCACTTTATCATCCTGGTGGTGGCCTTCCACATCGACAAAGAACATGTATTCCCACAGGCCGGCGCGCGAGGGACGCGACTCCAGTTTGGTCATGCTGACACCATGATGGGCCAGCGGGGCAAGCAGCTCGTACACGGCGCCGGGGAGATTTTTCGACGACAGCACCAGCGAGGTCTTGTCCTTGCCCGAGGGCGCAGCATCATGCGTGGCGATGACGAGGAAACGGGTGGTGTTGTTGGGTTCGTCCTCGATGTTCTGGGCCACTTTTTCCAGGCCATATAGCTCGGCCGCGGCTTCGCCGGCGATGGCGGCGGCATTTTCGTCCTCGCTGGCCAGCTTGGCAGCCTTGGCGTTGCTCACCACCGGGATGCGCTCCACATGCGGCAGGTGCTGGTTGAGCCATTCGTGGCACTGGGCCAGGGATTGGGCGTGGGAATAGACTTTCACCGTTTTTGCCGTGCTGCCTGCCTTGCGCAGCAGAAACTGGTGCACGCGCAGATCCACTTCGCCACAGACCTTGAGCGGGGATTCCAGCAGCAGGTCGAGCGTGGTGCCGACCGCGCCGCCGGTGGAATTCTCTACCGGTACCACGCCGTAATCGACTGTCCCGGCCTCGACAGCGCGAAACACTTCGTCGATCGAAATACACGCTTCGGTCAGCGCGGCATGGCCGAAGTGCTTGATGGCGGCAGCCTGGGTGAAGGTGCCTTCGGGGCCGAGGTAGGCCACCTTGAGCGGTTTTTCCAGCGCCAGGCAGGCCGACATGACTTCGCGGAACAGGCGCGCCACGGATTCCCCGGAGAGCGGGCCGGGATTGTTTTCCTTGACCCGGCGCAATACCTGGGCCTCGCGCTCGGGCCGGTAGATCAGCCCGCCGCCCTTGAGGGCGCCGATGGTCTGGGCATGGCGCGCGCGGGCATTGACGAGCTTGAGCATCTCGTCGTCGATGGCGTCGATCGCATCGCGGTGCTGGCGCAGTTCCTTGTCCATGCCCATTAGCTGTTCCTGGCCTCGAAATCCTGCATGAAGGCAACCAGGGCCCGCACGCCTTGCAGCGGCATGGCGTTGTAGATCGAGGCGCGCATGCCGCCCACCATCTTGTGTCCCTTGATGGCGACGATGCCCTGCTGCTTCGCCTCGGCGATGAAGCGTTCGTCCAGTTCCGGTTTGTTCAGGGTGAAAGGCACGTTCATGCGCGAGCGGCAGGCGGGCTCCACCGGGTTGTGATAGAGGCTGCTGGCGTCGATGGCCTGGTAAACCAGCTCGGCCTTGGCGATGTTGGCCTGTTCGATGGCGGCGAGGCCGCCCTGCTGCTTCAGCCACTGGAATACCAGCCCTGCGACATAAATCGAGTAGGTCGGCGGGGTGTTGAGCATGGAGCCATTATCGGCCTGCACCTGGTAATCCAGCATGGTGGGGAGGCTGGCAGGCGCCTTGCCGAGCAGGTCCTCGCGCACGATCACGATAGTCAATCCAGCCGGACCGATGTTTTTCTGCGCGCCGCCGTAGATCAGGCCGTATTGGGATACGTCGACCGGGCGCGACAGGATGTGCGAACTCATGTCCGCGACCAGCGGAACGGATGCGCCCAGCGTGGCGATGTCGTGCATTTCCACGCCATGCACGGTCTCGTTGGTGCAGACGTGCAGGTAGGCGGCAGCGGGGTCGAGGCTGATTTCGTCCGCGCCGGGCAGGCGGGTGAAATTGCCGGCTTCGGTGCTGGCGGCCAGACGGGCGTTGCCGAGCTTCTGGGCTTCCTTGAAGGCCTTTTTCGACCAGGCGCCGGTGACGATGTAGTCGGCCGAGCGTCCGGCGAGCAGGTTGAGCGGAATCTGGGCGAACTGCAGGGTGGCGCCGCCCTGGAGGAACAATACCTTGTAGTTGGCGGGGATGCTCATCAGCTCGCGCAGGTCGGCCTCGGCCTGGGCGATGATGGCGGAGAAATCCTTGCCGCGATGGGTCATTTCCATCACCGACATGCCGCAGCCGTGCCAGTTCAGGAGTTCGTCGCGTGCCTGCTCCAGGACTGTCTGGGGTAGCATGGCGGGACCGGCGCTGAAGTTATAGATTCGTTCCATTATTCTGCTTCGCCGTCTTCTTCTTCGGATTCCTCCGATTCGACCACTTTTTCCAGGCCGGTGAGCTTTTCGCCCTTGTCCAGGTTGATCAGCGTCACGCCCTGGGTGGCGCGCCCCATTTCGCGGATCTCGCGCACGCGGGTGCGGATCAGCACGCCGCCGGTGGTGATCAGCATGATTTCGTCCTTTTCATCCACCAGCGTGGCGGCGACTACCTTGCCGTTGCGTTCGCTGGTCTGGATCGCGATCATGCCCTGGGTGCCGCGGCCGTGGCGGGTGTATTCGGCAACCGGGGTGCGTTTGCCGTAGCCGTTTTCGGTGGCGGTGAGGACGCCCTGCTGCTCGTTTTCGGCCACCAGCAGCGCAATCACGTTGCCGCCCCTGGACAGGTTCATGCCGCGCACGCCGCGCGTGTCGCGCCCCATGGCGCGCACGTCGTTTTCATCGAAGCGCACTGCCTTGCCTTCATCCGAGAACAGCATCACGTCATGCTGGCCGTCGGTCAGGGCCACGCCGATCAGGTAGTCGCCCTCGTCCAGGGCGATGGCGATGATGCCGGCCTTGCGCGGGTTGCCGAACTGGGACAGCGGCGTTTTTTTCACCGTGCCCTGGGCGGTGGCGAAGAACACGAATTTGTCATCGCTAAATTCCTTGACTGGCAGAATCGCGTTGATCTTTTCGCCTTCGGCCATCTGCAGCAGGTTGACGATGGGCTTGCCGCGCGAGTTGCGGCTGCCCTGCGGCACTTCATACACCTTGATCCAGTACACCTGGCCGTGGTTGGAGAAGCACAGGATGTAGTCGTGGGTGTTGGCGATGAACAGGTTGTCGATGAAATCGTCTTCCTTCGTCGCCGTGGCCTGCTTGCCGCGCCCGCCGCGCTTCTGGGCGCGGTAGTCGTCGAGCGGCTGGGATTTGATATAGCCGCCGTGAGACAGCGTGACCACCACGTCCACCGGCGCGATCAGGTCTTCCAGGGAGAGGTCCTGGGCATGGGCGATGATTTCGCTGCGGCGCTTGTCGCCAAACTGGGTCTTGATTGCGCTGAGCTCGACGCCGATGATTTCGGTGACGCGCTCCGGACGCGCCAGGATGTCGAGCAGATCGGCAATGCGCAGCATCACGTCCTTGTATTCGGTGACGATCTTGTCCTGCTCCAGTCCGGTCAGGCGTTGCAGGCGCAGTTCCAGGATGGCCTGCGCCTGGGCATCGGAGAGGCGGTAGCCTTGCGCCGACAGGCCGAATTCCGGTGCCAGCCCTTCCGGACGCGAAGCGTCGGCGCTGGCGCGCTGCAGCATTTCTTCCACCAGCGGCGAGCGCCAGTTGCGTTCCATCAGGCCCTGCTTGGCAGCGGCGGGGGTGGGGGCGGCCTTGATCAGGGCGATGATTTCATCCACGTTGGACAGCGCGACGGCCAGGCCTTCCAGAATGTGGCCGCGCTCGCGCGCCTTGCGCAGTTCGAACACGGTGCGGCGCGTGACCACTTCGCGGCGGTGGCGCAGGAAGGCGTCGAGCATCTGCTTCAGGTTGAGCAGGCGCGGCTGGCCATCCACCAGGGCCACCATGTTCATGCCGAAGGTGTCCTGCATCTGGGTGTCTTTGTAGATCTGGTTGAGCACCACTTCCGGCACTTCGCCGCGCTTGAGCTCGATCACCACGCGCATACCGGACTTGTCCGACTCGTCGCGCAGGTCGGAAATGCCCTCGATCTTCTTCTCGCGCACCAGTTCGCCGATCTTGATGCACAGATTGGCCTTGTTCACCTGGTAGGGCAGTTCGTCGATGATGATGGCCTGGCGCTCGCCCTTGCCGATATCCTCGAAGTGGCAGCGTGCGCGCATCACCACCCGGCCGCGTCCGGTGCGGTAGCCTTCCTTGACGCCCACGGTGCCGTAGATGATGCCGGCAGTGGGGAAGTCCGGCGCCGGGATGATGTCGAT
>CAZKHJ010000006.1:0-112289 GCA_964552675.1 uncultured Sulfuricella sp. | reverse complement strand
AAGAAGGCCAATACCACGGCGGTGTTCCAGCTCGAATCGGACGGCATGAAGAAGCTGCTGGCCAAGCTGCAGCCGGACCGCTTCGAGGACATCATCGCGGTGCTGGCCCTTTACCGCCCCGGCCCGCTCGGCTCGGGCATGGTGGACGATTTCATCCTGCGCAAGAAGGGCCTGCAGAAGATCGACTATTTCCATGAGGACCTCAAGGCCTGCCTCACGCCGACCTACGGCGTGATCGTGTATCAGGAACAGGTGATGCAGATCTCGCAGATCATCGGCGGCTACACCCTGGGCGGCGCCGACTTGCTGCGCCGCGCCATGGGCAAGAAAAAAGCCGACGAAATGGCCAAGCACCGCGAACTGTTCAGCAAGGGCGCGGAGGAGAAGGGCTACGGCAGCGAGCTTGCCATGCGCCTGTTCGACCTGATGGAGAAGTTCGCCGAATACGGCTTCAACAAGTCGCACACCGCCGCCTACGCCGTGGTGTCCTACCAGACCGCCTGGCTCAAGGCGCACCACACCGCCGCCTTCATGGCCGCCACCCTGTCCTCGGAACTGGACAACACCGACCAGCTCAAGGTGTTCTACGAGGACACCCTGGCCAACAAGGTCAAGGTGCTGGGGCCGGACATCAACGTTTCCAACTACCGCTTCGAGCCGGTGTCCCGCACGGAAATCCGCTACGGCCTGGGCGCGGTCAAGGGCACAGGCGAGCAGGCGGTGCTGTCCATCGAAGCCGAGCGCAAGGCCGGCGGCCCGTTCCGCGACCTGTTCGACTTCTGCCGCCGCGTCGACAAGCGCATCGTCAACCGCCGCACCATTGAGGCGCTGGTGTGCGCCGGGGCGTTCGATTCCATCACCGATGACCGCGCCGCCCTGCTGGCCTCGGTCGGCCTGGCGATGGAATCGGCTGAGCAGCACCAGCGTTCGCTCAACCAGGCCAGCCTGTTCGGCGAGGATACGGCGGGAGATTCCGCCGAAAACCTGGTAGCGGTGCCGCGCTGGGACGAGGCGGAGCGCCTGTTCAACGAAAAGAAAAGCCTGGGCTTCTATTTCAGCGGCCACCCTTACGACGCCTACCGCAAGGAGCTGTCCGTCTTCATCCGCACCCGGCTGGCCGATCTGGCGCCACAGCAGCAGCCCGTCCTGATGGCGGGCATGATCTATGCCATCCGTACCCAGATGACGCGGCGCGGCAAGATGGCGTTTGTCACCCTGGATGACGGCAGCGCCCGCCAGGACGTGGCCGTGTACAGCGAAATGCTGGACGCCCATCGCGATCTGCTCAAGGAAGACCAGTTGCTGATCGTGGAAGGCAAGGTCAGCAAGGATGATTACTCCGGCGGGTTTCGCGTCGCGGTGGACAAGCTGATGGACCTGGCGGGTGGGCGCACCCGCTTCGCCAAAACCATGCGCCTCACCTGCAACGGCGCCAGCAGCGTCGCTGCGCTCAGGGAACTGCTGACGCCCCACCGCAATGGCGGCTGCCCGGTGCGCATTGCCTATCGCAACGCCGGGGCCAACTGTGAACTGGAACTGGGAGAAGGCTGGCGCGTGGATTTAAGCGACAACCTGCTGAAGAATCTGAGAGAACGGCTGATGGAAGAAAACGTGCAAGTCGTATATTAGAAAATAATTATAAATAGCGCTTGCCAAGAGAATTATTATATTAGATAATTCTTATCAACACGGAAATGCTCATATCCCCTTTTGAGATTTTTTGTGTTGTCTCCTCCATCCTCCTTTTTTGGTGGATTTTAAGCGCGGTTCGTGTGAACCGCGCTTTTTTTTGCCCGTTCGCCGAGTTACCCAACAAGTCGCTGGATGTTAAGTATCGTTGCAGTCAAGTCCGCCCTGGCCAAGCGCCGGGGCTTTTTATTGCCACAATGACCGACAAATCTATACAATGTATAGGTCATGATAACGCCACTACCATTCATCCTGAATGACACCAATTTCCTCAAACGCCTGCGTCTGGCCGCTGCGGATACGGCACGCATTGTGACCATGCCGCACGCGGTCAAGCGCATGAAGCAGCGCAAGGTGACACTCAATCAGGTGGTTGAATGTCTGCGCAAGGGAATGGTAAGCGAACCGGCCCACCTGACGCCATTTGGTGATTGGAAAGCCACCATCAGCCATCGCTGTGGTGGCGATTCGGTATCCGTGGCGGTAGCGCTGGAAATGAAGGACAACGGGGACTATTGCATTGTGATAACGGTGATGACATGAAAGAAAATGGCTACCACTATATGGAAAGCGGGCTGCGCAATATCTGGCTGGCCAGCGGTTATGAGTTTGTCGAGACGCGCTACGGGCGCGGCATCGCTATTCATGACGTACCGGGCCTACACACACTGATCGGCAGGATACTGGCGAAAAAGCCGCGTTTGACCGGCGCCGAACTGCGTTTTTTGCGCAAAGAAATGGGCCTTTCACAACGCGCCTTGGGAGAACTGCTGGGCACATCCGACCAGGCTGTGGCGAAATGGGAGAAAACCAGCCGTGTTCCCAAGACAGCCGACCGTATGACGCGCCTGATCTACCTGGAACACGTGGATGGCAACGCCCCGATCCGCGCCACTATCGAGCGTATTAACGATACTGATAACGCGGTGTCGGAACGCATCGTAGCGGAAGAATCAGCTACTGGATGGAAGGTCGCAGCCTGATGGACTGGCGCCCAAAACGCCACCATAAACCAGAACCAGAACTTTTTTGCTACGCCCCCAAGCCTCATCCCGGCAAACAGCTCACACAAAGAGACCTTGATGTCTATTTTTATAGTAACTTCAACAGGTTAAAAGCCATTAACCGGTAGATTCAGACTATTTACAAATTCTCCCGATCGTCCAGACTAGGGCGTGTTCACAGTAATTTCGCATCTGTGAAATTACTGTGAACACGCCCTAGGAAAAAACACCAAGGAGACAGCATCATGACGCAACACATCTGGCATCGAATTCTATTCCTGGCTCTGGCAGGCCTGTTCATGGCTGGCACGGCAAGCGCCGAGTCCCAGGCTGAAGCGCAGGAGAAAGTGGTTTACCACGTTACCGACAGCCAGGCCGCGCGCGGCGCGCTCAACAATGCCCGCAACCATCTCGACGCCACCGAGGGGAAGATCAGGATCGTCTTCGTCACGCATGGCGGCGGGGTTGAATTCCTGCAGCAGGGCGCAACGGACAAGGACGGCAACCCTTACGATATCGCCATTGAGAAACTGCAGGACCGGGGCGTCGAATTCCGTGTCTGCAACAACACCCTGCGCGCGCGCAAGATTGACCCCAAGACCCTGGTGGATGGCGCCAAGGTGGTGCCTTCCGGCATTGCCGAGGCAACACATCTGCAAGCGCGTGAAGGCTTCGCTTATCTCAAGCCGTAATCAGCCAGCAGTAATGGATTTTCTTGTTGCGAAAATCGTCCGGGATGGTGCGGGCGGAAATATCCTGAATCCTGCTGCTGTTCAATTCGGACGATTCCAGCCGGAAGCTGCGCAGGTTGGTGGAAAAGAGCAGCTCGCCGCCCGGCGTGAGCAATTGCAGGCATGAATTGATCAGGCGGGCGTGATCGCGCTGCACGTCGAGGACGCCCTGCATTTTCTTGGAATTGGAAAAACTGGGCGGGTCCATCACGATCAGGTCGAATTTCTCCCCTGCCGCCTGCGCCTGGTCCAGATAGGCGAACACGTCAGCGCGCACCAGCTGGTGCCGGGACAGATCCATGCCATTGAGCTCGAAATTGCGCCGCGACCACTCCTGGTAGGTATTGCTCATGTCCACCGTCACCGATCCGGTCGCGCCACCGCCCGCCGCATACACAGTGAAACTGCCGGTATAGGCGAACAGATTGAGGAAACGTTTGCCCGCCGCACGCTCCTGCGCCATGCGGCGCGTGATGCGGTGATCAAGAAACAAGCCGGTGTCGAGGTAGGCTTCCAGGTTGGCGATGAAGCGGTGGCCGCCTTCTTCCACGACAAAATCATCCCCTGCCGAGCCGGTTTTCTCATACTGGCTGTCGCCGCGCTGACGTGCGCGCAATTTGTAGGCGATGTGCTGCAGGGGCAGCTCCAGCGCTTCCGCAGCCTTGGCGCGCACCGTTTCCACCCACAAGGCATGCTCCGCATCGGTCATTTGCCAGCCGGTATCGAATTCCTGCAGGTGGGCGCGCTCGTGGTACACGTCCACGGCCAGCGGGAATTCCGGAATATCGCGGTCGTACACGCGGTAGCAGGTAATGCCCTGGCGCCGCGCCCACTTGCCCCAGTGGCGGGCATTCTTGCGCAGGCGGTTAAAAAAGGCGGAGGAGTCGGACATAAAAAAGACTGACACCGGGGTAGCGTCCTACCCCGGCAAGATGGCAGGAATCAGTGTTTCATGCCGCCATGATCATGCTGCATCGGCATGGGCGCCGACATCATGGCCTGCGGCTTGCGTACCGGGGCGTCGATTTTCTTGCTGCTGCCGTCCTCGAACGTAACCGTGATGGCGACATTTTCGCCTTCCTTGAGCTGTTGCTTGAGGTCGATCAGCATGATGTGCAGGCTGCCCGGCTTGAGTTCCGTTTCGCCCTTGGCCTTGATCTCGATATCCTTCACCTGGCGCATTTTCATCATGCCGCCTTCATTGACGTGGGTATGCAGCTCGGCCACATTGGCAGCGGCGCTTTCGGCCTTGACCACCTTGTGATCCTTGTCGTCGGCATTCTTGAACACGACGAAGGCGCCGGTCACTTTCTGCCCCGGCGGCACCAGGCGGACATAGGGTTCGCTGGCGCTGACATTGTCGGCGGCGCTGCCGGCGGCATACAGCGGGGAGGCAGCGCACAAGACCAACGCGGCGAGACTGGCAGTAACGGTCAACTTCATGGTTTTCTCCTGAGTGAATTTTAAAGATGGCTTGAGAGTTATAGCAGACCCGCCGCTATCGCGTGTGCGTCACAGTGTCGCACCTGTTCAGGCGCCCTGCTCCCTCGCCCACGAATCCTTGAGCGTCACGCTGCGATTGAATACCAGCTTTTCGCCCGGGCGATGGTCGCGGCGGTCGGCGCAGAAATAGCCGAGGCGTTCGAACTGGTAGCTGGTTTCCGGCGCGACCGCCTTCACGCACGGTTCCACCCAGCCCTGCACCACGCTCAGGGAAGCAGGGTTGAGGAAATCGCGGAAATCCCTGTCCTTGTCACCGTCCGGCGCCGCCACGGTGAACAGCCGGTCGTAGAGCCGGATCTCGGCAGGCAGGGCATGCTGCGCCGAAACCCAGTGGATCACGCCCTTGACCTTGCGTCCCTGGGGATTCTTGCCCAGGGTGTCGTGGTCGATAGAGCAGCGCAGCTCGGTAATATTGCCGGCGCCATCCTTCACCACCTCGTCGCATTTGATCACATAGCTGTAGCGCAGCCGCACCTCGCCGCCAGGCGTGAGGCGCTGCCAGCCGGGCGGCGGGGTTTCGGCGAAATCCTCGCTCTCGATCCAGATTTCCCGTGCAATCGGCACCTCGCGGCTGCCAAATTCGGGATGATTGGGATGAAAGCCCGCCTCGCGCGATTGCGTCACGCCGGCGGCAAAATTGCTCAGCACCACCTTGAGCGGCTGCACCACTGCCATCACGCGCGGCACGCGGGTTTCCATGTCCTCGCGGATGCAGCCTTCCAGCACCGCCATGTCGATCACGTTGTCGCTCTTGGAAATGCCGATGCGGCGCGCGAATTCACGGATGCCCTCAGGGGTATAGCCGCGCCGCCGCATACCGGAGATGGTAGGCATACGCGGGTCGTCCCAGCCGGATACCAGCTTTTCCGTCACCAGCTGGTTGAGCTTGCGCTTGCTGGTCAGGGTGTATTGCAGCTCCAGGCGCGAGAACTCGTACTGGCGCGGGTGGCAGGGGATGGTGATATTGTCCAGCACCCAGTCGTAGAGCGGGCGGTGATCCTCGAATTCCAGCGTGCACAGCGAATGGGTGATGCCTTCCAGCGCATCCGAAATGCAGTGGGTGTAATCGTACATCGGGTAGATGCACCACTTGTCCCCGGTGCGGATATGGTGGGCGCGGCGGATGCGGTAGATGGCCGGGTCACGCAGATTGATGTTGGGCGAGGCCATGTCGATTTTGGCGCGCAGGATTTTGCTGCCGTCGGGGAATTCGCCGTTCTTCATGCGGGCGAACAGGTCGAGGTTCTCCGCCACACTGCGCTCGCGGTAAGGGCTGTTGCGGCCCGGCGCGGTGAGCGTGCCGCGGTATTCGCGCATTTCCTCCGGCGTCAGGTCACACACATAGGCCTTGCCCGCCTTGATCAGCTCCACCGCGTAGCCGTACAGCGCATCGAAATAGTCCGATGCCCAGCGCACCGCGCCGTCCCACTGAAAACCCAGCCAGCGCACATCTTCCTGGATGGAATTGGCGTATTCCTCGCTTTCCTTCTCCGGATTGGTGTCGTCGAAGCGCAGGTTGCACTTGCCCTGGTAATCCAGCGCCAGGCCGAAATTGAGGCAGATCGACTTGGCGTGGCCGACATGCAGGTAGCCGTTGGGCTCGGGCGGGAAACGGGTGACGATGGCCTGATGCTTGCCGCTGTTCAGGTCGTCCTCGATGATGTTGCGGATAAAGTGGGAAACGGGTTCGCGCTCGCTGCTCATGACGGGTACTTTAGATAAAGGGTTAATGCGCGGATTTTACCCGAAAAACCCCGCTTCCCGCGCGGCCGGAATGGACCGCGCGGGAAGCTGGCACGATCTCAGCCGGTATTGCGCAATCCTGCGGCAATGGCATTGATCGAGCGCAGCAGGGGATGGAGCCAGGCCTCGCGCTCGGCCTGGGGCAGGCTTTCATCGCGACAGCGTTGCAGCAGCAGCACCTGGATGTGGTTGAGCGGATCCAGGTAAGGGTTGCGCCGCGCCAGCGACAGCGCGAGCTGCGGCGTTTCCTGCATCAGGCTGGCGGCGCCGGCAATCTCCAGCACGGTATCGACGGTGCGCTGGTGCTCGTCGCGGATGGTCTGGTAGATGGCATCCGCGCTTTCCCGGTTTTCCGCCAGCGCGGCATAGCGGGCGGCAATGCCCATGTCGGCCTTGAACAGGGCCATCTGGGTATTGCTCAACAATGCCCGGAAAAACGGCCACTCACGGTACATGCGCTGCAATTTGGCCAGGCGCTGCGGATCGCTGCCGCGCCAGTTGTGCAGTGCCGTGCCGATGCCGAACCAGGCCGGCAGGGTGTGGCGCGACTGGGCCCAGCCGAACACCCAGGCAATGGCGCGCACCGAGGCCTTGGAGCGGTCGCCCTTCTTGCGATGGGAGGGGCGCGAGCCGATATTGAGCAGGCCGATCTCGGTGAGCGGCGTGGCTTCGTAGAAATAGTCGATGAAGCCCGGCGTGCGGTCGGTCAGGCTGCGGAAAGCGGCTTCGCCATCTTCGGCCAGCTTGTCCATGGCACCGAGGAAGTCGCGGCAATCCTGCTGCTGCGCGCGAATCAGGCTGGTGCTGGCCTTGAGCAGCCCGGTCATGCCCATCGACAGCTCATAGGTGGCGGTTTCGGCATTGCTGTATTTGAACGACAGCACTTCACCCTGTTCGGTCAGCTTGATCTGGCCACGCACGGTGCCCTCCGGCTGCGACAGGATGGCCTCGTGGGTAGGGCCGCCGCCACGGCCAACGGTACCGCCACGCCCATGGAACAGGCGGCATTCGATGCCGCGCGCCTGCGCCAGCGCGGTGATTTTGGTCTGGGCGTCATAGAGCGACCAGGCCGAGGCGAGGATGCCGCCGTCCTTGGCGGAGTCGGAGTAGCCGATCATGACTTCCTGCAGGTTGCCGGAGCAGCCCAGCAGCGCCGCATAGGCCGGGTTGTCGAGCAGCGCCGTCATCACCGGCTCGATGTGTTCCAGGTCGGCAATGGTTTCGAACAGGGGCGAAATGCCGACATGGCAGAACCAGCCCTGCTCATTGCGGCCGGCCAGCCCCGCCAGGCTGGCGAGGAACATGACTTCCATGACGTGGCTGGCGGCGTGGGTCATCGAAATGACATAGGAACCGAAGGCCTGCGGGCTGACTTCCTGGCGCATGCGCGCCATCACTTCAAAGACCTCGAAGGTTTCGCGGCTGGCGTCGCTGAGGGTTGCGCGGTCAACGCTGAATTCTTGAGCGCGGCCGATCAGTTCGCCCAGCCATGTCAGCCGCTGGGCCTCGTTCAGGCTGCCATAGTCCGGCATGTCCGGCTGCCGGGCGAGCAGTTCGGCCACGGCTTCGCTGTGGCGGGTGGACTCCTGGCGGATGTCGAGGTGCACCAGGTAGAAGCCGAAAGTCTCGGTGTTGCGGATCAGATCCTGCAGTTCGCCGTTGGCAGCGGCATGATCGCCGTGACTGAGGAGTGAATCACGCATCAGGGCGAGATCGGCGAGGAATTCCCGCTCCGACGGGTAGCTGTCGGCAAAGATATTGCCGCTGCGCCCCTCGATCAGCGCATCCACAGCATCCAGATTGTGTTGCAGCCGGTGCCGCATCAGGTAAAGCTTGCGACGGTAGGGTTCCTGGCCGAAATGCTGGGGGTAATCGCCGAACACGGCGGCAAAGCGCTCTTCGTCCTGCGCCAGGCTGGCGGCGAACGGATCGCTGATGGCGCACAGGCGGCGGGAGTGGGTCAGCACATGGCTGAGATTGATCACTTCGCGCAGGTAGTAACGCAGCACTTCGCGCTTTTGCAGACGCAGGGCCAGGGCGGTGGTGTCGGCGGTGACGAAGGGGTTGCCGTCGCGGTCGCCGCCAATCCACGAACCGAAGCGCAGGATATTGGGAATCCGGATGCGCTGGCCCCCGGCCAGTTCCGGCCCATACACGCGGTCGATGGCCTTTTCCAGGTAGCGGTAGGTTTCCGGCACGGCTTTGAACAGGCTTTCACGGAAATAGAACAGCCCGTTCTTGATCTCGTCGCGCACCTGCGGCTTGCTGGCACGCACCTCGTCGGTTTTCCACAGGGTCTGGATCTGGCCTTCGAGCTGATTGATCAACTCCAGGCGCCGTTCCTTGCCAGTGCGCGGATCATCCAGCAGCTCGGCAGTGAGGAAGATGCGGCGCAGGTGTTCCATCACGGTGCGGCGTTTGGATTCGGTGGGATGCGCGGTAAAAACCGGGATGTAGGCGGCCTTGTCGAGCAGGGTCTGGAGCTCGGCAGCGCTGATGCCCTGGCTGTGGAATTCCCGCAGGGTGGCGTCGAAGGAGCCTTGCCACAGGGGGCCGCCGCGATACACCTGGGCACGCCGGGTCTGGTGCTGGAAGGATTCCTCGGCCAGATTGACCAGGCTGAAGTAGATGCTGAAGGCCCGCACCACATGGGTGAGCGTTTCTGCATCCAGCGATTCGATGAGCTTTTCCAGACGGCGGCGGGCAGCCGGGGAATCTTCCTTGTGCAGGCGGATATAACCCTTGCGCAGGGCCTCCACCGCATCGAGCACACGTCCGCCCTGCAAGGGGCGCAACACATTGCCGAGCAGGTTGCCGAATAATTTCACGCGGGCGCGTAACTGGGCGTCACTGGGAATTTTAGTCATAGCTCAATATTTTAACCGGGCCAGGGCACATGTTCACACTAAAATTTCACGCCCCGGCCATGACGCGGCACTGCTCCAGCACCTCCGCCGCGCGCCCGCCGCTGCCCCACAGGCGGATGCAGCGCTCCACCTCGCCCCGCACCGCCTCGCGCACGCTGCGCTTGAGCGCCATGTAGCCGTTGTCGCCGATGGCGGGATTGTCGCGGATATGGCGCACGGCGAGGTCGGAAAGACCGGTGTAGTAATTGATCTTGGCCACGCCGTTGGCGATCAGCTTGCGGAACTGCTCGTCGGACAGGCCGGTGCCGCCGTGGATCACCAGGGGAATGTTCACCGCCTCGTTGATTTTCGCCAGGCGCGCATAATCGAGCTTGGGTGTCCCCTGCATGCGCCCGTGCACGGTGCCGATGGACACCGCCAGGCAATCCACCTCGCTGCGCGCCACGAATACTTTGGCTTCGGCATGCGAGGTATAGTCGAATTCATGCGACAGTTTTTCCGCGTTCTCGCCCTCGCCGCCCGGCACATAGCCCAGCTCGGCCTCCACCGCCACGCCGCTGGCATGCGCCAGACTGACCACGGCACGCGTCAGGCGCAGATTCTCCTCGAACAAGCGGTCCGAATAATCCACCATCACCCCGCTGAAACCGCAGCGAATCGCCCGCTCGGCAGAGTCGATGCTGTGGCCATGATCGAGATGGATCGCCACCGGCACCTTGGCGCGCCGCGCCGCCGCCGCCACGGCCGGGGCCAGCAGATCGAAATCGTAATAGTCGAAATGCGATTCGGTCAGATTGAGGATCACCGGCGCGCGGTAATTTTCCGCCGCCTGGATGATGGCTTCGAGAAAATCCAGCGTCACCACGCCGAATGCGCCGACAGCGTACCCGTGGCGGTAGGCGTGATTCAACATGTCGGTCATGTTGACGAGTGCCATTTTATTTTCCCGTCAGTTTGGCCAGGGCTTCGTCGGCGCTCTGGTCGTAGCGGGCGCGCTCCTTTTTCGCTGCTGTTTCCAGGGCATCGTTGATTTCCGGGAATTTCAGCGCCAGGATGCGCGCAGCCAGCATGGCCGCGTTTTTCGCGCCATCCACCGCCACGGTGGCAACCGGCACGCCGGGAGGCATCTGCACCGTCGAGAGCAGGGCATCGAGACCGGACATGATGCCGCCCGACAGCGGCAGGCCGATCACCGGCAGACGGGTATGGCCCGCGATGACGCCCGCCAGATGCGCGGCCACGCCGGCGCAGCCGATCAGCACCTGCACGCCCTCCCGGTGCGCCCGTTCGAGATAGGCCCGCACCTTGTCCGGGGTGCGGTGCGCCGAGGCCACCACGATTTCGCTGGGAATGCCCAGTTCGCTCAAGGTGTCGCGCACCTTGACCACGGTGGGCAGGTCATTGGGGCTGCCGGTCAGGATGCCGACCAGAGCCTTGCTCCCCGCAGCTTTGGCGGGTTTCCCCGCAGCAACGGCTTTCTTCATACGTTTTCTCCTTGGGCTGAATGTCTGTGGGGCAATGCGTCAGGGTGGGTTCAGGAAAGCACTTCGAAACTGTTGCTGCCGGGTTCGTAGCGCAACAGTTCGCCGCGTGCCATATCGAAATACCAGCCATGCAGCGTCAGTTTCCTTTGCGCGACCCGCTCCAGAATCCAGGGAAAGGTCAGCAAATTGTCCAGGGAAACCAGGATGGCCTCCTGCTCGCAGGCGCGCGCCTGCTTTTCCAGGGGCTCATCATGCATCCGCGACAACACGCGGTTGCGCGCATTGCTGGCAACTCTCATCCAGCTGGAAATAAACCCCGCCTCTGACGCCTCGCCCGGCGGCTGCTTCATCAGCGCCCGGATGCCGCCGCATTGGGCATGCCCCAGCACCACGATGTTCTCCACTTCCAGATGGCGCACCCCGAACTCCAGGGCGGCGCTGGTGCCGTGATAATTGCCGCTGGTCTCGAAGGGCGGCACCAGGTTGGCCACATTGCGAATGATGAACAGGTCGCCGGGGTCGCAATCCGTCACGATGGCGGGATCCACCCTGGAATCGCAACATCCCACCACGATCGTCTTGGGCGACTGACCCTGTTTGGCGAGGCGTTCGAACAGGGCGCGATTCTCTTCATAATTGTGGCCGCGAAAGCGCCTGAAACCCTCCACCAGTTTTTCGATATGGTTCATGTTCGGTTCCTCCCGAGCTGGGTGTTGCAACGTTCATCTCCTCATGGCCGCGCAAAGCGGGGATAATCATTCCAATCCGTCCACCCTCATGGAGCGCGCATGGAAATCACCTGCTACCGCGATTCAGAATCAGCGCGCGAGCCGCGCTTCCTGCCTGCGGCGACCTACAACCTGGCGCACACCCTGATGTCGCGCAGCCCCACCGGCTGCCTGTTCATCCCGGTCCGCGCCATGCAGTACCTGGCAATCATGGATACCGAGGAAATCGTGTTCCTTGATGGCGAGCGCAAATGCTGGGTCGACATCGCCTGGCAGGATTTCCATCCGCAACAGCGCAGCTCGCTCGATGAACCGGTTCCCTACCAGGCCGTGTATTACCGGGCCGATGCAGAACAACTCATGGCGCGCCTGCAGGCCGAACTGCCCCGCGCCCTGAACGATCTGGCCAGAAAAGGACGCTTTGACGGACCGGCGAAAGTGCTCAAGTTCCCGGCGCCCGCTCAGAGGCCCTAATCGTCCTCGCCCAGTTCCGGGTCCCAGCCCTCATCACGGGCAGCCGTGATGGCCTGCGCATAGAAGCGGGCGTGGCGCTGGCGCAGTTCCTCCGGCAGGCGGCTGGGCAGATGGGCATAGGGTTCCCACGCCGCATACACCTGCTCGTACAGGTTCTGCATACGCGCCGAATCCCAGCCTGCGCAGGTTTCCGTTTCCGGCAGGATGCCGAACACCCAGGCATCGCGCACCAGGCGGCCAAGGTGGGTGAGGCCGGCATTGGTGTCCTGGTCTACGCCCACATAAGTTTGTTGTGTCATCGTGTCAGCCCTGTGTTTTGAAAGCATGGATGGCGAAATAACCCCCCCCTCATTCCCCCCTTGTCAGGGGGGAGGTGCTGCCCCTCCCCTGACAAGGGGAGGCTGGGAGGGGTTGGGGTTGGTTTTGCATGCAAAGCATCGCCTTTCACCTCGTCAATCCAGCGTAAAGAACCGGCAACTTCTCCGGCAGCCGTTCCACATGATCCACCACCATGTAGTTCCTGGCCCCGAAAATCCGCGAGACGTATTGATCCGCTCTTGGGTCTAGCGACATGCAGAAAGTCGTCACGCCTGAGCGGGCCATTTCCTCAACGGCTTTCCTGGTATCGTAACGCAGATACTGCGGGTCGCGCACGTCGATGTCGGCCGGTTCGCCGTCGGTGATCACCAGCAGCAGTTTCTTGGCGGATTTCTGCCGCTTGAGGTAATGCCCGGCGTGGCGGATGGCCGCGCCCATGCGCGTGGAGAGCTGCCCGCTCATGCCCGCCAGGCGGGATTTCGGCACCTCGTTGTAGGGCTGGTCGAAATCCTTGTAGCGGAAATACTCGACATTGTGGCGCCCGTCCGAGCAGAAGCCGTGAATCGCGAAGGGATCGCCGATCTTGTGGATGGCATCCGCCAGCAGCACGGTGGCCTGGCGCTGCAAATCCAGCACGCTGTAATCCTGCCCGCTCACTTTCTCGTTGGTGGATTCCGACAGATCCAGCAGCACCATCACCGAAATGTCGCGCACCTTGCGCACCGAACGCATCATGATGCGCGGGTCGGGCTGCTGTCCCATGCGGATGTCGATCATGGCGCGGATGGCAGCGTTGACATCCACCTCGTCGCCATCTTCAAGCTTGCGGATGCGCGTCACGCCCTGGGGCTGGAGCGCATCCAGCAAAAATTTCAGCCGGCCGATGGTGCGCTTGTGCTGCGCGGCGATGTCGTCGATCAGCTGCAGCTCGCCGGCCTTGGGGCGCTTCTCCAGCACCGTGGCCCAGGCCGGACGTTCGAGCTGGATCTGGTAATCCCACTCCGCATAATGGTAGGGCTCGGATACCGGCTCCTTGCCTTCCAGTTCGTTGAAGGACTTGCCCATGTCCTCGTAGGGAAACAGCTCGCTGCCCAGCACCCAGATTTCCCCGGCATCGTCGCCCGCAGTCTCGACGTCGATTTCGTTGGCGAACTCCATCAGGCTGACGTGCTTGCGCACCTGTTTCGGCGCTTCATAGCCCGCCGCCATGGCCTGGTCGAAATCGAACTCCTCGAATTCCCAGAAATAGCGGTTGTCGTCACGGTAGGGCACGGTCAGCACATCCGAGCGCGGGTTGAAGGCAATGCGCCTAGACGTGAACTCGTGCGCCAATTGCACGCCGATATCCCAGGACACCTGGTTGCTGTCGAGCCGACCTGCCGCCTGCTTGAACAGCACGCGGCCCTGCGCGATCCACGGATCGTCGTCCTGGTAGCCGTCATCCAGCAGCGCGCGCGCCAGGCGGTTGAGATAGTCCCCTGCGGTGTTGCCCTGCTCCGCTTCAATGCTGTGCAACTGCACCCACAGCTTCTTCAGGCCGGGAAACTTGCGGATAGCCAGGGTTTCCACGCGGGCGTCCTCGATCACGCTGATCACCGCCATCTGCCAGGGATTGAGCGCCTCGGCCGAGATCGGGTCGCGGGTATAAACGATATGCGCGGCGCTGTGGGCGGCGGCAGCACGGTACATTTCCAGGCCGGAAACACGCGCTCCCCCACCCCCATCCCGGGCTTCCCCCTGAGGGGGAAGGTGTGCCCGCTCCCTCCCCGTCAAGGGGAGGGTTGGGGAGGGGATGGGTTGATGCGAGAAAACAAAATCGTCGTAGGCATCCGGCAAGTGGATGAAGTAGCCCTCCACATAAGGCCGGTAGCCTTCGCGCGTCTCGAAGTCGCCGGAAGTCGGCTTCATGAAGAAATCCCGTGCCCACAAGGCGCGCAGATACATGTTGATGCGGCGCTGCACGTCGATGAACAGCGTGCCCTTGCGCTCCTTCTGCAGCATCGCCAGCGATTCCCTGGATTGCAGGCTGAAGTAGCTGGCCTGCTCCGGGTAGTTGGTGCGATGCGCATGCGCGCCCCACAGCGCCCAGCGGCGCAGGCCGCCCAGGGTGAGCTGGCTGAACAGCGTTTCCAGGTTCTCCAGCATCGGGCGCACGCCGCGCGGCGCCTGGGCCAGCAGGGTGGAAAGGAATTGCAGATAAGCACGGAACAGCGCTTCGTCGCCCAGGCGGTTGGCCGCCGTGGGCGCAGTGCTGAGCACCAGTTCGATCACCGCGCCCGAAGTCTTGGAGGCGAGAGAAAGTGCGGTCTGCACCAGGTCCGGCACCACGTCCTCGCCGATTTCCTTGGCCACCAGCGGCGCATGGTCGATCCAGGTGGCGATCAGACCGTCGCCCTTGCCCAGGCTCTTCAGCGCGGCGGCGCCCTTGAGATAATTGTCCAGGCCGCGCGCGCTGAACACCTTGGCCGCTTCCAGCCAGGCGGCATGCAGGCTTTCCTGCAAGTCGGGCGAAAGCGACCCGATCAGTTCCTGATAGTCTTCGAGATTGATGGACATGGTTTAGCCTTCAGTTATCAGGTTTCAGTTATCAGCACCACCGGTTTCAACTGAAAACCGAGGGCTGATAACTGACAACTAAAAGAACGTGGTCACCGCCGCATCCAGCGCATCGCGCATGTCGGGATCGTCGGTGATCGGGCGCACCAGGGCGACACGGCAGGCCTTGACCGGATCGACGCCGGTGGCGATCAGGCTGCCGGCATAGGTCAGCATGCGCGTCGAGATGCCCTCGTCCAGGCCGTGGCCCTTGAGGTTGCGGGCGCGTTCGGCGATGGACACCAGCTTGCCGGCCACTTCCGCACTGACGCCGGTTTCATGGGCGACGATCTCGGTCTCGATGGCGTGATCCGGATAGTTGAAATCCAGGCCGCCGAAACGCTGCTTGGTGGACTGCTTGAGATCCTTCATCAGGCTCTGGTAGCCGGGGTTGTAGGAGATCACCAGCTGGAAATCGGGGTGGGCATGGACCAGCTCGCCCTTCTTTTCCAGCGGCAGCACGCGGCGGTTGTCGGTCAGCGGGTGGATCACCACGGTGGTGTCCTGCCGCGCCTCGACCACTTCGTCCAGGTAGCAGATCGCGCCGTGGCGGGCGGCGATGGCCAGCGGGCCGTCCTGCCAGCGGGTGCCGCTGGCATCGAGCAGGAAGCGGCCGACCAGGTCGGAAGCGGTCATGTCCTCGTTGCAGGCCACGGTGATCAGCGGCTTGCCCAGCTTCCACGCCATGTGCTCGACGAAGCGGGTCTTGCCGCAGCCGGTCGGGCCCTTGAGCATCATCGGCATACGCACGCTGTAGGCGGCTTCGTACAGCGCCACCTCGTCGGAGACGGGACGGTAATAGGGTTCTTTCTCGATCCGGTACTGCTGGATGATGTCGCTCATGTCAGCTCCTTATGAGTGTTCAGTTTTCAGTCATCAGTTTTCAGTGAGGGCATACCGCCTGATAGCTGAAAACTGATGACTGAAAACTTGAAAAAGCCCGCCGCAGGTGATGAGGCTGCAGCGGGAAAATCAACGCATCAAACGGTCTTGCCGCGGAAAATCACCATCGACGCACCCTGCGACTGATTGAAGTTGTTGTAGCCAATCAGGCGCACGTGGTTGTTGGGATTGGCCTTGTGACAGGCCTCGGCTTCGGACAGCACCTTGGCCACGTCGGTTTCGCCGAACATCGGCAGCTTCCACATGTACCAGTAGGAATCCATCAGGTGCTCCGGCTCGGTATGCTCGATGGCCGGGTTCCAGCCCTTGGAAACCAGGTATTCGACCTGTTTCTTGATCTCGTCCGCGTTCATGGCAGGCAGATAGGAGAAAGTCTCGAACTTGCGGCTGGCAGGATCGCTAACGCGCGATTTGTAATCCATTACTTCACTCATGATTCATCCTTTCAATTTAATGGGTTCCACTCCGGATCACCGGGCGGCCTCTCCGGGGTCACATCCCCAGGGCTGTTGCCCCGGGGCCCCTGCTCCGCCCTGCGAAACCGCTACTTATGCGCCACGTCCAGCTTGTCGACGGTATCGAACTCGAACTTGATCTCTTTCCAGGTTTCCATGGCGATCTTCAGTTCTGGGCTGCTCTCGGCGGCCTTGGTCAGGATGGCCTTGCCTTCCTTCTCGACGGCAACGCCCTGGTTACGGGCTGCCACGCAGGCTTCCAGCGCGACGCGGTTGGCTGCGGCGCCGGCTGCGTTGCCCCAGGGATGGCCCAAGGTGCCGCCGCCGAACTGCAATACCGAATCGTCGCCGAAGATGGTGACCAGCGCCGGCATGTGCCAGACGTGGATACCGCCGGAGGCAACCGGCATCACGCCGGGCATGGAGCCGAAATCCTGGTCGAACATGATGCCGCGGCTGCGGTCTTCCTTGATGAACTCGTCGCGCATGATGTCGATCCAGCCCAGGGTGGCATCGCGATCGCCTTCCAGCTTGCCCACCACCGTGCCGGAGTGCAGGTGATCGCCACCGGACAGGCGCAGGCACTTGGTCAGCACGCGAAAATGGATGCCGTGGTGCGGGTTGCGGTCGAGCACGGCGTGCATGGCGCGGTGAATGTGCAGCAGCATGCCGTTGTCGCGGCACCAGTTGGCCAGGCCGGTGTTGGCGGTGAAGCCGCCGGTCAGGTAATCGTGCATGATGATCGGTGCGCCGATTTCCTTGGCGAACTCCGCCCGCTTGTACATTTCTTCCGGGGTCGGCGCGGTGACATTCAGATAGTGGCCCTTGCGCTCGCCGGTCTCGCGTTCGGCCTTCAGCGTGGCTTCCTGGACGAACTCGAAACGGTCGCGCCAACGCATGAAGGGCTGGCTGTTGACGTTCTCGTCGTCCTTGGTGAAGTCCAGGCCGCCGCGCAGGCACTCATACACGGCGCGGCCGTAGTTCTTGGCGGACAGGCCCAGTTTCGGCTTGATGGTGCAGCCCAGCAGCGGACGGCCGTACTTGTTCATCTTGTCGCGCTCGACCTGGATGCCCTGGGGCGGTCCGCCGCAGGTTTTCACATAGGCGATGGGGAAGCGCACGTCTTCCAGGCGCAGGGCGCGCAGGGCCTTGAAGCCGAACACGTTGCCGACCAGCGAGGTCAGCACGTTGACGATGGAACCTTCCTCGAACAGGTCGATCGGATAGGCCACGAAGGCGTAGAAGCAGCTATCATCGCCCGGCACGTCCTCGATGCGGTAGGCGCGGCCCTTGTAGTAGTCCAGGTCGGTCAGCAGATCGGTCCACACCGTGGTCCAGGTGCCGGTCGAGGATTCGGCGGCCACTGCAGCAGCCACTTCTTCACGGTCCACGCCCGGCTGCGGGGTGATCTTGAAACAGGCGAGGAGGTCGGTGTCCAGCGGGGTGTATTCCGGCGTCCAGTAGGTTTGCCGGTATTCCTTCACACCGGCGTTGTAGGTCTTGACTGCCATTGCAAGCTCCTTCGATTCAGGTTAGAACATGTATCTTCCTTCATGGAAGACCTGTGGCTCCGTAGAGCGTGGAGCCACTATAAAACCATTCATGAATTTAAAATAATTGTATTTTTCAAGCGTAACCATAGATAATTATCTATGTTCAATCTTGCGGGAAGATGCTCATGAAACACGCCACCTTGCGCCAGCTCAAGGTGTTCGAATCGGTTGCGCGCAACCTCAGCTTCACCCGCGCCGCCGAGGAACTGCACCTGACCCAGCCGACCGTGTCGATCCAGCTCAAGCAGCTGAGCGACATCGTCGGCCTGCCGCTGCTGGAGCAGATCGGCAAGCGCATTCACCTGACCGATGCCGGGCGCGAACTGCTCAAGGTCTGCCACGACACTTTCGAGGGCTTGTCGCGTTTCGAGATGCTGGTGTCGGATATGAAGGGGGTGAAGGCGGGCAAACTGCGGCTGGCGGTGATCACCACCGCCAAGTATTTCGTGCCGAGGCTGCTCGGCCCGTTCTGCCAGCGCTATCCCGGCATCGAGGTGTCGCTCAAGGTGACCAACCGCGAGCGGGTATTGCAGCGCATGGCGGAAAATCAGGATGACCTGTACGTGCTGGGCCAGCCGCCGGAGGATTCGGAGGTGATCTTCGAGCCTTTTCTGGAAAACCCGCTGGTGGTGGTGGCAGCGAGCAGCCACCCGCTGGCGGCAGAAAAGCTCATTTCGCCGCAACGTCTGGTGGAGGAGCAATTTCTGATGCGCGAGCCGGGTTCCGGCATCCGTCTCGCCACCGAGCAGTTTTTCAGGGAGCGCGCGCTCAAGCTCAAGGTCAGGATGGAGCTCGGCAGCAACGAGGCGATCAAGCACGCGGTGGCGGGCGGCCTGGGCATTGCCGTGCTGTCGGCGCACACCCTCGCGCTGGAGCGCAGCAGCGACGAACTGGCGATCCTCGACGTCGCGGGCTTCCCGATCCGCCGCCACTGGTATCTGGCCTATCCCAAGGACAAGCAGCTATCCGTGGTCGCGCTGACCTTTCTGGGTTTCCTGCGCGAGGAAAGCAAACTGCTGGGGGAACATTATTTGCGCGGCATCACCGGCTTTCCCGCGCTGGATCAGGCCAATTAAAATCTGAAGGCTTGGGCGCGATCTGATAAATTCCCGATATCCAAGGATGCAAAGTCATGAAACATATTATTCTGCCGGCACTCGCCGCCATTCTTCTCGCTGCTTGCGACAAGGCACCACTCGCGCCCCTGCCTCCGCCGGCAGTCAAGATCCTGGTCGTCGGCCAGGCGGTCGAACACGCCGCCAGCGCCTATAGTGGCGAGGTTCGCGCCCGTTACGAAACGCCCCTGGCCTTCCGCATCGGCGGCAAACTGCTGGAACGCAAGGTGGACACGGGCACGGCCGTCAGGGCGGGCCAGGTGCTGGCACGTCTCGATCCAGCCGACGTCCGGCTGGCGTCCGGGCAGGCCGAAGCCCAGCATGCCCTGGCTCTGGCCGACGCCAAACGCTACCGCGATCTCCATGCCAGGAATTTCGTCAGCGCCGCCGCGCTGGACGCGAAAGAAACGGCGCTGACCTCAGCCGCAGCCCAGGCCGGCATGGCGCGCAACCAGGCCGCCTATGCAACCCTCTCCGCCGATCACGGCGGCATTGTCGCCGCCGTGCTGGCAGAGCCCGGTCAGGTGGTCAGCGCCGGGCAGCCAGTGCTGCGCATTGCGCGCGACGGGGAGCGGGAAGTCGCCATCGCCGTACCCGAAACTGCCGTAACCAGGCTGAAACCGGGCATGACGGCGGCAATCAGCCTGTGGAGCGGGGGGCGGACCTACCAGGGGCGCCTGCGGGAACTCTCCCCGGCAGCCGATCCGGCAACCCGCACCTATGCGGCCCGGGTGTCCGTTCCTGATGCCGATGCCGGCCTTGCCCTGGGCATGACGGCCAGTGTCCGTTTCAGCGCAGAATCAGACGCCGCCCCCGTGGTACCGCTGGCAGCCCTGTTCCAGCAAGGCGAGAAATTTGCCGTCTGGTCAATAGGCCGCGACAACACCGTCAGCCTCAAGCCGGTAACAGTGACAGGCTACACCGATGCCGGCGCGAGAATTGCCGCCGGCCTCCAGCCAGGCGAGCGCATCGTCGCCGCAGGCGTGCACAAGCTGGCCGCCGGCCAGAAGGTGCGGATCGCGCCATGAGCCGAGAAAAAACAGTTGAACCGCAAAGGCGCAAAAAATGCAAAGCCGACGAATTCAGGCTGGCGCCATGCCCTTGTTTCGCGGGTCAGCTTTCTTTGCGCCTTCGCGCCTTTGCGGTTAACGAATCAAAGCTTCCAGAATGAAAACACCCAACCTCTCCGAGTGGTCGCTGAAACACCCCTCCATGGTGCTTTACCTGATGATCGTGCTCATGGCGGCGGGTGTCATCTCCTATTTCAAGCTGGGCCGCGCCGAAGACCCGGATTTCACCTTCAAGGTGATGGTGGTGCGCACGCTCTGGCCCGGCGCCGGGGCTCGCGAAGTCGAACTGGAACTGACCGAGCGCATCGAAAAGAAACTCTCCGAGACCCCCTGGGTGGATGTGCTGCGCTCCGCCTCCAAACCGGGTGAATCCCTGGTTTTTGTGATCCTCAAGGATTACACCCCCAAGACCGAAGTGCCGGAAGCCTGGCGCCAGGTGAGGAAGAAACTGGACGATATCCGCTACACCCTTCCCGCCGGCGTGCAGGGGCCGTTTCCCAACGACGAGTTCGGCGATGTGCAGGTCAATATCTTCGCGCTCACCGGGGACGGCTTCGACCTCGCCGCCCTGCGCCGCGAAGCGGACCGCCTGGCACGGGAGCTGAAGCATGTGCCCGACGTAAAGAAAGTGGAGCTGATCGGCGTGCAGCAGGAAAAAATCTACGTCGAAGTGACACCGGCCCGGCTCGCCGCCCTGGGTCTGGCGCCCAACCAGGTGTTCGACGCGTTGCAGCGCCAGAACGCCGTGGCCGCTGCCGGCTTCATCGAGACCGGCACGGACCGGGTACGCCTGCGGGTCAGCGGCCCCTTCGATGCTGTGGACAGCATCCGTGACGCCGACCTGGCTGTGGCTGGCCGCCACTTCCGTCTCGGCGACATCGCCGAGGTGAAGCGCGGTTTCGCTGACCCGGCCAGCCCGGCCATGCGGGTAGGCGGCAAAGACGCCATCGGCATCGGCGTGGTGATGGACAAGGGCGGCGACGTGATCCACCTGGGCGAGAATCTCAAGTCGGCCATGAGCCGATTGGCAGCCGACCTGCCGGTGGGCATCGAAATTCATACGGTGGCCAACCAGCCCGAGATCGTGCAGATGTCGATCCGGCTGTTCGTCCACTCCCTGGCCGAAGCCATGGCCATCGTCCTGGCGGTGAGCTTCCTCTCCCTGGGCTGGCGCACTGGCACGGTGGTGGCGCTCTCCATCCCTTTGGTGCTGGCGGTAACCTTCTTCCTGATGAAGGTCTTCGATATCAATCTGCAGCGGATCTCGCTGGGCGCCCTGGTCATCGCCCTGGGGCTGCTGGTGGATGACGCCATCATCGCCGCCGAGATGATGGTGGTAAAAATGGAACAGGGCTGGGACAAGTTCAAGGCCGCCACCTTCGCCTACACCTCCACTGCCTTCCCCATGCTCACCGGCACGCTGATCACTGCCGCGGGCTTCACCCCGGTGGGTTTCGCCAGGTCGGCGGCGGGAGAATATACCTTCTCGATCTTCGCCGTGGTCACCCTCGCCCTGCTGGTCTCGTGGGTTGTGGCCGTGGTGTTCACCCCCTATCTGGGCTACAGGCTGCTCAACGCGGAAAAACTGGCCGAAATCGGCCGCAAGCACGGCGGCGACATCTACGATTCGCCCTTTTACCAGCGCTTCCGCAGCCTGGTGGTGTGGTGCCTGCGTCATCGCAAGACCGTGATTTTCGCCACGCTGCTGATCTTCCTGGCATCCATCGCCACTTTCGGCACGGTGGTGAAGAAGCAGTTTTTCCCTTCATCCTCCCGCTCCGAACTGCTGATCGAGCTGTGGCTGCCCCAGAGCGCCTCTCTCAAGGCCACCGAGGCCGAAGTGCGGCGGGTGGAAAAAATCCTGGAAAACGATCCCGCCATCGCCTCCCAGTCCGCTTATGTGGGCAACGGTGCACCGCGCTTCTACCTGCCGCTGGACCAGCAGCTGTTCAACGACAATTTTGCCCAGTTCGTGGTGGTAACCAAGGGCCTGAAGGAGCGCGAAGATCTGAAACAGCGCCTGGAACGGCGCTTTGCCGGCGACGATGGCGCCTGGTCTGGCTTGCGGACGCGCGTCCTGCGCCTGGAAAACGGCCCTCCGGTGGGATTCCCGGTGCAGTTCCGGGTCATGGGCGAGAATCTGGAACAGCTGCGCTCCGTTGCCGGACAGGTTGCCGAAGTCATGCGCGCTGACCCCGGTCTGCAGGACGTCCATCTCGACTGGAACGAAAAGGTGAAAAACATGCGCGTCGCCATCGACCAGGACCGCGCGCGCCTCCTGGGCGTTTCCAGCCAGGACGTGGCGCTGACCCTGCAGGCCTGGCTCAAGGGCGCCGCCATCACCCAGCTGCGCGAAGGCGACCAGCTGATCGACGTGGTCTGGCGCGGCAGCGGCGCCAACCGCGATTCCCTCGACGGCCTGCCCGGGCTGGACATCGCCACCGCCAGCGGCCGCCATGTGCCGCTGGCCCAGGTCGCCAGGCTGGAACCGGCACTGGAGGAAGGCATCATCTGGCGCCGCGACCGGCTGCCGACCATCACGGTGCGTGCCGACCTGGCCGGCAAAACCACCGGTCCGGCGGTGTCGGCCCGTCTCAATCCCCGCCTTGACCCGATCCGCGCCCAGCTGCCACCGGGCTTCCGCATCGAGATGGGCGGCACGGTGGAGGAATCGGCCAAGGGCGAGAAATCCATCCAGGCCGTGATGCCGCTCATGGTGATCGGCGTGATCACCCTGCTGATGATCCAGCTCCAGAGCATGCGCCGCACCATCATGGTGCTGCTCACCGCGCCGCTGGGCCTGATCGGCGTCACCCTGTCGCTGCTGGCGTTCCAGGTGCCATTCGGCTTCGTCGCCCAGCTCGGCGTGATCGCCCTGATGGGCATGATCCTGCGCAACTCGGTGATTCTGGTGGACCAGATCGATCAGGATGAAAAAGCCGGCAAAAGCACTTGGGAAGCCATCATTGGCTCCACTGTGCGGCGCTTCCGGCCCATCACCCTGACCGCAGCGGCGGCAGTGCTGGCCATGATTCCCCTGACGCGGCAGATTTTCTGGGGCCCCATGGCGGTGGCGATCATGGGTGGACTGATCATCGCCACGGCGCTCACCTGCCTGTTCCTGCCGGCCCTCTATGCTGCCTGGTACCGCGTCAGGGAGGACTAGCAGCCTGTCGGACTTGAAAGAAATCGGCTGCAAATTTGGCTGACCGGTCCATATTTTGCCGCTTTTCTGGGCAATAGGACGACTATTGCCCTGCAAAATCGTCAAAATCTGCCCTCACCCAGCCAAATTTTGCGAGCATCCGCTACGCGGCTTGCCTGCTGGACCCAATTCGCTTCGATTCTTCAAGTCCGACAGGCTGCTAGGATGGCGGCATTGCACGGCATCTCCGAATGGCGTTAAACATCAGTTCTTGCTAGAATCCCGGTGTTATCTGTCCAATAGAGATTCATCAATGAGTCGTGCCCGCATGGTTCCTGTTTTCTCCGTCCTCGTCGCAGCGCTGCTGCTTGCCGTCACCCCTGCCCGTGCCGACGAAGCGCAGGAAATCAGCCGCATGCTCAAGCAGGGCCAGTCGGAAAAAGCGCTGGAACGCGCCAACAGTTTTCTCGCCACCCATCCCAAGGACGCCCAGGTACGCTTCATCAAGGGCCTGATCCTGACCGAGCAGAACAAGAGCGCCGATGCGATCAAGATTTTCACCAGCATCACCGACGACTACCCCGAACTGCCCGAGCCCTACAACAACCTGGCCGTGCTGTATGCCTCGCAGGGACAGTATGAAAAAGCCAAGATAGCGCTGGAGATGGCCATCAACACCCACCCCAGCTATGCCACCGCGCACGAGAACCTCGGCGACATCTACGCCAAGATGGCGAGCCAGGCTTACGACAAGGCGCTGCAACTGGACAAGGGCAACACCAACGCGCAATCCAAACTGGCCCTGATCAAGGACATCTTCTCCCGGCAGACCACGCGGCTGCCGGCAAAGCCGGCCACTGCTGCTGCACCCGTACCTGCACCAGCAGCCCCTGCTCCCGCCTCGGCGGCAAAGCCGGCAGCGGCGCCAATACCCGCACCGGCAGCCACACCAGCAGCAGCGGCCCCGCTTCAGCCGGCAGCGCCTGTCACCCCTGCCGCGAAGCCCGTGGCCGAACCCGCCAAGCCGGCGGCGGTGGAAAAACCCGCAGCCGACAGCAGCAAGGGCGACGACAGCGAAGCCGTGCTGGCAGCGGTAAACACCTGGGCCAAGGCCTGGTCGGCCAAGAATGTGGGCGGCTATCTCAAGGCCTACGCGCCCGACCTGGTGCTGGCCAAGGGTGAGAACCGCGCCAACTGGGAAAAAACCCGCAAGGAACGCATCAGCAAGCCCAAGTCCATCAGCGTGACCATCGCCACTCCCGAAGTCAAGCTAACCGACGCCAACCGCGCCCGGGTCACTTTCAAGCAGATTTACCGTTCTTCCGGCCTCAATAGCGAAACCTGGAAAACCCTGCTGATGGTCAAATCGAACGGGAAATGGCTGATCCATGAAGAACGGATCGGACGCTGACCCCCGCCTGATGACCAGGCTCAAGCGCACCTTTCGCTGGCTGCTGGTTCTCGTGCCCTGCCTGGTGGCATTGCCCGCCGGCGGCATGGGCGACCTGCTGCCGCCGTTGCAATATGCGCGCAGCCACAACAACAATCCCGAAGCCCTGCTGGTCAACATCCTGCTCGAAATCCGGCAGAATCGCCTCGACACGGCGCTGCGCGACGTCGAGGCCCTGCTTCACGTCAACCCCAACTTCAAACTGGCGCATCTCATTCGCGGCGACCTGCTGATGGCGCGCGCCAAACCGCTGACCAGCTTCGGCAATGCCGCCGGCGCAGCACCGGATCAGGTGGCCGATTTCCGCGACGAAGCGCGGGTGCGCCTGCAACACTACCTGGATCAGCCGCCATCAGGCCGGATTCCCAAATACCTGCTGCAGATGCAACCCGAACAGCATCACGCCGTGGTGGTGGACACCAGCAAATCGCGCCTTTACCTGTTCGAGAACAATGCGGGCGAGCCGCGTTATGTCGCCGACTACTACATCACCGTGGGCAAGGCCGGCGCCGAGAAACTGCGCGAAGGCGACCAGAAAACGCCGCTGGGCGTGTATTTCGTCACCGCCAGCCTGCCGGTGGAAAAACTGGGCGATTTTTACGGCGTGGGCGCCTTCCCGCTGAACTATCCCAATGAATGGGACAAACGCCAGGGCAAGAACGGCCACGGCATCTGGCTCCACGGCGTGCCGCGCGACACCTACAGCCGCCCGCCCAAGGCCAGCAATGGCTGCGTGGTGCTGACCAACCCCGACATGGCGGCCCTGGGGAAAAACCTGCAGGCCGGCCTGACCCCGGTCGTGATCAGCGACCGCGTGGAATGGGTCAGCATGGAAGAATGGCGCTCCCAGCGCGAGCGTTTCAAGGGCGAAGTAGAAGCCTGGCGCCGGGACTGGGAAAGCCTCGACAACGAGCGCTACCTGAAACACTATTCGTCAGCCTTCAGCACCAATGGCCAGGATCTGGCCGCTTTCAGCACCCAGAAGAAACAGGTCAATGCCAGCAAGAAAACCCTGCAAATCAGGCTGAACGACCTCAGCATGTTCCAGTATCCGGGCCGGGCAGATATCGTTGTCGTCACTTTCACCCAGGATTACCGCAGCAACAATCTCAACAACGTGATGCGCAAGCGTCAGTACTGGCAACAGGAAAACGGCCAGTGGCGCATCGTGTACGAAGGCGCGGCATAAACCGGGCCACAGGGCAAGGAGATCGGTCATGTCCCATGTTCGTTTCGCGCTGGCAACGCTGGCACTGCTTTTCAGCTTTGGCGTCCAGGCCGCCGGCAATCCCCAGGTCAGCATCAGGACCAATTTCGGCGAAATGATCGTCGAGCTGTATCCCGAGAAAGCGCCCAGAACAGTGGAAAACTTCCTGCATTATGTCCAGGACGGTTTTTACAAGGGCACGATCTTTCACCGTGTAATCAACAACTTCATGATCCAGGGTGGCGGCCTGACCGAAGACTTCGAGCAGAAGGAAACCCTGGCCCCCATCCCCAATGAAGCCGACAACGGACTGAGAAACGAGCCCGGCGCCCTGGCCATGGCCCGTACCAGCGACCCCAATTCCGCCACGACGCAATTCTTCATCAACCTCGACAGCAACAAGCACCTCGATTTTTACAAGCCGGAGTCGTATTACTACGGCTATTGCGTGTTCGGTAAAGTCGTCAAGGGGCTGGAAGTAGCAAAAAAAATCGGCACCATCCCAACTGCGGCAGGCGGGCCGTTTGCCTCCGATGTCCCGCAGGAAAAAGTGGTCATCGAGGACGTCACACCCATCGAACCCCAGGCACAAGTGCAAAAACCGGCAGATCAGCCACCCACCACCCGCAAGAAAAAGGACATAAAACATGGTTAAGCTCCAGACCAACTTCGGCACCATCACCCTCGAACTGGACGCCGAAAAGGCTCCCCAGACTGTCGCCAACTTTCTCCAGTACGTGAATGACGGCTTCTACAACGACACCATCTTTCACCGCGTGATCGACGGCTTCATGATCCAGGGCGGGGGCTTCATGTCCGACATGATGCAGAAGGCCACCCGCGATCCGATCCAGAACGAGGCCACCAACGGCCTGAAAAACGATGCCTACACCATCGCCATGGCGCGCACGCCCAACCCCCATTCGGCCAGCTCGCAGTTCTTCATCAACGTCGCCGACAACGGTTTCCTCAACCATACCTCGCAAACCGCGCAGGGCTGGGGCTACTGCGTGTTCGGCAAAGTCGTGGAGGGCAAGGACGTGGTGGACAAGATCAAGAAGGTGCGTACCGGCAACAATTCCGGCCACCAGGATGTGCCGGTGGAGCCGGTGATCATCGAAAGCGCGGAAGTGGTTTAAGTGAGGAGTGGGGGGTGAGAGGTGAGGCGTAACAGCTATCCATCCTCTGCCCCTTGCCGTTCATGGCTCACAGCCTGTTCATCTCCGATCTGCATCTGAGCGCGGATCGCCCGGAAATCTCTTCCACATTCTCAACATTTCTTTCCCGCACCGCGACACAGGCCGAAGCGCTGTATATCCTCGGCGACCTGTTCGAATACTGGGCCGGCGACGACGACCTGGATGATCCCTTCAATCGCGGCGTGGTATCGGCCCTGGCCAGCCTGGGCCGGAGCGGCACGGCCCTGTACCTGATGCACGGCAACCGCGATTTTCTCATGGGCGAAGCCCTGGCGGATGCCTGCGGCGGATGCCTGCTGCCCGACCCGAGTCTGGTCGAAATCTATGGCGTGCGGACCCTGCTGATGCATGGCGACACCCTGTGCACCGACGACGCCGATTACATGGCATTCCGCGCCCAGGTGCGCGCCCCGGCATGGCGCGAAAGCTTTCTCGGCCAGCCCCTGGCCCGGCGCAAGGCGCTGATCGCACAGATGCGGGCACAAAGCCGGCAGGCGCAAAGCCGGAAGACTGCAGAAATCATGGACACCAACACCGAATCTGTTATAAATACGCTCAGGAGCCACGGTTATCCGCGCCTGATCCACGGCCACACCCATCGCCCGGCACGGCATCTCCACGAAATCGACGGCCGGAGTTGCGAGCGCTGGGTATTGCCGGACTGGTACCAACAGGGCGGCTACCTGCGCTGCGACGCAACCGGCTGCACAGCCGTCAAAATTCAGGAGCCTTGACATGATTCTGATCCTCGCCCAGGACCTTTCCCACGAAAGCACCGAATTCCGGCAGCTGATGGACCACCTCAACGCCCTGCCCCGGATCAAGACCCGGGTGCATCGCGAAAAAGGTGAACAGCAGGTCGTTACCGAAGTCTATCTGATCGGCGACACCGCCCCGCTTTCAGTCGAAGACATGAAAGTACTGCCCGGCGTGGACCGGGTGGTACGCGTCTCAGAGGAATACCGCATACTGGGCCGCCACAGGGATGATGACCGGCCCACTTATTTCGACTACAACGGCGTGCGCTTCGGCCAGGACACGCTCAACGTCTTCGCTGGTCTGTGTGCGGTGGATGTGCCGGAGCACGTCGAGGCAATGATGAAGGCGCTGCGTGACAATGGCCAGGTCTGCACCCGCATGGGCGCCTACAAGCCACGCACCAGCCCCTACGCTTTCCAGGGCCACGGCAAGGCCTGCCTGCCCTGGGTGTTCGAACTGGCGGGCAAATATGGCATCAAGGTGATTGCCATGGAAATCACCCACGAATCGCACCTCGATGAAATCCGCGAGGCCCTGCACCAGACCGGCAACCCCACCGGCGTGATGCTGCAGATCGGCACGCGCAATACCCAGAATTTCGAACTCTTGAAAATCGTCGGCCGTCAGCAGGAGCTTCCGGTGCTGTTCAAGCGCGGCTTCGGCATCACCCTGGACGAGTCGCTCAACGCCGCCGAATACCTGGCTTCGGAAGGGAACAGGAAAGTTGTCTTCGGCCTGCGCGGCATGAAAACCAATATGGGCGACCCGCACCGCAACTTCGTCGATTTCGCCCACGTACCGGTGGTCAAGCGTCTCACCCGTATGCCAGTGTGCATCGACCCCTCGCACTCGGTCGGCGCCCGCTCACGCGCGCCGGACGGCCTGCTGGACGTATTCCATGTCACCGCCCAGGGAGTCATCGCTGGCGCCAACATGATCCTGGTGGATTTTCACCCGGCTCCGAAAAAAGCCCTGGTGGATGGCCCGCAGGCCCTGCTGATGGAAGAACTGCCGCACTTCCTGGAAGACGTGCAGCTGGCACGCGAGGCCTATCTCAAGCGCGAGGTGCTGGCGCAGCGTTACCAGGACAATTGAATTCCGCCGGCTTCAGAAGCAACGCCGTTTGACGTTGGCAATCAAGCCCAGTGACCCAGTCGGCGCATCCATCTCGCCATAATCCTTCGCTGATCTCAGGATTTATGAACCATTGCATGGCCATGGCGATAAGTGTATAAACACATAAACACTCATTTATGGAGAATGCCATGGATACGATACGCTGGAATGTTGCTGTTTCTGCCGACACCGATCAATCCCTTCGCATGTTTCTGGCCAGTCAGGGCGGCGGCAGAAAAGGCGACTTGTCGCGTTTTATCGAAGAGGCGGTACGGGCACACATCCTGGAACTGACGGCAGAACAGGCCAAGACAGCCAATGCAAACGTAAGCGAAGCAGATTTGGCCAGCATGGTCGATGAAGCTATCCAGAGGACGCGCAAGCACTGATGCGTGTCGTTCTGGACACCAACATCCTGTTCAGCGCACTGATCTCACCGCATGGTGCCCCCGATGCAATCTACCGTGCCTGGCGCGCGGCGCGCTTCGAGGTAGTGACTTCGCGGATGCAACTTGACGAAATTCGCCGAGCCAGCCGCTACCCCAAGTTCCAGGCTGTTCTGCAGCCAGTCAGGGTGGGCGTCATGGTCAACAACCTGCAACGCGCCGTGGTATTGGAGCGTCTGAGCATTGAGGTTGAAACCAATGATCCCGATGATGCGTTTCTATTGGCCATGGCCCTGGCTGGCGATGCGGACTACCTGGTAACCGGCGATCGCCGCGCTGGCTTGCTGCAACTTGGACATATCGAACGCACCCGGATTGTCACGCCTGCTGTATTTTGCACCGAGGTGTTGTGATTTCTGGCTATCGCCCTGCAAACTCGTCAAGCAGGGCGGGCAGGCATTTCGCCTCGATTCTTCAAGCCCGACAGGCGCTAGACATTCCAGGCACACACCCGGTTGCGGCCGCCGGACTTAGCACACAGCAGGGCATGGTCGGCATGTTCGATGGTGCTGCCAATTGCCTCATCCGGGTTCATCATGGCGAGGCCAAACGAGGCGCTGACATGGATCTCACCCTTGTCCCCGATCGCGATCGGCAGCACCGCCAGTTCACCACGCAAACGCTCCATCAGAGCCTGTGCCGCATCCAGGGTGGTGCTGGGAAGGCACAGCAGGAACTCCTCGCCGCCATAGCGGAAAATTGAGTCGTATTTGCGCAGCCTGGTGTTGAAAAGCCGGGTTGCCGCCTGCAACACCAGGTCCCCGGCCGGGTGCCCATAGGTATCGTTGACCTGCTTGAAGTGATCCAGATCCATCATGCACACGCAACAGGGCTGCTGGCTGCGCGTCATGCGCTCGTGCTCTTCCTCCAGCTTGTGCAGCATGCCGTTGCGGTTCCACACCCCGGTGAGATGGTCCACCACACAAACCTGGTTGATGATGTTGGTTTGCAGCTTGCCCACTTCGAACTTGAACTGGATAGCCGTATCCATGAACTGATTGTATTCGTCAGGCGCAATCGTCTGACCATCCCGGCTCTTGACCAGCAGCAACCGGGCGTTGTCATGCACGGCCTGGTGCAGCGTACCGATGCTCTCAAAACAGCCATCCCCCTGCAGTTCGGGATGGGGATGGCCGTAATACCACTGGCCGAACTGACAACGGCAGTGGGCATCCTGCATCACGTCTTCCGCATTGGCGGCGCTGCAGCAGACCAGGGAACGGTGCAACTCCTTGAGCCAGGCAGTGTGTTTGTGAATACCCGCATCCAGTTCACGCAAGGCAGTTAACAATTTGGAGGTATTGATCGGCAAGGAAGCCTGCATGATGAATCCCGCTGGAAAATTTGAGCGAACGAAGATTATAGGCGCTCCTGTAGGATAATACCTACTTCCGCGTCAGATAACACAATGGGATTGGTCTTCATGCTGCTGCCGCGACAATGGGCGATCACCTGCGGCAGATCGGCTGCCGTCACGCCAAACACGCCCAGGCGCGGCAAGGCCATGCGCGTGGCCCACTCATTCAGGGTTTGCAGCAGGGCACCACAAGCAGCCATGTCATCCATGTGCTTCATGCCATGCAAAAGACGTCCGACGCGAGCATACTTCGCCAGAGCCGGATTGGCCGGCTCACGCGCCGCCATGGCCTCGATATTCACGCGCGTCGCCGCTTCCAGCAGGGTGCCGCAGACCACGCCATGGGGAATGGGAAAGAAGGCGCCGAGCGGCGCTGCCAGACCATGCACCGAGCCCAGCCCGACCTGGGCCAGGGTAATGCCGGAAAGCAGCGCGGCATAGGCCATTTTCTCCCGGCCTTCAGCTGCGCCCGCCCCACCCTCATACCAGGCCAGCAAGCCGTCCCGCACCGCCTCCATGCCGGACCAGGCCAGCGCATCGGTAAACGGATTGGCCTTGCTCGACACGTAGGATTCCAGCAGCTGGGTAAAGGCATCCATGCCGTTGGCCGCGATCAGATGGGGTGGGCAGGCGGCAAGCAGATCGGGGTCGATCACGGCATATTCGGGCACCAGCTGCTCATCGCGGAAGGATTTCTTGAAACCCTCCGGCCCGTGCGTGGAAAGCACCGCGTTCTTGGTCGCCTCGGAGCCGGTACCGGCCGTGGTGGGCACCGCGACAAAGGGAGTGGCCGGACCGAGGTAGGGCTTCTCCGGCCCCACCCCCTCAAGGTGATCCATCACCGAATTGCCCGGCCCGAGCAGGCCGGCAATGGCCTTGGCCGCATCCAGCACGCTGCCGCCGCCGATGCCCAGCACCACGTCGAAGCGGCCGCCACGCAACGCGGTCACCGCCTCGTCGACCAGTTGCGGCGACGGCTCGCCCGTCACTTTGCGTGTTTCCCAGAAAAAACCTTGCCGATGCATCGCCTCGCTCAATTCCTTCCAGTGCCGAGACGCCATGAAAGAATTGCCACCAGTCACCAGCAGCACACGCTTGCCATAGTGGGCAAGCAGGCCCGGCACCTTCTTTATGCTGCCAGGCCCGAACACGATACGCGGCAGACGAGCAAGGGAAAATTGACCCAACATCCAAGCCTCCAGCCCAACACAACAACTCTTGACAAGAAAACAAAAAAGGAGTTACATAAACACATGTATCACAGTGTGATATATATTTCCCCTCAAATCACACCAGAATTGGAGGTGTATCATGAAAATCCTATCACTGCCCAAAATGGTCTTCTCTTCCTCGGAAGGTTGGCCTGAACTGGCCACGATCCATCCGGCCATCGTCAAGGTTTTTTTCTTCCTGGTTCTGCCCTTTTCAGTGCTCCCGCCCGCCATGCTCTACTATGCGGGCACCCATTACGGCGATGCATTTGTCAGCGGTTTTGGCGGCAAGCCGTGGGGAGAAATCTCGGTACTGTTCTTCCTGGTCGAGATGGTGACTTTTGCAACTATGGGCTGGCTGATCAAGCAGATTGCGGAAGATCAACAGGTCAACGTGGATTACCATGACGCCTATGTGCTCGCGGCCATTACACCCGTGCCGCTTTGGCTCTCCTCGCTCGGCCTGCTGGTGCCCAGCCTCGCGTTTAACATGGTGCTCGCAGTTTCCGCCCTGGGCGCTTCCTGCGCGCTGATCTACCACGGCATCTACGCGCTCTGCCATATGCATGAGGAAGTCACGGCAGCCGCCATCACCCAGGCTGTCATTGGCGCCGGTCTTGCCGCCTGGGCCGTGCTCCTGATGGTGATCATGGCCTTGTAAACCAGCCTAACGGGGCGGCGCTGCTGTTTGAGCCCGTCCCGGCATTAACCTTTTCAAGCGGTGCCAAGCACTGCTTCCGGGTTGCTGGCGCCTTTCAGCATCTGCATATCCGGAACCTGGAAGATGCCTTGCAGCCTGAGCAGTTCGTCATGATGCAAATGAGCGATTTGATCCACCTTTTGCTCGCCAGCAGGCGTCAGATGAACTTCAACCTCGCGTCTGTCAGTCTTTCCCCTCTCGCGGTACACCAGGCCCAATTTCTCGCACCGCGACACCAGTGAAACCACGCCGTGGTGATGCGCCTGCAAGCGTTCGGCAAGCTCCCCTACGGTCGCCCACTCCCTGCCCGGGAAACCCTTGATGTGCAGCAGCAACAGGTATTGTAGATGGGTGATGCCGTTTTCGCAGCACGCTTCCTCGCTAAAGCGCAAAAAACGGCGCAACTGGTAACGGAAATGAGAGAGCGTTTCGTACTCATCTTTGCTGAGATCGCCTTGTTTCATGGCTCAATGATACCTGTTAAGCGGGAAATTAAAAATTCAACATTTTATATCGCGTTGTGATACATTATTTCCATAGTATTTTTCTCAACAATTAAATGGAGGCAAATCATGGACATGACCGTATCGTTTCCGGAAACCGACGCTGAGGGTTATCTGATCGAACCGCAGGACTGGAACCAAGCAGTAGCCGAGGAACTGGCCCGCCGCGAAAACATCCAGTTGACCGAAGACCACTGGGATGTGCTTGCCTTCATGCGCACCTTCCATGAAGAGCACCAGATTGCGCCCGATGCGCGTTACGTCATCAAGCATCTGAACGACCGGATGGGCAAGCCGTCACGCAACCGCCTGTTCGAACTGTTTCCCTATGGATACGTGCAACAGGCGTGCAAGATTGCGGGCATGAAACGACCGCGCGCATGGAGCACGGGCTGAGAGCATGTAAAAATTCTGCGCTCGCCCGCTACTCCGCCCGCAGCGCCTCCACCGGGTCCATCCGCGCGGCACGGCGCGCCGGCAGCACCCCGGCGACCAGACCGATCACCACGGCAACGACTTCCGCCAGCAGGGCGTAGGACCAGGGCGTATGCACCGGCAGGGCGGCGAAGGCCGTGTGCAGCAACTGCGCCAGACCAACTCCCAGCGCCAGGCCGGCAGCACCGCCCGTTGCGGCAAGCAGGGCGGCCTCGCCGAGAAACAGCGCCAGAATCTGGCTGCGCCGCGCACCGAGCGAACGCAGCAGGCCGATTTCGCCAGTGCGCTCGGTCACCGCCATGGTCATGATGGTGAGAATCCCCACTCCGCCCACCAGCAGCGAAATGCCGCCCAGCGCCCCCACGGCGAAGGTCAGCACATCCAGCACCGAACCCATCACTTCGAGCATTTTCTGCTGCGGCGTAATGGTAAAGTCCTCGCGGCCATGGCGTGCCAGCAGCACTTTCTTCACATTCCCCACCACCGTATCCAGCGGCGCATTGCTCTGATAGGTCAGATGGATTTCCATCAAGCCCTCGCGGTTGAACAGCTCCAGCGCGCGGGAAACGGGGATATACACCGTGTCATCGAGATCGAAGCCGAGCACCTGCCCCTTGGGCTCCATCACCCCGATCACGCGATAGCGTTCGCTGCCGATGCGGATGCGGCTGCCAAGGGGATTGGCGGCGCCGAACAGTTCCCGTTTGACTTTCGCCCCCAGCACCACGAAGGCACGCGCCGCACGGGGATCGTCGGGCGGAAGAAAGCTGCCGGACTGCACCTTCATGCGGAAGGTTTCAGCCATTTCGTGGCCGACGCCATACACCGTCACGCGCCGCGATTTGCCGCCCGCCTCGACATCGGCATTACCCTGGGCGCTGGGATCGACATGCTCGACATGGGGCACGCGCCGCAAGGCCTCGGCATCCTCGATACTGAGCGGGCGCACCGAGCCGATGATCCCCAGCGGCGGGCCGCCACGGGTGCCGGTCTTGCCCGGTGCGATGCCGATCAGGTTGGAGCCGAACTGGGTAAACTCGGACAGGACGAACTGATGGATGCCTTCACCGATGGAAGTCAGCAGAATCACCGCCGCGATGCCCACGGCAATGCCCAGCGCAGTCAGAAAGCTGCGCAGGCGGTGCGCGATGATGGAACTCGCGGTAAAGGGCAGAAAATCGCGGATCAGCATGGTTAACGCCGCGCCAGCGATTCCACCGGATCGAGCCGCGCCGCCCGGCGCGCCGGCAGCACGCTGAACAGGATGCCGGTGGCCAGCGCGGTGGCGAATGCCGCCACCACCGCCCACCATGGCGGCGTGGTCGGCAGCACCGGATAAATCCGGCCGATGACATAGCTGCCGAGCAGGCCGAGCAGCAGCCCCGCCACCGCACCGGCGCTGGACAGCACTGCCGCCTCGGCAAAAAAGAGCCGGCGAATCTGCCCCGGCGCGGCGCCCACTGCCTTGAGCAGGCCGATCTCCTGGGTGCGCTGGGACACCGCGATCAGCATCACGTTCATGATCAGGATGCCGGCCACCGCCAGACTGATGGCCGCGATCCCCGCCACGGCCAGGGTCAGGGCGCGCAGGATGCGGTCGAAGGTGGAAAGAATGGCATCCTGGGTGATCACGGTCACATCGCGCTCGCCTTCATGGCGCTTGGCCAGGATCGCCTCCGCATCGGACTTGGCGCGCACGATCTCCTCCCGGCTGCGGGCCTCGATCAGGATGCGGAACAGGGAAGTGGTATTGAACAGCATCTGGGCCGAAGCGGCGGGGACGATCACCAGTTCGTCGGTATCGAAGCCCATGGATTGCCCTTGCGACGCCAGCACGCCCACCACGCGGAAGCGCCGGTCGCCGATGCGCAGCCACTCGCCCACCGCCGGCTGGGCACCGAACAGCTCGTGCTTGACCTTGGCGCCCAGCACGCACACCGGCATAGCCTGACGCGGATCGCCCTTGGGCAGGAAATGCCCCTGCCCCATGCTCATGTGGCGGATGTCCAGCATCTCGGCAGTGGATCCCAGCACCGGCGTCTCGCGGTTACGTTTGTGGGTGCTCACCAGCGCCGTCCCCACGGTGAGCGGTGCAATGCGCCGGATGGCGCGGCTGCGGGTCAGGGTCAGGGCATCATCGAGGGTGAGGTCGCGCGGCGTCTCGCCCAGCAACATGCCGGGGTTGCCGGTGGTTTCGGAACGCCCCGGCAGCACGATCACCAGATTGGTGCCGAGGGAGGAAAACTGGCCCACCACATAGCGCCGCGCCCCCTCCCCGAGCGAAGTCAGCACCACCACCGCCGCCACGCCGATGGACATGGCCAGGACCATCAGCAGGGTGCGGGCACGGGCGCCAGCCAGGCTGGCGGAGGCAAAATGCAGCACATCAAAGGGATTCATGCCCGCTGATCCGCGACAATCCTGCCGTCCACCATGCGCAGCTGGCGTGTGGCCCGGTTGCCGATTTCCGGGTCATGGGTGACCAGGATCAGGGTCACGCCCCGCGCCGCCAGGCCTTCCAGAATGGCCATCACCTCCTGCCCGGTGGCGCGATCAAGGTTACCGGTGGGCTCGTCCGCCAAGATCACCGCCGGATTCATCACCGTGGCGCGGGCAATGGCGACGCGCTGGCGCTGCCCGCCGGAAAGCTGGTCGGGGCGGTGGGTCGCGCGCCCGGACAGCCCGAAATCCTCGACCAGGCGGGCCACCCGGCTTTTGCGCTGCTCCGCCGGCACCCCCGCCAGCAGCAGGGGCAGTTCGATGTTCGCGGCGGCGGAAAGGCGGGGAATGAGATGGAAGAACTGGAATACAAAACCGATCTTCTCGCGCCGCACCCGCGCCTGCTCCTCATCGGACAGGCCGGTCACGTCGCGCTGGTCGAGCCGGTAAAGCCCCGCGCTGGGGCGATCGAGCAGGCCGATCAGGTTGAGCAGGGTGGATTTGCCGGAGCCGGACGGCCCCATCAGGGAAAGATATTCGCCCGCCCCGATGGACAGGTCGATATCGCGCAGGGCGTGAACCTCCTGATCGCCCACCTGGAATACGCGCTGGATGCCCTGAAGCCGGATCATGGCCGGGCTTTGCTTGCCTGCTCCACCACGACCCGCGCGCCCGCCTTGACCCCGGCGCGATCGAGCGAGGTCACGATCTGCTCCCCTTCCTTCAGACCGCCCGTCACCTCGGTGAACTCCCAGTTGGAGAGGCCGGTCTGGATCTGGCGTTCTTCCACCACACCCTCGCCGCCCATCACCAGCACCCGGCCCCCTTCCAGCAGGGCCGCCGTGGGGATGCGCCCCACATTGCTGCGGCGCGTATGGACGATCTCCACATCGGCGCTGTAGCCCACCAGCAGGCCTTTTGCCGCGCCGGGATCATCGAACTGCACCTCCACCTCCACCGTGCGCGCCTGCTTTTCCAGGTCCAGCACATAGGGCGCGATACGCCGCACCTTGCCGGGGAAATGCCGCCCCGCCATGGCATCCAGAGTGATGCGCCCTTCCATCCCGACCTGCACCTGGGGCGCGTCCACCTCGTCAATCGGGGCACTGACATACAGGCAGGAATCATCAATCAGGTCGATGGCCGGAGGCGTGGGAATGCCGGGCGGCGAAGGGGTGGTGAACTCGCCCAGCTCTCCCGTCACCTCGGCCACAATGCCGGCAAACGGCGCGCGCAGCTGAGTCCGGTCCAGTCCGGCGCGGGCCACGGCGATGCGTTCTTTCGCCTGCCCCACCTCCGCCTGAGCACCCTCGCAAGCCGCACGGCGCGCCCTGGCTTCGGACTGCGCCTGGTCCAGCCGCGCATCGGAGATGAAGCCGCGTGCCCTGAGCTGGCGCGAACGCTCCGCCTCGCGCTCGAACTGGGCCGCCACGGTGCAGGCTTCATGAATCCGCGCCTGGGCTGAATTGAGCTGCTGCCGTGCCAGTTTTTCCTGTGCCGCCAGATCCTGGTTCCACAATTCCAGCAACACCTGCCCGGCACCGACACGCTCGCCCTCACGCACCATCAGATGCGCGATCTGCCCCCCTGCCGGCGGCGCCAGGCGGGCACGGCGGCAGGCCTTCACCGTCCCGGCGCGAGTATTGGCTACAGTCGCCTCGACCGTGCCACGCTCCACCTGAAAAACCGTCACGGCAACAGGCTTCGGCCGAGTCCCATACCACCCGGCCAGCGCCAGCAGCATTGCCAGCGCAAGCAAAAGGATCAGGCGGAAAGAAAAAATTCGGGATTTGACCGGGGCAGACATAATTCAACAAAATACCCCAAGCACGCGGCGCTAACAAGACAAAAGCGGGGCCGCAGCCCCGTCTTGACTATAGATATCAGCTAAACAGGGTGCCCTTTTCATATTGACTGGTTCGACTCTGCTCGGATAGGTTGAGTTCGTGGTCAATCAGGTAGGCATCAGAGATAACACCTCGACAGCGGCACACCTGAAGCTACCCTCCAAACCGTAACATGCCTCAAGGCTAACTTGTGCCGGAAACTCTTCGGAAATGCGAAGGGCATCAATTACATTCTCTGATCGTAGCTCCAACAACTCAACCTCTGTTACGCCAAAGAACTTGAGGCCTGCCTCTGCTCCTTTGTTCTTTTCGGCATCAATACCGACCACAGCACAAATACTGCGATCAGGGAGAGAATGATGGTACTCGATATGGCCGTATTCATGACGCCCAATGTAAAGTTAAGAGCCGCCACGCTTTTGCGGCGTCCTGCTTGATCGAAGGGTAGGATTCAATCATGACTCGGCAAGTACCGGAGGCAGTTACCAAGGTACTGACGCTGGACAAATACTTCTGCCGGGCCATCTACATAGGCGCCGACTTCGTATGGGTCGAAAGTAAACAGTATTCCTTGAGGAGTTGGAAGGAATTTCGCCGTCTTCCAATTCGTCAATGCGCCATCCTCTGGCCGACCGTACTCACCCTTTGATAGGGTAGCAATAATCCTATTGGAGATTCTTCCGAGACAATCTGGTGACGTGCTCACAAAGTGGTCAAGAGCAACCTGGATAGGGTGCGATGAGGTGTTGATGAAGTGTGCGTAGGCGGTGTAACTATTGCCGTGCGCCATTCCGTGACTATAGCCCCAGATGCTTGCCTTGAGCGAAAACGATGCCTTTGAATGCCAGACCACATCAACATCATTGAGACATTCCATGTCATGACTACATTCAGACGCAAATTTTGCTATCCAGCGGTTGACATTGGGATCACCAAAAACTGGAAAAGACGAGTCGAAGACAAAAGGGCGATCTATTGGCAACCCGTTGATAACCTTAGCTGGTACAGACAAATAGATCCTCTTGTAGTCAACGAGCCGCCGCATTGAAAAGTTTAGCTTCTTCATGCGCCTAAGATCGGTCCAAACCCCAGAGGCGGTCTTGCGGTCTGCGGAAATGGTGCCCTCGAATACTTCTGTCTCTGCCTCTTTTGGGTTTTTACTGGCAGTCATGACAACCATGCGGAAAGCATTGTCACGCGGCGTCTCCATGCGAAATGCAATAGTTCGTCCGCCAAATTTTCTTGGGTACCAGTACTGGCCGTGTACGGTTTGGATTCCCCAATCCTTACCTTGAGTAACTTCGGGCCTGGGATATTGAAAATGGACTTGAAAAGGCGTTCCATCTTCGAAAACCCCTTCGAATAAGGCACTTGGCTGCCATTCAAAGCGGGCTGGATGTGTCAGGTAGTTATCATCTGCTGCATTTCCGCATGCCGAGTACAAGCCGATAAGCATTGACCAAGTTGCGAGTGCATATTTCATGGGCCTAGAAGATATAAAGGAAGGGGCATGGCATGTGGTTCTGGCCTCTAATGTTGACATAAGGAGCCGACTTTAGCCTGTCCCATTTGATGGATTAGTGTTTAGAATTGCCATGGGCAAATATCTTTATGATCCTTACATGTTTTTTCATCATCCGGCGTAAATATATAGGACTGTGTTTTTTTATATTTCTTGCCTGTAAATGACCAATATTCAACTGAGGCTACGCCAGCAGAACCATGGGATGTTTGAATCGCAAATAGACCATTGTCTTTTTTAGACTTTAGCTTGATAGCGTAGGCGCTAGTGCTTAGCACTATTTTGGCACCTCTTATTATCCATACTGGGCCTGCACTTGCTCCCCAGTTACATGCATTTGCTGTAGTTACAACAAAATCAGACTTTGCACCTTGCCCTGATAGGTCAATGGGTTTTCCGATAAATTTACAGTCAGCTTCCACTTCGTTGGTTTTTCGGATTGCGGAATCAATAGCTTTTGATGCAGGTTTTAGGTCTTTTTCTTCAATAGAAAAATCATCAGATTTTGCAACAACCGGAGAAAAAATAAGGAGAAGGGCAAGTGTATAGATATAGATTAGTGTTTTCATAATCGCCAAATATACACCTAATTAAGTGCATAACCCGGAAACACGATGGGTAAAACCTGGCGCCGTTTTGTTGGTAATTTCATATTTATAAATGGTTCTATCTTAATTTGTGAACAAGTTTTGGTTGAACATAAACACACCTGTCCATTCCAGCACGCCCAAGTTGCTCGATCAGGTTCGTGAACGAATCAGAGTCAAGCATTACAGCATTCGAACTGAAACACAATATGTTAATTGGATAAAACGCTTTATCTTTATTTCACAACTGAGCTACGACGCCAACGGTGCCATCTCCCCCGGTTGGACCTAGGGTAACGGCCTGCCCCACATGCGCGCCACGGCTGGAGGAGAACTCAAGAGAAGAATGCCGGACTGTGAGTAGAAATACGCGGACCGGGATGACCAGTTAAAGAATGCAGGCAAAGAGAGCCAAATAAAACTGTCTGATATCTCCCATTAAGACAAAACGGGGCCGCAGCCCCGTCTTGTCTTCAGCGTGAAGCTCCCCCGCTCAGGCGCTTGCCAGCAGCGCCTCGATTTCGGCAAAGGTTTGTGCGATTTCGGTGGTGGGGATATCGATATCCAGCTGCCGCGCGATCTGCGACGCGGAGATGATGCCGCGGATCACCTGCTTGTTTTCCTTTTCGTGGCGATCCACTACCAGGGCGTGGGAACGGCCGGCCTGCTTGAGGGTGGCGACGATATTGCCCACCCGGCAACGGTTGATGTCGTCCATGCAGATCACTTCGAGCTTGTCCTGCGTGGTCATGATGTCCTGCACCAGGATATCGCGATAGGTGCCGCCGTGTTTCTGGATGTGCTGGATCGGCTTGGCGCCATGGGTGTCGGTGGAGGTGATGAGGCCCACCACGGTGTCGGCGTCATCCACCACCAGCAGCAGGCGCACGCCACGGTGTTTCATGCGCGCATTGGCCGCGTCGATCGGCGCTTTTTCGGCGATGGTCACCGCGCTCACTTTCTTGAGATCCGTCATCACGGCAGAGGCGGGATCATCCAGCTTGATCAGATCGAAAATCCGCTCGGTACGGTGGAAGGAAGCCCCCTTCTCCAGCTTGGCGGAAGTGATCGGGGTGTATTCGATATTGGTCACGCGCGTCTCTCCTCTTGTAATTTTCCTGACAAATGCCGGGCTTTTTTGCCCTTGGGTCTATGCTACTCGAAGGGGAACGCGCATTTAATCAAAAGATTTGATGGCGGAGGTTCAATATCCTTATCTTCAGCCGGAGATGGTATCCGTCTGCCGATCAGCTTCAAGAAAGGCGGATAATTCGTTCAGCGCCAGACGGTAAACATCGCGCTTGAATTCGATCACCGATTCGAGCGGAATCCAGTAATGATGCCAGCGCCAGGCATCGAACTCGGGATGGCTGGTGGCGCGCAGGCGGACATCGCAATCGCGCCCGACCAGTCGCAGCAGATACCAGATCTGCTTCTGCCCGCGGTAGCTGCCGCGCCATTCGCGCCTTACCCAGTGCTGCGGCACGTCGTAATGCAGCCAGCCCTGGGTACGGCCGAGAATGCGCACATGCTCGGGCATCAGGCCCACTTCCTCGTGCAGCTCGCGATACATCGCCTGCTCCGGCGACTCGCCGGACTTGATGCCCCCCTGGGGAAACTGCCAGGAGTGTTCGCGGATGCGCTTGCCCCAAAATACCTCATTCTTGGCATTGCAGAGCACGATGCCAACATTCGGGCGGTAACCGTCCTGGTCAATCATTTTTACTTCGCTTTGGAATTCGTTAAGTTACGGCAATTTTTTCACATTTCGCCCGGCATTGAAAGCCGAGGTGCCCAAGCAATGATTTAAGCCAGCGATTAAATTACTCAAACCGCACCAATAACCTACTTGCCAAAATAAACCAACTAGGTTATTTTTCCATTAATGTATTGATGACGTGCTGATCGTGTCGTTCAAGGAGCTATGAACATGAAATGTCCCGTTTGCGGCGCGGCTGAACTGGTGCATGACACCCGCGACATGCCCTACATCTACAAAGGCGAAACAACCCTCATCCCGGCAGTGACCGGCGACTACTGCCCGGCCTGTGCTGAAGTGGTATTGGACATGGCCGAGGCACAGCGGTATGGGCTGCTGATACGCGAATTCAACAAGCAGGTGAATGCGGCGTTTGTTCAACCGGAGTTCATTGCCAGTGTCCGCAAAAAGCTGCACCTCGATCAAAAGGAAGCGGCCGAAATTTTCGGCGGCGGCGTCAATGCCTTTTCACGCTACGAAAACGGCAAGACCAAGCCACCCCTGGCGCTGGTGAAACTGCTCAAGGTGCTGGATCGACACCCCGATCTGCTGTCCGAGGTCAGGGCAACCTGAAAGCCACAAGGCAAGAAAACATCATGGTGATGTCTGCGGGCTAATCCAGGCATCTCCCGATATTCAGATCAGCAAGCGCTTTTCGCTGTGCTCATTGAGGCTGCGCAGGGCATTGAGGAATTCGGGGAATTCCAGCCCGTATTCCGTTTCCAGGCTTTTGGCCCGTTCCTTGAGTTCCTGCCAGCGCGGACTGCCGGGGCTGCGCTTGAAGCCGAACACGATAATATTGCTCATTTTTCCGGCAGGCATCGAGAGCAGCAGGCCATTGAAGCTGGCTTCGATGCGCCGGAAATAGACATCGAACAGCTTGTCGCTGCTCCACAGATTGACCACCAGCATCCCGTCCGGCGCCAGCGCGGCCGCGCAGTCATCGTAAAAGCGCTGGCTCGCCAGCTCTTCCACCAGGCTGCGGTCGTCATAGCCATCGACCATCAGCACATCGCAACTGGCCGCATGATTGCGCACATATTCCACGCCATCACCGATTTCAATCTGCAAACGCTGGTCGGGTTCGGGCACAAAAAAATGGCTACGCGCTGCGGCCACCACTTGCGGGCTGATTTCCACCACGCGGGTCTGAACTTCGGGCAAGCGGTGATACACGAATTTGGCCACCGAGCCGCCGCCCAGCCCGATCATCAGGATTTTGCGCGGCTCGGGATGGAACAGCAGAAATCCCATCATGGCACGGGTATAGGCCAGCTCCAGCTCATTCGGCGCGCTGACGCGCATCGCGCTTTGCACCGTGACGCCGCCCAGATGCAGGTAGCGCACGCCATCGCGTTCGCTGACGTCCACCGCGCCAGGCCCCTCTGCCCCCTTGCGGGCACGCCATTTACTTAAAAATCCCATGCTAAAATAGTCGACTCTTTAATTCTTTCAGAACCGTCCGGATCATAACATGCGCGTTTCCCAATTTTTCCTCTCCACCCTCAAGGAAGCCCCGACTGAAGCCGAACTGGTCAGCCACCGGCTGATGCTGCGCGCCGGCCTGATCAGGCGCCTGGGCAGCGGCCTGTACAGCTGGATGCCGCTGGGCCTGAAGGTGCTGCGCAAGGTGGAGCACATCGTGCGCGAGGAAATGGACCGGAGCGGCGCCATCGAACTCCTGATGCCGGCTGTCACGCCCGCCGAGCTGTGGCAGGAAACCGGGCGCTGGGACGTGTTCGGGCCGCAGATGCTGAAAATCAGGGACCGCCACGAGCGCGACTTCTGCTTCGGCCCCACCCACGAGGAAGTGATCACCGACATCGCGCGGCGCGAGATCAAGAGCTACCGCCAGCTGCCAATCAATTTCTACCAGATCCAGACCAAGTTCCGCGACGAGATCCGTCCGCGCTTCGGCGTGATGCGCGCCAGGGAATTCGTGATGAAGGATTCCTACTCCTTCCACGCCGATCGCGCCTCGCTGGAGCAGACCTATGCCGTGATGTATGACACCTACTCGCGCATTTTCACCCGCCTGGGGCTGAAATTCCGCGCCGTGGCGGCGGATACCGGCGCCATCGGCGGTTCCGGCTCGCATGAATTCCACGTCCTGGCAGACTCGGGCGAGGACGCCATCGCCTTCTGCCCCAATTCCGACTATGCCGCCAACGTGGAGCTGGCCGAAGCGGTCTCGCCCGCCACGCCGCGCCCCGCGCCCGCCCAGGCGCTGCAGAAGATCGCCACACCGGGCAAGCACAGCATCGAGGAAGTGTGCGATTTTCTCAAGGTGCCGGCGGAAAAGACCATCAAAACCCTGCTGGTCGAAGGCCGTGACGGCGGCGTGGTGGCACTGCTGCTGCGCGGCGATCACGAATTGAACGAGATCAAGGCCGCCAAGCTGATCCAGCTCGCCGACGAAGTACGCTTCGCCAGCGATGCGCAGGTTCTCGCCGCAGCCGGTTGCAAGGCAGGCTCGATCGGCCCGGTCGGGCTCAACATTCCCATCATCGCCGACCGCGCCGTGGCCGTGATGAGCGATTTCGTCTGCGGCGCCAACGAGGACGGCCATCACCTCACCGGCGTGAATTTTGGCCGCGACCTGCCCGAACTGAAGGAAGTGGTGGACATCCGCAACGCCGTCGAGGGCGACCCCAGCCCGGACGGCAAGGGCACGCTGGAACTGTGTCGCGGCATCGAGGTCGGCCACATCTTCCAGCTCGGCAACAAGTATTCCTCCGCCATGAACTGCGCCTTCCTCGATGAATCGGGCAAGGAACGCATCATGGAAATGGGTTGTTACGGCATCGGCGTATCGCGCATCGTGGCTGCCGCCATCGAGCAGAACCACGACGCGCGCGGCATCGTCTGGCCACGCGCCATCGCTCCCTTCGAACTGGCCATCGTGCCCATCGGCATGGGGCGCAGCGAGCTGGTGAGAGATACCGTGGAAAAATTGTATGGCGAACTCAAGGCCGCCGGCATCGAAGTGCTGCTCGACGACCGCGACGAGCGCCCCGGCGTGATGTTCGCCGACATGGAACTGATCGGCATCCCGCACCGCATCGTGGTGGGCGAGCGCGGCCTCAAGGAAGGCAACCTCGAATACCAGGGGCGGCGCGATGAAAAAGCGCAGGCCATCGCCTTGAATTCGGCGCTGGAATTCGTCACATCAAAGTTATGCGAAAACTGATCGGGATACTGTTCCTGCTCTTTCCCCTGGCGGTTCACGCCGGGGCGCAGCTTTACGAGCCGCTTTCCGCCAGCGTGAAGGCCTCGCTGTACAAATCGGTGAGCGACAGCGTACCGCCACGCGTGGTTTTTCCCTCTCAGGTGGAAGGCGAAATCTGGCTGGAAGACATGTCGCGCCGCCTGGAAAAACGCATACCGAACAGAGCCACCCGGCTGGATTTTCTCAAAACGGTGTATTACGAAGCCACCCGCGCCGGACTCGACCCGCAACTGGTGCTCGGCCTCATCCAGGTTGAAAGCGGCTTCAAGAAATACGCCGTTTCCAGCGCCGGCGCGCGCGGCTACATGCAGGTGATGCCGTTCTGGGTCAAGCTCATCGGCGCCAGCGACAACAACCTGTTTCACATCCGCACCAACCTGCGTTATGGCTGCACCATCCTGCGCCATTACCTCGACATCGAAAAGGGTGACCTGTACCGCGCGCTCGGGCGTTACAACGGCAGCCTGGGCCGCCCCGAATATCCCACGCTGGTAGTTGGCGCCTGGCGCAACGGCTGGTCCTATCCCGGCCGCACCAGCAGTATTTCAAGCAGGAGCGGTCAGCCGGCTTCCTGACGCAGCATCAAGGAGTCTGAACCATGCAGAAATTCCATCTGGTCTGGGACGACAAACGCCACAGCCTGGGCATCGCCTCCATCGACCACCAGCACCACGGCCTGGTCGACCTGGTCAATGCACTGTCGGACGCCGTGGCAAACGGCTGCAACTGCGAACAGGCGCGCCAGCACATGGAAAGCATCCTGCGCTATGCCGAGGGTCACTTCGATCATGAATACGACCTGATGCGCGAACACGACTTCCCCGGCATGGAACAGCACACCGCCGAACATGCCGAGCTATTGCGCGAGGCAAACACCATGATGCAGGCGCTCAACCCCGACAATCCCAGCCGCGCCGTGCTGATCACCGCCTTCCTGACCGACTGCGTGGAGCGCCACATCCAGAAGGAAGACGTGGCCCTGGTCCAGCATCTGCGGGGAAAAGGGCTGCGCTAGCCGCCCAAGACCCTGGCCAGGTATTCCCTGACGTATTTCACCAGCTCGGCATCGCGATTGGTAAAGAAATGGTCGGTTTTAGGCGCCACGATCTGTTCGCTTCCCGGGCTGCCCTTGAGTGAGGCGGCACGCTTCCCTGCCCCCTGGAGCACTGGCGGCAGGTCATTCTCGCCATACAGGTCCAGCACCGGCACGCCAAAGCCGCGATAACTCAGCGGCCCGCCCATGCCGATCGCCACCCAGGCATCGACCGGTTTTCCCCTGGCATGGGAAAGATAATAGTGGCTCATGCGCGAGCCCATGCTGTGCGAAACGATGGCCACCTTCCCGTAGCCCTTGGCGCGGAGAAAATCCACCGCCTGAGCCAGACGCTCCGCCGCCTCCGGGAACGTGGGCGGGTAGGCTTCGCCCTTGGCCTCGTTCTTCAGCACCGGCATCTGCAGCGACAGCGTGGTGTAACCCGCATCCGCCAGCTGGGTACGCAACACCCCGATCAGATTCCAGTCGGGATGCACGCCCAGGCCATGCACGATCACCAGCGCCGCCCTGGCATTGGGCACTTCGGTATAAAGAGTAAGGAATTTATGGTTGCGCGCCTCCAGATACACCGGATCGCCCGCCACGATGGACGGGGTGATCTCGTCCGCCCATTTCTGCTCGCGGGCATAGTCCGCCGCCCAGGCCATGCCGGCGATCAGCTGCAAAACCAGAATCCATGCCAGACGCTTCATCGTTACTGTTCCTGTAGCAGGTAATCGGAGATATACGAAGAATATCAGATCATGCTCCTACCGCGCCCGCTCCACCTGGGCGCAGAGTTGCTCTGCGCCGTCGAGAATACGCGGGCTGTGGCGCTGCAGCAGGTCGGGCGGGATAAAATACAGGTGGCCGGCTTTCACCGCCCTGAGCTGCGGCCAGCGCCGCCAGTCGTCGAGCCACTCCGGCCGCGCCTGATCCATGCCGCTGGCGATGATCACCGCCGGATCGGCGGCCAGCACCGCCTCCTCGCTGATGGCCGGGGTCAGCACGGGCAGCGCGGCAAACACGTTTTCAGCGCCGCACAGCTTCATCACATCACCGATCAGATGCGCGCTGCTGACCGTCATCAGCGGCCGGTTCCACACCTCGTAAAAAGTCCGTACCGGCGGGCGGCCCGCATACCGGGCCTGCAAACGGGCGTAGCGCTGGCGAAAATCCCGCAGCGCATGCACCGCCTGCTCACCGCCACCAGCCAGCGCGCCCAGGCGTTCCATGCTTGAGGCAACATCCGCCACCCGGCGCGGCTCGCTGATGTAGACAGGGAAACCGAGTTTCTTCAGCTGCTCGATCTGCCCCGGATTGTTGCCGCTCTGCCAGGCAACGATCAGGTCGGGGCGGAGCCTGATCACCGTTTCCAGGTCAAATTGCTGATAGCTGCCGATACGCGGCAATTTGTTCGCTGCCGCAGGATAGTCGCTGTACTGCACCACGCCCACCACCTGCCCGCCCGCTCCCACGGCAAACAGGAGCTCGGTGAGGTGGGGCGCCAGGCTGATGATGCGCTGGGCAGGGCGCGGCAGCGTCACGGCATGGCCGGCATCATCGGTGACGCTGACGGCATATCCCAGGGACTGCCAACACAGCAATAGCAGTACCGCACAAACCCTGGTCAAAAATCCACCCCTTTCTGCGCCTTGACCCCTGCACGATAGGCGTGTTTTGTATCCACGATTTCCGACACGGTATCGGCCAGCCCGATCAGTGCAGGCTGCGCGCCACGTCCGGTGACGACCACATGCTGCATGAGCGGACGGGTGGCAATGGCCTCCAGCACTGCAGCCTGATCGAGATAGCCGTAGCTCAGCAGGTAGGTAAGTTCATCCAGCACCACCAGTTCGAACGATGCATCAGCCAGCATGCGTTGCGCCACGTCCCAGCCGCGCCGCGCCGTGGCGATGTCGCCTGCCCGATCCTGGGTGTCCCAGGTGAAGCCATCGCCCAGCACATGCCATTCCACGCCGGGCTGGCGACCGAGAAAAGCTTCTTCGCCGGTGTCGGTGCGGCTCTTGATGAACTGCGCCACGCCCACTTTCATACCGTGCCCCAAGGCACGGGCCACCATGCCGAAGGCGGAGGTGCTCTTGCCTTTGCCGTTGCCGGTGAGCACGATCAGCAGTCCGCGCTCGTCGCTGGCGCGGGCGATGTTAGCCTCGATCAGCGCTTTCTTGCGTGCCATGCGGGTTTTGTAACGGCTGTCGAGATCGTCGCTCATGGCCGATCAACTGGCTGATAGCGCACACCGACAAAAATATTGGCCCCCGGTGTGTTGTAACCCTGTGCCAGTTCGTATTGCCGGTCGAAAAGGTTATTGGCGCGCGCCTGCAGCACCCATTCCTTGTCCAGGGCATAGCCGGCGTAGACATTGACGATGCCGTAGCCGCCCAGCCTGCGGGTATTGGCCGCATCATCGTAGCGATGCCCGGAAAACACCGTTTCCCCACCCAGCGACCAGGCCCCTGTGCGCCGTTCCAGCCTGAGCGCGCCGTGCTGTTCGGCGCGTCGCGGCAACAACAGGCCGGTGGCCTCATCCTCGGGGTTTTGCAGATTCAGGTTGGCGCCCACTTTAAAGCCGGCAATTTCGCCCGCATAGCTCAACTCGAAACCCTGAATTTCCGCTGCACCCAGGTTGGTTGGCATATCTGCCGGCGCACCGCTGCTGGCGATAATCAGATTGCTGATACGATTCTTGTAATAGGTGACACCACCGGCCTGTTTGCCCTGCTGGTAACTCAGCCGCAACTCACGGCTGAATGCCTTTTCCGGTTTCAGGTCAGGATTGCCCTGATAGCTGTAGCCCCAGCCATAGTCAGCAAAGGGAAAGTAGAGGTCGTTGAAGGTCGGCGCCTTGAACGATTTGCCAATGGTGGCGCTCGCTTTCCAGGCCTCGGTCAGACGATAGCCATAGGATGCCGAACCGGTATCCTGCACACCAAATTGGGAGTTGTCGTCACGGCGCCCATTCAACTGCACCCGATGCGGGCCGAAAGTGTTGTGGTATCCGGCCAGGAGGGAAGAGATGGTGCGTCGGTCCTGGCTGTATGTCGTGCTGCCGCTGACTTTCTGTTCTGCATACTCGGCGCCAAGGATGGCGGTTCCGGAACCCACTCGAATATCGTTCTGCCAGGTCACCAGGCTCTGGGTGGTATGGAATACACTCGGGTACATCCCCCAGGTGGTTGCATCGTCGCTGCTGTAGCCGTAACGCAATAGGCTTTGCCACGCCGAAGTCAGGCTGTTGCGGCTGTAGACGGTATAGGAGTCAAGCGTCTGCAGGGTGTAATCATTGCTATCCGGCCCCATGTCAAAATGAATCTTGCCATCACTATGAAATACCGTGGCACCGAGGCTGTGATCATTATTCAGGGCATGTTCCACGCTGGCCGAAAGGTGCTGGTTGCGGTAGCCATCACTGTCCGGATTGTACATATTGAAACGGACCTGAGGGTTGGTGGCAGAAAAATTGTCGCTGCCGGTGTAGCCGGCCTGGAGATGAAAGGTTGTCGCACCGCTGACGCCGCCAAAACCGCCGCTGAACGTCTGCAGATTATTACTGCCCAGCCCGGCAGAAATATTCAGGCGCGGCGCGCCCTTGCCCGATTTGGTAAAGATCTGGATCACACCACCCACGGCATCGGCGCCATACAGCGCGCTGGCGCCTCCAGGCAGGATCTCGATGCGCTCGATCAGGTCGGCGGGAATGTGTTCAATGGCCGTCAAGCCAACCGTTGCCGAACCCAGCCGCATGCCGTCCAGCAGAATCAGGGTATGGTTGGAATTGGCGCCGCGCAGCATGATTGACCCCATACTGCCCAAACCGCTATTGGCGGTGATTTCCACCCCGGGAACGGCCTGCAGGATTTCGAGCAGGGAAGATTGCCCCGCCTGGGCAATCTGTTCCCGGGTAATCACTGTAACGTCATTCAGCAAGGCACTGGCCGGTTGCGGGGTGCGCGTGGCGGTGACGACGATTTCCTCACCCTGATAGGCCGGAATTTCATTGGCCAATAGCGGGCCGACCAGACAAATCGAAAGGGTGGTAAAACTGAATTTCAAGGTGTATTTCATATCGGTTTCCATGGTGGCTGCAAGCGTCCCCGCAAGCAGCGACTTCAATCAATGGAAACACCCGGAATGGCGCAAGGCCATGCTGGTTAACCGTCACCCCGCGGCATTCCCACTTCCCGTCCCAGGCCGGTATCCGGGCTCGCAAGTCTTGACGTATCGCCTTCCCATGCTTGTGCACAGTGGCTGATTGACACGCCCACACTCGCTTACCGTTGCGGGGGCAGCATCGGCCTGGTCCGCATGGCGGACGCACCGATTTCCCGTTTAACCCCTGAGCCGGTTGGCGGCAGGAGCACCTGAAACGCGGCGCCATTCTAGCAGCCTGTCGGACTTAAAGGAAATCGGCTGCAAATCCGCCTGGGCGGTCCATATTTCGCCGCTTTTTTGGTCAATAGAATGACTATTGACCTGCAAAACCGACAAAATCTGTCCTCGCCCAGCCGAATTCTCGCTTCGATTCTTCAAGTCCGACAGGCTGCTAGCATGACGCCGGGCAATTTACGGCAGGGTGAGGGAAGCGGAAGCGCCGGAGCGCAGCACGGTGTCCCCTGTGGGGAAAGCCACATCCAGCGCATACAGCGGATTGCCGCTCTTGTCGCGGGAGCCGGGCTCCAGCCCGAGGGTTCTGATTTTGCCACGGAAATTCTGCTTACCCACGGCAACCGTCACATCCTGGCCAGTCTTGAGGGAAGCGATCTGCTCTGCGCTCGCCTGGGCGCGCGCCACCATCTCTCCGGACCGAGCCAGCACCAGCAGGGCCTGCGGCTGCAATCCCGCCGCCACGGCCTGTCCCGGCTCAACCAGGCGCGTCACGATCAGCGCGTCGAAAGGGGCACGCAAAATGCTGTCCGCACGGTTTTTCGCTTCCTGTTTGTGGCGTGCCTGCATTTCCCTGAGCTGGGCTGCGGCCTTGGCCTGACGCACCTTGGCCAGGTCCAGTTCGGAGGTGGAAATCACGGTACGGTCGTAGAGTTCCTGCACGCGCTTGAGATCGCGCCCCGCCTCAGCCGCTTCTTCCTGCTGGCGCGCCACGGCAGCGCCGGCCTCCTCGACGCGGCCGGCATAGACGCGATCATCCAGCTGCAATAGCACTTGGCCTTTCCTGACGCGCTCGCCCGCCGCCACATTGACGGCCTGCACCACGCCCGAAACCGGCGTGGAGAGCTCCACCCGCTGCGACCACTGCAACACGGCGGGCAACTCTGCCGCCTGGGCAGCGCCCATGCCAAGCCAGATCACCAGTAGCCATCTTTTCATTTGATTTGTCCCTTGTTTTCCGTGTTGGCATTCTCCACCGGCCGGCCCAGCAGCGCTTCCAGCCGGGCAAAGGCGAGGGCAAGCTGATATTCGGTTTTCCGTTCGCGCAGTTTTGCCTCCATGGTCGCCGCCATGGAATCACCCAGATTGGTTTTCAACTCCATTTCGTACTGGCCGCGCGCGCGTTCCAGCGCCAGCTCGCGGTAGTCGCTGTTTTTCCTTGCGGCGGGGCGCACAGTGCGCTGCAACTCGCCGATTTCAAGCCAGGCATCCAGCACGGCCTGTTCCAGCTCCAGCTCCAGCTTCCCGCTTTCCGCCTGCAAGCGCTGGAACTGCGCCTGTTCCCTGGCCATCTGGGCATCCACCCGCTTGCCGGTGTAAAGCGGCCAGGACAGCACCACGCCAGCCTTCAGATTATCCCGTGTCGCGGCCTCGCGGCTGTAGCCGGCCGCTTCCAGTTCGAGGTCGAGTGCGGGAGATTTTTCGGCACGCACCGCCTCGATGCGCTGCGTGGCTGCGGCCAGCTGGGCGCGCAAGGCACCCAGACGGGGATTGTGCGCGCGCAGCAGGGGCAGCAGTTGTTCATATTCGGGCAGGGTGCGGTCATTGCCCGCCAGGTCAGGGTCGGCCAGATCGGCAGAAAGCTGGCCGGGACGGTTCATCGCGCCCGCCAGCCGCGCACGCGCGCTGCGCTGCAGCATCTGGCTGGCATTGCGCTTCACCAGCCACTCCTGATAGCGGTTTTCGATCTCGGCCAGGTCGGCAGCCGCAATCTGGCCCACTTCGAGGCGATGGCGGCCATTGTCGAAATTGACATAGGCAACTGCCATGTATTCGCTCTCGGCGGCAAACTGCATGTCAGCCAGCAGCACGTCGAAAAAGCGCGCCATGATCTCCACCCGGCGCCGGGCGCGCGCATCCAGCACGCCTGCCGCGCGCGCCTCCACCAGGGAACCGGCAGCTTGGGTCGATAGCGCGGTGCGGCCAAAATCGTACAACGACTTGCGCGCATTAAGGCGGAGCGAGTTGTCGCTCACGCTATCGGGCCCAACTGTCGGTCTGGCCTGGCGCAGGCCGGCTTCCAGGTTGAGATTCCAGTCGCTGCGCGCCCCGGCCAGGTCACGATCGGCCATAGCCACGGCCTGGTCGGCCAGCGCCAGCCCGAGATCGGGATGGGGGTCTTCCGCCGTCAGCAGCGCCTGCTCCAGGGTCAGCGGCTGGGCTGCGCCAGGAACGGGAGAAAAAGCGGTAATTCCCAGCAGCAGGGCCAGGATAGCCGGTTTCATGGCGCGGCCTGTTGCTTGTAGCGGGCAAACGGCATGTTCTTGTAGGCGCCTTCGGCCACATAGCGCCCCAGCGCCATGAATTCCTTCACGTCCCGGGCCGCGCCGGTATAGCGCGTGAGCGGCTGGCCGGAGAGGTCGAAAAAGAGGAAGGCCGGCGTGGCGCGCACGCGGTGATCGAGGGCGAATTTTTTCTCCGTGGCCGCCTTGCCGGCAAAATCCGTCAGGGCATTGGCGCCTTCGGTATCCACGGCGAAGATCAGGAAATGCTTACGGTAATAGTCCTGCACTTCGGACTGATTGAGGATGGTCTGCTTCATACGGTGACAGAAGGGACAGTCATCCATTTCGAACATCAGCAGGATGCCCTGCTTGCCTTCCTGTTTCGCGGTATCCAGTTCGGCCTTGAGATCGCCCAGGTGCTGGTTGAAAAAATGCTGCTGCACATCGCGCGTTTCCGCCCAGCCGCTGGCGGCGAACAGGCAGAGCACCAGGCTCATGAGGAATTTCACCATGTGATTCTCCTATTTTTTGGCGCTGATATAGTTTTCCACCATCTTGCGGGTAATGGCGCCGACATTGTAGGCCACCATCTTGCCCTGGGGATTGAACAGATAGGTGGTGGGCAGGCCATTGACTTTCCCTACCTGGGCGGCGGAATCGTAAGAACCCAGGATCACCGGGTAGGAAATGAACATCTGGTCAGCAAAATCCTTCACCTGCTGCTGGTTGCGATAATCCAGCGCCACGCCCAGCACCACCAGGTCCCTGTCCTTGTGCCGGTCATGCAGGTCGATCAGGTCGGGGATTTCTTCCAGGCAGGGCGGGCACCAGGTTGCCCAGAAATTCACCAGCACCCACTTGCCCTTGTAGCCTTCCAGGGAATGTTTTCTGCCAACCGTATCCTGGAAGGAGAAGCCGGCCGCGCCAACCGCAGCGGACACGCCCAGCAGCGCAACGGCAAGAAGAGCACGCCCCCATTTAGTGGCCATGTTTGTCCGGCTCCGACTCTTCCCCGTGTTTCTCGCCGCCATGCGCATCAGCGGCATGGGTCAGGTACAGGGCCAGGCCGATCAGCGACAGGCTGCCGCCGAGATAGAGCAGATCGAGCGTGGTGTGCATTTCCATTTTGAGCGCCTGCTCGAACAGCGTCACGATCAGGATCATCAGGATGACCTTGGCCAGGCGCGCCTTGAGGTCATCAAGGCTTTCGATCACCAGGATCTTGCTCGACGCCTTGCTGCCATGCGCTTCGTCAATATCGCTGATGAACAGCTCGTACATGCCGAGAGAGAAAATCAGCATCACCGTCGCCAGCAGATAGCCATCCACCACCTCGACGATATGGGTAATGGTGTCATCATGAAGCACCTTGCGCGTTTCGGAGGCCAGCGACGGATCGGCATAGTGGGCAATGTGCATGATGAGATACACCACATCCACCGTGGCCATGTAAAAAATCGCCATGCCTGCTGCCATGCTCGCCACCACGGCAAACAATACGATATAGCGGCTGCGCCACAAGGCCCCTTCAAACAGCTTCTCAAGCAGATCCATCATTATTTAAATCACCTGAATTTAGAATCCCAAGAGGGGAAACCTCTGAGAATTGTGCCAAACCCGTTATTTTACGCAGTTTGAACCCGGATAAATGTTTTACAAACCGGAAGATTGTTTCTAGAATCAATGTTGAAAACATATAAAACGACAGGCAGGGGAAATACGTCACCATGACCATCAAACTTTCCGTACCCACGCCGGAACAGAATTTAACCGTAGAAACGCGCCCCAAGCAAGTCGCCGAATGGCTGACCGACTTGCCGCTTTCCAACCTGAACGAGGCCTCGCGCGCGCTGCTGGACGGGCTGAGCGCGCTCAATCGCAGCAAAGTCGCCGAGGATACGCGCCTCAAGCTGCTCGAACTGTTTCGCGCCACCATCACCAGCCTGATGCCGGCGCTGGAAGAACAATACTCCGGCCAGCCCCTGCCGCTGCCCGAGAAAAGCCGGCTGATCGCCAGCCATGCGCGCCAGCTGCAAACCGAGCTGGCCTACGGCTACAAAATCATTCTTACCGAGCACGCCACCAAACGCCTGAGCTTTGGCGGCAACAAGCAGCTGCCGCTGGTGGTGGAACGCGCCATCGCCAGCCTGGGGCACATGCTGGTGGTGTGTTACCAGACCTATGCCCCTACCCCTGCCGGAGTATGGGCGGAAATGCACACCCTGTTCATGTATGCGGTGGAAAATGGCATACAGGACGAAGCGGTGCAAAACCACGGCCAGCAGAGCAGCGTCAACCTGGCCTACAAACAGGCGCTGCTGCTGGCCCTGCTCGACCCCTACCGCCTGATGCAGGGCGAGGTCAACAAGGTGCTCGACTATCTTTCCAACTTTGGCGGCCATGCCCATCTGCAGCCGCTGATGCAGACCAGCAACACCTCGGGTTTCTTTCTGGTGCGTCTCGACAGCGACAAGCCGCCACGGGCGCTGGCGCATGACACCACGGTCACCGATGCGCGCACCGATATCCTGCTCAACACCATCGAACTGGCGCGCCTGCTGCACCAGCAGATCCAGCGCCTGGAAAGCGGCGTCGACCCCAAGGCGTTGCTGCTCCCGGTCAGTGCCAAGGATTTCGGTTTCCCCAACCTGCTGCGGCGCATGCTCAAGCACTGGGGCATTGCGCCCAAGCGGATTTTCACCCGCATCCAGAACAATGCGCGGATGGATATCTGCGCCGGCATCCGCGCCATCCACTACTTTCTTTCCGAGGAAACCGGCAAGGACCTTGCCGCCAAAGAAGAAACGCCAGACGAAAATCCGGATACGGAAATCACCCTGGAACTGGCCGACTCCCCGCTCGACAAGACCAGCCATCAAACCTATGTAACGAAAAACTGGCTCATCATCAATGAAAGCGCGGGCGGACTGGCCCTTGCCAAGGACCCCAAGACCGATGCCTATGTGCGGGTCGGGGAAATCATCGGCCTGCGCCCGGAGGGCAGTGAAGCCTGGAATATAGGCGTGGTTCGCTGGGTGAGCAGCGAAAATCCCAGCCACCTGCAACTCGGCGCCCAGATGATCGCCCCCACCGCCACGCCGGTCATGGTGCGGCCAGTGATCGCCAGCGCCGGCACCCTTTTCCAGCCGGCGCTGGTGCTGCCGGAAATTCCCGCGCTGAAGCAGCCTTCCACCCTGCTGGCGCTGCGCGGCAGCTTCCAGCCTCAGCGCGAATTCATGCTCGAAGGCATGGGCCGGCCGCAAAACGTGCGCGCCAGCAAACTGCTGGAACAGACCGCCACCTTCGACCTGTTCGAATTCACCACGCTTCAGGCATAAGGGAATCCCTGAACAAGTCTTCCAGCGTCCCGGCCAGGGCTTCCTCGAAATGGCCGGAAAGCCGCTGCGCCAGCTCCCCTAGCGCCTGATCGTCGCTTCCCGGCGCAACGGTTTCCGGAGTGAACACGAACAGCCGGAACACCTCGGCCAGCCGGATATCGGCAGCACTGCGTGCCAGCACCCAGCCCTGCCGCGTCGTCCGCTCCACCATCCCGGCATCGCGCAGCTGGCGCAAAATATCTTCAAGCTCATCCAGCGTCAACCGCGTTTCCTGCCGCAACAGCTGCAAACTCATCACCTCGGCACGCTGCTGTCCCTGGCGCAGCACCCGCAACAGCCGCAGCGCATCAAAACAGCGCCGCCCCGCCGTGCGCTCGATGCGCCATGCGCCACCGCTCCAGTAGGACAGCGAGGCCGCCACCACCGCGCCGCTCACCACCACCAGCCAGGACAGGTAAATCCACAGCAGAAATACCGGCAGGCTGGCGAACGCGCCATAGACCAGGGTATAGCTGGAAAAATGCAGGATGTAGGCGGTAAAGGCCCGGCTCATCAGTTCCAGGCCGACGCCTGCCACCAGTCCGCCGGCCAGGGCATGGCGGACCGGCACGTAACGGTTGGGCACAGCAAGATAAAGCAGGGAAAAGGCAACCGTCGTGATCACGACCGGGACGATTTTCAGGACGATCACCCCCAGCAGGGGGATGAAAGCGACATAGCCGAGCGAATAGCTCACCAGGTAGGAAGTCAGCGACAGGCTGGCACCGATCGACAGCGGCCCCAGCGTCAGCACCGCCCAGTAGGTGAGAATCCGCTGCAGCAGCGGGCGCGGCGTGCGCACGCGCCAGATCAGGTTGAAAGCATGCTCGATGGTCAGCATCAGCATCAGGGCCGTCACGCCCAGCGCGGCGATACCCGCAGCGGTGAGGCGCATGGCCTTCTCGGAGAACTGGTGCATGTACACGGTGATGATCTTGCCCGCAGCCTCCGGCACCATATTGGTGAGCAGGAAAATCTTGAGCTGGGTCATCAGGTCGGTAAACGCCGGAAATGCCGACATCACCATCAGGGCAATGACGATCAGCGGCACCAGCGACAGCAGCGTGGTGTAGGTCAGGCTGGCGGCGATCTGGATGCAACGATCCTCGCCGAAACGCCGCGCCAGAAAACGCAAAAAGCTCAACAGTTCGAGGAGTGCACGGCGCATGGGAATGAATGGAATGAGAACGCCGTATAATAGGCATATTTCCCCCCCTTGAGAACGACAATGAGCGAAATTCTGGTGCTTTATTACAGCCTGCACGGCGCAGTGAAGGAAATGGCGCAACTGATCGCGCGCGGCGTGGAACAGGTTCCCGGCGCCAGCGCGCGCCTCCGTACCGTGCCCAGAATTTCCACGGTATGCGAGGCGGTGGAAGATGCCATTCCCGACACCGGCGCCCCCTATGTCGAACTGAAGGACCTGGAAGAATGCGTTGGCCTGGCGCTGGGCAGTCCGACCCGTTTCGGCAACATGGCGGCGCCGCTGAAATACTTCTGGGACGGCACCACGCCGCAATGGCTCAAGGGCGCGCTGATCGGCAAGCCGGCGGCGCTGTTCACTTCCACCGCCAGCATGCACGGCGGCCAGGAAGCCACGCTGTTTTCCATGATGGTGCCGCTGCTGCACCACGGCATGGTGATCGTCGGTCTGCCATACTCCAACCCCGAACTGACCGCCACCACCAGCGGCGGCACGCCCTACGGCGCCAGCCACGTGGCCGGAGCGGACGGCAACAGGCCGTTTAGCGAGGAAGAACGCAGGCTGTGCCTCGCTCTGGGCAAACGGCTGGCGGAAACCGCGCTGAAACTGGCGCGATAATGGCCAACCACCCCGACATCCTGGCTGCCTGCCAGCTGCTGTATAGCCAGCACAGCGGGGCGCTGGCCACGCTTTCCCAGCGGCTGGGCGGCCACCCCTTCGTCACAGGGGTGGATTATTTCACCGATCCCTCCGGGCGGCCGGTGTTCCTGATCAGCGCACTGGCGGAGCACAGCCGGAACATTGCCGCCGACCCGCGCGTCAGCCTGCTGGTGCAAGGCACGGCCAGCGAGGTGCAGGCCAGCCCGCGCCTCACCCTGGTAGGTGAAGCACGGCGGCTCGGAGAGGAAGAAAGCGCCACGCTGAAACCCCTCTATCTGCGCCATTTCCCCGCGGCGGAACAATATTTCGCGCTGGATTTCTTTTTCTGCCGCATCGAACCTGCACAGCTGCGCTATATCGGCGGCTTCGGCGCCGCGCGCTGGATTGCGCCCGGCGATTTCCTGAGCACCATGACCGGGCAAGCTTTTGCATGAAAAACCTTTATCACTACGGCGCCATCACCAGCCTGATCGGGCTGATTCTGCTCTGCCTCGCCTGGGAAGGCTGGCTCGCCCCGGTGCGCCCCGGCGGCTCGCTGCTGGTGGTCAAGGCCGTGCCGCTGCTGCTGCCCCTGTTCGGCATCCTGCGCGGCAAGGTTTACACCTACCAGTGGGCCGCGATGCTGATCCTGCTCTATTTCACCGAAGGGGTGGTGCGCGCCTGGTCGGACCACGGCCTGGGCGCCACGCTGGGCCTGGTTGAAACAGGGCTGAGCACGGTCTTTTTTCTCAGCGCAATTCTCTATGCCCGCCTGTTCAAAACCGCAAAGCAATCAGTACATTAGCATAACCAGCAAGAAGGATGACGGCAGCCCGTTCAATGGCATATAATTTTTTAGAGCAAATCTAAAAACCAGAGCGCTCCAGGCTTCAGGACGCCACCCCAAGGGAAACGGACATGAATCAGCCCCCTGTACGACAGGCTGCGCTACCAGAGCTGACCCTGCAGCAATGCGCCGACCTGGGCTGCGCCCTGAACCAGCATGCCATCATGAGCATTGCCGATGCGTCCGGGACCATCACCTTCGTCAATGACAAATTCTGCCAGGTCAGCGGCTACCGGGCAGACGAACTGCTCGGGCAAAACCACCGCATTCTCAAATCCGGCAAACATCCCGACAGCTTTTACGCCGAAATGTGGGACACCATTGCCAGCGGCAGGACCTGGCAAGGGGTAGTCTGCAACCGTGCCAAGGACGGGCATTCCTACTGGGTGGAATCTTCCATCGTGCCTTTTCTCGATGAAGAAGGGCTGCCCTACCAGTATATTTCCCTGCGCACCGACATCACCCTGCTCATGGAAGTGGAGGCGAATCTGCGCGCCGAGCGCGATTTCTCCGACGCCGCCATCAACGCCCTGCCGGGAATTTTCTATGTCTTCTCCGCTGCGGGCCGCTTCCTCAAGACCAACGACAGTTTCAGCCGCGTCACCGGCTACAGCGCAGCAGAAATCGAGCACATGACCCCGCTGGATTGCATTCCCGAAGCCGAACGCGGCCGCGTTATGGGAAAAATTCAGGAATGCATGGAGAAGGGCAAGGCGGAAGTCGAATCCACCCTGATCTCCAAATCGGGAAAAATCATTCCCTACTATTTCCAGGGCGCGGCGCTTGAATTCAATGGCGAACATTGCCTGATCGGCACTGGCCTCGACATTTCCAGCCTGAAACAGGCCGAGCAGGCGCTGATCGCCGCCAAGAACGAGGCCGAGCGCGCCAGCCGCGCCAAATCCGACTTTCTTTCCAGCATGTCGCACGAACTGCGCACCCCGATGAATGCCATCCTCGGCTTCTCGCAACTGCTGGAATACGACGGCAGCCTGAATGAGGACCAGCATGGCAGCGTGCAGGAGATACTCAAGGCCGGCACCCACCTGATGGACCTGATCAACGAGGTACTGAACCTGGCCCGGATCGAATCCGGCAACATCGAGCTCTCGATCGAAGCGGTGGATTATGCCGAAGTGCTCGATGAATGCATCACCCTGATCCAGCCGCTGGCCGATACGCACGGTATCAGCATTGAAGCCGATCCACCCGGAGACATGATGCTGCGTGCCGACCGCATGCGCCTCAAGCAGGTGCTGATCAATCTCATGTCGAATGCGGTCAAATACAACCGCCCCAACGGCAGCATCAGGGTGCGCATCGCCTCCACCGGAGACGGCCAGGTTCGTATCCTGGTATCCGATAGCGGCCAGGGCATTCCCGCCGCACGCATGGGCGAGCTGTTCCAGCCATTCAACCGGCTCGGCGAGGAAAACGGCCACATCGCCGGAACCGGCATCGGCCTCAGCATCAGCCGCCAGCTGGTCGAACTGATGGGCGGCAGCATCGGCGCGGACAGCACGGCCGGCGTGGGCAGCACCTTCTGGATCGAGCTGCTGGCCGAAGGCTCACCGGCCTGCCCTGACCTTCACCTCAACAGCAGTGCGCCCATGGAACAGTTCACCATTCTCTATGTGGACGACAATCCATCCAATCTCAAGCGCATGAGCAAACTGCTCGCCCGGCGCCACGGCATCCACCTGATTACCGCGCACACCCCGGCCATCGGCCTGGCGCTCGCGGCAGACAAACGTCCCGACCTGATCGTTCTGGATATCAACATGCCGGACATGGATGGTTTCAAGGTGCTGGCCAGGCTGCGCGCCGAACCGTGGGGGCAACACACGCCCATCGTGGCGCTCACCGCCAACACCACCGAGCGCGATATCCAGCGCGGCATGGAAGCCGGCTTCAACGATTACCTGACCAAACCGCTGGATGTGCAGCGCTTCCTCGGGATAATTGATGAATGCATCAGACTGAAGGCATGACATGGCACACCAGCCGGCCTGGATGAGAACCATTCTTCTTTCCAGCATGGCCTCCCTCAGCTACTATTAATCCCTCACCTCGCCCAAAAAACGTGGAGTCGCCGGATGCTTGATTCAACCCCGCCCCCCCCAGAAGCCCTGCCCGGGATGGATGCTCAAACCCTGTGCGACCGTAACGACGATAACCAGCACCTTGGCGCGCTGTTCGCGCTGATACCGGACGGACTGGTAATCATTGATCCGGAAACGGCCCTCCCATTACAGTTCAACCCTGCCGCCCACCGCCAGCTGGGTTACAGCGCGGAAGAATTCGCCATGCTGCGCATTTCCGACTATGAAGCAGAGGAAAGCCCGGAACAGACCCGGGCGCATATCCAAAAAATTTTCCGCCACGGGCAGGACATCTTCGAAACCCGCCACCGCCACAAGAACGGAACACTGCTCGACGTCCATGTCAGCGTCTTGCTGATGAAAAGCGGCGGCAAGCCGTATTTCCTCTGCATCTACCACGACATCAGCGCGCAAAAACAGGCCGAAGCCGCCATGCTGGCCACGCAAAACCAGCTGGAAGCCACGCTGGACGCCATTCCCGACCTGCTGTTCGAGCTTGGCCTGGACGGAACCTACCATGACATCCATGCCCAGAGTTCCGCCTTGCTGGCCGCGCCCGCCGACGAACTGCTGCACCGGAAAGTATCCGACATGCTGCCGCCCGAGGCCGCCAGCATCGTCATGCAGGCATTGCAGGAAGCGCACGAAACAGGCCATTCCCATGGCAGGCAGCTCGAACTGTCCGTGCCGCAGGGCAATCTGTGCTTCGAACTCTCCGTCGCGCGCAAGCACACCGGCCCCGACAGTACGCCGCGCTTCGTCGTGCTGTCACGCGACATCACCGCACGCCAGCACATGGAACAGGCGCTGCGCACCAGCACGGAGCGCCTGGAGGAAGCACAGCGCCTTGCCCAGATGGGCAACTGGGAATTGAACCTGGCCAGCGGCGAACTGAGCTGGAGCGACGGGATTTTCCGCCTGTTCGAGCTCGACCCGAGCCAGTTCAGCGCCACCTATGAGGCATTCCTCAACGCCATTCATCCCGACGACCGCAATTCGGTCAACCTGGCCTACACCCACTCGCTCGAAACCCGGGTCCCCTACGAAATCACCCACCGGCTGCGGATGCCCGACGGGCGCATCAAATGGGTGCACGAGCGCTGCGTCTCGGATTTCGACAGCCACGGCAAGCCGCTGCGTTCGGTGGGCACGGTGCAGGATGTCACCGCATCCATGCTCGCGCAGGAGGCCTTGCGCCAGAGCAAGGAGCAATATGAGGAACTGGCCGAACGCATCCCGGTCGGGGTCTACACCTTCCGCATCCGCGCCGACGGCTCGATGGCCTTTGATTACGTCAGTCCGCGTTTCTGCCAGTTGCTGGGGCTGTCCGCCCAGGAGGTGCTGGCGGACAGCGCCACGGCTTTTGCCTGCGCCCATCCCGAAGAACGGGATGAATTCATCCGCCTCAACCAGGAAGCGGGGCGCACCCTTCAGCCCTTCCGGTGGGAAGGCCGCTTTGTCATCCGTGGCGAAACCCGCTGGTTCCTCATCGAATCGGTCCCTACCCTGCTGGAAAATGGGGACAGCCTGTGGAACGGCGTCACCAGCGATATCAGCGAGCGCAAACAGGCCGAACTCGCCCTCGGCCAGCTCAACGATCAGCTCGAACAGCGCGTGGCCGAGCGCACCGCTGATCTGTGGCGTGCCAAGGAGGAAGCCGAGCAGGCCAACAGCGCCAAGTCGGAGTTCCTGTCGCGCATGAGCCACGAACTGCGCACGCCGATGAATGCCATCCTGGGGTTCGGACAACTGCTCGAATCGGACACGCGGCACCCGCTCTCTCCCGACCAGCAGGAAAATATTTACGAGATCCTGCACGCCGGCAGCCATCTGCTGGAACTGATCAACGAAGTGCTGGATCTGGCGCGCATCGAAAGCGGCCGTCTGGAACTGGCGCCGGAAGCCGTATCCATCGGGCCGCTGGTGGATGAATGCGCGGCCCTGGTGCAGTCCCTGGCAATCCGGCGCAGTATCAGCCTGAACATCAACGCCGACGGCATCTGCAGCAACCAGGCGGTTCTGGCCGACCGCCTGCGCCTGCGCCAGATTCTGCTCAACCTGCTCTCCAATGCCATCAAATACAACCACGAGGGCGGCAACGTGGCAATCAGCTGCCACCCTGCAATGCACGGTTCAGTCAGAATCGCGGTAAGCGACAATGGGCGCGGCATTCCGGCGGAAGAACAAGGCCGCCTGTTCAAACCGTTCGAACGCATCGAAACGGTCTACGACGGCATCGAGGGCACCGGCATCGGCCTGGCCCTTTCCAAAAGGCTGATTGAATCCATGAACGGCACCATCGGCGTGGAAAGCGCAGCCGGCACAGGCAGCACTTTCTGGGTCGAACTGCCCTGTGCCGAGGCAACCGCAGCACCAGTACAGCCCGACACGGTTACGGAACCCGGCGCCTGTGCCACCGCGCGGACCCTGCTCTACGTCGAGGACAACCCGGCCAACCTGCGTCTGGTAAAAAAAATCATTTCCACCCACAAGGGCCTGTCGCTACTCGACGCCCACACCGCCGAACTGGGGCTGGAGATTGCCCGCGCCTATCAGCCCGAACTCATCCTGCTCGACATCAACCTGCCCGGCATGGATGGCCATGAAGCCCTGCGCCACCTGCAGAACGACCCGGCCACCAGCCATATCCCGGTCGTCGCCATCACGGCCAACGCCATGGAGCGTGACATCAGGAAAGGCCTGGATGCCGGCTTTGTGGCCTACCTGACCAAGCCCCTGCAAATCACGGATTTCCTCACCCTGCTGGATGAACTGCTGGAGCCGGCCAGCACCCAGGAACCCTGACCAAGCGGAAATAACGGGATGATCAACAAACGTCAACAGATTTACCACTTTGCCTGGCTGGCCGTTGCGATCTGGGGCGCAATCGTCGGCGGCTCGCTGTACTGGAACGCCAATACAATACGGCAGGAAGCCCTCAGGCTGGCGATGAATACCGCCCGTGCCAATTTCCTCAAGGATCAGGCCTTCCGCTTCTGGGCCAGCAAGAAGGGCGGCGTGTACGTTCCGCCCAGCGCCGACACCCCGCCCAGCCCCTATCTGGCACATCTCCCCGAACGCGATGTGCTCACCACCAGCGGCAAGCAGCTGACCCTGATGAATCCGGCCTACATGCTGCGGCAGATGATGGACGAGTATTCCGGGCTGTATGGCATCAAGGGACGCATCGTCGGCATCAAAACCCTCAACCCCAATAACAAGGCCGACCCCTGGGAGGAAAAAGCCATCCACGCCTTCGAACGGGGCACCCGGGAAGTCAGCGAAATTTCGCAGATCGACGGCAAGCCCTATCTGAGGCTGATCCAGCCCATGGTGATGACGCCCGACTGCCTGCTGTGCCATGGACACCTGGGCTACAAGGTAGGCGATGTGCGCGGCGGGGTGGGCGTTTCGGTGCCGCTGGACGAATACACCACCCCCGCCGGGCAGCAGATTCGCCTGCTCTCCGTCACCCACGGCATCATCTGGCTGATCGGGCTGTTCACCATCGGCGCCTTCACGGTGCGCAGCCGGAAACGCATGGAAGAGCGGGAAAAATACCTGGCCGAGCTCAGGGGCGCCAATGAACATCTGGAAGAGCGTATCAAGGAGCGCACCGCATCGCTGGCCAGCGCCAAGGATGAAGCCGAGCGCGCCAACCAGGCAAAATCCGAATTTCTCTCACGCATGAGCCATGAGCTGCGTACCCCGCTGAATGCAATCCTCGGCTTTGGCCAGCTGCTTGAAGAAGACGCCAAAAACCCGCCCACGTCCGACCAGGCCGACAATATCCATGAAATCATGCATGCTGGCGACCACCTGCTCAAGCTGATCAATGAAGTGCTCGACCTGGCACGCATCGAGAGCGGGCGCATCGAGCTTTCGCTTGAACCGGTCGAGCCCGGCCCGCTGATTCAGGAGTGCCTGACGCTGATGCAGCCGCTGGCTGAGCAACGTCATATCAGCCTGGCCGCCGATCTGGCCGGCAGCGCCAGCGCCCAGGCGGATCGCACGCGGCTGCGCCAGGTGCTGCTCAACCTGCTGTCCAACGCGGTCAAATACAACCGGGATGGCGGCAGTGTTCAGGTCACCTGCTACCGCACGGACGACAACCGCCTCCGCATCGCGGTGAAGGACAGCGGGCGCGGCATTGCGGCCGATGCCCTGCCCCGCCTGTTCAAGCCTTTCGAGCGCCTTGAATCCGCTTATGACGGCATCGAGGGCTCCGGCGTCGGGCTGGCGCTCTCGCGCAAACTGGCCGAAGCCATGGGCGGCAGCATCGGTGTGGACAGCGTTGCCGGCACAGGCAGCGCCTTCTGGATCGACCTGCCGCTCGCCGCCGCCACAGTCACGCCACTACCCGCCGCCATGGCCAAGCCTGCGCCAGGCGTGTGGCCCAGCGCGCATACCCTGCTCTATGTCGAGGACAATCCCTCCAATCTGCGCCTGGTGCAGAAAATCGTCGCCACCCGCACCGGCCTGACCCTGATCGATGCCCACAATGCCGAACTGGGCCTGGAAATCGCCCGGGCCAGGCAGCCCGATCTCATTCTGCTCGACATCAACCTTCCCGGCATGGACGGCTTCACGGCCTTGCAGCATCTTCGGGAGGATCCGGCCACACGCCACATTCCGGTCGTTGCCATCACCGCCAACGCCATGGAGCGTGACGTGCAGAAGGGGCTGGATGCCGGCTTTACCGATTATCTGAGCAAGCCACTGGATATCCCGAAATTTCTCGCCCTGCTCGACCAGCTGCTGAAAAAAGCCCCGGGCTGAATTTCGCCGGCCATTCACCGGAAATGGCCGGTCCCCCCTTCCGGCAGTTTATGGCTTAAAATCTCGCCCTGAATAAACTCGCCGGCATCAGGAATGCCGGCCATGATGAGAAGATATGAAAATAGCCGTCAGTGAACTAATCGTAAGGTACCTGGAGCGCCTTGGCATCGATGTCATTTTCGGCATCCCCGGCTCCCATATCCTGCCGGTTTACGACAGCCTGTATGACTCGCCCATCAAGAGCGTGCTGGTCAAGCACGAGCAGGGTGCAGCCTTCATGGCAGGCGGTTATGCCCGCGCCAGCGGGAAAATCGGCGCCTGCATCACCACCGCCGGCCCCGGCGCCACCAATCTGGTGACTGCGATTGCCAGCGCCTATGCCGATCATCTGCCCGTGCTCGCCATCACCGGCGAGGCGCCCACTCATATCTTCGGCAAAGGCGGCTTGCAGGAAAGCTCGGGCGAAGGCGGCAGCATCGACCAGGTCGCGCTGTTCGCCGGCATCACGCGCTACCACAAACTGATCGAACGCACCGATTACCTTCCCACGGTACTGAACCAGGCCGCCAGGCACCTGCTGTCCAAAACCCCCGGCCCGGTAGTACTGAGCATCCCCTACAATGTGCAGAAAGAGCTGGTGGATGACACCATTCTGGAGCAGATTTCTTTCACCCGTGCGACCGGCGAATGCGTCATTGCCGCGCAGTTCATCGACAGGAGCATGGAGCTGATCCGCGCAGCCAAGCGCCCTCTGATCATCGCTGGCTACGGTTGCATCCGCTCCGGCGCACTGGAAGCCCTGCACCGTATCAGCACGCACCTCAACATTCCGGTGACCAGCAGCCTCAAGGCCAAGGGCGCAGTCAACGAACGCTCCGCGCTGTCGCTGGGCAGCCTTGGCGTCACCTCCGGCGGCTACGCCATGCGCTATCTGGAGCAGGAAGCCGATCTGGTGCTGGTGCTGGGGGCGGGCTTCAACGAAAGAACCAGCTATGTCTGGGACAAAAACCTGCTGGCGGGCAAACAGCTGATCCAGGTGGATAACAGCGCCCAGCAGCTGGAGAAGGTATTCCGCGCCGACCTCGCGGTGCACGCTGATCTCGGCGCCTATTTGAAAGCACTGGATGCCGCCATTCAGGCACAAAATATCCCCGCAAAAGCACCCGTGGATATCGCCGCTTTTATCAAATCCGCACAAGCCCGGACCGATGCGGCCGGCGAGACGATTTTCAATCAGCAGTTCGACCATGTGCGCGCCTTTTACAACTGGCTGGAACAAAAATTCCCTGACGGACTGGCGATGTTCGACGACAACGTGGTGTTCGCCCAGAACTTCTACCGCGTCTCCGCCCGCGACCGTTTTTACCCCAATACCGGCATCTCCTCCCTGGGCCACGCCATCCCGGCGGCCATCGGTGCCGGCTGCGCAGTGGCGCCGCCCCTGTTCGCCATGATCGGCGACGGCGGCTTCCAGATGTGCGCCATGGAAATCATGACGGCGGTGAACTACCACATCCCGCTCAACATCGTCCTGTTCAACAACCACACCATGGGACTGATCCGCAAGAACCAGCACCATCTCTACCACGACCGCTTCATCGACTGCGATTTCACCAACCCGGATTACGCGCTGCTGGCGCAGTCCTTCGGCATCCGGCATTGCCGGGTGGAAAACGCACACGATTTGCCAAAGCTGGAAGCGCTCGATTTCCGCCATGGCATCAATCTCATCGAGATCATGCTCGACCAGGATGCGTATCCGAATTATTCATCGCGGCGTTAACGACGCATGAGCCGTTTCAGCACAACACAGCTGGCAGGCTGCATCGCTCGCCACCAATCCACCATCCCAGGCCTGGCCGATGCTGGACGGCAGCTCTCGCAATCGACGGATGCCAACGCACTCATCAGCCTCTACCAACACTGCTACCCCTTGCTGGAACAGGCCATGTGGTCGCCGGGAGCAGATTTCCACCCGCTGCTGGCCAGCTACCAGGCCCTGTTCCGCGAGCAGGAAGCACTGATCCGGCAGCGCGCCCAAAGCACCCAGACAGACGATGAGCGCCATCACTTCATCATCGGCATCCCGGTGGCGGATCGCCCGCCCCACCTGCGTGCTTGCCTGGAAAGCATTTACCAGCTGTGTACGCTGTTCAACTACGGCGGAAACACGTCTGGGGTCTGGGACAAAATCAGGATCATCGTCGCCGAGGACAGCCGCGATGAAAGCAACATTCGCCAACATCTCGAACTGGTCGAGGAATACCGCCAGAAAGGCTTGCAGGTTCTCCATTTCGGCCTGGATGAACAATATCAGCTGCTGCACTCGCTCCCTCCCGGGAAGCGCGAGCAACTGGGCCATCTGCTCACCACCCAGCCCCGGGAAAGGTTTTATCGCAAGGGCCAGGCCGCCAACCGCAACCTGAGCTACCTGAAGTTCCTGCAGCTGACAGAGAACAAGGACCGGACCCTGTATTACCTGGTCGACAGCGACCAGCATTTCTGCGTCAACCGGCAGAGCGAAACCGGCGAGGAAGCGGTGTATGCGCTGAATTATTTCCACTATATCGACCAGATTTTCCGCACCACCGGCACCCTGATGCTCACCGGCAAGCTGGTCGGCGACCCGCCCGTATCGCCGTCGGTGATGGCGGTCAATTTCCTCGACGATGTAAGCGCCTTCTTTGCCCGCCTGGCCGGATTGACCGGCGAGCAGGCTTGCCGGTTTCACGGTGCGCAGGGGCCAGTTGCGGGCGACGCTGCCTATCACGACATGGCCAAGCTGTTTGGTTTTGCAGACCAGCCGGCGACGTTCGAGTATCCCTGCCGGCTGACCGGCGATCACGATCATCGTGCCTGCCTGACGGATTTCGCCCGGCGGCTCAACGCCTTCTTCTTCGGCGAACACCTCTTCCGCAAGACCTGGTTTGCCTACGGCAGCGGTTACACCCGGCTCGCCCCGGCGCGCACGGTGTACCCCGGCAATTACGTCGTCAACCATGCCGGGCTGAAATACCTCATCCCCTTCGGGCATTTGCGCTTAAGGATGTCCGGCCCCACCGCCGGACGCCTGATCGCCGCCGAGATCGGCGAGCGCTTCACCGCCTGCAACCTGCCCAATCTGCACCGCCGCACCACCGGGGCGGGCCTGGACAATGACTTCCGCCCCGGCGTGGAACTGGATCAGGCTAGCATCGATCTGTCCGACGAATTCGAACGCCAGTTCTTCGGCGACCTGATGCTGTTCTCAACCGAAGCGCTGGTCAAACAGGCGGATGTGAACCGGCCTTTTGCCGAAGAAGCGATTGCGGCGGCGATCGCCCGCAAGGAGCCGGAACTGCTGGCGCTGTACCGGCAAAAACATGAAGCCATCGTCGCCCGGAACCGGCGGCTGCACCAACTGGTGTTCGACGCCGGCCACTGGTGGCTGCACGATCCCGAACTGGCGCCGGCCCTGCGGCAGGTGCAGGCCTTCATCGCCAACATCGAGCGCAATTTCGGCGAACACGCGCCGGCCTGGCGCCAGATCCAATCCGCCCCACACCGCGTGCAGCGCAAGCGGCAGATCATTGAGGCCCTGCTGAATTACCGGGCGGAACGGGATGTTTGGGATAGTTTGTTTTAACCCGAATATTTCATATCCGGGTTAAAACCTTCCTGATCGAATAATTTTCAGTTTCTTCAGCGTGCATTTGCTAGAATTTACGCTCCGGTTCCAAATTGGGAAGGCAACATGATAAGCATCGAAAATCTAACCCGGTCGGAAAAATTAATCATGATGGAAGCCCTTTGGGACGATTTGGCGCATGATCCGGTGACGCTTTTATCCCCGGACTGGCATGCATCTGCGTTGCAGGAAGCCGAACGTGCGCACACTGAAAATCAGGCAGATTTTATTTCCTGGGATGCAGCGAAGAAATCATTACGTGACAATGCGCAATGAAAATTGAAATTCTGGATATCGCGATGAGCGATATCCAGTCCGGGCAACGATTTTATGAAGCCCAACAGGAAGGTTTGGGGGCTTATTTTCTGGATTCACTGTTTTCAGACATTGACGCTCTTCTACTATATGCCGGTATACACCCACAATTCTGGGGTTATTACCGGGCACTCTCAAAACGCTTCCCCTACGCAATTTATTACCGCATAAGTGAACAAGCCATCCAGGTTTGGCGTGTACTCGACTGCCGGCAAAAACCAACACGGACAGTAAAAAATCTGAAAGGTGGTTAATGCCCCCTGGTTTTGTCCTTTGGACATGCATCTTGAGTGTCCGTTAAGAGGGGAAAACTTCAGGAACACAAGAGAGCGTCAATTGATCAGTTTAGCCAGCTCTCCGGACCGTCTGGTCCAGGTGAATACAACCAGCCTGCGGATAAGGGGATACCACACCGCCGCGACTGGCGCGATCATCACCGGTTTTTCCAGGCCTGGCAGCGTAACCGATGGGGTCGGGGCATCACTGGGAAAATAGACCTTGTCATGCAGGCCTGGCCCGTATGGGTCAACCGGTATGGGCCGGCCGGGCGCTGATGGATAATCGGATGAGGCTTTGTCGTCGATGACCTTGGCAGGGTGAAAATTCGGAAGGCCGACAAGGGTGTCATCGCTGCCGGCATCATCCGGATTCCAGGGCGTATCCGACCGTTGCGCTGGCAGCAGGACGCTGGGGCGATCCGAAGGAAGCGCCCAAAGGGCAGAGACGCTTTCCGCAGGAATTTTGGTCAACGTCTCAGCGTCACGGGGAACTTCAAGGATAGCGAAGTCCAGGGAAGAGGCCTTCTCTATCGCCTGCTGGAATATCATGGGCGCAGTCAGGCTTCGGCTGGAAACATTGCCATCGCTGCTCGAAGCGGGGTGTATGGCAATGCCTGCGAGATCCCCTGCCGCCCCGCCATCCCCTTCATGTTGGCTGACTATCGTTAATAAGGGTATGGGCTTGCGCGGATCGAAGACAAGAGCCTGCCAGCCGTTCAGCTCCGAAAGATCACAGCGGCCAGTCTTGTCCAGGGGAGGCCAGGGTTGTGGGGTCAGGGAAAGCACGCGGGTGTCCGGCAGGGTAATGAACACGTTCGGCGCCCTGGCTGGCGTCGCCCTCACATTGTAGTGTGAGGCCATGTCTTGTTCGGAGAAGTATGCCCAATCATAGCTGCAGCGTAGCGACACATTCAGGCTCGCAACTGGCTTTTCATCGAAGGATAGGGACAGGATTGTGCTATTCGAATCTGATGACCGCCCACAGGCGCTCAACAATACCGCAGCGGATAATATCAGGGAGGCACGAAACACCGGGTTAATCACATTTTTCCTTTATGGGGCAATGAAATAGCGCCTTCCCTATCCAGCCGAAGCGAATCCGCCGCATTGCCGACAATCTCCCGGCGGCATTCCTGGTAAGCCTCCTGCGCCGCATCCAGCACATCCGCTGGTATGGCGACATGGGAATAATCAACGGGCTTCCTGTCGATCCTTCCGCTATGAATGCGCTCGGACGAGTCGCCCTTTCTGGCTTTTCCGGTATGGCTGAAAATCTGATAGCGCTCACTCAAGGGCGAATCCAGCTCCAGCCAGTCCGAGAGCTTGGGCAGCAGCTGTTCCGGCGCACGCCGCAACAGCTCCGCATCGAAATAGTAATAGGGTCGGCTGGCCGTCCGGCTGAAGCCGGCCAGCGCCTGGACGCGCGCAATATAGTATTTCGCCGCCTCGGCTGGAGAGGCGTACAGATCCTCGATCGCCTTCTGTGCAAACAGATGGACGATGCTTTTGATGGTGTGTTCCGGCTCCAGCAACGCAACCAGTATCTTCATGTTTGCCTGTCCAAACAGCTCGGGCTTCAATACATAGTCGTTATGCAGCAGCTTGTCAAAGAGATAGCGGCTGTTTTCCTTGAGCGCATCGCTTTCGAGATACGCCTCCAGCTGCCGGTCCAGCGCAGACGCATCCTCGTAGCTGAGGTGCATTTCATAGTAGCCGTTGATCTGCGGATGGGAGCCGAGGATATGCCCCGCCAGGCTGGTCAGGGCACGCATATGGCTCAGCAGGAAAATTCTGGCGTGGGGTTCAAGAAAAGGATTCATCCTGAAAAACTCAGTTCATTTACCGCAAAGATCGCAAGGGTCTTCCCCGTGGTTGTATTCCGCTGAAGCGGAACAACGCACGCGAAGACGCGAAGGCGCAAAGAAAACAAGGACATGGAGATCATCTGGCATTCACCAGTCCGGCTGCTGGACAGATTCAGATAACGCATTGTCTTTACTTTGCGTTCTTTGCGCCTTTGCGGTTCAACTGCTTTTTTTAGGTTCATGCAATCGGATAGCCAGGAGCCTGTTCACAGTCACTGCAATGTTGCATCCATGGTACGCTAGAAAACCTGTCCATTGCTTGCCAGTTACGGCTTGATTTTCCATGTCCGACTCGCCCCTCGTTACCAGACATCTCATCCTGCATGGCCGCGTGCAGGGCGTCTATTTCCGTGAATCCATGTGCCGGAAGGCAGCAGAGCTAGGCGTCACCGGCTGGGTGCGCAACCGCCGTGACGGCACGGTGGAAGCCATGGTGCAAGGGCAAGCAGGGGCAATTGAAAAAATGCTGGAGTGGGCCCGGCACGGGCCGGCTGCAGCCCATGTCGAGCATATGGAAGTCAGTGAAGGCGTGGGGACCCACACCGATTTCCAGCGCCTTCAGACATTCTAGGACAACACTACACCTGCGGGTGCGCCCGTTCCAGCTTGCTGTGCAGCTTGTTGAGGGCGTGCAGGTAGGATTTGGCCGAGGCGATCACGATATCGGTATCCGAGCCCTGGCCATTGACGATGCGCCCGCCCTTGGACAGGCGCACGGTCACTTCGCCCTGGGCATCGGTGCCGCTGGTGATGTTGTTCACCGAATACAGTTGCAGTTCGGCGCCGCTGCTGACGATGGAATCAATCGCCTTGAATGCCGCGTCCACCGGGCCGCCACCATCCGCTTCCGCCTGTTTTTCCATACCGTTGACACTCACCACCACCGTGGCATGGGGCGTCTCGCCGGTTTCCGAACAGACTTTCAGCGACACCAGTTTGAAGTGTTCCTGCTCCAGCGCGGCGGCTTCGTCGCTCACCAGGGCGTGCAGATCCTCGTCGAAAATCTCGTGCTTCTTATCCGCCAGTTCCTTGAAGCGGGCAAAAGCACCGTTGAGCGCATCTTCCGAAGCCAGCTCGATGCCCAGCTCGGCCAGCCGCGTCTTGAAGGCGTTGCGGCCGGAATGCTTGCCCAGCACCATCTTGTTGGCGGTCCAGCCGACATCTTCGGCACGCATGATTTCATAGGTTTCGCGATGCTTGAGCACGCCGTCCTGGTGGATGCCGGACTCATGGGCAAAGGCATTGGCGCCGACAATGGCCTTGTTGGGCTGCACGGCGAAACCGGTGACGGAAGACACCAGGCGGCTGGCCGGCACGATCTGGGTAGTGTCGATCTGGGTATCGCAGCTGAACACGTCCTGGCGCGTGCGTACCGCCATGACAATTTCCTCCAGCGCGGCGTTGCCGGCACGCTCGCCCAGGCCGTTGACCGTGCATTCCACCTGGCGCGCGCCGTTGAGCACGGCGGAAAGCGAATTCGCCACGGCCAGGCCGAGGTCGTTGTGGCAATGCACCGAGAAGATGGCCTTGTCCGAGTTGGGGATGCGCTCGCGCAAGGTGGCGATGAGATGCCCGAACTGCTGCGGCAGGTTATAGCCCACGGTATCGGGAATATTCAGCGTGCCGGCGCCGGCGTCGATCACCGCTTCGAGCACGCGGCACAGGAAATCCGGGTCGGAACGGCCGGCATCCTCGGGCGAGAACTCGACATTGTCGGTCCACTTGCGCGCCCATTTCACCGCCTTGACCGCCTGCTCGACCACCTGGTCCGGGCTCATGCGCAGCTTCTTTTCCATGTGGATCGGCGAGGTGGCGATGAAGGTGTGGATACGACCGGACTTGGCGCCCTTGAGGGCCTCGCCGGCACGGTCGATGTCGCGCTCCAGCGCACGCGCCAGACCGCACACCGTGCTTTCCCGGATGGCGTCCGCCACCGCTTTCACCGATTCGAAATCGCCATTGGAAGCCGCCGGGAAGCCGGCCTCAATGACATCCACGCGCATCCGCTCCAGTTGCTTGGCGATGCGCACCTTCTCTTCCCGCGTCATGGATGCGCCCGGACTCTGCTCGCCATCGCGCAAGGTGGTATCAAATATGATCAATTTGTCTTTCATGACAGACTCCAATGGAAATCTTTAAGCCATAAGCCGGGAACCCTGGCGGTTCAGGCCTGCATATTAAAACTTTAGTGAGAGGGAGGGGAAGTAATTAGCGCGCGAAGCGCAGCAGCCCGCTCAGAAGCAGGCCGGCAAGCAGAAATTCGAGAGAAGTGCGAAAAAAAGCGTTCATGGCCAAAAATATAAAGGGTTTCGCGCAATCGCGCAAGCGGCAGCCAGGAACAAATTCCGTTTACTCGTCGTAGGCACGCAGCCTGGCGATATCGCAGATGCGCACATCCTTACCTTTCACCTCGATCAGGCCGTCATCGGCCAGATTATGCAGGATGCGGGAAAAGGTTTCCGGCGTGATGTTGAGGTTGGAGGCGATGACATTCTTGTTGGCCGGAAAACTGATGTGGATGTCCTGACCTTCCCTGATTTCCTCCAGATCCTGCAGCAGATAGCCGATGACCCGTTGCGCTGAGGAGCGCAGGGAGAAGGATTCCACATAATGAATCAGCCGGTGCAAGCGGATGGAAAGGCCTGCCAGCATTTTGCGGCAGAAGGCGGGATCGTTGTCGATACCGCTGAACACCACGCTCTTGGTGATATGCAGCACCAGCGTGTCCGCCAGTGCCTGGGAGTAAACCGGGTAAGGTTTGCCCATGAACATGACGGCCTCGCCAAAGCTCTGCCCCGGGCCAAACAGTTCCACCACTTTTTCAATGCCCTGCGGCGAGGACAGGGCCAGCTTGATCTGGCCATACACCACGACATAAAAGCCGCTGGAGGGATCGCCGCGCTGAAACAGCACATCATTGCGCGCGAGATGCAATTCGCGCGTGCCCTGGGCAATGCGCTCGATTTCTTCCGGCGACATTTCCCGGAACAGCGGAATGTTTGCCAGGATGGCAGGGATTTTTACTGGGTTGGTCAAGGCAATTCCGCTCCGTGGAATGCGAACTGGAACGGGATTATATGTTTAAGCGCTGCGAATAGAGAAGTCCTGAAACAGGGGTTGCAGCTTCTCGCGCACCTCGGCCCAGGAAATTTCCTGCTCTCCCCCCAGGCACAAGGCAGGATCAGCGCAGCCCCGGATGCGGAACTGCTGCAGCGCATAATGCCGCACCCCCAGCGCGGACAGTTCCTGCGCCAGCGCAATAAGGGTTTCCTGATTTAGCAGGCCGGGGTGCACGGTGGTACGGACTTCATGTCCGACGCCACTGTCGAGCAAGCGCAACAGGCTTTCGCGTGCCTTCTCTCCGCTCCCCGGCACGCCCGTGGTGCGGCCATAACCGTCAAACGGCGCCTTGATATCCAGCCCGACCCAATCCAGGCAAGGCAGCACTTCCGCCAGCCGTTCCGGGTACATCCCGGCAGTATGCAGGCCGATCTTGAAGCCCAGCCCCTGCGCCTCCCGGCAGGCGTCCGCCAGGCCGGATTGCAGGGTAGGCTCTCCGCCGCTGAACACCACCGCGTCGAGCAGCCCCTGGCGCCGGCGCAGAAACGCCATCACGGCGTCCCAGCCCTGCGCCATCTCGCTGCTGCGAGGAATCAGGTGCGGATTGTGGCAATAAGCACACTGCCACGGACAGCCCTGACAAAACACCACGGCTGCCAGCAGGCCGGGATAATCGGTGGTGGTAAGGGGCGTCAGCCCCCCCACCTGCAGGCTTGCCGGCTTAAGCGGCAAGGTCAGTGCGCGATTCGCAGAAGTACTGGCGCTCGTAAAACTCGCCCTTCTTGCCCACATTGAAAGAGGCCATCGGGCGGTGATAGCCCATCACGCGCGTCCAGACTTCGCACGGCTGGCGCTCCTCGTCCTTGAGGGTGATTTCGGGCTGAAGCTTGGTTTGATTGGACATGTCCGTCATTTCTTTCTCCTTGTATAAATCAGGCTGCCTGCTTGCGTTTTTTGGCGATGATTTCCTCGTCGCACTTGGGACAGAATTTGTGCTCCCCGTCCAGATAGCCGTGGGTGGGGCAAATCGAGAAGGTCGGCGTGATCGTGATATAGGGCAGGCGGAAGCGCTCCAGCGAACGCTTGACCAGGTTCTTGCACGCCTCGGCGCTGGAAATGCGCTCGGTCATGTAAAGGTGCAGCACGGTGCCCCCGGTGTACTTCTTCTGCAATTCGTCCTGCCGTTCCAGCGCCTCGAACGGGTCGTCGGTGAAGCCCACCGGCAGCTGCGAGGAATTGGTGTAATACGGCATTTCGCGGGTACCCGCCTGGATAATATCGGGGAAGCGCTTTCTGTCCTCCTTGGCAAAGCGGTAGGTGGTGCCCTCCGCCGGGGTCGCCTCGAGGTTGTACATGTGGCCGGTTTCATCCTGGAAGGCCAGCATCCGGGCACGCACATGGTCGAGCAGGCGCACCGCGAAAGCATGGCCATATTCGCTGGTGATGTCGTGCTCATCGCCGGTAAAGTTGCGGATCATCTCGTTGATGCCGTTCACGCCCAGAGTGGAGAAGTGATTGCGCAGCGTGCCAAGGTAGCGCTTGGTATAGGGGAACAGGCCCGCATCCATGTGGCGCTGGATGGTCTTGCGCTTGATCTCCAGGCTGTTCTTGCCGATTTCCAGCAGCTCGTCCAGGCGCGCCAGCAGGCCTTCTTCATTGCCCTTGTAGAGGAATCCCAGACGCGCGCAATTGATGGTGACAACACCCACCGAACCGGTCTGCTCCGCGCTGCCGAACAGGCCGTTGCCGCGCTTGAGCAGTTCGCGCAGGTCGAGCTGCAGGCGGCAGCACATCGAGCGGATCATGTTGGGCTTGAGCTCGGAATTGATGAAATTCTGGAAATAGGGCAAGCCGTATTTCGCCGTCATCTCGAACAGCAGGGTGGCGTTCTCAGATTCCCAGGGAAAATCCGGCGTCATGTTGTAGGTCGGGATGGGGAAAGTGAATACCCGCCCCTTGGCATCGCCAGTGGTCATGACCTCGATATAGGCGCGGTTGATCATGTCCATCTCTTCCTGCAGGTCACCATAGGCGAAAGGCATTTCCACGCCGCCGATGATCGGCACCTGCTCTTTCAGGTCTTCCGGACAGGTCCAGTCGAAAGTCAGGTTGGTGAAGGGGGTCTGCGTGCCCCAGCGCGAAGGCACGTTGAGGTTGTAGATCAGCTCCTGGATATATTGCTTGACGCAGCTATAGGGCAAGTTGTCCTTGCGGATATAGGGCGCCATGTAGGTATCAAAGGAGCTGAACGCCTGCGCGCCGGCCCACTCGTTCTGCAGCGTACCGAGGAAGTTGACGATCTGCCCCACCGCGCTGGACATATGTTTGGGCGGCCCCGCCTCAACCTTGCCTGGCACGCCGTTGAGGCCCTCGGTGAGCAGGGTACGCAGCGACCAGCCGGCGCAGTAGCCCGCCAGCATGTCGAGATCGTGCACATGGATATCGCCCTCGCGGTGGGCCACGCCGACTTCCGGTGGATAGACGTGGTTGAGCCAGTAGTTGGCCACCACCTTGCCCGAGACGTTGAGAATCAGTCCGCCCAGGGAATAGCCCTGGTTGGCATTGGCGTTGACGCGCCAGTCGAGCTGGTCGAGGTATTCGTTGATCGAGCTGCCGACATCCACCACCGTCTTCCTGTCCTGGCGCAGCTTGGCGTGCTGCTCGCGGTAAACGATATAGGCGCGGGCGGTCTTGAGGTGATTGGCGGAGATCAGCACCTGCTCCACCACGTCCTGGATGCTCTCGATAGTGGGTGGCTGGTTGCGGAATTTGTGGATCAGCACCTTGGCCACCTGGGCAGACAGCAGCTCCGCCTCGCTGCCGTCGAATTCACCGCTGACACTACCGGCACGCGCGATGGCAGAACGAATCTTGCTGCCGTCGAACACCGCCACCGAGCCGTCGCGCTTGATTACCGCGCGCGGCAGACTCAGAACCCCCTGTTGATCCTGCAACTCACTCATGTCATCTCTCCGCTTATTAAACACTACATATTGATGTATGTTTTTTTCAAATATACTCCATGTAGTGTTTTCGTCAATAGACTAACAGATGTTTTTGTCGTCATAACATATAGGACAGGCGCATCAATTTGATGATAAGCTGGCCCAATAGTCCAACTTAACATCATGACTTCAAGAAGATAATTTCATTTGACCGGGAATTTTTCATGGGCAAGCATCTGGTTGACGAAGAACTGACCTGGCTGTTCTGGCCGGGCCGACACATGGCTCTGCTTACCACGCGGCGCGCGGAAATGATTTTGCTGCGGGTGCGCGTAATCGCCACCCTGTTTGCCATCCTGACTTCACTATGGATTGCGGTCGATGCCTTCGTGCTCTCTTGGCCGGCATGGGGAGAACTGGCGGCAGGAAGGCTGATCGCCAGCGCTGCCTTTGCCCTGCTGGCGATTTCATTCCGCCACTCCAGCAGCATGCGCGACACCTACGCGGCGCTGGTCATACTGTATCTGATCCCCACCGTGTTTTTCATTTTCTCCTATCTGGTAATGCAGAAAACCGAGCTCAACGGCCTATCCTCGACTATTGCCGGCGTCTACGCCTTCCTGCCCTTCGTCATGGTGGCCGGACTGGGCATGTTCCCACTCACCGCGGCAGAAGGCCTGGTCTTCGCCCTGCCGGTGCTGGGCGCGGAATTTGCCGCCAGCTACCTGGGGCTGGACATGTTCAGCCTGAGCCACCTCATCGGCACCATCTGGCTCTCGGCCATGATCGCCGCCGTCGCCACCATGAGCGGCATGAGCCAGCTGGGTTTCATGATCGCGCTGGTGCGGCAGGCGGTGCGCGATCCGCTCACCAGCTGTTTTTCGCGCCTGAGCGGGGAAGAACTGCTGGAAATCCAGTTTATCATCGCCTCGCGCAGCAATACGCCGCTGTCGGTAGCCTTCGTCGATCTCGACAACTTCAAGGGCATCAACGATAAATATGGCCACGATGCCGGCGATCAGGCGTTGATCTCCGCCACCAGCAAGCTGCGCGCGGCGCTGCGCACCGGCGACATGCTGGTGCGCTGGGGCGGGGAGGAATTCATCCTGATTCTGCCCAGCACCTATTGCAATGAAGCAGAGAAGGTTCTCGAACGGGTGCGCGAACAGGGTCTGGGCGACAGGCCTGACGGCAAGCCCATGACCGCCAGCATCGGCCTGGCGGAGCGCACGGTTGACAGCCTGGACGACTGGCGCAAACTGGTCGAAATCGCCGACCAGCGCATGTATGCGGCCAAACAGGGCGGCAAGGACCGCATCATCGCCTGCTCCCTCGCCTGAAAATCATTGATTCTGGCCTAAGCAGGCTCAGGCGGCTACAATGCCCGCCATGAACACGATCTGGAAAACCTTCAGCGCCGCGCCTCATCGCATGATGATGTTTGGCGGCGCAGTGCAGGCCATCGTCGCCATGCTGTGGTGGCTGGCTGACCTGCTGGGCCGGTATGCCGGTCTTTATCCTCCTTTGGGATGGTCCGTGGCAGCTCTATGGGGACATGGCTTCCTCATGATCTACGCTTTTTTCCCTTTCTTCATCTTCGGCTTTCTCATGACCACGTATCCCAACTGGATGAATGGCGAGAAAATCCCCGCACGGCTCTATGTTCCTGCCTTTGTGCTGCTGTTTTCCGGTGCCCTGGCCTTTTATCCCGGTCTGGCTTTTGGCAAGGCCCTGATGATGCTGGCTGTGGCGTTGCTGCTACTGGGCTGGGGCATCGCGCTTTACGCCCTGTTGCGCGTGCTGGCGCGCACGCCTCATCCCGACAAGATTCATCCCATCATCACCACCATCGCCCTGTCCATGGGCTGGCTCGGCATGGCTGCCTATCTGGCATGGCTGGCAACAAACAGCATCGGGGCACTGAATTTTTCCATTCACGCCGGGGTGTGGTGGTTCATGGTGCCGATTCTGCTCGCGGTATGTCACAAGATGATTCCATTTTTCTCCAGCCGCGTGCTGGAAAACTACATCATGGTACGACCCTACTCCGCACTCTATTTCATGCTCGCCTGCGCCGTAACGCATGGCGCACTGGAAATCGCAGGGGCGCAGCAATGGCTGTGGCTGGCCGACTTCCCCCTGTCCGCCTGCGCCACCTATTTTTCCCTGGTGTGGGGCCTGGGGCGCTGCTTCAGGGTCAAGCTGCTGGCGGTGCTGCACGTCGCCTTTGCCTGGCTGCCGCTCGCCATGCTGCTATACGGCATCCAGAGCCTGTGGCTGCTTTTCACCGGTGCGGCACCGTTCGGCTTCGCTCCCCTGCACGCGCTGGCGATCGGTTTTTTCGCCTCCATGATTCTGGCCATGGCATCGCGCGTCACACTGGGACACTCCGGCCAGGAACTGGTAGCCGACAATGCCACCTGGACACTGTTTCTCGGCTTCCAGCTTGCCGTTATGGCACGCATCAGCCCTGATCTGCTCGGCCTCCCGGCCACGCTGCTATACCCGCTCGCAGCAGCAATCTGGCTGGCCAGTTACGGCCCCTGGCTCATCAAATACGCCCCACTTTATTGGCGTCCCCGCTCGGACGGGCGGCCAGGATAGCACCCCGCTTTCTTGATCCAGATCAATGCAGGCAAAATAAAGCACGGCGACAATCTCGGCCATTGTTGCCGTTTCAACCCTCTTCCGAGTTGCTTCCATGACCAGTATCAGTGATTTCCTCGCCCCCGATCACCAGCACTGCGACAGCCTGTTTGCGTCGGCCGAGTCCGCCGCCGCCCAAGGAGACTGGGGTAATGCAGCAAAGGAATTCGATCGCTTCCAGGACGCTCTGCTGCACCATTTCGCCATGGAAGAAGAAGTCATGTTTCCCGCCTTCGAGGCGCGCACCGGCATGACGCAGGGGCCGACCGCCATGATGCGCATGGAACACCGCCAGATGACCGATCTGCTCAACCAGTTGGCTGAGGCGGCGGCACGCAAGGACAGCGACAGTTTTCTCGGCGATGCCGAGACCCTGCTCATCATCATGCAGCAGCACAACATGAAGGAAGAGCAGATGCTGTATCGCATGGCTGACCAGGCACTGGCAGGCGAACTGGACGAGGTGGTCGGGCGCATGCGCGCCATGACCTGAGCCGATGCCCGAGCGCACCGTCGACGCCCGCTGGCTGGAGCCCCCCGAACCGCTGGAGCTCACACTGGAAGCCATCGATACGCTTGCGCCGGACGAGCGTTTGCGCCTCCTGATCCACCGCACGCCGCACATGCTCTTCCCCATCCTGCATGAGTGGGGTTTCGCGTACCAGACCCACAGCAACGACGACGGCACCTACGAAATTCTCATCTGGCGCGAGGAGCAGGCTGATCCCGGCAGCAATCCGGTGCAATCATGAACCAGCCTGCCGGCCTGTCGTTCGATCAGGCACCACCGATCGGGGTGCCGCTGCGTTTTTTCCTCACCGCACCGCTGTTCTCACTGGCTGCGGCCCTGCTACTGCTGTGGCATGGGCCGGATCTGTTCGTCAGCCGCTGGAATCCCGCCCTGTTGGGCGCCACTCATCTGCTGACGCTCGGCCACATGGGCCTGGTCATGCTGGGGGCCATTCTGCAAATGCTGCCGGTAGTCGCGGGCGCCCCGATGCGGCGCCCTGCGCTCGCTGCCGGCGTAACGCATACCCTGGCAACAGGCGGCATCGTCCTGCTGTGCGCCGGGCTGATCTTTACCCTGCCTCCGCTCCTCAAACTGGCAATGCCACTGCTGGGCACCGCCCTGCTGCTGTTCTCCCTGCTCGCCATCCTCACCCTGCGCCGCGCCCTGCCGGAAAACATGACCGCCCGCGCAATGCGCCTGGCGGCATTGATGCTGGCCGCCACCGTTCTGCTCGGGCTGACGCTGCTGAGCAACCATGCTTTCGGCTGGTGGCTGCAAACGCGAGAGGCAGTGGTCAACCTCCATCTTGCCTGGGGTCTGCTGGGCTGGGCAGGCATTCTGATTATCGGCGTGGCATATCAGGTAGTACCGATGTTCCAGCTCACGCAGCCCTACCCCGCCACCCTCACGCGCTGGCTTGCAGCACTGCTGTTTACCCTGGTGCTGGGGCTCGCGCCAGCCATCCTCTACCCCCCCTTGCAGATAGTGCTGGGCATGTTGCTGGCAGCCGGATTCGCCCTCTTTGCCGCAACCACCCTGTGGCTGCAGTCACGGCGGAAACGCAAATTGCCCGACATAACACTCAGTTTCTGGCGCGGCGGCATGATCTGCCTGCTGCTTGCCATTGTGCTCTGGCTGGCGGCCCGGCCATTCCCTGCCATTGCTGCCACGCAGAGCTATCCCCTGCTGCTGGGCGTATTGATGATCGTGGGCTTTGCCATGTCCGTGATCAATGGCATGCTTTACAAGATCGCGCCCTTCCTGACCTGGTTTCATCTGCAAAGCCGGCGCAAAGCGGGCGGCCCCACGGTTCCCAACGTCAGGCTCATCCTGCCCGAATCGCGCATGAGGCGGCAGATGTGGCTGCATTTCTCCGCTTTGACCGCACTCCTCGCAGCGGTGTTGCTACCCGGCTTTTTTTCCTGGCCTGCCGCCTTCCTGTTTGGCGCATCCAACCTGTGGCTATGGCTGAATCTGGCTTCTGTCGCGCAAACCTACCGCAGGATTGCTCCCACGCTTCAGCCTGACGGGCATGGTCATGCGACCGCCCCAGAAAAATGAAACCTGCTGTAGGAGCGAGATTGCTCACGATTGCAGCAACAGCCATGTTCGCGAGCGAGCTCGCTCCTACGGGATACGGCCTCCCCATGCCACGCGGCATGGCGTAGGAGGCCCGCCCTCGGGCCGATTTTGTGGCGACGGCGCCGCACGGGACGGGGATTGTTCCGCGCTAACGCCGCGTGAAATTGATCACGATCAGCTCCGGTTCGCGTGCCACATACTGGATTTCCACTCCATTACCGTAGCGCTGCCGCATTTGCTCCAGCAGTGGCAAGGGATCGTGGTCGTTCATGAAACGCATGGTCTCACCCGGATTAAGCGCATCGAGCGCGCCAAAAATGGCGGCATGGCGAAAACGCTTGGCCACGCAACGCGCGTCAAAAGGGTAGATAGCTTCGGGTTGAAGGATGTTGAATTGCACCATTGCTGCGCTCCTTAATTCATGACAATAATAGTAGGATATAACATCACCCTACCCTTCTCCTTGACCGGGATCAAGTCAATTTCAGAGCAGCCGATACCAGTTCACGCCCAGCCATTTATTTTCATCCCTTCTGTCATCCTGAAACCATTCAGAAACGTTAATTTTAATATTCAGAGACAAGAGTCAGGAGAACCGGAATGTCTACCAGCACAACCAGCTACAACCGCAAATACTCAGTGCAACAACACGGCCTGATGATTGTAATGACATGCCTTGTCCTGGCCGGCATGGCCACAGCGGCCAGCGCCAGAGCCGGCGACCTTGCCGGTGCGCTGATTGGTGGCGCTATCGGCAGCCGGATCGGGCAGGGACACGGGCAGATCGCGGCCACTGCAGCCGGCGCCTATCTTGGCAGCAAGGCGGGCGAGCGCCTGGCCGACCCTGGCGCACCAGGCATCAATGCCGGAAACATGACCGGCGCGATCATTGGCGGCGCGGTCGGCAGCCAGTTTGGCAGCGGCAACGGCCGTCTTGCCGCGACAGCCGCAGGCGCACTCATCGGTTCCAATGTGGCCGACCGGATGGAGGAAAATTCCCGCCGCCAGAACGTGCGCCGCGCGCGCGGACCGGTGACCTACTACGAAGAATCACCAGGCTACTACGCGCCGCAGCAACACTACTACCGCCCATCACCACAATACCTGTCATCCGAACCGGGCAGCCCGGTCATAATCCAGGGAGGCGGGTACGACGGCTATTAGGAGCCTATTCACAGTTATTTATGGGGCGGCTCAACACGCCGCGCTTGCAGAGCCACCCACCCGGCAGTCAGCACAAAGGGCAGCAAGCCAGCCAGGGCAAAAACCGCACCCCAGCGCGCGCCTGCCAGCGCCATCCCGCCGCCCGCCAGCAACAGCAATGCTCTCGCCCCGCTGCCAAAAGTCAGGCGCCGGCGTGCCAGATCATGCCATTTCTCCTGCCGGCCAAGCCTGAGCCAGAGCGGTAACAACTGGCCGGCAGCACCACTCACCAGCGGAAACAAAAAAGCAAAGACCCAGCCGTGACCGGCATGAGCGGACTCCACCCAGCCGGCACCATGCAGGCTCCCGGCCACCAGCGCACCGGCAAAGCCGGCCAGCGCACTCGCCAGCAGGGGGGCGGCGCCATGGCGCCGAAAAATCTGGTCACGATACAGGCCCAGCCAGGCACGCGCGAGACGCATCAGGGGGAGCAGCCACAGAACCAGTCCTGCCCAGGACAGCGGAGGCAGCCAGGCAGCGCCGAGCGCAATCAGCAGCGTCCCCGCCAGAGCCAGGGGGAGATCCGCGCGCAGCCGCGAGGCGACCGCTGGATCGGGGCGCCCCGCCACAGTCGGCAGAAGCACCTGCAAGGTACCAACGGCGGCAAGGCCGACGAATCCAAACAGGTTCAGGTGCAAATGCAGTCGTTTCAGAGCCAGCGCCTGCTGCGGCCAGACATCCATCCCCACCACTGCCAGCAGGCTTGCCGCCAGACAGAGTAGCGCCGCAAGGTACCAGTACACGCCGGGATGAGGTCCGCCCAGTGCCGCCTTGGCGCGCATCCACTGCCACCCCGCCAGGCGAGCGGCGGCCAGCAAGGCGAACGAAGCGGCAAAAAGGCGCACGCTTTCGGGCAGGCCAAAGGCAAAAAACGCGACCAACAGCACCCCGGCCTGCCAGGCCAGAACAGCCATTAGTTCAACCTGGCGCGCCGCCGCCCCGGTGCGCGTCAGGACAGGGACAAAATGGCTCATCGCGCCCATGATCAGGGGCATCACTCCCATGGCAAAAGCAAGATGAAGATGCACGGCACGATGCGCGTCCACCAGCAGCGGCAACAGCCACGCGCCCATCATGGCTGCAACGGCAGCCATTACCAGAAACACCAGAATCATGAATCCCCCCTTGGAGCAACAATCATAGCGCGACGATAAGCATTTCCGGAAAAAGTTCCTCAAAATGGTCAAGCTTGATCCACGTCAAGGATTGCAGCAGCTTGCTGCGATAATGTGACGGTGCCGCGTTCCGGGGGATTGGCTGCGCGGTTTTTCCTCCAGTTTCACCGGTGGAAAACAGCGGGCAATCAGACTGGCACCAATAACCAAAAGCTATTCAGGAGGTAATATGAGTGAAACATTTACCAAGGCGATGGCGCGAAACATTTTCTACGGGGGAGCGGTTTTTTTCTTCCTGTTGTTTCTCGGCCTGACCTTCGACACCATGCAGACCCTGCCAAAGCGGGATCATCGGGAAAACATCACCGACCAGGTCGTGCGCGGCAAACACATCTGGGAAACCCGCAATTGTATCGGTTGCCATACCCTGCTGGGAGAAGGCGCCTATTTCGCTCCTGAACTGGGCAACGTCTATACCCGTCGCGGCGGCGAATTCATCAAGGCCTGGATCAAGGGCCAGCCGACCGGAGCACCAGGACGCCGCCAGATGCCGCAATTCAACCTGACCGATCAGGAACTGGACGACATGGTTGCCTTCCTGAAATGGATGTCGGAGATCAACACCAACAAGTGGCCGCCGAACATTGAAGGCTAATCGCAGACACCCTGACACAACAAGGTTTAGGAGGATTTAACATGCAATTTCAATCACAGGCGGTGGCGAAGCCCTACTTCATTGCCGCGATTGGCCTGTTCGTCGGACAGATCATCTTTGGTCTGATCATGGGCTACCAATACGTTGTCGGTGACTTTCTGTTCCCGGCGATTCCCTTCAACGTGGCCCGCATGGTCCACACCAACCTGCTTATCGTGTGGCTGCTGTTTGGCTTCATGGGCGCGGCGTACTACCTGATTCCGGAGGAAACGGAAACCGAGCTGTTCAGTCCCAAACTGGCGCTGCTCATGTTCTGGATCTTCCTGGTCGCAGGCGCACTCACCATCGTCGGCTACCTGATGGTGCCCTATGCCACCCTGGCTTCGATGACCGGCAATGACATTCTGCCCACCATGGGACGAGAATTTCTCGAACAGCCACTCGTCACCAAGGTCGGTATCGTGATCGTGGCCCTGGCCTTCCTGTTCAACATCAGCATGACCGTGCTGAAGGGACGCAAGACCTCCATCAGCCTGGTGCTGCTGCTGGGCCTGTGGGGTCTGGCGGTGTTCTTCCTGTTCTCCTTCTACAACCCCTCCAACGCGGTGCTGGACAAGTACTTCTGGTGGTGGACCGTGCACCTCTGGGTGGAAGGCGTGTGGGAACTGATCCTGGGCGCAATGCTGGCCTTCGTGCTGATCAAGATCACCGGCGTGGACCGTGAAGTGATCGAGAAATGGCTCTACATCATCATCGCCATGACCCTGATCACCGGCATCATCGGTACCGGCCACCACTACTTCTGGATCGGTACGCCGGAATACTGGCAATGGTTCGGTTCCGTGTTCTCCGCCCTGGAACCCATCCCGTTCTTCATGATGACCGTGTTTGCCTTCAACATGGTGAACCGTCGCCGCCGCGAGCATCCCAACAAGGCCGCCACCCTGTGGGCCCTGGGCACCGGCGTGATGGCCTTCCTCGGTGCAGGCGTGTGGGGCTTCCTGCACACCCTGGCTCCGGTGAACTTCTACACCCACGGCTCGCAGATCACTGCCGCTCACGGCCACATGGCCTTCTACGGCGCCTATGTGATGGTGAACCTAACCATGATCTCCTATGCCATGCCGATGCTGCGCGGCCGCACCGCCAACTCCGGCCCGGCCCAGGTCATGGAGATGTGGTCGTTCTGGCTGATGACCATTTCCATCGTGTTCATCACCCTGTTCCTGACCGCCGCCGGCATCCTGCAGGTCTGGCTGCAGCGCATGGGTTCCACCCCGCTGGGTTTCATGGCAGCACAGGATCAGATCATGATCTTCTACTGGCTGCGTGAACTGACCGGCTTCGTGTTCCTGCTTGGCCTCGTGCTCTATGTCTGGAGCTTCTTCTGCAAAAAAGGCGAGGCTCAGGTAGCAGCCTGATAACCCTCCTTGGGAGGGGCGTTCGCGCCCCTCTTTTTTTAACCCAATACCTTACCATTTTGATAAACAATACACATAACCCGCACCAGATTCATGCCACGCCGCCAGGCGACCTGGCAATCTGGTTTTTCATCTTCGCCGAGCTACTGGCCTTCGGCGTCTTTTTCGTTGCCTACGCTTTTGCGCGGGCACACAACGTGGAGCTGTTCAACGAATCGCAGCAGCATCTCAACCGTGTCTCCGGCGCCATCAACACCCTGGTGCTGATCACCAGCAGCTATTTCATGGTGCGCGCAGTCGCCGCGATCAAGCAGGGACTGTCAACGGCCTGCGCGCGCTGGATTGCTGCCGCCATCGGCTTCGGCGGAATATTTCTGATCATCAAGCTGTTCGAATTCCATGAAAAATTCGCTGCCGGCATTGCCCTCAGCACCAACACTTTTTATATGTTTTACCTGTCACTGACGATCTTCCACTTCATGCATGTCATCCTCGGCATGGTGATCCTGGCCGCTGTCATGCTCAAAGCCCGAAAGGGTGGCTATAGCCCAGACAACCATACCGGCGTGGAAACCGGCGCCTCCTACTGGCACATGGTGGACCTGCTGTGGATCATTCTCTTTCCTCTGGTTTACGTGATCCGCTAGATATGAATACCTCGCACAAACCCCATTTCATCCGCCCCTGTACCCGCGTCTGGCTCGTGCTGATCGTGTTCACCTGCATCACTTACGCCATTGGCGAAGCCGGCCTGGGCGGCCTGGGCATTACCCTCATCGTGCTCGGCACCGCTGCCGTCAAGGTGGAACTGGTAGCCAGCTACTTCATGGGCTTGCGCCGCACCCGCTGGCTGTGGCGCGGCCTGATGCTGGGCTGGCTGATCCTGGTGACGGGGTTGATTACCATCGCTTACTTGACATCGGTCAAGTAAAAACCAGGCCAACTCCCATAGACTAAGTACACTTTTTTCACTGGGTCGCAAAATGAGTGAACTCCCGTTCTACCAGCCCCACGGCAACGAAATCGAGCTGTTCGAGCACGCCTACCGCAACCGCCTGCCGCTATTGATCAAGGGCCCCACCGGCTGCGGCAAGACCCGTTTCGTGGCACACATGGCGGCGCGGCTCGGATTGCCGCTCTACACCGTGGCCTGCCACGATGACCTGACTGCCGCCGATCTGGTGGGCCGCCACCTCATCGGCGACGGCGTCACTTACTGGAACGACGGCCCGCTGACCCGCGCCGTGCGCGAAGGCGGCATCTGCTACCTGGACGAAGTGGTGGAAGCGCGCAAGGACACCACCGTGGTATTGCACCCTCTCTCCGATGACCGGCGCATCCTGCCAATCGAGCGCACCGGCGAAATCCTCGACGCACCGCCGGAATTCATGCTGGTGGTATCCTACAACCCCGGCTACCAGAACTTCCTCAAGGGCATGAAACCCAGCACCCGCCAGCGTTTCGTCAGCCTGCGCTTCGACTTTCCGCCACCGGACCTGGAACAGCAGATCGTCTGTGGTGAAACTGGTGCCGATACCATGCTGTCCAAGAAACTAGTCAACCTCGCCAACAGCCTGCGCGTGCTCAAGGAACATGATCTGGAAGAGGCTGCCAGTACCCGCCTGCTGGTCTATACCGCCGCCCTGATCGGCAGCGGCTTCGACCCGGTGGAAGCCTGTCGCGCCGCACTGGTGGAGCCACTGACGGATGATGAGGAGACTGCGGAGGCACTGATGGAGATTGTCTATGCCAGTTTCGGAAAATGATGACAGCTCTCTCCCCCACCCCTCGCCCCTTCTCCCTCCGGGAGAAGGTTGGGATGAGGGTCCACCGGGACAAACGCTTGCAGTAACAGCCGAGGCGCTTTATCTCGCCAATCTGCTGCTGGCGCCCGGGCTGAGCTTTGCCATCCTGCTCCGGCTTTATTTCAAACACCGTATGACCGCGCCTGCGCTGGCCGTGTGCCACCTCAAGCAAACCATTTCCGCCAGTATCTGGGCGGGAGTTTTGCTGGTAATCGCCAACCTCGCCATCTTCCTGCTTGGCGGTTACACCTCGGCCAACACCTGGACCGTGGCCATCATCTACTTCACCACCTGTCATTCCACTCTGGTGCTGCTGGGCATACTGGGCCTGTCCAAGGCGATGGCGGGGCAGAAATATGTCTATCCGCTGATCGGCCGGCCATGCGAATGATCAGAATCCTTAACCGCAAAGACGCAAAGGCGCAAAGGGACAGCAAGGAGTTCAAAGTGCTGGCCTTTATGGAATCTCTTTGCGCCTTTGCGCCTTTGCGGTAAGGGTGTTCCATGCTTCATACCCAGCAAAAGCGACTCATGTTCCAGGCCGGATTTTTCATCCTGTTCCTGCTGGCGCCGGTATTCGACCTGTTCCGCCTCGACCTCAACCTCAAGCATTTCTTTTTTCTCGGCATGCACTGGACACTGGGGCTGGATGATTTTGTCGCCGGCAAGATCGGCGCCACCCAGGCCGCCATCAATATCGTACTGCGCGGCGGCCTGCCGATTCTCGGCACCATTGCGCTGGGGGTATGGATTTCCTGGAAATACGGCCGCCTCTACTGCGGCTGGCTGTGCCCCCATTTCTCGGTGGTGGAAACCATCAACCAGGTGATGCGCCGTGCCACCGGCCGGCAGAGCCTGTGGGACCGCCATGCCCTGCCGGAAAAGAATGCCGACGGCTCGATCACCAGAGCCAACCCGCTCTACTGGCTGGTGCTGCTGCCGCTGGTGACCGCCTTCGCCTTCATCTGGGCGGTGGCGCTGCTGACCTACCTGCTTCCCCCGGCGGAGATCTACGGCAATCTGTGGCATGGCGCCCTGACGCGCAACCAGGGCGTATTCATCGCTGTCGCCACCCTCGCCTTCTTCATCGAATTCATGTTCGCGCGCCACCTGTTCTGCCGCTACGCCTGCGCCATCGGCCTGTTTCAGTCGCTCGCCTGGATGGGAAACCGCAAGGCCCTGGTAATCGGCTTCGACCGTCGCCGCGTCGAAGCCTGCATCAGTTGCAACGCCGCCTGCGACAACGTCTGCCCGATGCGTCTGCAGCCGCGCAGCATCAAGCGCCACATGTTCACCTGCACCCAATGCAACCAGTGCGCCAACGCCTGCGCCCAGGTCCAGGCCGGCAACCCGCAAGGCCCCCTGCTGCGCTGGGTGGACGGGGCGTGCGCGCTGGACAAATCGGCACGTGACTTCGGCCATCACGAAAAAATCCCAGCCGACTGCTTCGCTCCCCAACCTGGCCCGCAGATCAAGCCGCTCAAGCCCGTTGAGCCTTTATGCGCCAAGCAGCCTACAGAACTGCGCTGACCGATGAAACGCCACACCGCACGCCCGTTTCGAAGAACCGACGTTGTTTTTTGCCGCGGCACATGCCGTTGCGCCAATCGGCTGGAAACCTGGCTTTCTACTTGACGGAGCCAGGCGCTGGTTTCTTGCTTGATGCCGGGGCGCTCATTCGGGCCAGAGCAGGCGTGCCTGCCGGTTGTTGCATCAGGTCGGACAACCGGTAGGCATCCAGGGTTGCCAGAAAACTTTTCCTGGCTTCCAGCAAGACGGTTTTGAGTGCACAGGCCGGCAACAACGCACAAGTAGTCTGCATGTTTGCCGCGAAACACTCGGCGATATCCATGTTCTCCTCGGTATCGCGCACCACATCACCCAGATTGATCATGTCCGGACTGCGCGCCAGACGCATGCCGCCACCCTTGCCGCGCACTGTGGTCACATAGCCCTGCAATCCCAGGCGGTGCACGATTTTCATCAAATGATTTTCCGAGATGCCATGCTTCTCGGCAATCTCGCGAATGGTGACCAGCTTTTCGCGTTGCTGCCCCAGATAGATAAGCACCCGCAATGAATAATCGGTGAAGCGCGTCAGTTGCATGATTGGCCCTAGCATGAATCCATGCGATAAATTGCATTCTATATACTTTTTATATTGTACCAAATAATAATTTTTACTAATTAAACAGCATTATGAAATTTTGATAGATATAAAATAAATATTGCTTTTGTCTTTCGCTAGTGATAGATTAAAGCTGTATTATTTATACATCTTAATTACCCTGAAGCACAAAGGACACCGTACATGCTCAGCGAAGAAGACATTCGAACCGCGTTGTACAGCGTCATCGACCCCGAAGTCGGCATGAACATTGTCGACCTGGGGCTGGTGTACGGCGTAACTGTCGCGGACAACATGTTGCGCGTCGATCTGACCATGACCACGCCGGCCTGTCCCATGGGCGAGATGATTCTCGACGATGCCAGGCAGGTTCTGGAGGCGCTGTCACCGGCCGGCGCCGAAATCGATCTCAACCTGGTATGGGATCCACCGTGGCATCCCAGCATGATGAGCGAGCATGCACGCAACCATTTCGGCTGGCGCTAGCCCTCTGGCCCGGCAGAAAATCCCCAACCCCCGTTTAGGAGAAAACCATGACCAATACAACCACCCAAACCACCATCGATGTCCGCACCATCGCCCCGCGCGAGCGCCATCCGCTGATTTTCAGCACCTTTGCGGCGCTGAATCCAGAAGAAGCCCTGCTGCTGGTGAACGACCACGATCCCAAGCCGCTCTATTACCAGTTCCAGGCCGAGCATGAAGGCGAATTCAGCTGGGAATACCTGGAGAGCGGACCCGATGTGTGGAAAGTTCGCATCGGCCGCACTGCGGCGTGCTGCGCATGAGGCGGGCCGGATGAGACCGGGCGACCTCGGCGCACCCTTGCGCCTGCCGCTGCTGTTCCTGGGCGTGTTTTCCCTGGTGGCGGGCGTCCTGGCCGGCCTTGCGCGGCTGGGCTGGGTTGTCCCGCCAACCTTCGCACAATTGGCCTTACTGCACGGCCCGCTGATGGTGTCAGGATTTCTCGGTACGGTCATCGGGCTGGAGCGGGCGGTAGCCCTCGGTCGCCGCTGGGCTTATGCCGGGCCATTGCTGACCGGCCTTGGCGGTATCGGCATCCTGGCCGGGCACCCTCAGACTGGTGCGCTGCTCATCTCGATCGGCAGTGCCGTGCTAGTCGCCGGATCCATCCTGGTGGTGCTGCGCCAGCGCGAACTGTTCACTGTTACCATGGCACTCGGTGCGGCAAGCTGGCTGACTGGAAATCTGCTGTGGCTATCCGGCATGGCGGTGCCTGCGGTGGTGGCCCTGTGGATCAATTTTCTGGTGCTAACCATCGCCGGAGAACGCCTGGAACTCTCGCGTTTCCTACCACCATCGCCCGGTGCCAGGCAAATATTTGCGCTCATTCTCGTCGCGCTGCTAGGCAGCGGGCCGCTCGGGGAAAGCGGCGCACTGCTGCAAGGCGCCGGATTACTTGGCCTCTCCCTCTGGCTGCTGCGCCAGGACATCGCGCGCCGCACCGTCAAGGAGTCCGGACTGACCCGATTCATCGCCGTCTGCCTGCTGGCCGGCTATGCCTGGCTGGCTGCGGGCAGCATTACGCTGCTGGCCGCCGGCGGGCTGACACGCCCCGTCTATGACGCAGTGCTGCACGCCATCCTAGTCGGTTTCGTGTTTTCCATGGTGTTTGGCCATGCACCCATCATTTTCCCCTCGGTGGTGCGAGTCCGCATGCCTTATCACTGGACTTTCTATCTTCCGCTACTGGCCCTGCAAGCCTCGTTGCTGGTCCGGCTCGCCGGGGATGGGCTCGACCTGCCCGCGTTACGCAGTCTGGGCGGACTGCTGAATGCCGCAGCGCTGGTTCTGTTCATCCTGAATACGCTGGCCAGTGTAATCCGGGGATTCCAGGCACGATCGACAAGAAAAGAAGAATAGCCATGTTGTGTGGCAAGCATAAAGAAGAACTCGGCCTCTCGCCCGCCGCAACCCAGAATGCATTGAAATACACGAGGCCGAGCACTGCACAACCCCGAGATATCAAGTACAGCAGCATTTTCACAAGCTCTCAGCCCACCAGCCGGACGCCGCTGCGCCTGTTATAAAGCGGCTAAACAGCGTAGACTGGGTTCTTCAAGGGTCGCATTGAGGCCACGCCATGAAGATGAAGCAATTTATCAACTATGAATGGGATGCCATCGCCGGCATCCTGGCCGCCATAACGGCAATCATCCTGCATCAACTCCATGTCGCCGATGAGCACATCATCCTCCCCATCGTCCTGGCCCTGATGGCACTCCTCTTCACCAATTTCATGCGCCACTCGCACAACAATGAGCGCACCGCCGAGCAGGTCGTACAAATCCAGAAAATGCTGGCGAAAGTCAAATCCTCCCTGACGCCGCCCGACGTCGTGCTGGTCGGGCCGCGTCACCTGCGCCCAGCCAACGAACATTTCGCGCGCAACATGCGCGGCGAAGCGATCTTTTTCAATGTCTGCCTGTCGATGTACCGCACCCAACCGCTGTTCGACACGCTGTTACGCCCAGTTCTCGAAAATCCCCAAGTCACTTCGATCCAGTTCGTGCTCAATCAAAACCAGCAGGAAATGTGGCGAACCGAGGTCCTGCCGAAGATCGCCGCCTGTGGCGATGCCAGCAAGGTGGCCGAACCGCACTGGTGTCCGCTGGAACAGAATCTGTCCTTCATCCTGGCCGACACCCAACCCGATGGCACTACTGAAGCCCTAATGAGCTTCTGGGGCGAACCCTTCATGGCGCAATCCACCGAACGCAATATTCCGCGCTATATTTTCCATGTACAAGGTCACTCGGAACTGCTGCCGCAACTGGTCGAACTGGAGCGAAATTGCCGCATGCACGATTGACCGGCCGCGGACACCTGGCCGCTTGATCCAAAGCAAGGCCACGGCGGGGAAATAGCGTAAGCTATCAACATTTTCTTTTAATCAATCGGCTTGCACATGGAAGAACAGGTCGGCGCCCTGTGGCACAAACTCATCACTGGCGCAGCGGAAAAACGCTACCCCAGGGAGGCCGTCACGCTGGAACAGATCAGCAAGACTGCCGGCATCCTGTTCCGCGCCTGGGGCGGCGACAGCGGACTGGCCGTAAAATCGGCCACGGCGACCGAACATGGTGCGCGGCGCAGCCTGCTGCAGCGCATCGCCGGCAGCAATCTCAAGACCGAGTTGACCTGGCTGGATGAGGAAACGCTCAATCTGCCCGCCGCACTTGATTTCTTTCCCCAGCGCAGCCTCAACCGCGATCTCTATCTGTGGCTGATTGCCCTGGCCGCCGCCGAGTCCGACCCTGCGCAGCCGTGGATCAGACGCAACCAGCTCGCCACGCTGGCCGTGCTGCAACGTTTTCCCGGCCTGGAGCCGCGCTACCGCCGGCTGGTGGAAGCGGCACTCGCACTGCGGCCGCAGCCGGAAAAATTACCCCGGGGAGAAAGGGAGCAGGAAGCCGCCATTCGCGCTGCGTTGCTCCACCCCGGCAGCGTGGAAAAACTGCCGCCGGCACGCAAACCGCCCCAGCCTGTTCAGCTGTGGCTGCACCCCGCCCCCCCGCTCAGCAGTCCGGCAAAGACCAGCGGCAAGGAACCCGAAAGCCATGAGGGCGGCGACAGCAAGAAAAGCGAAAAAGACCGCCGCTACCAGGCGGAACGCGTCGACATGCCGGATGGCAAGGACGGCTTCATGCTGTTCTTCCGCGCCGAAAGCATTTTCAGCTGGGCCGAATACATCAAGGTCAACCGCCCCACCGAGGAAGATGAACCGCCCGACGATCGCCCGGCGGAGGATCTGGACCGGCTCAGCGTGGCACAGGATGGCAAGACCACCGCCTCGCGCCTGAAATTCGACCTCGACCTGCCGTCCGAGGAAGCCGATGACCGCCCCCTGGGCGACGGCATCCTGTTGCCGGAATGGCACTACAAAAAGCAGCGCATGCAGCCCAGGCATTGCCGGCTGCAACCGATGGTGGCGCGCAATGCCGAGCCGCAGCCCCTGCCTCCCCGTCTTTCTGCCACGGCGCGCCGCCTGCGCAGCCAGTTCGAGGCGCTGACCCCGGCCAAGGTATGGTTCAAGGGGCAGTTCGATGGCAGCGAACTCGACCTCGATGCCTGCGTGCAATTCTCGGCTGACCGGCTCAGCGGCCTGGAAGCGCGCGAAGCCGGCCTGTACAAGGCGCACCACTACCGCGACCGCGACCTGGCCTGCCTGCTGCTGGCGGATCTGTCGCTTTCCACCGATTCCTATGTCAGCGACCAGGCACGCGTCATCGACGTGATCCGCGATACCCTGTTCCTGTTCTCCGAAGCCCTGTCCGCCACCGGCGACCGTTTTGCGCTGTATGGCTTTTCCTCGCTCAAGCGCGAGAACATCCGCTTCCATGTGCTCAAGGAATTCGAGCGCAAATACAATGCCGAGGTGCGCGGCCGCATCGCCGCCATCAAGCCCGGTTTCTACACCCGCATGGGGGCAGCCATCCGCCATGCCAGCCAGCTTCTCGCCAGGCAGCAGGCCACGCAACGATTGCTGTTGATCCTGACCGATGGCAAACCCAACGATCTCGACCAGTATGAAGGACGCTATGGCGTGGAAGACACCCGTGTCGCCATCCACGAAGCCAAGCAGATGGGCTTGCGCCCCTTCTGCGTCACCATCGACGAAAAGGGCAGCAGTTACCTGCCCCACCTGTTCGGCGTGAATGGCTATGTGGTGATCCGCAAACCGTCCGAGCTGCCCAGGGAATTGCCCATGCTGTATGCACAACTGACGCGCTAGGAGCCTGTCGGACTTGAAGAATCGAAGCGAGAATTCGGCTGGGCGAGGACAGATTTTGTCGATTTTGCGGGTCAATAGTCATTCTATTGACCCAAAAAGCGGCGAAATATGAACCGCCCAGGCGGATTCGCAGCCGATTTCCTTTAAGTCCGACAGGCTCCTAGGAATCGTTAATGAATAACCCTGCTCCCGTTCCGGTTGAACCATGTAACAGGACATGCTAGTCTTCTTGTCCTGAAATCATGGCGCTATCCGACTATATCCACACCTTCGGCCAGCACCTGCTCGAACAGCACGGCGAGCGGGTGCACAAGATCGCCCTGGATGCCGGATTCACCTGTCCCAACCGGGATGGCGTCAAGGGGATCGGCGGCTGCACCTTCTGCAACAACAGCTCGTTCAACCCCAACGGACGGCAGCCCCAGGCCCTGGAAGCGCAGCTGGACAGCGGCCGGCGCGCGATCGCAAAGCGCACCCGCGCGAAGAAATTTCTCGCCTATTTCCAGGCTTACACCAACACCTATGCCGATGTAGCCGAGCTGGATGCGCTCTACCGCCAGGCCATGCAGGCGCGGGACATCATCGGCCTGTCGGTCGGCACGCGCCCGGATTGCGTTTCCCAGGACGTGCTCGACCTGCTCGCCCGCTACCGCGACCAGGGCCGCATCGTCTGGCTGGAACTGGGCCTGCAATCCGCCTTTGACGAAACCCTGCGGCGGGTCAACCGCGGCCACGGCCTGAAGGAGTACCGCGAGGTAGCCATTGCCGCACGGCGGCGCGGCATTCCCGTCTGCGCCCATCTGATCCTGGGCCTGCCGGGGGAAAACGAATCCCATTACCACGCCACGCTCGATACCGTGCTGGACATCGGCGTCGATGGCCTGAAGCTGCACCCGCTGCACGTCGTGAAGCATACCGTTCTTGCCAACCAGTGGCGGCGCGGCGAATACCAGCCGATGACGCGCGAGGCTTACATCCGGCACGCCTGCGACCTGATCGAACGCACCCCGGAACACATCCTGTACCACCGCGTCACCGGCACGGCCGCGAAAGACATACTGCTCGCGCCTGAATGGTGTTCACAGAAATGGAATGTGCTCAACGGCATCGAAAACGAACTGGCACGGCGCGGGCACCGGCAGGGACATTTTTCCGCCAAGATGGAGAGAATTCTGAATGCAGCCTGAGAAAATGGAACTGGTCTGCCCGGCGGGCAGCCTGCCCGCCCTGAAAACCGCGATCGACAACGGCGCGGATTGCGTTTACATGGGATTCCGCGACGACACCAACGCACGCAACTTCACCGGCCTGAATTTCGACCTGAACAATGCCCGGGAAGGCGTGCGCTACGCCCACGCCAAGGGACGGAAAGTGCTCCTGGCACTCAACACCTACCCCCAGGCCAGCGGTTACCAGCGCTGGACCCAGGCCATCGACAATGCCGCCGAACTGGGCATGGACGCGGTCATCCTGGCCGATCCGGGGCTGATGCAGTACGCCGCCAAAACCCACCCCGGCCTGCGCCTGCATCTTTCGGTACAGGGTTCTGCCACCAATTACGAAGCCATCAACTTCTACCATGAGATGTTCGGCATCCAGCGCGCCGTGGTGCCGCGCGTGCTGGCGCTGGCCCAGGTCGAACAGCTGATGGCCAACACCCCGGTGGAAATCGAGCTGTTCGGCTTCGGCGGCCTGTGCGTCATGGTGGAAGGACGCTGCGCCCTGTCGTCCTACGCCACGGGGGAGTCGCCCAACACCTGCGGCGTGTGCTCGCCACCCAAGGCGGTGCGCTGGCAGGAGACGGCCAAGGGACTGGAATCGCGCCTCAACGGCATCCTGATCGACCGCTATGGCAAGGACGAGAACGCCGGCTATCCCACCCTGTGCAAGGGCCGCTTCGATGTGGGCGGAGAAACCTACTACGCCATCGAGGAGCCCACCAGCCTCAACACCCTGGAACTGCTGCCGGAGCTGATGCGCATGGGCGTCGCCGCAATCAAGATCGAGGGACGCCAGCGCAGCCCGGCCTATGTCGCGCAGGTCACCAAGGTATGGCGCCAGGCGATCGACACCTGCCGGCGCGATGCTGCCAGCTTTGCGGTCCGGCCGGCCTGGATGGCGGAGCTGGGCAAGGTATCGGAAGGCCAGCAGCAGACGCTGGGCGCCTACTATCGTCCCTGGAAATAAGCATATGAAATTATCTCTCGGCCCCAACCTGTATTACTGGGATCGCGAAAAAACCTTCGCGTACTACGACGAAATCGCCGCCTCTCCAGTGGATATCGTCTATCTTGGCGAAACAGTGTGCTCGCGCCGCCACCTGCTGCGCCTGCCGGACTATCTGGAACTGGCGGAAAAACTGGCCGCCGCCGGCAAGGAAGTGGTGCTCTCGACCCAGACGCTGATTGAGTCGGAATCCGACCTCAAGACCCTGCGCAAAATCACCGCCAATGGCAAGTTCAAAGTGGAGGCCAACGACATGGGGGCAGTGCGCCTGCTGGCGAACAAGGTTCCGTTCGTTGCTGGCGCCACCCTCAACATCTACAGCCCGCAGAGCCTCAACCTGCTGGCTGGCCTGGGCGCCACGCGCTGGGTGATGCCGGTGGAAATGTCCCTTGAAGCACTCGACACCATGCAGCAGGCACGCACACAGAGCCTGGAAACCGAAGTGTTCGCTTACGGACGCCTGCCCCTGGCCTATTCCGCGCGCTGTTTCACGGCACGTCACCATAATCTGCAAAAGGACGACTGCCAGTTCCGCTGCCTGGACTATGAAAACGGCCTCAGCCTGAAAACCCGCGAAGGCGAACCCTTTCTCACCCTCAACGGCATCCAGACGCAATCGGCACGGGTTTACAACCTGCTGGGCGACATGGCGAGCCTGCGCGACAGCGGCGTTGACGTGGTGCGCGTCAGCCCGCAGGCCCATCACAGCGGCAAAATTCTCCACCTGTTCCGGGAAGTGATGGCGCAGCGCCTCAGCCCGGCTCTCGCCCTGGCACAGATGGAAAGGCTGATGCCGGAACTTCCCTGCAACGGTTACTGGCATGGCAAGCCGGGACTGGATTTTGTCCTCCGGCACGAACTGGCGGCCACCGCCTGAAAGGAATGAACATGAAGACCCTGACCATCCCCAAACCCGTCAGCACCCTGATTTCCCTGCTGCCGCAGTATCCCCATTCCCTGATTTTCACCCGGGCCATCAACCTGGCCTTGAAAGAACGCCTGCGTGACGAACTCTGGCTGCCACTGCACGGCAAGCTGATTTGCATCCGCGTCAGGGATGCCGGCATCTCCTTCTACTTCACGCTCGGGCCGGACGGTCTGATCGCGCGCCATGCCGCTGCCCAGCCCGACCTCGCGATCAGCGCCAGCGCCCAGGATTTCATCCTGCTCGCCCTGCGCAAGGAGGACCCCGACACCCTGTTCTTCAGCCGCCGGCTGGTGATGGAAGGCGATACCGAGCTCGGCCTGCTGGTGAAAAACACCCTCGACGGCATGGAACTGCCCCCGCTGGATTTCCGCGCCCTGTTGCCTGCCCGCCTGTTCGGCCAACTCCGCACCCGCCTGCTGGCCTAAGCCTCTTCTCCTCACCCCACCGCCTGCCGCCACAAAGCAGGCGGTATGCGTTCGTCCTGACAGTTGTGATTTTGACTCACACAAAACCACAACATGTTGATATAATCACTAACATAAATATAATATTTTGTGATTTTACACGTCAGGACAAGAACAACGGAGGAGTCAAGATGCCCTTTGCCCGAGCGTATCAGCACCAGAACCGTTCCGAACCCAACCGCAACCATCACGTCCATCTCCGCGTCATCAATGGCGGCCAGCGCATCAACGAGCCACGTGGCGAAATGCGCTGCTCGCGGCGCGTACCGATTGAATGTTACGTCAAGGTAAGAGTCTCAGAGAGTGGCGAAACCTTCTACGCCATGAGCAAGGATCTGAGCGTGGACGGCATCGCCATGGTCGCCCACTATGTGCCGCGCTTCGGGGAATTGATGGAAATCCAGCTGCAATCGCCGCGCGGCTCAACCCTCAAGCCGCTCAGAGCGCTGGTTCAGGTACGGCGCTGCAGCCAGCTGGACGACAACCGGGGTTATGAAATCGGCGCGGCAATCCTGAAGGTGCGCGAGTAATCTCCTGCCCGCTTCAATGGCTGGTGCCGGCGGAGCGGGTAGTCTTGTTGTAAACGTTGTACTTCCCCGATGGTTTCTTCATCGGGATGCGCTTCACTTCCTTCAGCGTCGCGCTATCGTAGATCACCAGCGCGCCATCCGTCTCCCAGATGCTCACCAGCGCGTATTTGCCATCGCGGGTAAACTCCACATGGGCCGCCGTCTTGCCCGGCTCGGGACGCAGGATATGGGCCACTTCCAGGTTTTCCTTGTCGATCAGGGCCATCTTGTCATTGCTCGCCGGATTGCCGGTGGCGAAACCATCCGTCCAGGCATAGCGCGTATTTTCATGGCTGCGCATGAAAAAACCCGGACCCGGCGTCTTGATCTCCTTGATGGTCTTCCAGCTTTGCATGTCGATCACGCTCACCACCCCGTCTTTCAAGTTGGGCGTGGCCATCACCGGCCGCCCCTGATAATCCCAGGTAATGCCCGAGCCCAGGTGCGGCATGCCGGGCAGGTCCAGCAGGGCCAGTTTTTTGCCGCTATCGAGATCGATCACCTGCCCTTTCTGACTGTCGCGCGCGGTGCCGATCAGGCGCCTGTAGCTCTGGTCGAAAAAGAAATCATCGAGATAATCATCCACCGCGATGCGGCGCACCGGGAAATCCTGTTTTCCATAAGCAATCTCCCACACCTCGCGCGTATCCTTCAGCGCCGCAACGAAGCTGCCGCGCGGCTCTGCCTGATACACGGCGGAAACCCGGGAGCTCGTGCCATCCAGGCCGACAGCCGGAATCACCTTGAGCAGGGAAAGATCGCTTGCATCCAGCAGTACCAGGCTGTGCGGCAGGTAATTACCCACCAGCACCGTCTTTCCATCGCCCGATACAGCCAGATTACGGGTGTTGATGCCGGCCCGCACTTCCGCCACGGTTTTCAGATTGTAGATATCGAACTTGCTGATCCAGCCGTCGCGCGAGGCAAAATAGACAAAACGCCCGTCGGGCGAGAATTTTGGCCCGCCATGCAGGGCAAAACGGGTGGCAAAGCGGTGAATTGGTTCCAGCCGGTCGCCATCGAGGATGGTAGCGCTGTGATCGCCCAGTTCCACCACCACGAACAGGTTGAGCGGGTCGGCGCTGAACACCGGCTTGTCCGGCAGGCTGCCAGGAGGCACGTGCTGAAGATGGGAAGTAATGATTTCATTCTCGCCCCACACCGGCACCTGCGGCAGTTTGCTGTAGATCAAGCCCGCCAGCGCCTCGATCTCTTCCTTGCCCAGCTTGTCGCCAAAACCCGCCATCTGGCTGGCCGCACGGCCATTGGCAATGGTCTTGATCGCCTCCGGACGGCGCAGACGCGCCAGGTTCTCCGGCAACAACGCCGGGCCGATACCGCCCAGGCGGTCAGCGCCATGACAGGAGGCGCAATGCTCGGCATAGAGTTTTTCCACCGGCTGCGCCGCCAGGGCAGTCTGAGCCACAAACAGACCAGCAATCATCACCAGCCATCGCATATCAACCCTCCTCAACCATGGCATGCGCCACGCCGATTTCCTCGTCGTCCAGATAACAGGCGGGGTCTTCCGCCCACGGGTCGCCCGTGGTCTGCCATGCCCGAACCCTGGTATTACCGCCACAGATGTCGAAGTAAGCACATGCTCCGCAGCGGCCGCCGACGCTTCTTGGCTGCGCCTTCAGCCCGGCCATGATGGGATCGGCGGTATCCGTCCAGATTTCCGAAAAGGGCCGGTCGCGCACATTGCCCAGGGTGTAGTTCCACCACATGGTGTCAGGGTGGACGTTGCCAAGGTTGTCGATATTGGCCACGTTCACGCCGGAGGAATTGCCCCCCCACTGTTCCAGTTTGGCGCGGATATGATTCTCCAGATGCGGGAAGTTTTTCCTCACCCACAGCAGCAGATACACGCCATCAGCGTCATTGTTGCCGGTGACGAACTCTTTGGGCCGACCGGCCTGCTGGTCGCGCCAGCAGGTATCGAGCAGCAGGTCCATGGCCTGCCGCGTGGTCCGGTGAAAAGCATCGTCCTTGCGATTCTTGTTGCCGCGCCCGGCATAGTTGAGGTGGGAGAGATAAAACTTGTCCAGCCCTTCGTCCTCCATCAGCCGCAACAGCGCCGGCAGATCGTGGGCATTGTCCTGGGTCAGGGTGAAGCGGATGCCCACCTTGATGCCGCGTGCCTTGCACAGGCGGATACCGTGCATGGACTTGTCGAATGCTCCTTTCATGCGGCGGAATTTGTCGTGCGTTGCCTCTATGCCATCCAGGCTGACGCCGACATAATCGAAACCGATGGCGGCAATCCGCTCGATATTCGATTCGTCGATCAGGGTGCCGTTGGAGGACAGGCCGACATAAAACCCCATTTCCCTGGCGCGACGGGCGATGTCGAAAATATCCGGCCGCAGCAGCGGCTCGCCGCCGGAAAGGATCAGCACCGGCACGCGAAAGCGCTTGAGGTCGTCCATCACGCCGAACACTTCCTGCGTGGACAGCTCGCCGGGAAAATCCTTGTCGGCGGAGATGGAATAGCAATGCTTGCAGGTCAGGTTGCAGCGGCGGATCAGGTTCCAGATCACCACCGGCCCTGGTGGATTACGTTTTGGCCCGAGCGGAGTGGGATGGGCAATTTCCTGCATGAACTGGGAAATGCGAAACATGTTGATGAAGCTCCTGAAATCGCCGCAGATAATGGGGTGAATCTACCCTGACAAAGCACCCCCAGGAATGATCCAGATCAAAATTGCGCAGATTCAGGCAGAAATGCGCAGGCCGGTTTTTTTCAGGATGCGGGTACTGTAGAGAATTTCATGTGCACGGCAGGCATCGCCCAGCAGTTCGGCAATCTGGGCCGCCTTCTGCTCCACCTCGGCCCGGTCATGGCCATGCACCATGGCAAACAGGTTATAGGGCCAGTCCGGCAGATGGCGCGGGCGCTGGTAGCAGTGGCTGACCGATACAAGCTGGCCGATGCGCTCGCCCAATTCGTCGATGCGCTCATCGGCCACATCCCATACTGTCATGCCATTGGCACGATAACCCAGTGCATAGTGATTGGGCACGGCACCAATGCGGCGGATGATGCCGATCTCCAGCATGTGCTGCAGCCGTGACATCACCTCGCCGGGGGTGCTGCCGACCTGCTCCGCCACCGCATGATAGGGCTGTGGCACCAGCGGCAGCCCTTCCTGGGTGGCCAGAATGATGGCGCGGTCAAGCTCATCCATGGTTGGGGCTCGCCAAGATTCGCCCTTACTTCATGCCGGACACAAACGCTACCAGCGCATTGATATCCGCATCCGTCAAATTTTTGGTATTGGAGGCCATGAGCGGATCAATGCGCTCACCCGTACCATCGCGGTAGCGCTTCAGGGAAAGCGTCAGATATTCCGGCTGCTGGCCGGCGATGCGCGCGATTTTCTCATTGCCGCGTCCCTGCTCGCCATGGCAGCGCTGACAGATCTTGAAAAACAGTTCTTTTCCGTGGCTAGCCAGAGCAGGATTGGAAGAAGCATGAGGTTTGACTTCCTGGGATGTAAAGAACACCACAGCACTCACCTTTTCCTCGTCGCTCATGGCTTTGATCATGCCCTGCATAAAATCGTTGCGCCGCCGCCCGTCGGAGAATTTCTTCACTTGCTCCAGCAGAAAAGCCGGGTTCTGGCCTGCCAGATTGGGGATATCGGATTTGCTGCTGTTACCCCCATCTCCATGGCAATTGGCGCAGAATAGTGTCACCTTCTTGCCCGCCTTAATCGAAGCCTGTATCGCTACGGGATCCTGCATAACACTTACAAGGCGTTCTTCGAGACTGATTTTGGCCCCCTTGGTTTCAGCTGCCACAGCCACACCAGTGGCCAAAAAAGTAGCCAAGAGGCCAGTAAAAAAGCGGCTTGTCGTCATGGATTCCCTTAATCTGCTACCAGTGTTTCCACTATATGGATAAAGGAGTCGATTTTAGGGGATGCTTCCCGACTAATCCACTGAAATCAAATGATCATTTTGATCTCCATCAAATTCCGGGGGAACTGGTCAAAGCTTTTCATACATTCCGGCCACCCGGTCCATCACTTCCAGTATTCTCTCGCTGGAAGTAGCCACGTTGACGGCAAACGTCGCATCCTGGGCACTATCCTGGGCAATCGCATTTTCAAAGAAAACCCACTGTATCTTGGCCAGTTCAAGTTCTTTTTTGATCGCCGGGGTATTCTGGGGTGAGGCAATCAATTCCTGCAATGCGCCCTTGAACTCATTGTGCGCCTGTTCCAGTCCATTATTCACTTCGCTGGTATTGAAACCGCGCCGCTTCTGCATGTAGAACTTGGCCATGCGCTGCGACAGCATGCGCTGCCGCCCGGCGATGTTAACCAGCCGGCCTGTTGGTGTTCCCGCGGCATCCTGCAGCAGCATGGTGGTTTTTTGCGCTGCCTGGAGCAATTCCTCGCTGATTCCGATCAATTTTTTACCCTCTTCTTTTGTCGGCACTCTGGATACGATTTCCCTGAATGGGCCCCATGCCGCTTCCATTTTCCCCACAGCGGCCTGAACCTCCGGATTGGGAGCAAACTGCTTCAGCTCCTGCAACTGTGTATCGAACAGCTCTATCGATTCTGCCAGCTGCTTCCTGGATTTATCCGCCAGTATCTGCTGCCCGATCTGGCAGTAAAACTTGACCATACGCTGTGACAGCATACGCTGCCGGCCAGCCTTGTTGATTGCAGAAGACATGGTAATCTGCGCTGATTTGGCAGGGGTTGCATAAGAGGGGGCGACAGCAGAAAAGCCAACAACCATGCAAAAAACCAGTGATATCCACTTTTTCATAACTCAACTCTCTTTACTTGCTATAACAGAAACTTCAGACCGACAAAATACTCTTTAATTTTTGGCATATTGCAGACCGGATAACCGCTTTCACGCTCGATCCTGGCCAATACTTCCGACTGTTCCTGCGGGGTTTCGGTTGCCACTACGAACCACATGTTGAGCGCATGGTCACGGGCATAGTTATGCGCGACTTCAGGCATGGCATTGACGACCCCGGCCACCCGTTCGAAGTCATCAGACGGAATTTTCATGGCCGCGAGGCTCAGCCCTCCGCCCAGACGTTCAGCATGATACATCGGGCCAAAACGGCTCAGCACCTTGCCATCGAGCAGATTCTCCAGCCGTGCCAATACCTCGCTTTCGCTGCAGCCCAACTGCTGCGCGACTGCCGCATAAGGGTAATCGCACACGGGAAAGCCGCCCTGCAACTGGTTGATGATGGCCCGGTCGAGTGCATCCATCAGGCTGCTGCCTGGGCATAGCGCGCCCCGCACTGCTTGAAGCGGCGCGTACTGAACAGGACTTCGCAGGCAATATGCTGCAGACCGCATCCTTGGCGCATTTCTTCCACGCGGGCCAGCACTTCCGCGCGATCATGGCCATGGATCATGCAGAACAGGTTGTAACGCCAGGCGGGCAAGCGACGCGGACGACGGTAGCAAAGCGTGACGTAGTCGAGCTTGCCCAGGCAGGCGCCCAGCCGGCTTACTTCCTCGTCGGGAATGTCCCACACCACCATGGCGTTGGCGCGGTAGCCCAGTTCATGGTGGCGCACCACCACGCCCATGCGCTTGATCACTCCGTTTCCGGCCAGATTCTGCAGGCCCTTGATCACATCCATTTCAGTCATGCCGGTCATTGCCCCAATCGCCGCATACGGCCGGGGCTCCAGCGGCAGGCCGGCCTGAATCGCCGCGATCAGGCGATTTTCAGCGGGGCTGGGCAGGTAGGGCCGCAGGTTTGGCCCCGCATGTGCATCGACACAGGCAACACGCTTGCGCCGGCAGCCGGTCATATCAAAACCCAGGTCAATGTGGTAATCCTCCAGCAGAGGCAGAAACAGCACATGACAACCCGAGCGCTCCTCGATTTCATGCAGCACCCGCTGCAAGGCCACTTCATCCGGTGCCGTCACCACAAACCACAGGTTATAACGATGCTCGCGCTGGTAATTGTGGTTGACCTCGGGATAAGCGCTGACCAGCCGTGCCACGGCTTCCAATTCATCGTCCGGCACTGCCAGGGCTGCCAGGGTGCTGGCGCCGATGCTGCGTGGCCGGAACACCGCACCGACCCGGCTCACCACACCCTGCTGCTGCATACGTGTCAGGGTATGCAGCACATCCGATTCGGCGACACCCAGAGTCTCGGCCATCGCCTGGAACGGCGCTTCCACCAGCGGAAAATCGTGCTGATAATCGTTGAGCAGATGGAGTTCCAGGTCTGCGTTCATAAACCGGTCCGATGTGCGCGATGGGTAAAGAAAATGCCGCTGGGGCTGTCAGCCGGCAATTCGCCCAGGGGAGCGAAGCTCTCGCTGTCGTAGATCACCACCTTGTTGTCGTCGCGCGCCGAAATCCAGGCATGTTCGCCGCGCGGCGTGAATTCGATATGCAGCACGGCCTTGCCCGGCTTGAGGGTGCGAACTATCTTGCGACTTGGCACATCGATCACCTGCACCGTATCGTTGTGCGGAAAAGCAAAATTTACCCATACCTGGCGGTTATCCGGCCGTGCCACCACGAAAACCGGCTGGCCATGCACGGCGATGCGCCCGGCCTCCTTCCAGCTACCCTGTTCCACCACCAGCACTTCATGGCGCCCCACTGCCGGCACCAGCAACTCAGTTCCCGTCGCCGCCCACCCTTCGAGGTGAGGCATCTTGAATACCGGCAATTTCATTTCACCCTTGCCGTAAGCGTTCAGCACCCGCTTCACGCCGGAATCGGGGTTCCACAGGTCGAGCAGGGCCAAGCCATCCTCACCAAACAGACCGGCCAGGTAATAGCGCCCATCGGCGGTGATCATGGCATCGTAGGGTTCCTTGCCGATATTTTTGAATTTTTGCACCACTGGCCGGCTTGGGTTCCTTACATCACCGACCCAGATTTCACCTGCCTCGAACAGGCTCCATACAAAACGGTTGCCAGGCGCGTCCACCAGCCCCACCACTTTGGACGGTTTGCCCGCCTCGTCCAGTGCCGGAATATCGGCAACCTGTTCGAGCGTGGCGGCATCGAATATCTTGACGCCTCCCGGCGTGTAATTGGCCACGGCAACTAGCCTGCCATCCTGGGAAATGGCCCCGCCAATGCTGTTGCCAGACTGCATCACGCGCCCGGCCACGCGCATTTCCAGCAGGTCCACCTTGCTCAGGCCGCCATCGCGCCCAAATACGTAGGCATAACGGCCATCGCGGGAATAGTTCAGCGAGGCGTGAGACAGGTCGCCCAGGCCCTCGACCCGGCCCAGAATGGAACGCCCACTGGTTTCCACCACTTCCACCCGGCCTGCCGCACGCTCGATCACCACGCCCAGATCACCGGTGCCGCGCAAGACCGGCGTGGCGCATCCCTGTAAACCCAGCAGCACGAGCAAACCCAGCAGGGCGTGCCTAAAATTCATTGGGAAAGCCTTTCAGCAGCATCTCCACTACCCATTTTGCTTCATCCTCACTCAGAAACTGTCCCCATGGCGGCATCGGAGTACCCGGCCTGCCATACAGCACGGTAGATACCAGTGCCTCCACAGGCTTGTCACGCAACAAGGGCGGCAACAGCGCCGGGCCGAGGCCGCCGGCCAGGGTCAGGCCATGGCAGGAACCGCAATCCTGGCGCACCAGCCGTACCAGTTCCTTCTGCCGCAACAGGGAAGGCGGGTTGGGTGAAGGCACAACCAGTGGCGCTGCATTAGCCGAGCCAGCCAGCAAGGCACAGACAAGGAAAAGGGGGCCGCTCAGCCCCCTTCCTGTCACCCCGGGGCCGCCGTTTGCGCCGATTCTGCCGCGCCCGCCGCCCGCAACCGCCATCCTACTTCGCAGCCGTAATATCGGCCTTGGCGTCGATCCCCAGGCTGTAACCGAAAGACACGTGATGGAAGCGCCCTCCTGCATGGTCGCTGTGGATGGCAAACCCCATGTTGTAGGTTTTTCCTGAAGCCAGGGCGATATCGCCCTCGCCACCAGTCAGCTTGCGGGTGAACGTCACCGTCCAGGTATCCCCGTCCTTCTTGCCTTCCGCGCTCACCAGCGCCTTGCCGCCTTCCATCACGCGCTTGTCGGCCACATGGCCATCCACCGGCTTGGCGCCCTTGCCGCTCTTCCACTGCATCAGGTCGTAATAATTTCCGCCAGCCAGCGAACCGCCAGTAACGTATTTGGTTTTCTTGTCGTCTGCACCCGGCATGGTGCGCGCATCGGTGTGGCAGGTGCCCCAGCAGCCGGCCGCCGCGCCGATCTGAACATCCTTGCCCTTGGAATCCTTGGCTGTCACCTTGTTGTCTTCCAGCATCACCGCCAGTTTGACGGGGTTATCCTTGTCCATTTTCTCGACGCCGCCCTTGACATCTTTCCAGCTGAAACGCAGATACAGGTTGGTGCCATCGTTGGCTGCCTGCACCGTCACCGGAATGGTGCCCACATGACCATTGATGGCCTTCGGCTCCAGCTTCTCGCCTTTCAGTATCTTGTCGGTCGCGATGTCGATCGTATGTTTCTTTTCATCCTCGTGGCAGCCAATGCAGCGCTCGCCTTTTGACAAACCCTTGGCGCCGCCATGCTCCGTGCCCTTCAGTATCCACTCCAGGCCGGATGTGCCGGGATGGAATACGGTAACCTGGCGTGATGGCACCTTGCTCCAGTCCGGAGAGGCCAGCGCGGCTCCAGCCATGCCAGTCAGCACCAAACCCAATGCGGATGCGGTAATCAACGATTTATTCATGCTCTGCCTCCTGTCGAAATCTGTTGTGCGAATTCATTTCATGCCATGACACGCCCGCTTTCTAGCCGCCCGCCTCTTCTTCGGTCATTCCCTCCGGCTTGTTGTGGGCAATACCCTTGTGGCAGTCAATGCAGGTCATATTGTCCTTCTTGGCATTCTCATGCTGTTTTGCTGCACGGCTTTTCTGTTTTTCCGCATCCATGCCATCGAAGGAATGGCAGTTGCGGCACTCGCGCGAATCCGAAGCCTTCATCCGCGCCCATTCATGGCGTGCCAGCGTCAGGCGCTTGGCCTCGAATTTTTCCCTGGTATCGATGGTGCCGGTAATCTTGCCCCACACCTCGCCGGAGGCCTGAATCTTGCGAAGCATCTTGTGTGTCCAGTCCTTGGGCACATGGCAATCGGAACACACCGCGCGCACGCCGGTACGATTGGAGTAGTGGATGGTTTTCTTGTATTCCTGATACACATTGTCTTTCATCTCATGACAACGGATGCAGAAGTCGAGCGTATTGGTGGCCTCCATGCCAGTATTGAAGCCACCCCAGAACAGGATGCCGGCCACGAATCCGACACCCAGCAGTGTAAAAAGAGAATATTTGGTGCTTGGAGTGCGCAGTTTTGCCCACCAGTTTGAAGCAGCCATTCTTTTCTCCCTTATTGAATTGGTGGGCGGGTCGGAGATCTCACTCCGCCCGCCGCTCTGATTTTAGTAAATATCGTGCTGCGTGTTCAGAATATTGAACTTGCCGGTCGGCGTAATCAGTTTGGGATCCTTGATCACGTGTTTCAGCTTGCGGGTCTTGTCATCCATGACCACAATCGCGGACGGCTCGGTTTTACCCGCCCAGATCGAGAACCAGACTTCATCGCCAGCCGCATTGTATTCGGCATGAACCGTGCGCTTGACGGCCTTGCCTTCCGGCAGGTCAGCCAGCTTGGCGATATTGATGATTTCCGGTGCCTTGTCCAGATTCTTGATGTCATACACCGTCACCGATTCGGCCACATCCTTGTCCGGATTCAGCGGCGCATCCGCCCACAGATTCTTGGACTTGGGATGGGTTTTCACGAACAGCGAACCACCGCCGTGATTTTTCAGCTCGGCCACCACTTTCCAGGCTTCCTTGGGATGTTTGGCCGGGTCGGTGCCGATCAGGGAAATCACGTCCGCACCCAGGTGGGATGTCGCCCACACCGGACCAAACTTGGGATGGACAAAGTTCGCGCCACGACCAGGGTGAGGACGGGCCTTGGTATCGACCAGCGCAGCCAGCTTGCCGGTCTTGGTATCCACTACCGCAACCTTGTTGGAGGCATTGGCAGCCACCAGGAAGTAGCGCTTGGTCGAATCCCAGCCGCCGTCATGCAGGAACTTGGCGGATTCGATAGTGGTTTCCTTCAGGTTTTTGATGTCCGAGTAGTCCACCAGCCTGATCATGCCGGTTTCCTTGATGTTGACCACCCACTCGGGTTTGCCCTCGGTTGCCACGATGGAAGCCACACGCGGTTCAGGATGATACTCGCCGTCCACGGTCATGCCGCGGGTAGACATGATTTTCAGCGGCTTGAGCGTATCGCCCTCGGTAATCACATACTGTGGCGGCCAGTAGGAACCGGCGATGGCATATTTGTCCTCATAGCCCTTGTACTTGGAAACCTCGACCGAACGGGCTTCGATACCGACCTTGAGGGTAGCCACGATGGTGGGTTTGTCAAACCACATGTCGATCAGGTCAACCTTGCCGTCGCGACCGATCACATAGACATAACGGCCCGATTTGGATACACGGGAAATATGCACCGCATAACCGGTCTTGACGATACCCCAGATCTGTTTGGTGTCGCCGTCGATCAGCGCCACCTCGCCGGTATCGCGCAGGGTCACCGAGAACACATTCTTCAGGTTGATCTTGTTCATCTGTTTCTTGGGGCGATCCTCCGGCTTGATGACCAGCTTCCAGCTGTTCATCATTTCCTTCATGCCCCACTCGGGCGGCGTATCCGGCGTCTGCTGGATATAGGTTGCCATCAGGGAGATTTCTTCCTTGGTCAGGATATCGTCGAAGTTCACCATCCCGCCTTCAGTGCCGTAGCTGATGATCTTTTCCAGCCGCGCATGCCCCAGCTTGTTGGTATTGACGGGCTCCAGGTTCTTGCCCGTGGCGCCCTTGCGCAGAATGCCGTGACAACCGGCGCAACGTTCAAAATAGATTTTCGAGGCCGTCGCTTTCTGCTCTGCAGACAGCGCATCCCCCTCTGCCGCAAACGCGACATTGAAAGCACTGGTTACAGCCATGGCAAGTACTGATGCGGCAAAATACGGTTTTTTCATCTTTTTCCCCTTATTTCCTGATTCAACACTGGCAGGACAACTCCCCTGTACGGCTGCATCATGTGCCTGCCCATTTCAATCAACCTTGATCCAAGTCAAGTATTTATTATTTTCCTCAACTTAGCGCAAAGCTTGCGCCCATGCGGCTTTCATGATCAAGCGATACGGATGTTTTTGTTGATCTGCATCAAGGCGGATATGATTTTTCGCTCGCACCATTTAACCACTTTCAAAGTGTGGTTACATGAAATGCATATCTCGGGCGTACTCGTTCATGCAAAACCGGAGCACCTTGCCACGGTCCTGAATGGCATTTCCCGCATTGAAGGGCTGGAAGTCCATGCCACCGGCGAAGACGGCAGAATGGTCGTCACTGTCGAAAATGAAAATGAGCAAGCCAGCTGCGATGTTTTCGAGCTGATCAACCAGCTTCCGGGCGTGCTCTCCGCCACCATGATCTACCACCATTTCGAACCAGATTCAGCAGAATCAGACTCTTAAAATGAGGAGACCTCAAATGGAACTGACACGTCGTGAATTCATCAAGCTGAGCGCAGCCGCCGCCACTGCCACTGCCGCCGGCATCACGCTCCCCGGAGTAAACGAAGCGCTGGCTGCCGCAGGCGATTCCGGCATCAGATGGGACAAGGGCGTATGCCGCTTCTGCGGCACCGGATGCGGCGTGCTGGTCGGCACCAAGGACGGCCGCGTGGTGGCCACCCAGGGCGATCCCGATGCGCCGGTCAACAAGGGCCTCAACTGCATCAAGGGCTATTTCCTGTCCAAGATCATGTACGGCAAGGACCGCCTCACCCAGCCCATGCTGCGGATGAAGGACGGCAAGTTCGACAAGACCGGCGAATTTGCGCCCATTTCCTGGGATCAGGCCTTCGATATCATGGCCGAAAAATGCAAGGCCGCGCTCAAGGCCAAAGGCCCGAAAGGCATCGGCATGTTCGGCTCCGGCCAGTGGACAATATGGGAGGGTTACGCCGCCGCCAAGCTGATGAAAGCCGGGTTCCGCTCCAACAACCTCGACCCCAATGCCCGTCACTGCATGGCTTCCGCCGTGGCCGGCTTCATGCGCACCTTCGGCATCGACGAGCCGATGGGCTGCTACGACGATGCCGAGCACGCCGACGGCTTCGTGCTGTGGGGCGCCAACATGGCGGAAATGCACCCCATCCTGTGGTCGCGCATCACCGACCGGCGTCTCACCGGCAAGGATGTGAAGATTCACGTGCTCTCCACCTTCAGCCACCGCTCCACCGAACTGGCTGACAACGAGCTGATCTTCAAGCCGCAGTCCGACCTGGCGATCCTCAACTACATCT
>CAZKHJ010000005.1:47314-129415 GCA_964552675.1 uncultured Sulfuricella sp. | reverse complement strand
CCGACAAGCGCCCACACTTATTGGCTGTAACTTTTTAAAGAACGGTTGAAACATTTCTTTCTCGTCTCAGCGAGAGGTGCGCATTATACAGTCACCGTTCGCTGCGTCAAGAAGTTTTTTGCTTCGCTTCCTGCTTCGTTGCGCTGTTCTGCAACGAAGGTGCGCATCATACAGGGCTTAATTTTTTTGTCAAACCCTTTATTTCTTGCGCCTTCCCGCCGACTCCACCTGCTCTGTGTTGCCGTCGAGAGGTGCGCATTATACGGATCATAAAGCGGCGGTCAAGCGTTTTTCGAGGAATTATTACAGCAGGCTGACAAGGCCTTTCTAAATCATGCCATTAGGCATTCCATCCAGAGGGCAGCATCGCTCAAATAAGCGAAACTCGCGCAAACTTGCGTTTACCGACCTGGATCACGAAAGGCTCCTTGCCCACCAGCATGAGCGCCTTGTCGCTGATTTTCTCACCGTTCAGCTTGATGCCCCCTTGGTCAATCATGCGCATAGCCTCGGAAGTACTGGCCGTCAAGCCGGCCTGTTTGATTGCCTGAACAATGGACAACCCCTCGTCCGCAGCTGGCAGACTGAACTCAGGCATTTCATCCGGCAACGCCCCTTGACGGAAGCGCGCCTCAAAATCCATCAACGCATTTTCTGCCGCTGCCCTATTATGGAAGCGGGTAATAATTTCCTGAGCAAACGCCACTTTGACATCGCGTGGATTACGCCCCGCATCCACTTCAAGCCTCCACCGTGCAACCACATCAAGAGACTCAAACGAGAGCAGCTCTATATATCGCCACATCAGGTCATCGGAAACTGACATCAATTTTCCGAACATCTCATTGGGCGGTTCGTGTATGCCTATATAGTTGCCGAGTGATTTCGACATCTTGTTGACGCCATCAAGCCCTTCCAGAATCGGCATGGTCATGACTACTTGCGGGGCCTGACCATAGTGTTTCTGCAATTCCCGTCCTACCAGCAGATTGAATTTCTGGTCGGTGCCGCCCAACTCAACATCTGCTTTCATGGCAACTGAGTCATAACCCTGAATCAGGGGGTAAAGAAACTCATGCACCGCAATCGGTTGCCCGGAGGAATAACGCTTGTGGAAATCATCCCGCTCCAGCATGCGCGCCACCGTATGTTTTGCCGCCAGACCAATCAGATCAGCGGCGCTCATCTCCCCCATCCAACTGGAATTGAACATCACCAGGGTTTTTTCCGGATCGAGTATCTTGAAAATCTGCTGCTCATAAGTGCGCGCATTCTCGATTACCTGATCACGCGTCAAGGGCTTGCGTGTCACATTTTTGCCGGTTGGATCCCCGATCATGCCGGTGAAATCCCCGATCAGGAACATTACCTCATGCCCCAGATCCTGAAACTGGCGCAACTTGTTGATCAGCACGGTATGCCCCAGATGCAGATCCGGTGCAGTAGGATCAAATCCCGCCTTGATCCTGAGCGGGCGTCCCATTGCCAGCTTATCCACGAGCTCCTGCTCCAGCAGAAGCTCATTGCATCCCCGTTTGATGACTTGGAGTGCATCGTTGATTTGACTCATTATTACTTACTCATCTGGATGAAGTTTAACTTTGCGCTGCCCGGGTTTTTTGTTAAGCTTCGCGCTGAACTTATAAAAACCTTACAGGCAACATGCATAACAGCAAAACCGGCATTTTATCCCAAAAGCTTTTTGACTCTGAACGAAAATTCCATCTGCGCTGGCTGGTTGCCCTTTCTGCCCTGCCGCTATTTGGCGTGGTTGCCGCTTTCGGCATTGCACCCGACACCAATGTTCAGCGCATTCCCATTCATACCGTAGTAGAATCCCTCACACTACCAGCCGTCGGCACACAAGCCTCCCAGAGCCAGCCGTTCTGGCGTGAGGAGCGTATCCAGCGTGGCGACACAGTGGCCGGACTGCTTTCACGCCTTGGCGTCAACAGTGAAAATATTCAAGTATTTCTTAACGAAGCCAGACACGCGCAGGCGCTTCATCAACTAAAGCCCGGCAAGATCATTCAAGCACAGAGCACTGAAGACGGCGAGTTACTCTCCCTGCGCTACCATTATGGCGGCGACACCATGCTCCAGGTCGAGAAACAAAATGACGGCCACTTCAGTACCAGCGAACAACCCTTGCCGCTTGAACGGCAAGTAGTCATGAAATCCGGGCAAATCAGAAGCTCGCTATTCGCCGCGACCGATGCCGCCAACATGCCAGATGCTGTAGCCATGCAAATGGCCGACATCTTCTCCACCGACATCGACTTTCACCGCGACCTGCAACGCGGCGACCGTTTTACCGTCGTATACGAAGCTTTTTATAACAAGGGCGAACTGATCAAAACCGGCCATATCCTTGCGGCAGAATTCACCAATAGCGGCAAAACCTATCGCGCGATCCGCTTCCAGGGCGATGATGGCCATAGCGGTTACTACACACCGGAAGGCAAAAACCTGCGCAAAGCCTTCCTGCGTTCACCGCTGGAATTCTCTCGCATTACATCTGGCTTTACCACTGCCCGCTACCACCCGGTTCTCAAAGAATGGCGTGCCCACAAAGGCGTGGATTATGGCGCTCCCACCGGCACCCGGGTCAAGGCCACGGCAGATGGCTCGGTTGCTTTCGTTGGCAAACAGAACGGTTATGGCAACATTGTCGTACTGCAGCATCAGGGAAAATTCGAGACCGTATACGGCCACCTTTCTGGTTTTGCCAGTGGCTTGCGCAAAGGGCAACGCATTAGCCAAGGCGACGTAATCGGTTATGTCGGCATGACTGGCCTGGCCACCGGTCCCCATCTTCATTACGAATTCAAGGTGGCCGGCGTGCAGCGCAACCCGCTTTCGATGGAGGTACCAACCGCTTTCCCCATTGCCGCAAACCAGAAATCCGAATTCAACCGCATTACCCAGCCTTTGCTGTCCAGACTGGAGTTACTCCGCGGCACCAATCTCGCCGCGCTGGATTAAACGTTCCCAGTGGGCGCTTCAGAGCTGTATATCGGCCTGATGTCCGGCACCAGCCTGGATGGCGTCGATGCCGTTCTGGCAGAAATTGGCGAAGATACGTGCCGTATCATCCACGCCATTTTTCAGCCTTTTGACAGCAATATGCGCCACGAGTTACTGGCTCTCAACCAGAACGGGCACAACGAACTGTTGCGCGCAGCTGTAGCGGGTAACGTGCTGGCATCGCACTACGCGAGCGCCATTTCTGCCTTGCTGAGCAAATCCGGGCACCCGGCATCCGCGATCTCCGCTATCGGCTGTCACGGCCAGACTATACGCCACAGGCCAGATTTGGGTTTTACCATCCAGATCGGCAATGCCGCCCTGCTTGCCGAACTGTCCAACATCACCGTGATTGCAGATTTCCGCAACCGCGAGATTGCCGCCGGCGGTCAGGGCGCTCCACTGGTGCCCGCATTTCATGCGGCCACACTCCACTCACCGCAGCACAACCGGGTTATCGTGAACATTGGCGGCATCAGCAATCTGACCTGGCTGCCGAAATCAGGCACGGTTACCGGTTTTGACTGCGGACCAGGAAACCTGCTGCTCGACGGATGGACCCAGCAGCATTTAGGCACTCCCTATGACCGAGATGGGGCTTGGGCTGCCAGTGGCCAACCGATTCCCGCTTTATTGGCGGCATTGCAGCAACACGCATTTTTCGCCGCCCCCCCTCCCAAAAGCACGGGGCGCGACATGTTCCACCTGGAGTGGCTGCAAGCCTTTCTTTCCGATCATTATGCTGCTGCGGATATCCAGGCGACCCTGCTGGCGTTAAGCGCACACGCTATCGCCGATGCTATCCGGATGCATTGCCCTGATGCTGAGGAAGTTTACCTGTGTGGGGGGGGCGCGCACAATTCGGCACTACGGGAGAAACTGGCGAAACTGTTGCAGCCCTTGCCTATTGCACTCACCGACACACTGGGTATCGGCGCTGACTGGGTTGAAGCAACGGCCTTTGCCTGGCTGGCATATCAAACCCTTCACGGCAAACCCGGCAACCTGCCGGAAGTAACCGGGGCACGTGCCCCCCGTGTTCTGGGTGCGATCTATCCAGCTTGACGAAAAAGGGCCGTGACGGCCCCTTTTTCGTGCGGTAAGAACAGAATTATGCCGAGAAGGAGGAACCGCAACCACAGGTTGTTGTGGCATTCGGGTTCTTGATTACGAACTGCGCACCCTGCAACCCTTCGGTGTAATCAATTTCGGCCCCTACCAGATACTGGAAGCTCATCGGATCAATCAGCAGGCTTACACCATTCTTTTCAATCACCGTATCGTCCTCATTGGTCACCTCATCAAAGGTGAAACCATACTGAAAGCCGGAGCAGCCGCCACCAGAAACAAATACGCGCAGCTTCAGATCAGCGCTGCCCTCTTCCTCGATCAGGCTCTTCACCTTGGCTGCCGCACTATCAGTAAAAGTCAGCGGGCTGGGCATTTCGGTCACTGCGTTCATATTGATACTCCTAAAAATAGCGCAAATTTACATTTTGCTAAACTAAAGTGAATTAGTCAACTACTACCTGTCCTTCAATTGCTGGCGGGGGCAGCGCCAGCTTTTCCTGATGCACCAGTTTGCCCTCAACAATTGCACCCACATGCATTTCCAGGGTTTTGTAATAAACATCCCCTGTGACTCTCGACTTGGATTGAAGTTCCACATATTCAGAGGCATACACAGGGCCTACTACAGCCCCATTCACCACCAGATGAGAAACCTCTATCACACCTTCGATACGAGCCTGCTCGGAAAGCACGAGCGTACTGGGCTGACCACTTTCGGCACGAACATTACCCTTAATCTCGCCATCCACACGCAAGCCCCCGGAAAAGAAAATATCGCCCTCGATCCGGGTACCATTTCCAATCAGGCTATCAATCCGGCTTTGTGGTTTTTGCGGTTTTTTTCCAAACATGGTCGTCCTTCGAATGTCCTCACGACAGGCTGACTGTCTTGGTCAATCGGGGCTGCGATGATCCCTCGCCAAATATCCGCGCCTCAACGCTTTTTACCACTGCAGCAGGCGCCAACTGGAAATCACCCTCAAATTTCTGATACGCATTCAAATTGATGCCAAATTTATCCCCAGCAACAATGGTTGCGGGCAAAGTCATGACATCCTTTCGGTCGCCGTTCTGCATTGTTACCAACAACTGAAGACGCCCCTTGAAGGTTTTGTCCTGCTGCCCAGCCTGAACCAGCAGTAACTGATAGCGGTATTTACCTGTTGATGCCCGCTCCACTGTAAAGCGATAAATATTGACCCCGGCAGCACGCTCGCCAGACGTCATTCCACGAAAAAAAGCCAGCTCTTCTTTCAACTGAGCATTTTCTTCCTGCATCTTCTTTAGCGTGAGCTCCGTGTCGCGCTGCGCCGCACTGTCGATCTGGCTATGGCGATCCGTCTTGACCTGCGCCACCTGCAAGCGCCGGTTCTCCTCTTCCACCGCCCGGAGCCTGTCACGCAGGCGCACCAACTCCTGATTTGCAGCACCACGGTCAAAACCAGCGAATTGGCTTCCGACATCATACATCCACCAGGCCAGCCCAACACCAAAACTCAGCGCCACCAACATCAGCAGACCACGCCAGTACCACGCTACGTGTGCACGCACCGCGACTGGACGCGCGGCCATTCCATACCTGCGCTTGACGGCGCGGGCCACTTTTCTCATGGCAGAATGGGGATCTGCTGCAGTCCCGCCGCTTCCGGCAGGCCGAAAAGAATGTTCATATTTTGCACAGCCTGACCAGCAGCACCTTTAACCAGATTATCGATCGCCGACAGAATCACCACCGTATCGCCGCCTTGTGGCCGATGCACTGCGATACGACAGAAATTGGCGGAACGAACAGAACGGGTTTCCGGGTGGCTGCCCGCAGGCAACACATCAACAAAATACTCACCGGCATAGTGCTGTTCATACAGTGCCTGCAAATCCACGTCTTTGGCAAGGCGCGCATAGAGGGTAGCATGAATGCCACGGATCAGCGGCGTCAAATGAGGCACAAAAGTCAGGCCAACCGTCTTGCCAGCGCGCCGCGACAACCCCTGCACGATTTCTGGCAAATGGCGATGGCCCGCTACGCCATAGGCCTTGAAATTATCCGCTGCCTCACTGAACAGAGTAGGCACCTCGGCCTTGCGTCCGGCACCTGAAACACCGGATTTGCAGTCGGCGACAAGGCCTTCAAGCTCGATCACGCCAGCTTCGATCAGCGGCAAAAAGCCAAGTTGCACTGCGGTAGGATAACAGCCTGGATTGGCGATCACCCGCGCACCCCTGATTTCGCTGCGATTGATTTCTGGCAAGGCGTAAACCGCCTCCTCGACCAGTTCCGGGCAGGCATGTTGCATCCCGTACCATTTTTCCCACAAGGCGATATCCTTGATGCGAAAATCCGCAGCCAGGTCAATCACCTTGACGCCAGCATCCACCAATGCTCTCGCCTGTTGCATCGCCACACCGTTGGGGGTGGCGAAAAATACCACATCACATTGATGCAAAGGAGCCACGGTTGGCTCCTCAAATTTCAGTCCCACCCTACCGCGCAGATTCGGGAACATATCACTCACGTTCATCCCCGCTTCCTTGCGCGAGGTAATCGTTTCCAGCCGCACCTCAGGATGCTGAGCCAGCAAACGCAGCAATTCAACACCGGTATATCCCGTCCCCCCGACAATACCAACCTTGACCATTACAATATCCCTGCTATCGAAAGGCGTTAATCATAAAAGGACGCCCACAGTTAGGCAACCAAACAATAAAAAAGCCGCCCGAAGGCGGCTTTTCTGAGCCAGCGCTGATTAGCGCTTGGAGAACTGCTTACGGCGACGTGCTTTACGCAGGCCGACTTTCTTACGTTCTACTTCGCGAGCATCACGAGTCACCAGACCGGCTTTGGAGAGCGTGCTCTTGAGATTCGCGTCATAGTCAATCAGCGCACGGGTGATACCGTGGCGCACTGCACCGGCTTGGCCAGACTCACCGCCGCCAGCCACGTTGACCATGATGTCAAAAGTGGTGAGGTTGTTGGTCAGTTCCAGCGGCTGACGCACGATCATGCGGCCAGTTTCACGGGAGAAAAACACGTCCACAGGTTTGTCATTGACGACAATATTGCCTGAGCCGGCTTTCAAGAACACACGTGCAACAGAGCTCTTGCGGCGGCCGGTACCATAGTTGTAATTACCGATCATGGCGATTCCTTAGATTTCCAGTGCCTTGGGTTGCTGAGCAATATGCTGATGCTCCGGACCGCTGTAGCACTTGAGTTTTTTCAGCATGGCATAGCCCAGGGGGCCTTTTGGCAGCATGCCCTTGACCGCTTTTTCCAGCACACGGCCAGGAAAGCGCTGTTGCATCTTGGTGAAGCTGGTGCTGTAAATGCCGCCGGGGTATCCGCTATGGCGGTGATACATCTTGTCTTCGGCCTTGTTGCCAGTCACGCGCAGTTTTTCGACGTTCACGACCACGATATAATCGCCGGTGTCCACGTGCGGGGTGTACTCAGGCTTGTGCTTGCCACGCAGACGGGATGCAATCTCGCTGGCCAGACGACCCAAAACTTTATCGGTGGCGTCCACCACGAACCAGTCACGTTTGACTTCGTGCGGTTTTGCAGAAAAAGTTTTCATGCAGAAATCCAGTTACTCAAATGGAGAAAGGGGCGCATTTTATTCCACGTTCCGGCACCGTGTCAAACAAATAAAGAGCACAATTCGGACGCACCCGCGAAGGAATGGATTCGAATCTGTTAATATTGGCGCTTTCCGTCCCGCCAGGCACACAACCAAATCGAGGGAATTCGCAAATGAAAGCACGCATCAAATGGGCCGGGGAAGCCAGCTTCATCGGCGAAACCGAAAGCAGCCACGCAGTTGTCATGGATGGCCCGCCTGACATGGGGGGGCGCAATATTGGCCCTCGCCCAATGGAGATGCTACTGCTCGGCACGGGCGGCTGCACTTCTTTTGATGTAGTGCATATCCTGAAGAAAAGCCGCCAGCAGATCACGGACTGCGTGGCAGAAATCGAAGCAGAGCGCGCAACCAGCGACCCAAAAGTGTTCACCAGAATTCACATCCATTTCATCGTGACAGGCAGGAGCCTGAAGCCGGAGCAGGTGGAGCGCGCCGTAAAGCTGTCTGCGGAAAAATACTGTTCCGCATCCATCATGCTGGGAAAAAGTGCTGAAATCACTCACGACTTTGAAATTATCGAGCAGGCATAGGCCTCGCAGCGGCATGTCAAGTGCATTGCAAAATCAGATCGCATCGCCTACACTGGGCCCAAACCTTTCTGGCAACCTCTAATATGCTGTTTATTAAACGCAATATCCCAACCCACTTATACCTGATGGCGGGCATCGCCGCTTGCACGGCAAACGCTGTTCACGCTGAAATATACAAGCATGTCGACACAGAAGGCCGTGTCACTTATTCCAACGTGCCCATGAAGGGCGCGGTCAAGCTGAACCTGGAACCCCTCACTACCGTACCGGCCAGCCGCCCCAAAACCAGCACGGCGTCCCCGCCGGGCTTCCCCAAAGTTGACGGCGACACCCAGAAGAAACGCGACGATACCCGGCGCAAGATCCTCGAAGAAGAACTTGAGACAGAGGAAAAACTACTGGCCGAGGCAGTCGCCAAGAAAGACACAACGGGCATAAAACTGCACGATGAAAATGTGGTCACGCTAAAAAAAGAACTAGCCAACATTAAGTGACCCTTCCATCCTTCATCGGCCTGGAGCATCTCTCCACCGCAGCTATCCTGCTGGATGGGGATTTCCATATTGTCTATGCCAATCCCGCCGCCGAGAATCTGTTTGAAATCAGCCTGAATCACATCCGTGGGCTTGGCCTGCCACAGGCTCTGGGGCCAGCAGCCACATTGATTGCCGCCACCGGGCAGGCGCTGAAAAGCAACACCAGCGTGACCGAACATGAGCTGATTCTTTCCAATGCCAGCAACAATCAGCTTTCCGTCAGTTGCACCATAACACCGGTGGAAGTCGATTCAGTCCGCTTGCTGCTGGAGTTCCATCAGATCGACAAACAGCTCAGGATTGCCCGGGAAGAGCGCATGCTGTTACAGCAGCAGGCCAACCGCGAACTGCTGCGTAACCTTGCCCACGAAATCAAAAACCCGCTTGGCGGCCTGCGCGGCGCGGCGCAACTGCTGGAACTTGAACTATCCAAGCCAGAGCTCAAGGAATACACCCAGGTCATCATCAAGGAAGCGGATCGTCTGCAATCTTTGATGGATCGTATGCTCACACCACACCGCCTGCCCAAATACCGCCCCATCAATATTCACGAAGTGCTGGAACGGGTTCGCAGCCTGCTGCTGGCGGAGCACCCGCAATGCATCATCATTCGCCGTGATTATGACACCAGCCTGCCGGACATTTCTGCCGACCAGGAGCAACTGATCCAGGTCGTACTCAATATTGCCCGCAATGCCGTGCAAGCAATGCAGAGCCAGGGTGAAATCACCCTGCGCACACGCGTGGCAAGACAGATCACCCTGGCGAAAAAACGCTACCGCCTCGCCCTTATGGTACAGATCATCGACAATGGTCCCGGCATCCCGGAAAACATCCGCGAAAGCATCTTCTACCCCCTGGTTTCCGGACGCGATGGCGGCAGCGGGCTAGGGCTCACCCTGGCACAAACGTTCGTTGCCCAGCACCATGGCTCCATCGAGTGCGACAGCCAGCCGGGCCACACGTGTTTTACGATACTGCTTCCCCTTACCGAAACCGCATACTGAAACAAGCCGCCGACATGAAACCGATCTGGATTATTGATGATGACCGTTCCATCCGCTGGGTATTCGAAAAAACACTGGCGCGCGCCGGACTGGAATTCAAAACCTTCTCCTCAGCCCAGGATGCACTGACTGCACTGGAAAACTCCACACCCCAGGTCGTGGTCAGCGATATTCGCATGCCCGGCGAATCCGGGCTGGAATTATTGCAGTATCTGAAACAGCGTTTCCCCGCATTGCCGGTCATCATCATGACCGCCCATTCCGATCTCGAAAGCGCTGTAGCCGCGTTCCAGGGCGGCGCCTTCGAATATCTGCCCAAACCTTTTGATATTGACCATGCAGTCGAACTGATCCGCCGCGCAGTGGACGAAAGCATGAGCCAGAACGGGGAACAGGAGGCGCTCGAAGGTTCGCCGGAAATCCTTGGGCAGGCTCCCGCCATGCAGGAGGTGTTCCGCGCCATCGGACGCCTGTCACAGTCCCATGTCACGGTACTGATCAATGGCGAGTCCGGCACCGGCAAGGAGCTGGTGGCGCGTGCCCTGCACCGCCACAGCCCTCGCGCCGATCAGCCGTTCATTGCAATCAACACCGCAGCCATCCCCAAGGATTTGCTTGAATCAGAATTGTTCGGCCACGAACGTGGCGCCTTCACCGGCGCCCAGGCGATGCGGCGCGGCCGTTTCGAGCAGGCCGATGGCGGAACACTGTTTCTCGACGAGATCGGCGACATGCCCTCCGAACTGCAAACCCGCCTGTTGCGCGTCCTGTCGGATGGCCAGTTTTACCGGGTTGGCGGCCATTCGCCAATCAAGGTCAACGTGCGCGTAATTGCCGCTACCCATCAGGACATGGAGCAGCGCGTCAAACAGGGCCTGTTCCGCGAAGATCTGTTCCACCGCCTCAACGTCATCCGCCTGCGCCTGCCGCCTCTGCGTGAAAGGCGCGAGGATATCCCGCCACTGGCGAAATATTTCCTGCAGAAAAGCGCGCAGGAACTGAGAATGGAAGCCAAGAAACTGTCTGATGCCGCACTCAAATACCTTGCCACTCTCCCTTGGAGCGGCAATGTGCGCCAACTGGAGAATGTCTGCCACTGGATCACCGTCATGGCGCCGGGCCAGAATGTCGAAATTGCAGATCTGCCACCGGAACTCCGCGAAGAAAGCCAGGCTACCCTTGCCACGGACTGGGTGGCAGCGCTGGAAGAAGTCGCTACCGGCGCCTTCAATCGCGGCGAGAAAGGCATCATGGAAAGCCTTACCCGCCAGTTTGAAATTGCCCTGATCACTCAGGCGCTCAAGCATACGGCGGGGAGAAAAATTGAGGCTGCCCAGTTGCTGGGACTGGGGCGCAACACCCTGACGCGGAAAATTCAGGAACTGGGACTGGACAACGGCGGAGAAGCCTGAACTTTTTCCATCAACTGGGCAGCTTCATTCAACAGAAAATCCTTGAACCCCGCCGCCACCGGCAAAAGCCGCTTGTTCTGGCGATGAACCACAAACCAGTGGCGCATGATGGGGAAAGAATCCACATCCAGAATGGCCAGGCGTCGCGTTTCCAACTCCAGCGCCACGGTGTGCAACGACACGATTCCCAGCCCCATTCCCGCCTGCACTGCCTGTTTGATAGCCTCATTGGTGCTCATCACCATGCCGGTGTGGAGCTCGATGCCATGCTCCTGAAAGAAACGCTCCATCGCGCTGCGTGTGCCCGAGCCGACCTCGCGCACCAGGAAGGTCTCCCCCGCCAGCCGCTGCACCGGGATATGGTGCTGGCCGGCCAGTGCGTGGTTCGGCGAGGCAATTACCACCAGTGGATTTTCCATGAACGACTCGGCCGTCAAATCCTGGCCTTCCGGCGGCTGGCCCATGATCGCCATATCGGTTTCATTATTGGCCAGCTGCTGTAGCAGGATTTCCCGGTTCGTGACATCAAGGCTAATGGTCACTTTTGCGTGACGCTGGCAAAAACTGGCCAACAGCTGGGGCGCAAAATAGTTGGCAGTACTCACCACGGTAATTTTCAGCCGCCCCTGCTCAAGCCCCTTCATGCGCGACAGCACCTCTTCCATCTCCTCCAGCTGTTCGGCGATGACGCGACTGTAATGGAACAGCTCCTGTCCGGCCTCGGTGAGGAAAATTTTCTTTCCCATCTGTTCAAACAGGGGCAAGCCAATGCCTTCCTCCAGCTGTTTCACCTGCATGGAAACGGCCGGCTGGGTCAGGAACAACTCCTCCGCTGCACGCGAAAAACTGCGCTGGCGCGCCACGGCTTCGAATACTTTCAATTGACGCAGGGTGAGGTGTAACATGACAGTTCGACTTCAAAAAATCATAAGCAAATGATTATGATAACAATCATAACAATTTAATGTTTCTTATACAAATTGATGCGTATAGTACTCCTCATCGCATCACAACCATTCCTTCGGGAATACATTCATAACCATTTGGAGATAAGCAATGGATCAATCGGCACGTTACGCGAATCTGGACCTGAAAGAAGAAGACCTGATCAAAGGCGGCAAACACATCCTCGTCGCTTACAAGATGAAACCCAAGGCCGGCACCGGCTATCTGGAAGGCGCCGCCCACTTCGCCGCCGAATCCTCCACCGGCACCAACGTCGAAGTTTCCACCACTGACGACTTCACCAAGGGTGTCGACGCGCTGGTGTACTACATCGACGAAGCCAACGAAGACATGCGCATCGCCTACCCGCTGGAGCTGTTCGACCGCAACGTCACCGACGGCCGCTTCATGCTGGTTTCCTTCCTGACCCTGGCGATCGGCAACAACCAGGGCATGGGCGACATCGAACACGCCAAGATGATCGACTTCTACGTGCCGGAGCGCGCCATCCAGATGTTCGACGGCCCCGCCACCGACATCACCAACCTGTGGCGCATCCTCGGCCGTCCGGTCGAAAACGGCGGCTACATCGCCGGCACCATCATCAAGCCGAAGCTGGGCCTGCGCCCCGAGCCATTCGCCAAGGCCGCCTACCAGTTCTGGCTGGGTGGCGACTTCATCAAGAACGACGAGCCGCAAGGCAACCAGGTGTTCTGCCCGCTGAAGAAAGTGCTGCCGCTGGTGTATGACGCCATGAAGCGCGCCCAGGATGAAACCGGCCAGGCCAAGCTGTTCTCCATGAACATCACTGCTGACGACCACTACGAAATGACGGCCCGCGCCGACTACGCGCTGGAAGTGTTCGGCCCTGACGCCGACAAGCTGGCCTTCCTGGTGGACGGCTACGTTGGCGGCCCCGGCATGGTGACCACCGCCCGCCGTCAATACCCCGGCCAGTACCTGCACTACCACCGTGCCGGCCATGGCGCCGTGACCTCCCCCAGCTCCAAGCGCGGTTACACCGCCTTCGTGCTGGCCAAGATGAGCCGCCTGCAAGGCGCTTCCGGCATCCACGTCGGCACCATGGGCTATGGCAAGATGGAAGGCGAAGGCGACGACAAGATCATCGCCTACATGATCGAGCGCGACGAGTGCCAGGGCCCGGTCTACTTCCAGAAGTGGTACGGCATGAAGCCCACCACCCCGATCATCTCCGGCGGCATGAACGCACTGCGCCTGCCCGGCTTCTTCGAAAACCTGGGCCATGGCAACGTGATCAACACCGCTGGTGGCGGCTCCTACGGCCACATCGACTCCCCGGCTGCTGGCGCGATCTCCCTGCGTCAGTCCTACGAGTGCTGGAAAGCCGGTGCCGATCCGATCGAATACGCCAAGGAGCACAAAGAGTTTGCCCGCGCCTTCGAGTCCTTCCCGAAAGACGCCGACAAGCTGTTCCCCGGCTGGCGTGAAAAGCTGGGTGTGCACAAGTAAGACGCCTTACCAGAAAGCCCCGCTACGGCGGGGCTTTTTTGGTTCCGATAACCCGACTTATTTAATCGGATATAGCCATGACCGCCAAAGATCAATACAAGATTCACAAGGAACCGTTCTATCAGCAGCAGACCAATGAAGTCGCGCTGTACGAAGCCGCCTATGCCGCCCGCCTGCCGGTGATGGTCAAGGGCCCCACCGGTTGCGGCAAATCGCGTTTCGTCGAATACATGGCCTGGAAGCTCGGCAAGCCGCTGATCACCGTAGCCTGCAACGAGGACATGACCGCTTCCGACCTGGTCGGGCGCTACCTGCTCGACGCCAACGGCACCCGCTGGCTCGATGGCCCGCTCACTACCGCTGCCCGCATTGGCGCCATCTGCTATCTGGATGAAATAGTGGAAGCCCGTCAGGACACCACCGTGGTGATCCATCCCCTCACCGACCACCGCCGCACCCTGCCACTGGACAAGAAGGGCGAGCTGATCGAGGCGCATCCTGATTTCCAGCTGGTAATTTCCTACAACCCTGGCTACCAGAGTCTGATGAAGGATCTCAAACAATCTACCAAGCAACGCTTCACTGCCTTTGATTTCGATTATCCTGACGCCAAGCTGGAAACCGGCATCGTTGCCAGGGAAACCGGTCTGGATGAAGCCACCGCCGCCAAACTGGTCAAAATTGGCGCCACTGCGCGCAACCTCAAAGGCCACGGCCTGGACGAAGGAATTTCCACCCGTCTGCTGGTGTACGCCGCCACCCTGATCAGGGGCGGCGTGGAAGCACGCGATGCCTGCCGCATGGCTCTGGTGCGCCCCATCACCGACGATGCCGACATCCGCGACACGCTGGATCACGCCATTGACGCAACTTTTGCCTGAGGAAACGGAACGTGGCCGAGGTGATGACAGAGTATGAACACCCCCTGATGAAGGGCTACCGCGAACAGCTCAATTGCGGCTTTTCCCAGGTCAAGGACGTCTTCGATGACTGCATGGCAGAAGCCCTGTCCGTACTCTCGAAGGAGGGCATCACCGCCTATCTGGAAGCGGCCGGCTTTCTCTGCCGCATGGGGCGAGGCGTCGAGCCGGTGCTGGCGTTTCTGGAGGAATGGCCCTCGGTCGCCAGGACACTCGGGGAATCCGCCCTGCCGGCAGTGATGACGTTCATCCGCAGGATGTACAAATCACCTAATGGCAAGGCCATCGTTCCCTTCCTGCAGACCCTGGCGGCCACGGCCAGAAGGCTGCATTCCCAGGAACAGATGCAGGATTACATGGATCTGGCGCTGGATTTCATGGAACGCACGACCGGATCCATTCACGGCCATCACACCACCTTCCCCAGTCCCGGCCTGCCCGAGCTTTATGCCCAGATGCCCTACCTGCTCAGCCAGATTCCGCTGCAGGGGCTGAAAAACTGGGTCGAGTATGGTATCCGCAACTATGGCAACCATCCCGAACGGCAGGTCGACTACTTCAGCCTGCAATCAGCCGACAGCAAGGCTGTCATGCAACGCGAGCGCCACGGCACCCTGATGGTCGACGTAGAGCGCAAGCTTGACCTCTACCTGCGCGCTCTGTGGGAACACCATGATTACCTGGTACCCTACTCTCTGGGGTTCGACGAGTTGCGCAAGCCCATCCCCTATTACGACAAGCTCGGCATCCGTCTGCCGGATGTATATGACGGCGTCAATGGCATCTCCGGCCTGGACCGCTACCGCGCCACCCTGGCCCACATCATGGGCCACAAGCGCTGGACCACGGCCATCATCGCCGACAACATGAGCCCGTTCCAGCGCATGGCGGTGGAGTTTCTCGAAGACTCCCGCGTGGAATACCTCGCCATGCAGCGTTACCCCGGCTTGAGACGTATTTTCCTGGGGCTGCATCCTACCCCGGCAGAAGATGCATGCAACCCGGACAGGGAATCCGCCGTGCGTCACCGTCTTGCCATGCTGTCGCGTGCCATTCTCGACCCGGACCATAATTACCGTAATCCTCTGATCATCGAATTTGCCCAGCGCTTCCATGCCATCATGCAAGCTGGCGAATCCAGCACCCAGGAAATCGCCGACCTGGCCATCGCCTTCGGCGCCAAGGCGCGCCGCCAGAGCGACCAGCTTCCGAACATCCATTTCAAGGACACCGAAGTCAGTTACCGCGACGACAACCGCCAGATGTGGAAATTCATCGAGGAAGGCGACGAGGAAGAAGCCTTCGATGCCGAGCGCAAGATTGAGAAGGGCGAGGAAATCACCGGCCTGCCGCCGCGCCACTACCCGGAATGGGACTACCTCAGCCAGACCTTCCGCCCAGACTGGGTGAGCGTGTACGAGGCCCTGCATCCCAAGGGCAACTCGGGCGACATCGACAGGCTGCTGGCCAAGCACGACGCCCTGGCCAAACGGCTCAAAAGAATGCTGGACCTGCTCAAGCCGCAGGAAAAAGTGCGCATCCGCTACCAGGAAGAGGGCAGCGAACTTGATCTGGACGTCGCCCTGCGCTCCCTGATCGACTTCAAGAGCGGCTCCAGCCCTGATCCGCGCATCAACATGAGCCACAAGACCAGCGGGCGCGACATCGCCGTGATGCTGCTGCTGGATCTGTCCGAATCGCTCAACGAAAAGGTGGCGGGTGCTGACCAGACCATCCTCGAACTTTCCCAGGAAGCCGTTTCCCTGCTGGCCTGGGCGGTAGAAAAACTGGGCGACCCCTTCGCCATCGGCGGCTTCCACTCCAACACCCGCCACGACGTGCGCTACATGCACATCAAGGGTTACAGCGAACACTGGGACGACGAGGTGAAAGCACGCCTGGCAGCCATGGACGCGGCCTTTTCCACCCGCATGGGGGCAGCCATGCGCCACGCCGCCCACTACCTCGAAGCCCAGAAGGCGGACAAGAAGCTGATGCTGATCCTCACCGACGGCCAGCCCTCCGACGTGGACACCAAGGACGAACGCGTGCTGATCGAAGATGCGCGCCAGGCTGTCAAGGAGCTGGACACAAAAGGCATTTACGCCTACTGCATCAACCTTGACCCCAAGGCCGACGAATACGTCAGCGACATTTTCGGCAAGCAGTACACCGTGGTGGACAACATCCAGCGCCTGCCGGAACGGCTGCCGGAACTGTTCATGGCACTCACCAAGTAGGCAAACATGATCTTCGACACCCTCGCCAATGCCGGCCGCTACACCACCCTGCATGAGCTGTTTCCGCGTGCCTTCGACTTCCTGCGCGACCCCGGCCTGAAAGACCTGGCGCCGGGACGCTACCCCATTGAAGGCGAACGCCTGTTCGCCATCGTGGAGACTTCCCCGGGGCGCAGCCGCGACCAGGCCAAGCTGGAATGCCACCGCACATACATCGACATCCAGCTGGTACTGGAAGGCACCGACGAGATGGGCTGGAGGCCGCTGTGCGACTGCCATGAGCCGGTTGCCGACTACAGCAGCGAGAAGGACATCCAGTTCTTCCACGACACGCCGGCAAGCTGGATCAGCACGCCACCCGGGGCCTTCTGCCTGTTTTTTCCGCAGGATGCGCATGCGCCGCTGGTCAGCGCTGGCGTCATCCGCAAGGTAATCCTGAAAATCGCGGCAGAGTGAATTCCCCCGCCAACCTGAGCGAGATCCAGTCCCGGCTGCGCAGCCTTGCCAGTCCGGAAACGGCTCGCGTCCAGCAGGGTTTTTTCAAGACCGGACCGGGCCAGTATGGCGAAGGGGATGTCTTTCTCGGCATCAAGGTCCCCATCATCCGCGACGTGGCCAAACAGTCCAAGAAAGTGACGCTCGACACGACACTCGAACTACTCCATTCTGCCTTTCACGAAGAGCGCCTGCTCGCACTGCTGTTCCTGATGCGCCACTTTGCCGCCGGAGATTTGCAGACACGCCAGAACGTTTATCAGGCTTATCTGGGCAACAGCAAATGGATCAACAACTGGGACCTGGTAGACCTTTCCGCGCCACATATCGTGGGCACCCACCTCGCCGATCAGCCGCGCACACCGCTCTATCAGCTGATTCGCTCCCCCTCCCTGTGGGAACGGCGCATCGCCATGGTCGCGACCCTGCACTTCATCCGCCAGGGCGATTTCGACAATACCCTGGAACTGGCCGCACAGCTGCTGAATGACCGCGAAGACCTGATGCACAAGGCCAGCGGCTGGATGCTGCGAGAGGTGGGAAAGCGCGACCGGGCACGGCTGGAAGATTTTCTGGATCGATATGGCTGCGTCATGCCGCGTACTATGCTGCGCTATGCGATCGAGCGTTTTCCCGAGGAATTACGGCAAAGCTATTTGAAAAGATAATCCGCATTTTAGCCACAGCAAGAAATTGTCTAATGTTTCAATTTGGATTTTACTAGAAGGCCGTTGGCACTTCTAATGGGGGCAGATCAGGAGCAGGCCAACCTCAATGTGACGCACAACGTCACATCCTGACACTCGACAACCACACCCCAAAGCCAGAGGGTTTGAATAAAGGACCAAACAATCCAGACACATGTCGTTTTGGACGAAACGCCTTAATTTAGAACTCGTGCAACCGCCAAACTCTCTGCCTGGGGGAGGGGATAGCAGCAAATAGCTTAAACGTCGCCCAGCCACCAGAGTGAATAGCATTCATACCACCCCAAGGCATTCCTACAAAAACATGGTCTGGCACATATCATGCTTAATACTCAGCAAACACTACATGTGTTTTGTTCGTTTCAATAACCCAATGAGGAGAAATACCATGAAACGCGTACAACAAGGCTTTACCCTGATCGAGCTGATGATCGTCGTGGCAATTATTGGCATCTTGGCTGCAGTAGCGATCCCGGCCTATCAAGATTACATCACCAAAGCACGTTACACTGAAGTGACCGGCCAGGTTGCCCCTTACAAACTGGGCGTAGAGGACTGCTGGCAATCCCTTGGCGACATTACTCTGTGCGATGCAGGGTCGAATGGTGTTCCTGCAGCTTATGCAAGCGCCAACGGCGCCACGGCAACCGTTGGTGTTACTGACGGGGTAATCACCGCAACGCCGAATGCCTATAAAAATATCGCAGCAACCGATACGCTGATCCTGACACCAAGCAATACACCAGGTTCTGTAGCAGCTCCTGTAGCAGGCAGCAAAATCTACTTTGTGATGAGCGGTGGCGCTGTGACCAAAGGCTGGGTCAAGAACTAACGGTCCCATTTGGCTAGGCCGCCCTCTCATGGGCCAGCCAATAAATCAAGCCCCTTCATTTGAAGGGGCTTTTTTTTGAGAAGCTCCTCCATTTTCACCCTTTGGACTCCCTTGTGATTTTTCCGTCCCATGGGAGTAAAGGCCGTCAATATGACCCGCAGCAAAGCCGCCTCGGCCCATCTAGCGATCAGTGCATTGATCGCCATGACTGTCCTCAGTCTAATCTTATTCGTCTGGTATCCATTTCCTCTTTTTAGCGCCATCGGTGGGCAGTCGCTAGTAACCCTGATCATTAGCATCGATGTTTGCATAGGCCCTCTGCTAACCTTTGTAGTATTCAACCCAGGAAAGAGCCGGCGCGAACTCATTCTGGATTTGTCGTTTATCGCACTCTTACAGATATTGGCCCTGATTTATGGCCTATATGCCACCTTTGAGGGACGTCCCGTTTACCTGGTATTTTCTCAAGGCCACTTTATTGCAGTCACGGCCAATACCATAGACGAACAGATGTTAAGAGATGCTCACGACTCACGGTTTCAAACTTTACCGCTGTGGGGGCCACGTTGGGTAGGAGCAAAATTACCAACTGAACCACAAGAGTTGAGCGACATGAATTACAACTGGGCAGTCACAGGTATGGGCGTGCATTATCAGCCAAAGTATTTCGTTGACCTAGACACTTTGCATGACGAAATTATCAGCACAGCCCGGCCACTCGAAATGCTGCGTAAACTGAACTCAGGTACCGCTCCATTACTCGATCAAGCATTAATAAAAATCAATAAGAAACCAGATGAAATAGGATTCATACCACTAAGAACTAAAAAATACTCGCTAACAGTGCTCGTAGATAAAGTATCCGGAACCATAATAGACGTTCTGAATATTGCTCCCCCCCAAGAACCAAGAAAAGAGTAAAAAGCCACCTTTAACGACAGTTACCCACGCGGATGATGCTCGGCATGCAGCCGCTTTAACCGCTCCCGCGCCACATGGGTATATATCTGGGTCGTGGAAATATCCGCGTGCCCCAGCAGCATCTGCACCACTCTCAAATCTGCGCCATGGTTGAGCAGATGGGTGGCAAAGGCATGGCGCAGGGTGTGAGGGGAAAGCGAGCCAGTCAGGCCGGCCAGCGCGGCATGGCGTTTGACAAGATACCAGAACGCCTGGCGCGTCATGCTTTCGCCTCGCTGGGTGACAAACACCGCGTCACAGGCTTTACCGCCCAGCAGTTCGTTGCGCGAACTGGCAAGATAACGTGCCAGCCATCCTGCCGCCTCTTCGCCCAGCGGCACCAGGCGCTCCTTGGAGCCCTTGCCCATCACCCGCACCACACCCATCTCCAGGCTCAGCCCCTGCAATGGCAACGCCACCAGCTCCGACACCCGTAATCCAGTAGCATACAGGGTTTCCAGCATGGCTCGGTCGCGCAGACCGAGCGCCTCCTCCACCTCCGGCGCATGAAGCAGCGCCTCCACATCCGCTTCGCTCAGGGATTTCGGCAAGGTACGCGGCAGCTTGGGCATTTCGACCCTTAAAGTGGGATCAGCCACGATGTTTCCCTGGCGCAAGAGATAACGGTAGAAGCGGCGCAAGCTGGAAAGCAGGCGGCTGGTGGTACGCGCCTTGGCATGCAGGCTGAACTGATAGTCAAGGTACTCCAGCACTTCACCCTGCCCCGCCTGAAGCAGATCCTTATGCGGCCGCTGCCTCTCCAGCCAGGCGGCGAACTGGCTCAGATCACGCCGGTAGCTTTCCAGCGTATTGCGCGCAAGGCCATCCTCCAGCCATAGCGCATCACAAAACTCATCCAGCAGGTCGGAGTTGGACATGTTCGTGCTCCAGCAGCCAGCGCTTGATCAGCAGCGGGCCACCGCCACTGTGATGCATGAATCCACCCAGTCCCTGGCTGCCCAGCACGCGATGGCAGGGAATAACAACCGGGATGGGGTTGGCGCCACAGGCTTGCCCTATCGCGCGAGGAGCGGAAACAAGCCGTTTTGCCAACGCGCCATAGCTTTCCGTCTGGCCAGGAGGAATTTGCAGCAGTGCCTGCCATACCTTGTGCTGATAAGGCGTGCCATGAGGCTGAAGGGGAAGATTGAAGGAGAAATTCGGATCGGTGAGATATGCCTGCAACTGGGCGCATACTTCACGTGCCAGAGATGTTTGTGCCGGCATCGTTGCGCTATCGGCGGGGAGGAAATCAATTGCCGTGAGCTGCTCCTGATCGGTCAGAATACCCAGAACGGCAAAAGGTGTGGCTAGCCTGGCGTGATAAATTTTCACGGCTGCTGATCAAGCAGTTGCAACAGATAAGCCGTTGCCCGCTCGTATTCCTCATTCAGCCCCTCGCGCAAAGCCAGTTCGCGCAGCACACTCCGCCGTATCGGGGTGTGCTCCAGCCAGGCCAGATCGTTCAACAACATAAGCGTCACATCGTCATGTCCAGCAAACAGATAAAATGCTGTGCGTACCAGACCGGCACGGATCAAGTGACCGAACAACCGGGTTTCCGCCTCCCTGCGTATTGCCTGATTCGTCGACTGGCGCGCCAGATGGGCAAGCAGCGCACGTACTGCCAGCGGGCTTTTCTGCCCCTCTGGCACCTGCTCCAGCTTTACCGCCAGATCCAGCCAGGCCTGTTCATCGCCCTGCAGCAACTGAGCCTGATTACCCAGCGACAAAGAAAGCGCATGATAGCTTTTCCATAGATCTTCAGCACTCGCATGGAACATCGCCGGCTGACTATCCTGCGACATGGACAGCAGATTTTCCAATGCCTCCACATGCAAGGCTGCGTCCTGCTGCAGGAGGGCAACCTGCTCCAGCACGGCCCAATAGCCCGCTTGTCCGCCTTTTTTCAACCCACTTCGCGCCTGCCCTGCCGCCTCATGCGCTTGCGCCCCCCCGCCCCGCAGCTTCAGCCATAAAGCCAGCGCGGCATCGCTCACTTGCGGCAGCCAGGCGAGCGCTTCGACTTTCTTGCCATGAAGGGAAAGTCCTTGCGCGAAAAATTCGATTTCTCCCTGCGTCAGGGGGTGAAAATCCTGCTGGTAACGCAGAATGGCCAGATAGGCGTCATCCCCCCGATCCTGGAAAAAAAGGGTTTCAATGACCAGGCGCCGCGCCTCGCGCATTTGCACGCCGTCCAGCCCGCCTTGCCATATCAGCCGGGCAAGCAACTCGCGGGCTTCGCTATCATGACGCAAAGCTACCGAGGCCTGGGCATTGCGCCATGATGCATAGTGCCGCATTACTTCTGGCACATCGGCAGGCGGGGTTTGGGTAAGTTGCTGGAGTTCCGGCCAGCGCTTGAGCTGGTAGAGCAAATCCCAGCGCGTCACTTCCCAGGCAAGCCACCGGGCACGGTCCGGGCTGGCGGTCTGGGCATTTTCCGCAGCGGACAAGGCGAATTGCGGCGCGCCCATGTGAGCGACACGCATGACTGTCTCGGGCGTCACGCCAGATGCTGCAGAGAGGCTGGTGAAGGAGAAAAAGGAAAGAAAAAGGGGAAAAATCAGATAGCGCATGGGCGCTATTGTAAACGAACTGCAGGAGAGGCAAGCAACCGTCCGCCACCCGAAAGCTCGGGCAGCGGGGCAGAAAACGGAAATTACTCCGCAGCCTGCTTGCGGTTAGGCAGTTTTTCCTTGATACGAGCGGATTTGCCGGAACGATCGCGCAGGTAGTACAGTTTGGCGCGACGCACATCGCCACGGCGCTTCACCTCGACGCTGGCCACCAGCGGGGAATAAGTCTGGAATGTACGTTCCACGCCTTCACCCGAGGAAATCTTGCGCACGATGAAAGAGGAATTCAGGCCGCGATTGCGTTTGGCAATCACCACGCCTTCATAGGCCTGCAGACGTTCGCGCGTACCTTCCTTGACCTTCACCTGCACCACGACGGTATCGCCGGGAGCAAAATCGGGAATGGTTTTGCCCAGACGGGTGATTTCTTCCTGTTCCAGTTGCTGGATGAGATTCATTGCTAGGTTCCTTCTTTTTGTATGGCGTCTTGTTCCTGCTGATACTCAGCCAGCAGCCGAGACTCCTCTTTAGTCAACTGGCGTGATGCCAGCAAATCCGGACGGCGTTCCCAGGTGCGTCCCAGCGCCTGTTTCAGCCGCCACTTCTGTATCAGGGCGTGATTTCCGGACATCAATACTTCCGGGACACGCTCGCCCTGATAAATTTCTGGCCGGGTATAGTGCGGATAATCCAGCAGGCCGTTAACAAATGAATCCTGCTCGGCGGATTCCGCATCACCCAGCACCCCCGGCAATTGCCGGATAATACTGTCCATCAACACCATGGCGGGGAGTTCGCCCCCCGACAGCACATAGTCGCCAATGGAAATCTCTTCATCCACCTGACGCCGCAACAGGCGTTCGTCCACACCCTCATAACGCCCGGCCAGTAAAACCAGGCCGCCCGTAGCCGTCAGTTCCATCACCAGTGCATGATCAAGCAAACGCCCCTGGGGAGACAGATAAACCACTTTGGGGGTTTCCACACCTGCCGCAACCTGGGCCTGCCGCGCCATGCTGATGGCCTGCTCCAGCGGCTCCGCCAGCATTACCATGCCAGGCCCGCCACCGTAGGGCCTGTCATCCACCGTACGGTAATTGTTGCTGGTGAAATCACGTGGATTCCACAAGCGCAACCGGTAGCTTTCCCGCTCCTGCGCCCGCCGCGTAATACCGCTGGCAGTCAACGCCTCGAACATGGGCGGGAACAGGGTAATGACGTCAAACTGGTAGGGGGTCAATTCAATAATCCAGACCCCAGTCAACCCGAACCAACCCTGCCGCCAGGTCAACCTCCAGCACCACCTGGGCAACAAAGGGGATCAGCCGTTCACGCTCCCCCTGCACCACCAGCACATCGTTGGCACCCGTTTCCAGCAATCCGGAGACACTTCCGAGCACCTGCTCTGCGGCATTCACCACCTTGAGGCCGATCAGATCGGCCCAGTAATACTCGTTCTCGTCAGCCTGTGGCAAGCTTTCCCGTGGCACGGCGATTTCGCTGCCGCGCAAGGCCGCCGCCGCATCGCGGTCATTACAGCCGGCCAGATGCGCGATCAGCGCTTTGGGGTGCACATCACACCCCAGCACTTCACATTCGCGCCATTGACCATTACGCCCCAGCCACCATACCGGGTAATCCAGCAGGCTGTCGCTGTGCTCGGTGTAAGCATGCACTTTCACCCAGCCGCGCACACCGAACGGGACACCGACGTGCCCCATGACGGTCAGGTGATCAGGCTGCTGCGGCACCTAATATATATTTAGGCGGCGGCAGCGCCCGCGCGCTTGACCAGCTTGGCCACGGCATCGCTCAGTTGCGCGCCCTTGCTCTGCCAGTAGGTCACGCGCTCGGTATCGATACGCACGGACTCCTGGCCTTCCGGAGCCACCGGGTTGTAGAAGCCCACGCGCTCGATGAAACGACCATCACGGCGCTCGCGTGAATCAGCCACCACCAGGTTGAAGAAGGGGCGCTTTTTGGCGCCGCCGCGGGCGAGTCGAATAATAACCATAGTTTTCAGCCTAACCGTTAAAACTTGAAAAAAGAGCGTGATTCTACGACATGAACGCCACTTATTGCAAGGGCGATTATTCCCGCCTACAGATCGGCCCATCGCCCGGATTTGCCACACTGCGTGCAATGGCCTGAACCAGGGCCTGCACTTCTTCCAGTGTAAATGCCGCAAGCAGCTGGTTGGCTATGCCTGGGTCGAGTTTGATCATGCAGGGGCGACCGTCTTCCAGCAGGACCCGCACACCGGCAGCCTGGTGCGTCGCCGCGCCATCGATCTGATCCACCCGTTCCGCCTGCAGCTCGAGCAATTCGTCGTAATAGCGGTCGAGCTCATCCGAAACGGGTTCCGGAATATCCTCCGCAACCGATGCCACCAGGCCCATGCTGTCCTCGGCCGCCTCGCATGGAACGCCATGACCATGAGCAAAGGAGATGAATTGCTGACGCAAATCATGGTCGAAAAACATATACTCGAACATGTTTAATGCCCTCGGGGATTATGCAACGCAGCCAGCACGACGCGATTACGCCCACCGTGCTTGGCTTGGTAGAGTGCCTTGTCGGCAGCATTGCTGATTGCCTCTGGCGTGGCGAAATCAGGATAGGATGCGATACCGCAGCTAAAGGTGACGCTGAACTCGCCGCCCTCGCCATGCTGCTGTATCTGTGCCAGATCCTTGCGAATATCATCCAGCACCCTCACTGCATCTGGGCCGGTGGTATCGGTAAGGATCACGGCGAATTCTTCACCGCCATAGCGGCCAATCACATCCACCTTGCGCAGGCGTTGCTGCAACAGCCGGGCCAGGCTTTTCAGCACCTTGTCGCCAGTGGGATGGCCATAAGTATCGTTCACTCGCTTGAAATGATCGAGATCGATCATGGCGAAGGACAGAGGGCGCTGCTGGCGCTTGGCGCGTTCGATCTCGACTTCCAGCTGTTCCTTGGTCTTGGTGTGATTCAGCAGCCCGGTCAGGCTGTCGCGCACCATGAAGCTGCGCAGCACGCGATACCGTTCGATACGGCTGGTAACCGAGAGCAGCAGGTGTTCAGGCTGGATCGGTTTGACCAGAAAATCATCGGCGCCATGGCCGATTGCAGCGAGTTGCCGCCCCAGATCTGTCTCGCCGGACAAAAATACGATAGGGACGCCGACCAGCGCTTCCTGCTGCCGCAGCACCTTGGCCACTTCCTCGCCGCTGGCCCCGGGCATATACATATCCATCAGGATCAGCTCGGGGCTGAAGTCGGCCAGAGAGGCCATCACACCCATCGGATCGGTGACCTGACAGGTAATCATGCCCGCCTGCTCCAGAATATGAGCATAGACCGCCGCCAGCGAAGAAGTATCTTCCACGATCATGACGCGGAAAGGCTCGGGTTTGGTGCTGGCGGTCAGTACATCGAGCCGGTCAACCAGCCCCCCGATTTCCACTGGTTTGGTAAAAAAGGCATCGCCGCCTGCGCGCACAGCATCGAGCCGGGTGTTGAAATCGCGTCGCGAGGAAAGAAACAGCAACGGCGGCAAGGCCATCCCCTGCTGTCGCAATGACAGCATCGCCTCGGTTCCGGCACATTCCCCACCGGGAAAGGAGATATCCATGATGACAGCAGCGGGCAAGCCATCATGCAGCGCCTTGCACAGTGCATCAGGATCGGGGAAAGTGCGTACCTGATAACCGAAATGGCTGATCTGGACGGCTAGCAAACGCGACAGCTCGGGATCATCCTCCGCCAGATACACCAGGCGGTTTTCATGGTCAGGTACAAGCCGGGCAGCCGAAGATGAAGCCCCTCCCAATCCCATCCGCACCTTTTCCGGCAGTACGCCTGCGGCATGTCGTACCTTGTCCAACAGAGCATCAACATGTTCGCGCTGCTCCTCACTGGGCACCCCCACCGGCAAATCTGCCAGCGTCTGCTCCAGTACCCGTGCAGTAGCGCTCAGATCCGCGAAGCCAAAAGTGGCACCAGAGCCGGCCAGGCCGTGAATCTGCCGATACATTGCAGCAAGCGCATCCGGATCACCGCTGCGGGCGGCAAGCCAGGCACTTTCGACCTGTGCCAGCTGTTCCGGCAGATGGCGCGAGAAATTGCCCTGCAGCGCTTGCAGCCGGCGGGTGATCTCTGCTTTGTCCGAAGTCATTTTGCCTGCTCGCGTCAAACCACATCCGGCTCGGCATAGCGCGCACGGATGAGCAGAATTTCCGGCAGGATGGCAGGGCACAGATTCACCAGTTCAGGGTCGAAATGCTTGCCGCTGTTGTCATGAATATAGGCAATGGCTTCCTCTACCGGCCAGGCTTTTTTGTAAGGCCGGGCAGTAGTGAGGGCATCGAATACGTCACACACTGCCACCACGCGGGCTGCCAACGGAATCACCTCTTCTTTGAGACCATGTGGATAGCCCGATCCATCCCATTTTTCATGGTGGGCAAGGGCAATCTGGCTTGCCATGCTCATGAGTTCGGACTGGTGCCCGGAAAGAATTTCCGCACCGATGACGGGATGGGTTTTCATGATCTCCCATTCGTCCCTATCAAGCTTTCCTGGCTTGAGCAGAATGCTGTCGGGGATGCCGATTTTGCCAATATCGTGCATCGGGCTGGCGTTGAGCAGCAACTCGCTTTCCGCTTCTCCCATCCCCGCAGCGCGCCCGAGCAGCTGGGAATACTTGCTCATGCGGATAATGTGCAGCCCGGTTTCGTTATCGCGATACTCCGCTGCACGCCCCAGACGGCGAATGATTTCGAAGCGGGTATCGGCCAGTTCCCGCGTGCGTTCCTGCACCTTTTCCTCCAGTATCCGGTTCTGGTCGCGGATCTGGTTGTGCATCATGCGAACTTCCAGCATGTTGCGGATACGGGACAGCACTTCCAGACGGTCAAAAGGCTTGGTCAGAAAATCCCGCGCCCCCGACTCCAGCGCCCGCAGGCGGGTTTTCATGTCGGGCTGGGCGGTCAGCACCAGCACCGGCACATAGCTGTCAGGCTCCAGTTCATTGAGCTGCTGCATGACATCAAAGCCGGTGAGATAGGGCATATTGAGATCCAGCAGCACCAGATCAAAATGATGCCGGACATAAAGCTCGGCAACCTGACGCGAATCCGTGGTGGTAATAACCTGGTCATAGCCTTCGGCCTGCAATATCTTTTCCAGCAAAACCACGTTGGGCGCCTGATCGTCCACGATTAGAATTTTGGCTGTTTTCAAACTGTCCATCATTTACTTTTCCACCCCCTGCAGAAAGTTGTCTGCACTCTGCTGAATCACCCGGTCCACAGCAGCAAACAGTGTTTCAACCCTGATTGGTTTGGTGACATAGTCCTGGAATCCGGCATTCATGGCGCGCTCGATATCGCGAGGCAGGACGTTGGCGGACAGCGCAATCACCGGAATATCCCGGGTTTCCTCGTACAGGCGCAACCGGCCGCGCAGTTCGATGCCATCCATGCCAGGCAGGTTGATATCCAGAATAATCAGCTCGGGACGACGATGGCGCGCCAGTTCCAGCCCCAGCTCGCCAGTATGGGCAGTGATAAGGTCAAGATCCATGCGCCGGGTCAATATCCGCGCCACCAGTTTGAGATTGGCCGGATTATCCTCGATATACAGCACGCAGTGGTGAGCACCGATTTCCGGCACAGGTACGGCGGGAACAACCTGTTCCCCGGCTGTCGCCGGACGCAGGCTATGACCCAGGTTGAGCTCGATCCAGAAGGTGCTGCCCCTGCCCGGCTCACTCTCCACACCGACACAGCCCCCCATCAACTCAACCATGTGGCGGGCAATGATGAGTCCGATGCCGGTTCCCTGCTCCTCGCCATGCTCCGCGCCAAGGCGGTTGAAAGGCTGAAACAGGTTTTTCTGCTGTTCTGGCGTGAGTCCGACACCGGTATCGGCAACGCTGATACGCAGCCGCCCTGGCATGGAGGTCTGGTATGCCAGCGTAACGCTTCCGCCATCACAATTGTATTTGATGGCGTTGGATAGCAGATTAAGCAGCACCTGTTTCAGGCGTACCCGGTCGGCATGAACCACACAGGATAATGAATCGCACGAGGCACCGACCACCTGGACGTTGCGCTGCTCCGCCAGGGGACTGATGATGGACAGGCACTCTTCCAGCACTTCGCTCATGCCGACATCCTCGATCGACATGTCGATATTGCCGGCCTCGATTTTGGCCAGATCCAGCACCTCATTGATCAGCGCCAGCAGATGCCAGCCCGCCTTGAGTATCAGCTCGACGTTTTCGAGCTGTGAAACGCTCAATGGTGCCGCCGGGTCAGATTCCAGCAACTGGCCGAAACCCAGGATGGCGTTGAGCGGGGTGCGCAATTCATGGCTCATGCGCGCCAGGAATTCGGACTTTGCCTGGTTGGCGCGCTCGGCCTCGTCGCGCGCATGCAGCACCTCCTCCTCAGCCTGCTTGCGTGGCGTAATATCCTGCACCACGCCCAGCATGCGCAATGCCTTGCCGTTTGCATCACGCACCACGTTGCCGGTTTCCTTGAGCCAGACGATGGCGCCATCAGGCCATACCACGCGGTGCTCGATATTGTACTCCGCGCCATGCTCGACGCAGGCGTTGACTGAATCCACCACATACTGGCGATCCTCGGGGTGAATCGCGGCCAGAAAGTTTGCATAACTGGTTTCCAGTTCTCCTTCGGCGTAGCCGAACAATGGCCCGATGCGCTCCGACCAGAACAACTCACCGCTCTGGATATCCCAGTCCCAGGTGCCAATATTGGCGTAGACCTGGCCATGCCGGAAGCGTTCTTCGGTTTCCTTGATCCGGGTAATCTCGGTGCGGATCGAAATATACTGGTAGGGTTTTCCCGCCTCGTCGAGAAAAGGCACAATGGTGGTTCCTACCCAGTAGTAGCGGCCATTCTTGCTGCGGTTACGGATTTCGCCCTGCCATACCCTGCCAGTGGAGATGGTTTCCCACATCTGCCGGAAAAACGCTGGTTCATGGTAACCGGAGTTGAGGATGCGGTGATTCTTCCCAAGCAGTTCCTGCTCGGAATACTGGCTGATTTCGCTGAATTTGTGGTTGGTATAGGTAATCCTGCCGGCAGCATCGGCAATGCTCACGATGGCATGCTGGTCCAGGGCGAATTTCTGGTATTCCAGCTCATGCATCAGCCGGTTCTGGCGCTCGCTGGACAGGCGTAAATCACGCGAACGTCTGGCGCGTGCCAGCACTGAGCGAACCAGATGCCACGGCTCCACCGGTTTGGTAAGAAAATCATCGCCCCCCAGATTGATTGCCATCAGCTGGCGCCCAAGGTCGGTTTCAGTGGAAAGAAACACTATTGGCAGGATGGCATGGCTATCCTGCTGCCGAATCACCGCAGCCAGTTCCATACCGCTACAACCGGGCATATACACATCCACCAGCAGCAGATCTGGTCTGAAATCATGCAGCGCGGCGACGGCATCAAGCGGGTTGTTCACCACTGCGGCGACAACCCCCACGCCCTCAAGATGAAGTTTGTAAGCCGCAGCCAGTTCAGGATCGTCATCCACCACCAGAACGCGGTAAGGATCACGCGGGCGGCTCGATATCAGATCATCCAGGGTATGAATCAGGCGCGGGATATCCAGCGGCTTGGTGAAATAATGGGTGCTGCCCGAGCGCACCGCAGTGAGGCGCGATGCAAAATCATCGCGCACCGACATGAAAATGACCGGGATCGGTTTTGCGCGCTGGTCATTGATCTGCCTGATGGCCTGGGCACCCGCCAGCTCGCCCTCAGGAAAAACCATATCCATGATGATTGCCAGAGGCGTATCCACATCCACCGCCCGGTACACCTCCTCCAGCCCGGTAAATACCCGCGCCTCATAGCCATACTGGCGCAGCTGTGTTTCCAGCTGTGCGACAAAACAGGCATCGTCATCCACCAGGAATACCAGCCTGGCGGCATGGTCATCCGGAATCCTGACATCCACCTCCGGAACGGCCTGCATACGGCCAGCCCTGGGCAATTTCTGCTGGACCTGATCCAGCGCGATCTCGATTGCAGTGAGATAGGCACGCGCCTGCTCCTGCTGAGTAGGCGAAGGCTCCCATCCATTATCCAGGAGATGCTTGATGAATACCTCGAAATGCCGCGCTGCCTGGCTTATTCCATCACAGCCAAAAGTTGCGCCCGATCCCGCCAGACTATGAACCTGGCGGTGCAGGACAACGAGGTGGGAGGGGTTCTCTCCACTGGCAAGATGCAGGGTCCATCCCTGCCGCAGTTGACGAATTTTTTCTGGTAACTGGCGCAGGTATTCCTGCCGCAATGCCGCAAGACGTTCGCGAATATCCGGCGCAATCTCAGCCATATTCCCGGTTCCAGATGCTGCTCACCGTAGCTGCCAGCAACATCGGGTCAAACGGCTTGGGGATCACGTCCAGCGCCCCCATGGCCTTGTATTCGAGCACTTCCGGCGGCTGTACCTTGGCGGTCATGAAAATCACCGGGGTTGCGCTCAGACCGGGGAGTTCACGCAACTTTCTCATGGTAGTCGGGCCGTCCATGCCCGGCATCATGACATCCAGCAGGATCAGTTGCGGCGCCCAGGCCGGAGCCCGGTCAAGCGCTTCCTGTCCACTGCTGCAGATTTCCACCGTAAAACCGCCGATGGCTTCCAGCGCCAGTTTAGCCACCGCTTGAATATCAGGCTCATCTTCAACGTAGAGAATGCGGGAAAGCGCGGCAGTCATATATTTATCCTTATCAAGGCGCGATAATGAATCTTGCCATAAAAATCATTTTTGCGGCTGCGCCAGAGCACGAATGGTTTCCAGCAATTTTTCGTTACTGGTGCGCGATTTGACCAGAGCAGAGGTAATTTCATGCGCTATGCCACCCTCTACTTCCTGGGCAGAAAAAATCAGTACCGGCATGGCAGGCATACTGGCTGACAGTAGCGGCAGCAAATCCAGTCCCGAGCCATCCGGCAGGTTGATATCGAGAATCACCAGGTCAAAGCGCTGCCGGGCCAGTGTTTCACGGGCCGCTGCCAGATTGTGGGCGGCCACCACCAGCGCTTGCCCGGATAGCAGGGTAGCAACGACCTGGAGGATGCCGGAATCATCCTCGACATGCAGGATAGCAGGCAATGCATCGTGAGAAGCATGGGTTGCATTCTGCAATGCGGCAAGCAGTCGCTCCGGTTCGATCGGCTTGCTGAGCCAGTCACTCACGGCAAAACTGGCCCCCTCCAATTCCAGCCGGCCTTCATGGGCTCGCGCTGACACCACCACGATAGGCAGCTGACGTGTAGATTCCTGCCCCCGCAATTCACGCACCAGGGAAAGGCCATCCTGCCCGGGCATGGACAAGTCCAGCGTCATGGCATCAAACTTTTTGGTGCCCAGCAGAGTCTTGGCCTGGACTGCATCATGGGCCACCTCACAGGCAAACCCACCGCCTTCAAGCATAAGGCACAGCAGGGTGGCGATATCCTGGTCATCCTCGCAGACCAGCACGCGAGGCAGGGCAGAGACAGTCAGCGGGGTGATTTCAGAAACCTGTTGCCGTTGCAGGGGAAGCTCGAAGTAGAAAGTTGTGCCCACACCGGGGGTGCTGTCAAAACCGATGAAGCCGTTCATTTTTTCCACTAGCGCCCGGCTGATGCTGAGCCCCAGGCCAGTCCCCCCTTTCTGACGCGTATCCGATGAGTCTGCCTGGGCAAATTTCTCAAATATCCGGGCATGGAATTCGGGCGGAATACCCGGCCCGTGGTCCTGCACCGCCACCCGGACCCATCCCGGCTGGGACTGAGTAGCCATCACACTGACTGTTGCACCGCGAGGAGAAAATTTTGCCGCATTGGAAAGCAGATTGGCCATCACCTGCAACAAACGATCGCTATCGCCGTATACCCAGGCTTCGCTCACACGCTGGCTCAGGGTAAAAGTCACGCCCAGTTGCGTGCCATAGGCCTGGTTGTCGGAGAGGGCCTGCCCCACCAGCGGCATCAAATCCAGATTCCGGTTGTGGAACTCTAGCTTGCCGGACTCGATTTTTTCCACATCGAGAATATCGTTGATCAGGCGCACCAGCCGCTCTGCATTGTTATGGGCGATATCCACCAGCATTCTGGCCTGGGCCGGAATTTCTCCCGTCACACCACCGGCGATCAACCCCAGCGAGCCACGGATGGACGTCAACGGCGTGCGCAATTCGTGACTTACCGTGGAAACGAACTCGTTCTTCATGCGCTCGATTTGCTTGCGCTCGGTAATATCCTGTCCGATACCAAGAAAACCGCTGATCTTCCCATCCTGATCACGCAGGGCCGTCACCGAGAGCATGACCGGAAAGCGGCTGCCATCCTTGCGAATGTAAGACCATTCGTTTTCGTCGGTATTGCCCAGAATGGCTTTGGCAACGAATACCTCAAAGCCGGGTTTGATTTCCCGGCCAAGCTCATACGATAAGGTCTGGGCACGTTTCACAACTTCCTGAGGGTCGTGCAGGATGGCCGGGGTGAGCTTGCCAACCACCTCTTCTGCACGATAGCCCAGCATGTGCTCTGCGGCCGCGTTGAAGGTCAGGATGATGCCCGCATGATCGGTCGAGATAATGCTGTAATTGGCACTATTGAGAATGGCGTGCTGCAAGGTCATGGTTTCCAGCAATGCCGCCTCGCTACGCTTGCGCTCAGTAATGTCGCGCACGATGCCGGTAAACATGCGCTGTCCGTTCAGCACCATCTCGGTGACAGCCAGATCCATCGGAAAAATGCGGCCATCCTTACGGCGGCCGCTGACTTCGCGCCCAATTCCGATCACTTTTCGCTGCCCCGTGTTGATGTAATTGCGCAGATACCCGTCATGGGCACTGTGATAGGGCTCCGGCATGAGCATGTTGATGTTTTCTCCGACGACTTCATGTGCCTTATAGCCGAAAATTTTCTCTGCCGAAGGGCTGAAGGTTTCAACGACCCCCCGCTCATTGATGGTAATGATACCGTCCAGCACGCTATCCAGGATTGTGCGGGTGCGGACTTCGCTCGTGCGCAACTCCTGCGTCATATTTTCCGCCATGCTCTGGGCACGGCTGCGGGCCGTAACAAGGGCACGCATCACGCCGAAAGTAAGCAGGCTTACACTCAATCCGACAAACAGCACCAGAAGAGGAAAGATTTCGCCAAAACCCGCGTTCTTTCGGCCCGCACGATATTCCAGCAGCCATTGCCGGCCACCCACTTCCAGATTTTTTTCGATTGTCCACCGTGGATCGAGTTCGAATTTCTCCGACAGGTCAAAACTGTCGAATATTTTCTTCTTCTCTCCAAACGTGCCTGAATTGGCCAAGCCAATGTCGAAAATGGCCAGCCTGTTCTGCTGCATCAGTTCGTTGATGAATACGCCCTGCATCAGATCGTCTACCACGAAGGCAGCATAGACCACCCCCAGAAATGCGGCACGGCGCTGCTCGACAGTCAGGGCCAACATACCGGAACGATAGAGAGGCAGCATGATTAGAAAGCCGGCGCGCCCGGCATCGTCCTGCACCAGGGTGATGCTGCCTGTAGCCGCAGGCAAGCCACTGTCGCGGGCACGCTGCAGAGCGGCATAACGCTCGGCTTCGCCGCTGAAATCGAAGCCGAAGGCCTTCTCATTGCCCGCCATGGGATCAACGTAAATAATCGGGAAATGTTCTGCACGCTCGCCGCCGGGGCGGATATTGAAATGCGGGTAGCCATTGGGATCGAGCGCCTTGTCCCGGCGCACTGTTTCCTCCAGCTGGGGAAGAGCGCTCGGCGCCACGCGCGGAGCATAGCCTATTACCCGGAATCCCGGATAACTGTGCTGCAGGTCAAGACGCGAAAGATAAAGGCGGAAATCGGCACGGCCAACGCTTTCAGAACCATAAAAATAGCCCTGCAGCCCTTTCAGAACCTCTGTATAGGAAGCAAGCCGATGGTTCAGGGCTTGCGTCGCCTGTGCCATGCGGTAATCAAAATTGCTTTGGGTATCACGCTTGACCATAACGCTGGCGAAATACCACCCCAGGGCAGTGAGGATCAGGCCGAGAAGAAGGATGCCCGCCGCAAGAAAATTGCCGTAGCGCTTCATGTTAGAGCCTATTTCAGTAGGTTTCATGCCTCGCGTTGAGGCCAGAAAGTGATGGCTGCAAGAAGCGGGCCTTGCCAATGGTCATTCCCTTGGCAAGGCCCGCGACGCCGCAGACGCGCTTTCTGGCCTCAACCCGGAGGGCCAGTATCATTCAAGGTGCATTGCGTTGTTGCTCGCGGCTTGCCTGGAACAACCAGGCCACGCCCCTCGCGCCTAGCACTACACCTTGAATGATGCTGGCGCGAGGTATGAAACCTACTGAAATAGGCTCTTAATCCACGCGCCAGTGCCCCGACTTGCCGCCCTCTTTTTCCAGCAGGCGGATAGCGCCAATCTGCATGCCCCGGTCTACCGCCTTACACATGTCATAGATGGTCAGCAGCCCGACCGTAACAGCGCTCAGCGCTTCCATTTCCACGCCGGTGCGTCCCAGCGTTTCCGCTGTCGCCTGGCATGAGATGGCGGCATGGGGCTGATCTATATTGAACTCCACCGCAACCCTGGTAAGAGCCAGCGGATGGCATAACGGAATCAACTCGGAGGTGCGCTTGGCACCCTGGATCGCGGCAATACGCGCAACACCGAGCACGTCGCCTTTTTTGGCTTCGCCGGTCAGGATCAATTGCAGTGTTTCCGGCTGCATACGGATCTCGCCAGAGGCGCGGGCAATACGTCGGGTTTCGGCTTTCTCCCCCACGTCTACCATGTGTGCCTGACCCTGGGCATCAAAATGAGTGAATTGGCTCACCACAGCTCCTTGATGTGAACTTATTATGCGGAGCAGTTATCATAGCACCATGAAATTGATTTACTTACTGCTCTCGCTGGCTCTCCTGTTCCCCCACGCTCTGGCCAGCGAGCTGCCTGATCTGGGCGAAGCCTCCCAGGCCGTGTTTTCCGCACAGCAGGAACGCCGCATCGGCGAATCCATCATGAGTGATATTCGCGCCAGCCGCGATCTATTCGACGATGCCGAGACCACCGATTATCTCAACGCTCTGGGCTCCCGCCTGGTTGCCCAGAGCCAGGATGCCACACGCAATTTCGAATTTTTTATCCTGCACGACAATACTCTCAATGCCTTTGCCCTGCCCGGTGGATTTATCGGCGTGCATACCGGCCTGATTCTTTCGGCACAAAGCGAATCGGAGCTCGCCAGCGTGCTCGCCCATGAAATCGCTCACGTCACGCAACGCCATCTGGCACGAGTCATTGCGGGCAGCCAGAAAAACACCCTGGCCTCCCTGGCCGCGCTGGCGGTGGCTATTCTTGCCTCGCGCTCCAACCCCCAGGTAGCCAATGCGGCCATCGCCACGGTCCAGGCCACCAGTATCCAGAGTCAGCTGGATTACACCCGCGAGCATGAACGCGAAGCCGATCGCATCGGCTTGCAGACCCTATCCCAATCCGGCTTCGATGTACGAGCCATGGCCGATTTTTTCGAGCGCATGCAAAAATATGGCCGTCTGTATGAAAACAATGCGCCGGTCTATCTGCGCACTCACCCGCTCACGACCGAACGTATCGCTGACGTACAAAACCGGGTGGAAGCGCTACCCTACCGCCAGGTACGAGACAGTCTGGATTTCCAGTTGGTGAAAGCACGGATCGAAGCAACTCAGGAACCGTCCTCACAAGCAGTCAAGATATTCGAATCCGCGCTGGCAGAGAAAAAATTCAGCAGTGAAGCCGCGCAGCATTACGGCCTGGCAGTGGCCTTGCTGCGCAGCAAGGATTATGGCCGGGCAGAGAAAGAACTGGGGCTGGCACGCAAGACCGCAGCCATGCAGCATCCAATGTTTGACACGCTGGCAGTAGAGATCAAATCTGCGACGGGACCGGCAAGCGCCACGCTGGAAAGCTGTCGCAACGGGCTCAAGCGCTTCCCGCAATACCGCGCCCTAATTTATCTTTGTGCTGAGACACAGTTGCAGGCTGCACGCCCCGCCGAGGCATCCAATCTGGTCAATAACGCCCTGAAAACGCGCAGTGGCGATGCACGCCTCCACCAGCTTGAGGCCAAGATATATGCCGCCCTGGGCAAGCCTCTGCAACAACATATGGCGTTGGCAGAAGCCTACTTTTTACGGGGCAATATCGCCGAAGCCATCGAGCAGTTACAGATCGGGCTCAAGTACAAGGATAGCGATTTTTATCACTCCTCCATCGCCGAGGCGCGCCTGCGCCAGTTGCGCGAGCTCGACAAAGAAACACGCAAACAGGCACAGCCTTAGGATTCTTTACTTTTGGCGTTTACCGCAGCAAGCGAAAGATATTGCCGGTGCAGTTGCTCCACTTGTGCCTGCAATTCACTCAGGCTGCCGTGATTGTCGAGAATGTCGTCCGCTCGACACAAACGTTCTGCACGGCTGATTTGGTGCGCCATAATGGCATGCACTTCCTCTTCCTCCATCCCGCTGCGTTTCATGACTCGCGCCACCTGCTGTTCCGGACTGCAATCCACTACCAGCACCCGTTGCACCACCTCGTCATAAGCACCGGTTTCCAGCAGGAGCGGCACGGCAACAATGGCATAGGGAGCAGACACATCCCCCAGACGAAGGCAGACTTCATTCCGGATCAGTGGGTGGAGCAGGGTTTCCAGCTTTTGCTTGGCAGCCGGATCAGAAAACACCAGACGACGCAGCCGGACACGGTCAAGGCTGCCATCAGGAGAGAAACAATCTGCGCCGAATTGTTCACGCATCGCTGCCAGAGCTGGCTGCCCCGGCGCTGTAAGATGATGGGCGATCTGGTCGGTGTCGACAACTGCGGCGCCCAGACAGGAAAATGCAGCAGTAACCGTACTTTTTCCACAGCCAATGCCACCGGTGAGCCCAATGACCAGCATGTTAGCCTTCTATAGCGCCACGCCGAGATAGGCCTGGGTAATCTCACGCCCCCAGAACAAGGCTATCAGGCCGCCCCCCGCAAGATAAGGCCCAAAGGGAATCGGCACTTGGCGGCCATGACCGGCAAAGAGAATCAAGGCAATACCGACCACCGCCCCAACCAGAGAAGACAGCAGAATGGTGAGCGGCAGCATCTGCCAGCCCAGCCAGGCGCCAATGGCAGCGAGCAGCTTGAAATCGCCGAAGCCCATCCCTTCCTTTCCGGTAGTAAGTTTGAACAGCCAGTACACGCTCCACAAGGTGAGATAACCCGCTATTGCACCGATGACGGCAGACTGAAGCCCGCCAGTAAACATGCCACTGAAATTCACCAGCAGCCCAAGCCATAGCAGCGGCTGGGTAATGCTGTCGGGCAGCAGATGGGTATCGAAATCAATGAAAGTCAACGCAATCAGCGCCCAGATGAAGACCAGAGCCGCCAGGGCCGAAGCGCCAAAGCCAAAATGCCAGGCCACAAAAGCGCTGAGCCCCCCGGTCAGCGCCTCAACGGCGGGATAGCGTGGGCTGATCCTGGCTTTACACTGTGAACAGCGACCGCGCAACATCAGATAGCTGAGAACCGGGATATTTTCCATGGCACGAATCTGATGTCCACAACCAGGACAGGCAGAGCGGGGAACCACCAGGTTATAGCGCGGCCCCGCAGGCACGTGGGCCTGGCTCGAATCAGCATCCAGCGCAGCACACTGCTCGCGCCATTCCTGTTCCATCATTCTGGGCAGGCGATGGATGACCACATTCAGGAAGCTACCAAGCATCAAACCTAAAATGCCGCCCAGTATAATAAATACGGCTGGGGAAGCCTCCAACAAACGCAGGATTTCATCAAGCCAATTAAACCACTTGGCCCATCTTGAAAATCGGCAAGTACATGGCAATTACCAAGCCACCAATAAGTGTGCCAAGCACCACCATGATCATCGGCTCCATCAAACTAGCGAGCGCATCTACCGCGTCATCCACTTCCGCCTCATAAAAATCAGCCACTTTTCCCAGCATGGAATCGAGCGCACCAGACTCCTCGCCAATAGTGACCATCTGCAGCACCATATTGGGAAACAGATTGGTATTCTGCATTGCTACCGTCAAGCTGGTACCGGTGCTGACCTCACCCTGAATTTTCTTGGTGGCATTGTAAAAAACGATGTTGCCGGCCGCACCCGCCACCGAATCCATCGCTTCTACCAGTGGCACGCCAGCGGCAAACATGGTGGCCAGAGTACGGGTCCAGCGCGCAATAGTAGCTTTCTCGATTACCGGGCCGAATACGGGTATTTTGAGAAGCAACCGATCCATCACCTCCTGCATCTTGCGCGAACGCTTCCAGGTATAGAAGAAGAACCAGAAACCACCGCCGATACCGCCAAAAATCAGGTACCAGTGAGCCACAAAAAAATCGGACACCGCCATTACAAGTAAAGTAGGCGTTGGCAAATCAGCGCCAAAATTGGTAAAAAGATCCTTGAAAGCAGGCACCACGAAAATCATGATAATGGCCGTAATAATAAAGGCCACGATAATGATTGAGATCGGATAAAACAAAGCAGACTTGATCTTGCCTTTGATAGCCTGGATTTTTTCCTTGTAGGTAGCCAGACGATCAAGGATGGTATCCAGGATACCAGCCTGCTCACCCGCGTTGATCAGGTTGCAATACAGCGCATCAAAATACAGCGGATATTTCTTGAATGCCTGGCTCATGCTGCTGCCGGTAGAAATATCGGTTTTAATATCGAGCAGCAACTTTTGTACTGCGGGGTTGCTGTGGCCCTTGCCTACAATATCAAACGACTGCAACAACGGCACACCGGCCTTCATCATGGTGGAAAGCTGGCGGGTAAAGAGGGTGATATCCTTGTCAGTAATTTTGCCGCCACCCTTGCTCCTTTGTTTCTTGATTTTGACGACCATCAGTCCCTGATGTCGCAAATTACTTCTGACCATGGTTTCACTCACGGCCACCATATCGCCCTTAATGGCTTTTCCCTTTTTATCCTTGGCTTCCCAAGAAAAATTGTATTCCTTTACAGCCACGACGGTTTTTTTCGCGAGTGCCATGTGCGGATCCTTAATTCTTTTATTCGTTGGTCACGGCTTCAATTTCTTCCAGCGAAGTCAGGCCGGCCTTGACCTTGCGCAACCCGGCCTGGCGCAAATCCTGCACCCCCTCACGCCGCGCCTGATCGGAGATATCGTGAGCAGTGCCGTTTTTCATGATGATACGGCTCATTTCGTCAGTGATGGGCATGACCTGGTAGATACCTACCCGACCCTTGTAACCTTTCCTTTTACACAGATCACAGCCATCCGGTCTGTGGGTATAGGGCTGCCAGCTGCCATCCAGATCCTCTTCTCTGAAACCGGCACGCAGTAGTGCCTCGCGCGGGATATCGATGGGAATTTTGCAACTGCACAAACGCCGCGCCAGACGCTGGGCGGTAATCAGGATTACCGATGACGCGATATTGAAAGGCGCCACGCCCATGTTCATGAGGCGGGTCAGCGTACCGGGTGCGTCGTTGGTATGCAGGGTGGAAAGCACCATGTGGCCGGTCTGGGCCGCCTTGATGGCGATATCGGCAGTTTCCAGATCGCGGATCTCACCAACCATGATCACATCCGGATCCTGGCGCAGAAAGGATTTGAGCGCCGCAGCAAAAGTCAGCCCGGCCTTATCGTTGACGTTGACCTGATTGACGCCAGGCAAGTTGATTTCTGCCGGGTCTTCTGCGGTAGAAATATTGACGCCAGGCTTGTTGAGGATATTGAGGCAGGTGTAGAGCGACACGGTTTTACCGCTACCGGTCGGTCCCGTCACCAGCACCATACCGTAAGGGCGCTGCACCGCATTAAGCAGTGCCTCCTTCTGCTCCGGGTCATACCCGAGCGCATCGATACCCAGCGTGGCACTGGCAGGATCGAGAATACGCATCACGATCTTTTCACCATACAGCGTAGGCAGGGTGCTGACACGGAAATCAATGGCACGATTTTTCGACAACACCAGCTTCATGCGGCCATCCTGCGGCACGCGCCGCTCGGCGATATCGAGCTTGGAAATTACCTTGATACGCGAGGATATTTTATCCTTGATCGCCAGTGGCGGCTGGGCTGCCTCATACAGGTTACCGTCGAGGCGGTAGCGGATACGGAAGAACTTCTCATAAGGCTCGAAATGGATATCCGACACCCCGGCATTGATCGCATCCATCAGAATTTTCTGCAGATATTTGACCACCGGCGCATCGTCGACTTCGACAACGGCGCTCTCGTCCTGTCGCGCTTTCTCCTGCGCCTCGTCATCGGTAAATTCGAGATCCCCGATATCCTCGACCGACAGATTTTTCAGCGAGGTATCGCTGGATTCGATCACCTTCTCGATCAGTTTGCCAAGTTTGTCGTCCTCCACCACCACCTGTTCCACAGTGTGGTTAGTCTGGAAGCGAAGGTCGCTGACCGTCTGCAGATTGGTGGGATCGGACGTGGCAATGAACAAATGGGTGCCACGCTGGTGCAAGGCAATGACGCGCCGACTCTGAATGGTTGCCGGATCGATCAGTCCCTTGGGCAGGTGATCGGCTGCAACAGCATTAAGATCAAGGAGCGGAAATCCAAAATTCTGCGAAGCAAACTCCGCCACCTGCATGGCACTGAGCTTATTGCTCAGAACCAGTTGGGAGACAAAGCTGATATTGGAGCTCTTGGCCTGAGCCTGGATGGCCTCGGCGTCAGCATCAAGCAACAGCCCCTGTTGCACCAGGGATCGTGCCAGACCGCTCAGACCGCTGGGTGGTGCCGCCGCAACCATCTATTCCGCACTCCAGATATACATGAATTCTTTAATGATGCCCCTTGCATGTTTTTTTGTAAAGGCAGATCAGGCCGGCAAACGCCCGGTTTATTGAGCTGCGGCTGAGGGTGGAAAAATCTTGACCACTTTGACCGAGCGGTCCTGGGTTTGCATTATTTCAAGCGTAATGCCGGCGATTTTCAGGCTGATGCCAGCCTCCGGGATATCTTCCAGATGCTCGAGAATCAGTCCGTTCAGGGTTTTCGGTCCATTCAGCGGAAACGTCAGATCCAGCTTGCGGTTCAGGTCACGCAGCAAACTGCCGCCATCCACCAGCCAGCCGCCATCCTCCTGGGGACGATAAACTCCTCCCTGTGCCGGCGCATGGGTAGTAAACTCCCCCACGATTTCTTCCAGGATATCCTCCAGACTCACCAGACCGAGCAGTTCGCCATATTCATCCACCACCAGCCCCGCGCGTCGCTGGGTTTCCTGAAAATGTTGCAACTGAGTAAAAAGCGCCGTTCCTGCCGGAATAAAATAGGGCTCGCGCATCACTTCACGGATGGCACCCGCATCCAGCGCACCAGCCTGGGTCTGGTGCAACATCTTGCGCATGTGGATCTGGCCAATGATGTTATCCAACTGCCCCTGATATACCGGCAACCGGGTATGGTGGCTGGTGGAAAGCCGGCGACGCACCTCTTCTGCAGGTGCATCAATGTCAATGGCCTCGATCTGGTTACGTGGCGTCATTACGTCATCCACGGTGGCTTTTTCCAGACTGAACAGATTAAGCAGGATGCTTTGATGTTTCTGCGGAATATAGTGCCCGGCTTCCAGCACCAGGGTGCGCAACTCCTCCGGGCTGAGCGCATGTACCTCGGCGCTGTTCGGCTTGAGATGCAATATCCAGAGCAGCAGCTTGACGAACAGATTGACAAACCAGACGACCGGATAAGCCAGCCGGAGCAAAGGAGCAAGAACATAGCTGGCAGGAAGCGCAATCCGTTCAGGGTAGGCGGCCCCCAGCACCTTGGGTGTAATTTCGCTAAACACCAGAATCAGAAAGGTCACCACCAGGGTACCGATAGTCAGCGACCACTCGCCATCGCCGAACAGCTTGATGGTAATAATGGTGACCAGGGCAGCCGCAGCAGCATTGAGCAGATTGTTGCCCAGCAGAAGAATACCCAGCAGTTTGTCGGTCTGCCCCAACAGATACGCAGCAAGTTTTGCACCGCGGTGTCCCTGCTTGACCAGATGCTTGAGACGATAGCGGTTTAGCGCCATCATGCTGGTTTCGGAAATGGAAAAGAAACCGGAAACGACAAGCAAAACTGCCAACGCGCCGAGCAGCACGCCTAAAGGAATTTCGTCCAAGGAACTCGAGTCCTGATTACAGTGGATTGACCACGAGTTTTAGGTGCACAGGGGATTTTGTCAAGAAAGGGGCTGTGCCGGACAAGAAAACAGCTACCGCCCCAGCAGGATTTCCAGCACGAACTTGCTGCCAATATATGCCAGCACCAGCACCATGAAACCGCTCAGTGTCCAGCGAATGGCGGTCCGTCCACGCCAGCCATATTTCAGGCGGCCACCCAGCAAGGCGGCATAAATTCCCCAGGAAATCAGGGTAAACAACACTTTGTGGTTGAATTGCAATACCTGGCCGAACAGCTGTTCGGAAAACAGCATGCCGCTCACCAGCGTCAGTGTCAGCAGGAAGAATCCTGCCCACAGAATGCGAAACAGCAGGTGTTCCATGGTCAGCAATGGCGGCAAACGCTGCAGCATGGCAGATAGCGGCCTGGAATGCAGGTTTCGTTCGGCCACCGCCATCAGCAGTGCGTGCAGCGTCGCAATGGTGAACAGGCTGTAAGCCAGAATGGCGACATGCAGATGCAGTTTGAATAGCAATGATTCGGAATGCAGCAGGGTATGGGTAGCAGGCAACAGCTGTGGCGCAGCCAGGCTGATGGCGGCAAAAGGCAGGACAAAACCTTGCAGGCCCTCCAGATTGTTACGCATGCTTGCCAGCCAGTAGATCAGCACGGTCAGCCAGGCAATGGCAGAAATGGCATGCCCCGTACCGAATTTGAGTCCATCAGGCTGAAAAATGGATTGGTACAGCACCCCTGCATGAAGCAACAGCGGCAGCAGGATGAGCAGCTTTTCCCATATGGGAGACAATGCGCGGACGCCGCCCTGCCACAGCACGCGCCAGAAAAACACGCCCAGCCCGGCATAAAACAGGGCAGCGAGGAAAAGCGGCAAATGGAAAAGAGGCAATAAATCCGACATGGTTTGGGATAAAATTCAACCTTTCCGATTCTACACCATCAGCATCCAGGAACGCACATGTTCGACAACCTTTCCCAGCGCCTCTCCGGCGTAATCAAGACCCTGCGCGGCCAGGCGCGTCTGACCGAAGCCAACGTCCAGGACGCCATGCGCGAGGTGCGCATGGCCTTGCTTGAAGCTGACGTGGCCTTGCCGGTGGTTAAGGAGTTCATCGCTCAGGTCAAGGAGCGCGCCCTCGGCCAGGAAGTATTGTCCAGCCTCACACCGGGCCAGGCGGTAGTGCAGGTGGTGTATCAGGAACTCACCCGCCTGATGGGCGAGCACAACGCCTCCCTCAACCTGGCGGCACGCCCGCCTGCGATTATCCTGCTGGCAGGTTTGCAGGGCGCCGGCAAAACCACCACTGCCGGCAAGCTGGCAAAACTCCTGCGCGAGCAGATGAAAAAGAAAGTGCTGCTCACCAGTTGCGACGTATACCGCCCTGCCGCAATCGAACAGCTCAAAACCCTGGCGCAGCAGCTGGAAACAGACTTTTTCCCCTCCCAGGTCGGACAGCAACCAGAAAAAATCGCGCTTGATGCGCTCGATTTTGCACGCAAGCATTTCCATGATGTAGTGATCGTCGATACCGCTGGCCGCCTGGCCATCGACCAGGAGATGATGGAGGAAATCAAGCGCCTCCATGCTGCGCTCGACCCGGTGGAAACCCTGTTTGTGGTGGATGCGATGCAGGGACAGGATGCGGTAAATACCGCCAAGGCATTTAGCGACGCCCTGCCGCTCACCGGCGTGATTCTGACCAAACTTGACGGTGATGCACGAGGCGGCGCTGCACTATCGGTACGGCAGGTGACCGGCAAACCGATCAAGTTTGTCGGGGTGGGCGAAAAATCCGCCGGACTGGAAGCATTCCACCCCGAGCGCATGGCTTCAAGGGTGCTCGGCATGGGCGATGTGCTGTCACTGATCGAGGATGCACAACGCGGCGTCGACCAGGAAGAAGCGCAAAAACTGGCGAAGAAACTCAAGTCTGGGAAATCCTTTGACCTGGAGGATTTCAAGCAACAGATGCAGCAGATGAAAAAGATGGGCGGGCTGGGCGCCCTGATGGACAAGCTGCCCGGACAACTTGGCCAGATGGCTGCAGGTGCGCAGGTGGATGACAGGGCAATCAACCGTCTGGAAGGCATTATTAACTCGATGACACCACAGGAACGCCACAAACCTGAACTCATCAAGGCTTCGCGCAAACGTCGCATTGCCACAGGAGCCGGGGTACAGGTTCAGGAAGTGAACCGTCTGCTGAGCCAGTTCGAGCAGACCCAGAAAATGATGAAAATGTTCTCCAAGGGCGGAGGAATGGCAAAAATGATGCGCGGCATGAAAAACATGCTGCCCGGGATGCGCTGATTCCTGGTGCTGGTTTGGACCCGGTAGCGTCGCTTGTCAGGCGGGCAAGATTGACCACTTACAAGTCTTGCCCGCCAACCACAACATATTTAGATTAGGTCTATTTATTAATAGATCAAAAAATTTCTGTTGAGAAAAACTTGAGTTTCTTGATAAATTGCAACCATTCTGCTCGACTTTGGCTTAATTCCCCTGTCCTGCATACCTGCGTGCAACAAACGCACGCCTTGTTTCAAATCTAGACCTGCATGGTTTCCCAAACATGGATGAGACTGCGCCCGGTTGCTAAGACCGGCGATGAGCCGGATTTGATTCTGAAAATTAGAAAATCCTGTTTTATTAATAGACGGAATTGCCGTCCAAACCGCGTGGAAGGTTAAATGAACGCTCAGGTTCAATTCGAGAATCACGACAAGCAGGATGTCAAGTACACCACCTGCTACATGTGCGCCTGCCGTTGCGGCATCAAGGTCACGCTGGAAGAAAACAAGGTGCGCTTCATCCAGGGCAACCGCAACCACCCGACCAACCAGGGCGTGCTATGTGCCAAGGGCTCGGCCGGCATCATGAAGCAGTATTCCGCCGCCAAGCTGAAAAAACCGCTTATCCGCAAGGCCGGTTCGCCGCGCGGCTCGGGCGAGTTCGAGGAAATTGAGTGGGAACAGGCGCTGGGTCTGCTGACTTTCCGTCTGAAACGTATCCGCGAGACCGACCCCACCAAGCTCGCCTTCTTCACCGGACGTGACCAGATGCAGGCCCTCACCGGCCTGTGGGCGCAACAGTTCGGCACCCCCAACTGGGCGGCGCACGGCGGCTTCTGCTCGGTCAACATGGCGGTGGCCGGGCTGTATTCGATTGGCTTTTCCTTCTGGGAATTCGGCGCGCCAGACTGGGATTACGCCAAGTACTTCATCATGTGGGGCGTAGCGGAAGACCACTCATCCAACCCGATCAAGATCGGCCTGGAAAAACTCAAGCGTCACGGCGGCAAGTTCGTCTCGGTGAACCCGGTGCGTACCGGCTACTCCGCCATTGCCGACGAATGGATTCCGATCCGCCCCGGCACCGATGGCCTGCTCGCCATGTCCATCGTGCACGTGCTGCTTTCGCGCGAGCTGTTCGATTACGAATTCCTGATCCGCTACACCAATTCTCCCTGGCTGGTGGTGCAAACCCCGGGCAAGGTGGGCGACGGCCTGTTCCTGCGCGATGCAGACAACAACCCGCTGGTATGGGATCTGGAAAAACAGGCTTTCGTCAGTGGCGCCGAAGCGGACATCGCCCCGGCCCTGTTCGGTGAATTCACCGCGCCCGACGGCCGCCAGGTAAAAACCGTCATGACGCTGACGGCGGAACGCTACCTCGACGAGCGTTATGCCCCGGCCAACGTGGCGCGCGAATGCGGCCTGCCGGCAGAAGCCATCGAGCGCATGGCACTGGAAATGGCCCACGTCGCGTTCAAGGAAACAGTCGAACTGGACATCGAGTGGACCGATATCTATGGCCGCAAGCACGACAAAGTCATCGGCCGCCCGGTGGCAATGTACGCCATGCGCGGCATCGCCGCGCACTCCAACGGCTTCCACACCTGCCGCGCGATCCACATGATCCAGATCCTGCTCGGCGCCCTCGATGGCCCCGGCAACTTCCGCGCCCGCGCGCCCTATCCGAAGCCCATTCCGCCGCACCAGCTGCCGGAGAATAACCTCGATCTGATCCACGCGCCGCACACCGCACTGTCCCGTCCGCCGCTGGGTTTCCCCACGCGTCCGGAAGACCTGGTGATCGACGGCGAAGGCAACCCGGTGCGCATCGACAAGGCCTACTCCTGGGAAAGCCCGATGTCGAGCCACGGCCTGATGCACATGGTGATCACCAATGCCACCAACCACGATCCCTACTCGCTCGACACACTGATTCTGTTCATGTCGAACATGGCGTGGAACTCGACCATGAACACCAAGAACGTGCAGCAGATGCTGACCGAGCTGGATCCGGACGAGCCGGGCATGATGTACAAGATCCCGTTCCTGGTGGTGTCGGATGCCTTCCACTCGGAAATGGTGAATTTCGCCGACCTGGTGCTGCCGGACACCACCTACCTGGAGCGCTTCGACACCATTTCCCTGCTCGACCGCCCGATCTCCGAACCCGATGCGGCCGCGGACGCGATCCGCCACCCGCTGGTCGAAACCGGCCGCGATGTCCAGCCATGGCAGGAAGTGTTGGTGGAACTGGCCTCGCGCCTGAAATTCCCCGCCTTCACCAACAATGACGGCTCGCGCAAGTTCACCGGCTACAAGGACTTTATCGTCAACTACGAGCGTTCTCCCGGCATCGGTTTCCTCGCCGGCTGGCGTGGCAAGGATGGCGACAAATCGCTCAAGGGCGAACCCAACCCGAACCAGTGGGAAAAATACATCGAGAACCAGTCGTTCTTCGCCCACCACTGGCCTGACCATATGAAATACATGCGCTATGCCAACAAGGACTACCTGGAAGTGGCGGCGGACGTGGGCTTCGTCGGCAAGGCCGAGCCCATCGTAATGCAACTCTACTCCGAGCCATTGCAGAAGTTCCGCCTCGCCGGACAGGGCCTGTACGACGGCCCGCAGCCGCACAACCAGACTGACCGCGAACGCCTGGCCAAATACTTCGACCCGCTGCCGATGTGGTACGAGCCGCTGGAAAGCCAGCGTACCGACAAGGAAGCGTACCCCTTCCACGCCATCACCCAGCGCCCGATGTTCATGTACCACTCCTGGGATTCCCAGAACGTATGGCTGCGCCAGATCCAGGCCCAGAACTTCATGTTCATGAACGCCAAGCAGGCTGCCCGCATGGGGCTCAAGGATTTCGACTGGATCTGGGTGGAGTCGCACAATGGCAAGATCCGCTGCCAGATGAAAACCATGGAAGGCTGCCAGGAAAACACCATCTGGACCTGGAACGCCATCGGCAAGCAGGGCGGCGCCTGGGGCCTGAAGCCGGACGCCTCGGAAGCGAAGAAAGGCTTCCTGCTCAACCACATCATTTCCGAATTGCTGCCGCCCAAGCAGGGCGAACGCCGTCTCACCAACTCCGACCCGGTCACCGGCCAGGCCGCGTGGTTCGACCTGCGCGTCAAACTGTGGAAAGCCGTGCCCGGCGAGGAAGGCAGCTGGCCGGAATTCCCCGCGCTCAAGCCCTTGCCATGGGATGACGGCAAGCGCCCGGACATCCTGCGCTACGACGCGAAAACCGACCGAAACTAGCCCTGGCGCAAAAGGACTTAAAAGAATGAGATTAGGCTTAGTAATTGACCTCGACGTTTGCGTCGGCTGCCATGCCTGCGCCATCGCCTGCAAGCAGTGGAACGCATCCGGCAGCATCGGCGCGCTGACCGACTACGAACCCTATGGCGCGGAGCCGTCGGGCGTATGGTTCAACCGCATCCGCCATTACGAAGTGGGCGAATATCCGGCCAGCAAAACCGTCAACTTCCCCATGTCCTGCATGCACTGCGAGGACGCCGCCTGCGTCACGGTATGCCCGACCGGCGCCTCCTACAAGCGCGCCGAAGACGGCATCGTGCTGATTGACCAGAACAAGTGCATGGGCTGCAACTACTGTTCCTGGGCCTGCCCCTACGGTGCCCGCGAACTGGACCGCGCCACCGGCACGATGAAGAAATGCACCCTGTGCGTGGACCGCATTTACGACCAGGAACTGGCGGTGGAAGACCGTCAGCCCGCCTGCGTGCTGACCTGTCCGGCCCACGCCCGCATGTTCGGCGACCTGGATGATCCCGAGTCCGCGGTCAGCCAGCGCGTGCGCGAGCGCAGCGGCTACCAGCTGATGCCGGAACTGGGCTATAACCCGACCAATCATTACCTGCCGCCGCGCAAGGCCAAGCCGATCCCGATCGAAGGCCTGGGCAAGCCCGGTTTCAAGGAAAAACTGAAGACTTTCGTCAACAAGGTAGTGAAAAGGTAAATCTAGTGAGAAGTGAGGAGTAAGGGATAAGGAGTAATAGCGCACCTATCTGCACCAACTCCTGTTCCACTCTCCTCATCCCTCACTCCTCACGGAGAACAACATGCATCCAGCATTCAGCGTTATTTTCTTTACTGTCAGCTCCGGTGCGGGCCTGGGCCTGTTTGCCCTGCTCGTGCTGGCCGACCTGTTCCAGCTGGGCGGCGGCTTGAGCACACAAAACATACTGCTGCCCGGCGTACTGGCCTTTTTCCTGGTCGCCGGTGGCTTTATCTCCTCCACCTTCCACCTCGCCAACCCCAAAAATGCCTGGCGTGCCGTAGCCCGCTTCCGCACCTCCTGGCTGTCGCGCGAGGGCGTTTTCGGCCTGCTGTTTTTCCCCTTTGCCTTCTTCTATCTGGCACTGGCCTGGCTGGCCCCGGAGTCCTGGCAAGCCGCACGTTTCGCTTTCGGTCTTGCCGCCCTGCTGCTGGCCTGGGCCGCCATTTTCAGCACTGGCATGATTTACGGCTGCCTGAAAACCATCCGCCAGTGGAACACGCCACTGACGCCCGCCAATTATGTGGCTCTGGGTCATTTTTCCGGCGCCCTGCTGCTGCTGGCCTTTCTGCCAGCAGCACAACAGGGTCTGTTTCTCGCCATCACCATTGCGTTGCTGGTAGCTGCGGCCCTGCTCAAGGCGATCTATTATTTCTGGATCGAATCCCCTGGTGTCGCATCCAGCATCAATACCGCCACCGGTTTCAACCGCGCCCAGGTCAAGCTGCTGGATCAGGGGCATACCCACGGCACCTTCCTGACGCAGGAATTCGGCTTCCAGGTGGCACGCAAATACCGCCTGATCCTCAAGGCGCTGGTATTCCTCGTGGGCTTCATCTACCCCTTGTCCATCCTGCTCGGCAAGCCGGTGCAGTCCGATGTGGTCATGGCCGCGTTGAGCGCCCTGTTTGGCCTGGTGATGGAACGCTGGCTGTTCTTCGCAGAAGCCCGCCATGTGGTGAATCTATACCATGGCGCACAGCGCTGCTAATAAAAACAGAAACACCGTGATTAATGAACATGTTGCATAAAAGGCGCAATTTGGTATATTAGCGCTTTCTAAAATTGCACCTGATTGATCGCAAGGAGAAAACATGTTCGGCATTCAGCAAATTGATATCGTTGATCTACAAAAAATGAAGGCGGAAGGCACGATCAAGCTGATCGACGTGCGCACCGAAGGCGAAGTGGCACGCGGCATCATCGATGGCGCGGAACATATTCCGATGCACCTCATTCCGGTCAGGGCGACCGAACTGTGCGCGGAAACCCCCACGGTATTTTATTGCCAGAGCGGCGCACGCTCCGGCCAGGTAACGGCTTTTCTGTCGCAGCAGGGATTCCGCAACGTAATGAATCTGCAAGGCGGCATCATGGCCTGGATGCGTTCCGGCCAGATGCTGGCCAACCCCGCCTAATTTTTCGGTTGCAATAATTTCCCAAACTATAAATAATCCCTTTTTTCGTTGGCAACAATTAACCTGCTTAGGAGACTTACATGAATGCTGATAAAGAACTGGACGCTCGCGGTCTGAACTGCCCTCTGCCGATTCTGCGCGCCAAGAAAGCTCTGGCCGAAATCGGTTCTGGCCAGGTACTGAAAATTCTCTCCACCGATCCCGGTTCCGTTAAAGACTTCCAGGCATTTGCCAAGCAAACCGGCAATGAATTGATGTCCTCTACCGAAGCTGGCGGCGAATATACCTTCTTCATGAAGAAGAAATAATAAAAAATAATTGAACAGAAACAGGCGTCCGCTAACACTCATAAAATAGACAGCAACGAGGGGTTTTAGAGATGGATGATCAAAAGAAATTAACGATTATCGCCACCAAGGGGACTCTGGACTGGGCCTACCCGCCCTTCATCCTGGCTTCCACTGCGGCGGCACTGGGCTACGAAGCGACGATCTTCTTCACCTTCTACGGCCTGCAATGCCTGCGCAAGGATTTGTCCTGCCTCAAGGTCAGCCCCCTGGGCAACCCCGGCATGCCGATGAAAATGCCATTTGGTCCACAGTGGTTCAAGAACATCAACTGGAATATCCCCAACATTCTTCAGGCATCCATTCCCTGGTATGAAGATATTGCCACGGTACTGATGAAAAAAACCATTGCCAACAATGGCGTGGCCACCATCTCGGATCTGCGTGAGCTGTGCCAGGAAGCGGAAGTCAAGTTTCTGGCCTGTCAGATGACGGTTGAGCTGTTCGGCTTCAGCCATAGCGATTTCATCGACGGCATCGAATACGTTGGCGCAGCCACCTATTTCGAGTACGGCGGCGAAGCGGACATCAGCCTGTTTATCTAACGGCAGCTGAACCAAAAAACCGGCCTTGTGCCGGTTTTTTTTCGCCCTTACAATTGCATCAAACGTCGGGCCGGCCTGCTTCTTCACCTGTCACCCACCCCCGCTGACACTTCATTCGTACACGCCAGACTGGAACAGCACGGATTCCGGTCCGGCACTGGCAAAGAATTCGCGCTCGGCACCCTCTTTAACTGGAACCATGATGAAAACATCTTCTGTCATTCACCTTACGGCATTCTGTCTGTGCACTGCACTGGTTCTGCCGGGATGCGCCAAGAAACCAGAGGAGCAAAAAAAAGGCTTAGCGCCAGCCGTCATCACCGTTATCCAGGCCCAGACTCGCACCATGCAGATCCTGGAGCAGTCGGTCGGCGAAGCGGACAGTTCAACCGCGCCCAAGGTCGGAGCCGAAGTGGCGGGCCGCATCATCAAGGTGGCGGTGGATATCGGCGATGCGGTAAAGAAAGGCCAGTTGCTTGCCGAGATTGACCCCGCCGATTATTCCGCCGACGCCAAGCGGCTGGAAGCCCAGGCAATCAGCCAGCACAAGCTGGCCGAGCGCTATCGCGAGCTGGCCAGGAAAGGCTTTATTTCTCCTTCCGCGCTCGAAAATTACGATGCGCAGGATATCGCCGCGCGCGAACAGCACACCCGTGCGACCAAAAACCTGTCACGCACCCGCATCCTCTCACCGGTGGACGGACGGGTCGACAACCGTTTTGTTTCGGTGGGAGACTGGATCGACCTGGGCAAGCCGGTATTCCAGCTCTCCACCAGCGAGAAACTGCGGATTCGCCTGCCCTTCCCGGAAAATGTCGCGGCGCGCATCAAGGTGGGCCAGACCGTGACACTGACCACGCCCACTGCGCCAGATGCCAGTGTGACCGGCAAGATCGAGCAGGTACAGCAGCTGGTAGGCAGCACCAGCCGCGCCTTCGATGCCGTGGTGGAAGTGAACAACCCCGGCGGCTGGAAACCAGGCGCATCAGTGAATGGCGCTGTCATCATCGAAGTGCATGAACACGCCGTCACGGTGCCGGAGATCAGCGTAGTGCTACGTCCAGCCGGCAAGGTGGTATACGTAATCGAGAACGGCAAGGCGGTACAGCGCATTGTCACCACCGGTGTCAGCCAGAATGGCCTGGTGGAAATACTGCAGGGCGTCAAGGAAGGCGAAACGGTCGCTGCCGACGGCGCCGGCTTTCTCACCGACAATGCTGGGATTAACGTGAAGGATCCTGCCAGCGCAAAAGGCGAGAAAAAATGACGCTGCCCGAGCTTTCCATCAAACGCCACGTGCTGGCGTTCATGCTGTCGGCAGTGCTGGTGCTGTTCGGTTATATCAGCTACCAGCGCATCGGCATGGACCGCTTCCCCTACATCGAATTCCCCATCGTCTCGATTTCCACCACCCTGAAAGGCGCCAACCCGGACATCGTCGACTCCAGCATCACCAATGTGCTGGAAACATCGATCAACAGCGTGCCAGGAATCGAACATATCCAGTCCACTTCTTCGCCCGGCGTGTCGGTGATCAACATCACCTTCAACCTGGACAAAAAAGTGGATGTCGCCTTCAATGAGGTGCAGGCCAAAGTCAACCAGGTGCTGCGCCGATTACCCAAGGATGCCGACCCGCCAGTGGTAGCCAAGGTCGAAACCAATGCCATGCCGATCATGTGGCTGGCGCTGCGCGGCGACCGTACCCAGCAGCAGCTCAACCAGCACGCTGTCAACGTCATCAAGAAGCGCCTGGAAACCATCGACGGCGTAGGTGAGGTACGCCTGGGCGGACGCCGCGACCGCACTATCCGGGTCAACCTGCTGCCGGCGAAAATGACCGCACTGAAGATTACAGCACAGGACATCAATCTTGCCTTTGCCAACGAACATGTCCAGCTTGCCGGCGGCTTCCTGGTCGGCCAGCAGACTGAAAACCTGATCAAGCTCGACCTGGAATTCCACCGCCTCGATGAACTGGAGAAAATGATCATCGCCTACCGCGACGGCGCGCCGGTGCGTCTGCGCGATATCGCCGAGGTCGAGGATGGCCTGGCCGACTACCGCCAGCTGGCGCGTTTCATGGGCAAAACCACCATCGGCCTGGGCATCGTCAAAGTCACCAACACCAATACCGTGGCGATTGTCGACTCGATCAAGAAGCGTCTGGAAACCGAGATCATCCCGCAGCTGCCGCCCGGCATGACGCTCGATATCGTGTCCAACGACGCGATCTTCATCAACGAGATCGTCAATTCGCTCAAGGAGCACCTGATCGAAGGCACGCTGCTGGCCTCGCTGATCGTCTGGCTGTTCCTGCGCAGCATCCGTTCCACCCTGATCATCGCCACCGCCATCCCGGTGTCGCTGCTGGGCGCAGTGGCAGTGATCTACTTCTTCGGCTATACCCTCAATTCGCTGACCATGCTCGCCCTGCTGCTGCTGATCGGCGTGGTGGTGGACGATGCCATCGTGGTTTTAGAGAATATCTTCCGCCACCGCGAGGAGATTGATCCCGACCCGGTTGCGGCCGCCATCAACGGCAGCCGCGAAGTGGTGTTCGCGGTGATCGCCGCAACCCTGTCGCTGGTGTCGATCTTCGCGCCGGTGATTTTTCTCGGCGGCATCATCGGCCAGTTCTTCAAGTCCTTCGCGGTGGTGGTGACCTTCGGCGTGCTGGTGTCGCTGTTCGTGTCGCTGACCCTGACGCCGATGCTGTGCTCACGCTACCTGCGGGTGGCGAAGCAACACGGCAGGCTCTACTATGTCATCGACCGCTTCTTCCACGGCATGGACAGCCTCTACCGCTACCTGCTCGACAAGGCGCTGCGCCACCGATGGAAAGTGGTGGCGCTGACGCTGGCGACGGTGGCAGCGAGCAGCTTCTTCTTCGCCAATGTCGGCAAGACCTTCGTGCCCGATGAGGACGAAGGCCGTTTCCTGGTCAACCTGCGCACACCGCTCGGCTCCAGCATCGACTACACCGACAGCCGCCTGCGCATGGTCGAGGACATCCTGTTCCGCCACAAGGAAATCGTCACCGAGTTTGCCCTGATCGGCCTCGGCAACGCCGGCCAGGTCAACCAGGCAATGGTGGTGGCACGCATGGCGCCGCGCGGCGAACGCAAGATCAAGCAGCAGGAGATCATCCCGGTCATTCGCAAGGAACTGGCGCAAATTCCCGGCGCGCGCGCCTTCGCCGCACCCTATCCGATGGTTGGCGGCCAGCGTGGCGAGCCTTTGCAGTTCGTGGTCAGCGGCCCCAATCTCGACGAAGTCGGGCGGCTGGCCAAAAACCTGCAGCAAACACTGTCGAGCGACCCCGGCATGGGGCGCATGGACCTCGATCTGCAACTCGACCTGCCGCAACTGGTGTTGAACTCTGATCGCACCCGCATCGCTTCTGCCGGATTGTCCACCCAGGACGTGGCACTGGCGCTCAACATGCTCTCCGGCGGCGTGGATATCGCCAAATACAACGATATTCCCGGCGATGGGCAGCGCTACGATATCCGGGTCAAGGCCAAGGACGGCGAATTCCGTCAACCCTCCGATCTCGGCAAGATTTACCTGCGCTCGCGCGATGGCACGCTGGTGCGCCTGGACACCGTGGCAAACGTGAAACAGACGCTGGGGCCGGCCATCATCGGACGCTTTGACCTGCAGTATGCCGCCACCTTCTATGGCACCCCAACCATTCCGCTGGGTGATGCCGTGAACAAGGTCAAGGCTGCGACGGCAAAAGTCCTGCCTATCGGCTACACCGTGAAAATGATCGGCCAGGCTGAGGAATTCGGCAAGACAGTGCAATACATGGTCTTCGCTTTCTCGCTGGCGCTGGTGCTGCTATACATGGTTCTGGCCAGCCAGTTCAACTCCTTCATCCAGCCCTTCATCATCATGGTGGCGCAGCCGCTTGCCATTATCGGCGGCGTCATGGCCTTGTGGCTGTTCAACCATACCCTGAACATCTATTCCATGATCGGGCTGGTGCTGCTGATCGGGCTGGTAGCAAAGAATTCCATCCTCCTGGTAGACCTCACCAACCAGCGGCGGGAAGAAGGGAAAAACATCGACGAAGCCCTGCGCGAAGCCTGCCCCATCCGCATGAGACCGGTGCTGATGACCTCCCTGACGGTGATTCTGGCACTCCTCCCTGCCGCGCTGGGCCTCGGGGCCGGGGCGGAAACCAACGGCCCGCTGGCGGTAGCGGTGATCGGCGGCATGATTACCTCCACCCTGCTCACCCTGGTGGTGGTACCCGCAGTGTATTCGCTGGTAGAAGGTGCACTGCAGCGCTGGCGTGCGCGGCATCTGCGCATGGCAGACTAAGCCGTACCGATCAGTTCAAAGCACACGCGCCCAGCCAGGTTGCTGGTCAGGGCCAGCTGGTAGCCAGCCTGGCTCGCCAGCCGTCCCGCCTGGTAAAGACCGATGCCGAACCCGCTGTCCGACTTCACAGGTGCAATCAGCAGGCGTGCTGCCAGATCGCCATCCAGCTCGGCACCATCGTCGCATACGGTCAGGCGGCCGCCACCCTCACAGGAAAATCCCACCCGGATGACCAGATCGCGCGCCAGCTTGCGTTTCTCCAGCGCATTCTGCAACAGGTTGTCAGCGACGCTATCAAACAGCTCGCCCGGAATATGCACGTGCTTGCCTCCCGACATGCCGTATGCGGCAAACTCGATCTGCTCCTGGGCATAGCGCTGGCGTAATGCGTCCCACCAGGCACGCGCGGAAATGCGCTCGATGGCTTCAGCCGCATTCACATTGGGAGATTTGAGCTTGTCCAGGGTCAGCTGCAGGCGCTGCACAATCTGCGGCAACTGGCGCTGCATCAGCGCCTGCAGCGCTTCGGCCTGGGCCGGATCGCTGCTTTCCACCGCAGCACACAGGGCTTTCAGCGATTGCAGCAGGTTTTTCACATCATGGGTCAGTCGTGCCCCGGTTTCATGGATTGCCTGGGTATAGGCGTTGTATTTCTGCTCCTGCTCGCGCTGCTTGGCTTCATAAAAATGCCCCAGGAGCTGGGTCAGCAGCTTGATGTGCAGAACCAGCGCCGGACTCAGCGACCAGCGCGTGTACAACACCAGACGAACACTGTGAAAGGAAAATTCAACCGAATATTTCGAGGGCATGCCAAACTCGCCGCTATCCCCCGGAGTCTGCCATGTCCCCCCTGTTACCCAGGGCAGAGCCGCAATATCGTCCAGCGCCAGGCGCAGAAACCCCGAAGCATCATGCTCCTGCTCCGCCAGGGTTGCCAGATTGCGCAGCCAGCGCTCAAACGGCAGGCCCACACTCAGCAGATAGCGCGACATCAGCTGTCCGCCACCGGCAAACCCGCCATGCGGATTCCACAACCAGCTCAGGGCAAACAGCACCCCGGCGATCGCCATCAGCGTCTGCGCCAATGCCATGGGATAGTTGCTCTGGCTGAGCACTTTCACCGTAAAACTGCCCAGCACCAGCACCACCACCAGCAGGAACAGCATCAGGCTGTAGAAAAAATCCACGGCATAAAATGGCCTGGCCTGCTGCTTCCCGCTCGGCAGCAATGCCACCAGAAACGGCACCACGACCAGGCCATAGCGCACCATCAGGCTCAAAGCCGCATTCACTGGCATACCGACAAACAGATGCGGCACCACCCATAGCAGCAGCATCGCCAGCAGATAGAGCAAGGCAAACAGATGCCCCAGGCGCTGGCGCCGCCCTGTCATGCCGACCACATCGCCACCAACCAGGCCAACCACGACTCCCAGACACAAGGTGGCCAGCCACCAGCTGCGCCACAGCAGTATCAGGGCAGCGCCACCCAGCAACACCAGCAGGACATGCCGGTAGGAAAGATTGTGCTCACCGCGCCACAGCGGTTGCCATAGAAGGAAAAAGCCGAAATGCACCAGCAGGGAGGCGCTGGACCACCAGACATCGACGCCCCATGCCAGCGCCGCATGCAGGGACAACAACATCCCGCCCAGCAGCCAGTGCGGGCGACCGGTAATGGCCTGTTGCATCATGGTGGAAAATTTGCCGCTCATGGGCGCCCCTCTGGCTGAATGGTTTGGATATACTTAGGGAGTCTGTCAATCAAGTGCCTGCTGATGCCGCGCGCCATTTTCACCATCGCCTATTTCACCTTCCTGGAGGCAGCACGCGCCCGGCTCATGCGGCTGCTGTTACTGGTCTTGCTGGCGGCCTTTGCCGGCAGCCTGTTCCTGCAATCCATCGCCATTGCCGACAGCCAGCGTATCCAGACGGCATTCCTTGCCGCCCTGCTGCGCCCGGCCAGCATGTTTGTGCTGAGCCTGTTCATCATCAGCAGCCTGTCGCGTGAATTCAACGAAAAAGGCCTGGAACTCATTCTATCACTGGACATTCCCCGCGCCAGCTATGTCCTTGGCAAACAGCTCGGCTTCATGGGTATCGCGCTGCTGCTCGCGGCGGCGATTTCCCTGCTGCTCGCCGCTTTCGCGCCGGCTGGACAGGTTGCATTATGGGGCCTGTCTCTGCTGTGTGAACTATGGATCATGACAGCACTAAGCCTGTTTTGCCTTTTCACCTTCAGCCAGATCATGCCCGCCATGAGCCTGGCACTGGGGTTTTATCTGTTGGCACGGACCATCGGCGCCATCCAGCTGATTGGCCACACCCCCCTCAACGAAACCGGCCCGGCCCGGCAATTCATGGTTCACGCCATCGACACCATCGCCCTGCTGTTGCCCCGCCTCGATACCTTCACCCAGACCGCATGGCTGGTCAACAGCACTGGCAATTGGCCCCAGTTGGGGCCGATCGCCTGGCAAACCGCTATCTATCTTGCCTTGCTGATTTCCGGCGCGCTTTTTGACCTGTCGCGCAAAAATCTCTGAAGCATGGCAGAGCGCTCTCTCAAGGCAGTGCCCATGTCAGTATTGATAGCACTGGCCGTTTCCCTGACAGCACAAATCCTGTGGCGCCTGCACTCTCCACAGCCGGCCGCACAGGCCCAGACCCTGCCAGCAGTTCCCAGTTACCAGGCGCTATCCATTTCAAGCTTCAACGAACCCATTCCGGCATCCCAATGGCTGGCCTTATATCTGCAGGCCTTCGATAACCAGCCAGGCATCAGCATCCCCTTTGCCGCCCTCGACTATCCAACCGTCATCGGCTGGCTCGGACGCATGCTCGAACTCGATCCACGCGCCCAGTATCCGCTGCTCATGGCCAGCCATCTTTACGCCCAGGTGCCGGACAAAACCAGGCAAAGACAGATGCTGAACTTCACCTATCAGCAATTTTTCGCCGCCCCCAGCCAGCGCTGGCAATGGCTGGCCCACGCAGCCATTATCGCCAAACACCGCCTGCATGACCTTCCCCTGGCACTGAAATACGCCCAGGCCATCGCCACGCACGCCACAGGCCCGGATGTACCCCACTGGGCTCAGCAGATGACAATTTTCATTCTGGAAGACATGGGCGAAACCGAGAGCGCAAAAATCCTGCTGGGCGGATTACTGGCCAACAATACGCTCACCGACCCACACGAGATCCATTTTCTGACCGAACATCTGAGCAGGCTGGAAGCCCAAAATGTCGAAAAATCGCCACCAGCGTCGAAAGACCAACGCAACTAGCCTCAAAATCCAGTCCAAGCCGCAAACCAGCTCAAAAACATCGGGCACGATTTTTGCTCATGACCCAGTCATAGAGACAGCATATTTTTTCAAGGGATTAAAGACAAAATGAAAAACCAACAACAAGGTTTCACCCTGATCGAAATCGCCATCGTACTGGTGATTATCGGCCTGCTGCTGGGCGGGGTATTGAAGGGACAGGAACTCATTACCAGCGCACGGGTACGCAACATGATTTCGCAGCAGGACGGCATCAAGGCAGCGTATTTCGGCTTTCTCGACCGTTACCGTGCCCTGCCCGGCGACTATGCCGCAGCCATGGCCAACATCAAGGGCGCCACCACCAATGGTGACGGCAACGGCCAGATTACCGATGGCGGCGCCACGAAAGAGTCGATTCTGGTTTGGGAGCACCTGAGCCTGGCCGGCTTCATCAACGGCAGCTACACCTACAATGCCACCCAGTCGGATACAACCACCCTGAAAAACCCCTATGCCGGCTACCTGCAGCTCATCTATGACAATGTGTACAGCGATCCCGGCACGGCATCCTCCCGCCACAACCTAAAAACCGGCATACAGGTACCAGTCAACATTCTGGCGGAAGTCGACCGTAAGATCGATGACGGCAACCCACAAGGTGGTGCATTTCGCTTTTCAATCTATGCGGGTGGCGGTACAGCGCCTACAGCGGCTGACTGCATCGTAACCTCATCCACCCCGCCAAGCTGGAATGTTTCTGGCGAAAGCAACAACTGCGGTGGCGCCAGTATCTTCTAACCCAGCCAATAAATCTCCAAAAAGCCCGCCTTGCGCGGGCTTTATATCTCTGCACCGCCTACAACAACTTAGCCCATCGCAATCTTGAATTTTAGTGTTATCATTCAAACACACATTCTCACGATCAGAATGATAACACTTTGAAATTCAGTGAATTAAATGACAATCAACGCCGCCTGATGGTCAATACCATTCAGGTATTCGATGCTTGGCGCGATACGGCGACACGACATGCGCGCTACCGGGGCGGCATGACTTGGAAAACCGTCAAGGGCAGGCAGTATTTGTACCGGATTGTGGACCGTTTTGGCCACGCCAAAAGCTTGGGCGCAAAATCTCCTGAAACCGAGACCATCTATAACGAATTCGTCTCAGCCAAGGCAGGCCTCGCCTCTCGCCTCAAATCCCTTGAGGACAAACTGTCCGAACAAGCCAGATTCAATCGGGCAGGTCGAATTGGCAGGTTGCCAAACATTATCGGCGCAATCACCACACAACTGGACCAGCACAATCTGCTGGGCGACAACCTGATTATCATTGGCACCAATGCACTTTATGCTTATGAAGCCATGGCCGGTATTGTTCTTAACGAGGAACTTGTTGCCACGACCGACGTTGACCTGCTCTGGGATGCCAGGGCACGGGTGCGACTAGCATCAACGGATAATGAAACAGATTTTACTGGTCTCATATCATTGCTCATATCATTGCTCAGGCGCGCCGACAAATCTTTTGAGATTGTCAAAAACACACCGTTCCGTGCGGCGAACAAGGATGGTTTCATGGTCGACCTGATTCGCCAGACACCCAATCCACCCTGGAAAGAAGAGCCGGACCGTTTTTTTGAAAATGACCTGATCGCTACCGATATCTGGAACATGAAGTGGCTGTTGAGCGCACCCAGGATAGAGCAAACTGTGATCCGCGAAAATGGCAAGCCCGCAAGAATGGTCGTTCCTGACCCACGCGCTTTTGCATTATTCAAGTTATGGTTGTCGGCCAGTACTGAACGTCAGCCAATCAAGAAACAACGTGATCTTCATCAGGCCACAGCGCTGTTTTCCATGCTGGAACAGTATCTGCCGCAATTCCCTTTATCATCCGCAGCACTGCGAATGTTTCCAGCAGAAATTGCAGAAAAGATCCTGCGCCCAAACCGATAGACAGCTACCCCTGCAACAGCCTGAGTTCCGCCAGTTCCAGATCTCCGGCCGCGCCCAGCAACACGACCACATCCCCCGCCATCAGCCGGGTCTCCGGTGACGGCTCCAGCCCCCGGATGCCTCTTCTGCGAACCGCAGTCACCTCCACCAGCAGGCTATCCAGTTCAAGCTCGGCCAAGGTCTTGCCAATCGCCGCAGCCCGGTCTCCCAGCGCAACCGAAGCCAGGCGCGGCTGCTCATGCTCTTCCAGCCCGCTCTCTGCCTCGCCGCGAAACACCCCGCGAAACAGGCCATAGCGTTGCGCACGCACTTCACGGATGCGCCGCAACACATGAGCAAGCGGCACGCCAAGCAGCATCAGGGCATGGGAAGCCAGCATCAGCGAGCCTTCCAGCACCTCCGGCACCACTTCCGCCGCACCCGCCTGCTGCAGTTTGCCCAGATCGGAATCGTCCAGGGTACGCACCACCACCGGCAAGTCGGGGCGCAATTCATGCACCTGATGCAACACCTTGAGGGAGGAAGCCGTGTCGGAATAAGACACCACGACGGCCCGCGCACGCTGAATACCTGCCGCCAGCAACACTTCACGCCTGCTGGCATCGCCGTATACCACGTTCTCGCCAGCGGCTGCCGCTGCCCGCACCCGCTGGGGATCGAGATCCAGAGCAAAGAACGGAATATCCTCCAGATCAAGGAAGCGCGACAGGTTCTGGCCGCTCCGGCCATAACCGCAAACAATCACATGACCTTGCTTGCCCGCGCTCTTGACCACGATCTCGTGCAGCTCCAGCGCCCGGTAATTCCAGTCGTTGCGGCACAGACGCGATACGATCGCGCCGCTATGATGCAGCATCAGTGGCGCAATCAGCATGGAAAGCAGCATTGCCGCCAGCACGACCTGCGCAAGCTGAAGCGGCAAAAGTCCGCCGCTGTTGGCAAGCGTCAACAGCACAAAACCGAACTCCCCCGCCTGGGCCAGGAACAGGCCCGTGCGCAGTGACACACTGGCATCATGACGAAAGAAGCGGCTCAACAGGGTGACAATCGCGCCCTTGCCCAGCACCAGAATCACCAGCGCGAGCACGACCCAGCCCATGTTCGCCACCACCACTCTGACATCCAGCAGCATCCCGACAGTAATGAAGAACAGACCGAGCAGCACGTCGCGGAAAGGCTGAATGTCCGCCTCCACCTGATAACGGTATTCGGTTTCGGAAATCAGCATCCCCGCCAGAAAAGCGCCCAGCGCCAGGGAAAGCCCCGCCAGACCAGTCAGGTAAGCCAGCCCAAGGGTTACCAGCAGCACATTGAGCATGAACAGTTCGGGAGACTTATGCCGCGCCACCCAGTGAAACCAGGGTCGCATCAGACGCTGCCCGAAGTAGAGCAGACCAATCAGCAGCAGAGCCGCCTTGAGAAAAACCATTCCGACCACACCGGCCAGATCGCCGCCGCTGGCAGACAAGGCCGGAATCAGGATCAACAAGGGAACCACCGCCAGATCCTGAAACAGCAGCACGCCAATCACCAGGCGCCCATGACGCGACTGAAGTTCCAGGCGTTCGGCCATCATCTTGCTGACAATGGCAGTGGAAGACATGGCCAGCACACCACCCAGGGCGACACCCGCCTGCCAGGCAAGCCCCGACAACATGGCTGCCGCCAGCACCAGCACCAGCGTACTGATCACCTGGGCGCCCCCCAGGCCGAACACCACGCCACGCATGGTTTTCAGTTGCGGCAAGCTGAATTCCAGGCCGATGCTGAACATCAGGAACACCACACCAAACTCGGCCAGATAGCGGGTTTCCTCGCTGTCCGGAATCCAGCCCAGCGCATGGGGGCCCGCCACCATGCCCACCAGCAGATACGCCAGCAGGGGCGGCAGGCTCAGCTTGCGGAACAGGGCAACCGCAAACACTGCGGCACCGAGCAGCACCAGTACAGCCTGAAGTGTGGTGGGAGCATCATGCGGCATGAAACAGGCCCTAGTTAAAGTAGCGCGGCTTTATCGCCCGTGCGTTCGGCCTTATACTATCATGACTTTATTTACCCGCCGGACGCACCGCGCCACGGCCAATCCAATGATCACACCTGAAAAAACCCTGGAACTGGCACGCCAGGTTCTGGCTATTGAGACCGAAGCGCTCCGCGCCCTGAGCGCACGGCTGGACCGCAATTTCAGCGCCGCAGTCGAACTCTGCCTGGCCTGCAGCGGTCGCATCATCGTCAGCGGCATGGGAAAATCCGGCCATATCGCCGGTAAAATCGCCTCTACGCTGGCCAGCACCGGCACACCATCCTTTTTCGTCCACCCCGGCGAAGCCAGCCATGGCGACCTGGGCATGATCACCTCACAAGATGTAGTCATTGCCCTGTCCAATTCCGGCGAAAGCCCGGAACTGGTGGCCATCGTGCCACTGATCAAGCGGCTGGGCGCCAGGCTGATCGCCATGACCGGCAACCCCCAATCCACCATGGCACGCGAAGCCGACCTCCATCTCGATGCCAGCGTGGCCCAGGAAGCCTGCCCCCTGGGCCTGGCTCCAACCGCCAGCACCACCGTGGCACTGGCCCTGGGAGACGCCCTGGCGGTGGCGCTGCTGGATGCGCGCGGCTTTGGCAAGGACGACTTCGCACGTTCCCATCCCGGCGGCGCGCTGGGGCGCCGTCTGCTGGTGCACGTCCAGGACATCATGCATCAGGGTGAACAATTGCCCAGGGTCGCAGCAGATGCCAGCCTCAGCACGGCACTGCTGGAAATGACGAAAAAGGGCCTGGGCATGACGGCCATTGTGGATGACACCAATCGCATCCTCGGGGTATTTACCGATGGCGACCTGCGCCGTCATCTCGACACGCCGCTGGATATCCGCACTACGCCGATTCGCGACGTGATGTCGCCCAACCCTCTCACCATCGCGCCGGAACGCCTTGCTGCCGAGGCAGTGCAGTTCATGGAGCAGCGCAAAATCAACGGGTTGCTGGTGGCGGATGCCAGCGGTCACCTGGTCGGCGCTTTCAACATGCACGACCTGCTGCGCGCAGGCGTAGTCTAAAATTCAACTCCCGGGAGCATCATGCAGGCGGTAAACGAACTGGCGCGTAACATCAAACTGCTGATTTTCGATGTAGACGGTGTGCTCACCGATGGCAGTCTGTTTCTCGGCGATGACGGACAGGAATACAAGGCGTTCAATTCACTCGATGGCCATGGCATCAAAATGCTGAAAAATAGCGGAGTCGAAATTGCGATCATCACCGGGCGCACCTCAAAGGTGGTGATCCATCGCGCCCAGAATCTCGGCATTACGCACTTGTACCAGGGAGTTCATGACAAGCTGGAAGCTTTCCATCACCTGACCGGTGCGCTCGCCATCCGCTTCGAGCAATGCGCCTTCATGGGCGATGACGTAGTCGACCTGCCCGCCATGCGTCGCTGCGGCCTGGCGCTAACCGTGCCACAGGCCCCGGAAATGGTGAAACAGCATGCCCATTATGTCACCAGCCGTCAGGGTGGTCATGGCGCGGCGCGTGAGGTCTGTGAACTCATCATGCTGGCGCAGGATACGCTGGAGACCCAGTTATCCGTTTACCTCAAATGAGAATAAGTGAGCGCCTTACGCTCTGGTTCCCACTTGGATTGATGCTGCTACTCGCCCTGCTCACCTTCTGGCTCGACCGGGCAGTACAGGAGCCCCTCTCCAGACGGGACGGCGGCATGCGCCACGACCCCGATTACTGGGTGGAAAATTTCCTTGCCCGGCGCATGGGGAAAGATGGGCTGCCATTGCACACACTGGCGGCGACCCGAATGGAGCATTTTCCCGATGATGATACCACCCGGCTCTCCCGTCCCCATTTCATCGCCATGGACCAGAACCGGGTGCCCACTCACATCGTAGCCCAGCACGGGCTGATTTCCAGCAACGGAGAAGATATCTACTTCAACCGCGGCGTCGAGATCAGAAAGGAGGCAGGGCATGGGAAAGACTGGTTGACGGTTGCCACCGAGCACCTGCATATTACACCCGAGCAGGACATCGCCCGCACCGACCAGGCCGTGACCATCACAACGCCTGCTGCCGTGATCACCGCCACCGGAATGGAAGTCAACAACCGCACCCGGGTAATCAAACTGCTTTCCCGCGTAAAAGGGCATTATGAAAAACCCCGCACCTAAATTCTTCATCAGCTGCCTGCTGATCCTGCTGATGCCCGCCACCACGTTTGCCGAACTGGCGGACCGGGACAAACCGGTCAATCTCGAAGCCGACACCGTCACCCTGGACGACGCCAGCAAGGTCAGCACTTACCAGGGCAACGTCCAGCTCAGCCAGGGCACACTTCTGATCCGTGCCGACAAACTGGTCGTAAAGGAGGACGCGGCGGGCCTCCAGCATGGTACCGCCTATGGCAACCCGGCCAGTTTCCGGCAGAAACGCGAGGGCGTGGACGAATACATCGAGGGCTATGGCCTGCGCATCGAATATGATGGCAGAAACGACAAGGTCGAGCTTTTTACCCAGGCACGCATGAAACGCAATCAGGACGAAGTGCGCGGCAATTATATTTCCTACGATGCCAAGACCGAGTTTTTCCAGGTTCTGGGCGGCGGCAGGGAAGCCGCGCCACCGGGCAAGGAAAAAGGCCGGGTACGCGCCGTTATCCAGCCCAAGCCAAAACCCGGCAGGAGTACGGACCCTTCCGCCCCCCTTCCGCTCCAGGGAGCGGAAAACATTGCCCAGCCGCGCACCGAATAATGAGCGAACTGATCGTCAGTAGCCTGAAAAAACGCTACAAGTCACGCGCCGTGGTCAAGGACGTTTCCCTCAACGTCGCCAGTGGCGAGGTAGTGGGCCTGCTCGGCCCCAATGGCGCAGGCAAGACCACCAGTTTTTACATGATGGTTGGACTGGTTCCGCTGGATGGGGGCAGCATCCGCCTGGATGGCCAGGAACTGAGCCACATGCCGATCCATCGCCGCGCACGTCTGGGCTTGAGCTACCTGCCTCAGGAAGCCTCGATTTTCCGCAAGCTGACCGTGGCAGAAAATGTCAGTGCCATTCTCGAATTGCGCGGCTTGAATTCCGACGAAGTAGAGCAACAGGCCAGCGAACTGCTGCACGAACTGCACGTCCACCACTTGCGCGACAGCCCGGCGCTAAGCCTCTCCGGCGGAGAACGTCGCCGCGTGGAAATCGCCCGCGCCCTTGCCTCGAATCCACGCTTCATCCTGCTCGACGAACCTTTTGCCGGCGTCGACCCCATCGCAGTGCTGGAAATCCAGAAAATCATCCGCTTCCTCAGCGAGCGCAATATCGGCGTACTGATTACCGATCACAATGTGCGCGAAACCTTGGGCATCTGCGACCACGCCTACATCATCAACGACGGTCTGGTGCTGGCTAGCGGCAAACCGGAGGAAATCGTTTATAATGAAGCCGTGAGAAAAGTTTATCTCGGCGAGCATTTCCGCCTATGACACGGCACGGAACTCCCGCCCCGGGACCCGGCACTACCCCATGAAACACAGCCTCCAACTCAAGCTCTCCCAGCATCTTACGCTTACGCCGCAGCTGCAGCAGTCGATCCGGTTGCTGCAGCTTTCGACGCTGGAACTGAATCAGGAGCTGGAGCAATTCATCGAAAACAACCCCTTGCTGGAGCGCGTGGATGAAAGCCGCGGGGCGGAAATCAGCCCGTTCCCGGGCACCGGCCAGGAAACCGCTGACACCACGACAACCGAGGAAAATACCGGGGACAGCAACGATGGCGGCGGCGAAGACATCTGGAATGAATCCACCCCCTCGCACGCAGCCCGGGATGACAATGACGAGCCAGAGTACCCGCAGCAGGGCGCAGAGACCATCAGCCTGCGCGATCATCTCAACTGGCAGCTCAACCTGACACAGCTCTCGCTACGCGACAGAACCATCGTATCGCTGATGATCGACGCCCTCAGCGAGGATGGCTACCTGACGCAGAGCCTGGACGAAATCGCTGCAATATTGCCGCCCGAGCTGGAAATCGACCCGCTGGAGCTGGATACTGCGCTGAAATATCTGCAGAACCTCGACCCGGTCGGAGTGGGCGCACGCAATCTGGGGGAATGCCTGGCACTGCAACTGGAAACCCTGCCACAGGATACGCCCTGCCGCGATGCAGCGTTGCAAATCGCGCGCCAGCATCTGGAACTGCTCGCCAATCGAGATTACAACAAACTGAAAAAATTGCTGCAATGCGATGACGACACCCTGCGCGGCGCGCAAAGCCTGATTACCCATCTCAACCCACGGCCTGGCGGCACATTTTCCGCTCCCGACACCCGTTACGTGGTAGCCGATGTAATCGTAAAAAAAACCAAGGGCACCTGGGTCGCCAGCCTCAACCGCGAAGCCATGCCCAAATTGCGCGTCAACCGCATGTATGCCGACATCCTGAACCGCAATCGCGACAGCGGCGGGCAGCAGCTGGCCAGCCAGTTGCAGGAAGCGCGCTGGATGGTGAAAAACATCCAGCAGCGTTTCGATACCATTCTGCATGTATCGCAAGCCATCGTGGATCGGCAGCGGCGTTTCTTCGAGCATGGCGAGGTTGCCATGCGGCCGCTGGTGCTGCGCGAAATCGCCGATGCCGTCGGCCTGCACGAATCGACCGTCTCAAGGGTAACGACCCAGAAGTACATGCTCACACCGCGCGGCATTTTCGAATTAAAATATTTCTTCGGCAGTCATGTCGCCACCGAAACCGGCGGGGCCTGCTCGGCCACTGCCATTCGCGCCCTGATCAAACAGCTGGTCAGCGCGGAAAACAGCAAAAAACCACTGAGTGACACCCAAATCACTGAGATTCTGGCGCAGCAGGGTATTGTGGTTGCCCGCCGCACCGTGGCCAAATACCGCGAGGCCATGCAAATCCCCGCGGTCAATCTTCGCAAGTCTATTTAATAACAAGGAGTGCAAATCATGAACCTGAACATTACCGGCCACCACGTCGAAGTTACCCCTGCCATCCGCGACTACGTCACCTCCAAGCTGGACAAGATCACCCGCCATTTCGAACAGGTCATCGACGTCAAGGTCATCCTGTCCGTCGAAAAACTGAAGCAGAAAGCCGAGGTGAACGTTCATCTGCGCGGCAACGACATCCATGTCGAAACCGACGATGCCGACATGTACGCTGCGATTGATGCCCTGGTGGACAAACTGGATCGCCAGATTCTCAAATACAAGGAAAAGCACGGCGAACACCACAACAACCTGAAACATCAAGCCGCAGAAGAATAAGCTAGCCGCTTCAATCAAGCTCGGGGCCACTCATGGAGCTTATCGCCAAAATCCTCCCGCCCGGCAATGTCATCGCCGAATTGGATGTCGGGAGCAAGAAACGGGCTTTCGAACAGATTGGCCAGTTGCTGGAAGAACAGCTCCAGCTTGGCAAGGGCAAGATTTTCGACAGCCTGTTCGCACGCGAGAAACTCGGCTCCACCGGCCTCGGCCATGGCGTAGCAATACCCCATGGCCGCATCAGGGGATTGAAGGATACGGTCGGCGCATTCGCGCACCTGAAGCAGCCGATCCCTTTCGATGCCCCGGATGGCGCGCCGGTGTCGCTGATTTTCGTACTGCTGGTGCCGGAACAGGCGACCGACCTGCACCTGCAAATTCTGGGCGAACTGGCGCACCTGTTCAGCAATCGCGAATTGCGCGAGCGGCTCAACGCCTGTCATGACCGTGACAAACTGCACCAACTCCTCACCGCCCCGCCCCATGCCACAAATCAGCGTTAATCAGCTCTTCGCGGACAAGGGCGACAAACTTGGACTGCGCTGGGTCGCGGGCCAGGCTGGGGGCGCCAAGCTGCTCACCAGCGATACGGTGCAGAAACTGTCGCTGGCATTGATCGGCTATCTCAATTTTGTTCATCCCAACCGCGTCCAGGTACTGGGCTGCGCCGAAATGGACTATTTGCGCAGCCTGGCGCCGGAATTACTGATCCAGACTGTCAACAAGCTATTCAGCACCGAACTGGCAGCCATCATCGTCGCCAATGATGAAAAAGTGCCGGCGGAACTGAAAGAGGCGGCAAACCGCACGCAAACGCCGCTTTTCACTTCACCGCAACCCAGCCCTGACCTGATGAGCGTGCTGCGCCATTACCTGGCCCAGGTACTGGCGGAATCGACCGTGCGCCACGGCGTCTTCATGGAAGTTCAGGGCATGGGCGTGATGATCACCGGCGACAGTGCGGTAGGCAAAAGCGAGCTTGCCCTGGAGCTGATCACGCGCGGCCACCGTCTGATAGCGGATGATGTGGTGGAATTTTACCAGGTCGCGCCGGACACCCTGGAAGGGCGCTGCCCTGCCATGCTGCAGGACTTTCTCGAAGTGCGCGGCCTGGGGGTGCTGAATATCCGCGCCCTGTTCGGGGAAACCGCCGTCAAGCTGAAAAAGAACCTCAAGCTGATCGTACAACTGGAAAAACTCACCGAAAAAACCATGACCCAGGATCGCCTGCAGATCAATGCCCACACCCAGGCGATCCTCGATGTCACGGTACCGGAAGTCCGCATCCCCGTGGCGGCCGGCCGCAACATTGCGGTGCTGGTGGAAGTGGCGGTACGCAACCATATCCTGCAACTGCGCGGCATCAACAGCACCCAGCAGTTCATCGAACGCCACGACCGCATGATGGCGGAAGATCCGCCAGCCGGGCCCTAAAAAAGACCTGTTCGCGGATCCTAAATCCATGCAACTCATCCTTGTCAGCGGTCTGTCCGGTTCGGGCAAAAGCATCGCCCTGAACGTGCTGGATGATAGCGGCTACTTCTGCGTCGACAACCTGCCCCTGGCCCTGCTTACTGCAACTGCCCGCTACCTGGCCGGAAGCGGGCAGCAGTTCGCCGCCATCAGCGTGGATGCGCGCAGCAGCAGCGATCTGAACCAGTTGCCGCGCAGCCTCGACGAACTCAGGCAGCAGGGGCTGGATGTACGCGTGCTGTTTCTGGAAGCCAAAGCGGACGAACTGGTAAAGCGCTTCAGCGAAACCCGCCGCCGCCATCCCCTGAGCGACGCAGGCCGCACGCTGACCGAGTGCATCCAGCTCGAACAGGAGCATCTGGAAGCCGTGAGCAATCTCGGCCATCGTATCGACACCAGCGATATCTCACCCAACACCCTGCGCGCCTGGATCAAGGATTTCATCGCGCTGGACCGCTCGCGCCTGACCTTGCTGTTCCAGTCCTTTGGCTTCAAACATGGCATTCCGCTCGATGCCGATTATGTCTTCGACGTACGCTGTCTGCCCAACCCCCACTATGACCCGGCACTACGCCCCCTGACCGGAAAAGATGCGGCAGTGGTTGCCTTTCTGCAGAAAGACCCCGGCGTGCAGAAAATGCTCGGCGACATCAGCCGCTTCGTGGCGGACTGGCTGCCCTGTTTCATCCGCGACAACCGCAATTACCTCACCGTGGCCCTGGGCTGCACCGGGGGGCAACACCGTTCGGTATATTTCGCGGAAAATCTGGCCGCGCAATTCGGTGGCGAGTATCAGGTCCTGCTGCGGCACCGGGAGCTATCGTGATTAACCACATCAAGCCAGGGGACTGGCTGGTGGCACTAGCGGGCATGATACTGGTGGCCAGCCTGTTCCTGACGCTGTGGAACAGCGGGCCGGGCACAAAGCTGATCATTCGCAGCGCGGGTAAAGTGGTGGCGGAGTCTGATCTGAACAGCAATCGCAGCTTTGAAATCCTGGGGCCGCTGGGCACGACCCTGATCACGGTGGAAAACCGCCGCGTGCGCGTCGCCCGGGATCCCAGCCCTCGCCAGTACTGCGTCAGGCAGGGCTGGTTGTCTCATGCCGGCGAGGCCGCCCTGTGCCTGCCCAACCAGGTCAGCGTGGAGCTGGCCGGTGCGGCCAAAATCTATGATTCCCTCAGTTATTAAACTACCGGCCACAGCCGACGATCATCGCATCGCACAACTGGCTGCCGTTGCCATCGGCCTGTCGCTGGCCGAGGCCGCCCTGCCCGCCCCTCTCCCCGGCGTCAAGCCGGGCCTGGCCAACATCATCACCCTGCTGGTACTGCAACGTTTTGGCTGGCGTGCCGCAGTATGGGTTTCGCTGTTGCGCGTGGTTGCAGGCAGTCTGCTGCTCGGCTCCTTCCTTTCACCCGGCTTCATCCTGGCTTTCAGTGGCGCACTGCTCAGCCTGGGCGCACTGTGGCTGGCCTGCAAACTGCCATCGGGCTGGTTCGGGCCCGTCAGCCACAGCATCCTTGCCGCCTTCGCCCACATCGCGGCACAACTGGCCATAGTCTATTTCTGGCTCATCCCCCATGCCGGCGTGCTTTATCTGGCCCCGGTTTTCGCCGCTGCAGCGTTGCTGTTCGGCACCAGCAACGGCCTCATCGTGGCGTATCTGCTGGAAGGGCGAGCCGCTGCTCAGGTTAGCTCTGCGCCATGAACGGCCCCAGACAGTTTCTGCTTGCAACCCTGTTGCTCGCTCTCACCTTACCCGTATTTGCCGCCGAGTGGGTACGGGTGCGCACACCGGGCGATGGCGACCAGTACTTTTATGACCGTTCCAAACTGTTCATCAATGGCGACGAGATCACTTACTGGAAAAAAGTGATCTTCAAGACACCACAAGCGGTAAAAGGCCACTTTGCCGCCAGCGGCCTGTACCGTGAACGCATCCATTGCGCCGAGCATACCCTGAAGCTGATCAGCTACCTGCTCTATGCCGCGGACGGCAACACCATCGAATATATCGCGTCCCACGAAAACGAAGCTGCACCGATCATTCCCGACACCCTGGGCGATGTATTCGAAAAAACCGCCTGCGACCTGGTGCACCAGAAACGTCAGGAACAACACCCCAGGGAGGAAGCCGGCAAACCCCAGGCCGCCACGCCCGCGCCCCCGGCCATTGCGCCCCCAGCAACAACCGTGATGCCGAAAACCGACATGCCGGCAATGGCGCCCAAACCGGCGCCCCCCATCACACCCCAGCCTGGTGGTGAGCCCACCACGGCTGACATGAATTGAGTCAACAATAATCACCGTCGATTGCGCCAGAAACGCAATTTGTGGTTAAAATTGAGACTTTGCCTCTGAATTCTTAAGGATAGATCATGTCTCAATTTCGCATCGCACCGAGCATCCTGTCGGCCAACTTCGCCAAGCTGGGCGAGGAAGTGGACAATGTTCTCGCCTCTGGCGCCGACATCGTTCACTTTGACGTCATGGACAACCATTACGTCCCCAACCTGACCATCGGCCCGCTGGTGTGCGAAGCCCTGCGCAAGCATGGCGTCACTGCGCCGATCGACGTACACCTGATGGTCAAGCCGGTGGATCGCATCATCCCCGACTTTGCCAAGGCAGGCGCCACCTACATCACCTTTCACCCCGAAGCATCCGAGCATATTGACCGTACCATCGGCCTGATCAAGGAAAGTGGCTGCAAGGCCGGCCTGGTGTTCAACCCGGCCACCCCGCTGGACGTACTGGAGTACACGCTGGACAAACTCGACATGGTACTGCTGATGTCAGTCAACCCCGGCTTCGGCGGCCAGAAGTTCATCCCCTACGTGCTCGACAAGGCCCGCAAGGTACGCCAGATGATCAATGACCGCGGCCTCAATGTCAGCCTGGAAATCGATGGCGGCGTCGGCCCGGGCAATATCCTGGAAGTTGCCAAGGCCGGCGTGGACACCTTCGTAGCCGGTTCCGCCGTATTTGGTGCGGCCAAGGACAGCGACCCGCACCGTTACGACTCCATCATTGCCGCCATGCGTGCCGAACTGGCCAAGGCCTGAAGGTCTGTCGATGCCGGCTCGCTCCACTGCCCTCATTCTTCTGGCCGCGGCCCTGCCGCTGGCCGGCTGTGAAATGATCACCGGAGAAAAGGCCAAGGACGGGGAAGCCGTCGGTTATGCCTGCCGGCTATCGAACAAATCACCTGAAGAATGCATGAAGGAAAACAATGCCTACACGCCCACCTCCATCCTCGGCGGCTGGAAAACTGCCGAAAAGGATGTCAAGGAGAAGAAGGTAGGCATCCAGCTTGGCAAAGGTACGGCTCCCGCAGAGGGTGAAACGCCTGCGGCAGGAGAAGCCAAACCCGAAGGCGAACAGCCGCCTGCCGAAGCGCACCCTGCGACACCAGAACCCGCAAAGCACTAGCACATGACAACCACTAATATTTCTTTCCCGCTCTCCCTCAAGGCAGTGGTCATCGACCTTGACGGCACCCTGCTCAACACCGCGCCCGACCTGGCCGAGGCTGCCACGCGCATGGCAGCGGAACTCGGCCTGCCGCCAACCGGACTGGACACCATCAAGACCTACATCGGCAACGGCGTGTCCCGCCTGGTCAAGCGGGTACTGACCCGCGACATGGATGCCGAACCGGATGCCCCCCTGTTTGCCAGGGCACTGCCGGTATACGAGAAACACTATGCCGAAGTGGTGAGCCGCGAAAGCCGTCCCTTCCCCGGCGTGGTGGAAGGCCTGCAAGCCATGAAGGCAGCCGGCTATCGGCTCGCCTGCATTACCAACAAGGCGGAAAAATTCACTGTCCCCCTGCTCAAGGACACCGGCCTGTTCGATTATTTCGAGCTGATTCTTTCCGGCGACACGCTGCCCAAGAGGAAGCCCGATCCACTGCCCCTGCAACACGCCTGCCAGTTCTTTGGCATTACCCCATCGGAGCTGCTGCTGATCGGCGACTCCCTCAATGACACCCAGGCCGCGCGCGCCGCCGGCTGTCATGTATTCTGTGTGCCCTATGGCTACAATCGTGGCCGCAGCGTGGAAGAACTCGATCTCGATGCCGTGGTGCCGAGCCTGCTCGATGCCACCAGATTGATGCAGAAAGTCTGAAGTCATGCAAAACCAGCAAGTTGAACTGAAAAATATCGCTGCGCCCTGGCGATGGCGTGCCTGGCAATAAGCAGCACCAGCCTTTCACTTTTTCAGTAAAACTTACGGAATCACCATCATGACCGAACAGGAATTCAATCAGCTTGCCCAACAGGGGTACAACCGCATCCCGCTCACGCTGGAAACGCTGGCGGATCTCGACACGCCGCTGTCGCTCTACCTCAAACTCGCCAACCGCCCCTACTCATACCTGCTGGAATCGGTCGAAGGCGGGGAACGTTTCGGCCGCTACTCTTTCATCGGCCTGCCGGCCAAAACCCGCATCGTGGTGCGCAGCCGGCAGGTGGTGGTGGAAGAAAATGGCAACACCATCGAGCAGCTTGAGACGACCGATCCGCTGCAATTCATCCAGGACTACATAGGCCGCTTCAAGGTCGCGGCACGGCCCGGCCAGCCACGTTTCAATGGTGGCCTGGCAGGCTATTTCGGCTATGACACGATCCGTTATGTCGAGAAAAAACTGGCGCACACCAGCAAGCCGGATGTGATCGGCGCACCTGACATTCTGCTGCTGCTTTCCGATGAACTAGCGGTGATGGACAACCTTTCCGGCAAAATCTATCTCATCGTCTATGCCGACCCCCGCCAGCCCGATGCTTATGCCCGGGCACAGAAGCGCCTCAGCGAGCTGCGCACCATGCTGCGCCAGCCGGTGGAAATCCCTGCCGCGCCGATTTCCGCACCACAGCAGGCCGCCTCGGAATTTGGCGAAGTTGCCTTCAAGGCTGCCATCACCAAGGCAAAACAATACATTACCGATGGCGACATCATGCAGGTGGTGCTGTCGCAGCGCATGAGCCAACCCTATGCCGCCTCGCCGCTATCGCTGTACCGTGCGCTACGCACGCTCAACCCCTCCCCCTACATGTTCTATTACGACATGGATGACCACCACGTGGTCGGCGCCTCACCAGAAATCCTGGTGCAGCTCGAAGCCGACACCGTAACCGTGCGCCCCATCGCTGGCACCCGACCACGCGGCAAGTCGCGCGAGGAAGACGAAGCGCTGGCCAGCGACCTACTCAGCGACCCCAAGGAACTGGCCGAACACCTGATGCTGATGGATCTCGGCCGCAACGATGTAGGCCGGGTAGCCGCCACGGGCACGGTGCGCGTGTCGGAAAAAATGGTGATCGAACGCTATTCCCACGTCATGCACATCGTTTCCAACGTGGAAGGCAGGCGCAGGCCGGGCGTATCGGCAATGGACGTATTGCGCGCCACCTTCCCGGCAGGCACGCTGTCCGGCGCCCCCAAGGTACGGGCGATGGAAATCATCGACGAACTGGAGCCAAGCAAGCGCGGCATTTATGGCGGCGCAGTGGGCTATCTCGGCTTCAACGGCGACATGGATCTCGCCATTGCCATCCGCACTGCCGTCATCAAGGACGGCACCCTCTTCGTTCAGGCCGGTGCCGGCGTGGTAGCCGATTCCGTACCGCAGAGCGAGTGGGAGGAAACCCGCAACAAGGCCCGCGCTGTGCTGCGTGCAGCCGAACTGGCGCTGGGCGGTCTGGACGCCGGGAGCCAGCAGGCATAATGCCATGATCAGCCTGAGCCAAGTATGCAAGCGCTACCCCGGCGGACTGGAAGCGTTGAAAAACGTCACACTCAGCATCGAGGCGGGGGAAATGGCGTTTGTCACCGGCCATTCCGGTGCCGGGAAAAGCACCCTGCTCAATCTGATTGCCGCCATCGAGGCGCCGAGCAGCGGCACCATTATCATCAACGGGCAGAACCTGGGACAGTTGCGCCCGGCAGCGATCCCCTTCCTGCGGCGCAATTTTGGCCTGATTTTCCAGGATCACAAACTACTCTATGACCGCAGCGTGTTCGATAATGTGATACTGCCGCTGGAAATCATCGGCTTCGACCCCAGCGAGGCGGCAAAACGAACGCGCGCCGCACTGGACAAGGTCGGCCTGCTGGCGCGGGAAAAAGCCATGCCCATCGCCCTGTCCGGCGGCGAGCAGCAGCGCCTGTGCATCGCCCGCGCCATCGTCCACCGTCCCGCCATCCTGCTGGCTGACGAACCCACTGGTAATCTCGACAGCGCCTATGCCAGCGAAATTCTCGAAATCTTCCAGTCGTTCAACCAGGTCGGCGTCACGGTACTGATCTCCACTCACGATGAACAGATGATAGAACGTTTCAGTCCACGCACCTTGCGCCTACAGCATGGGGAGCTGCTCGCATGACACGGCACTGGCACACGCTGGTGGCGGTGCTGCGGCGCCTCGCAACCACACCGATTGCCACCCTGCTGACGCTGTGCGTCATCGGCATCGCCCTGAGCCTGCCCGCCGGTTTATACCTGCTGCTCTCCAATCTGAACCTGGCTGCGGGCAACCTCGGCGTTGAGCCGCAAATCACCCTGTTTCTCAAGCTTGACGCTGGCAAGGAAAATTTGCAGCAGATTGAAGCACGGCTGAAAAAGCACCCCGCCGTAAAAAACCATCGCTTTGTCGGGCGCGAACAGGCGCTCAAGGAACTCTCCGCCAGCAGCGGCCTCGGTGACGTAACCGCAGGGCTGAATCACAACCCCCTTCCCGACGCCTACATCATCAACGCCAGAGACAACGATCCCGCCCAGATCGAGAAACTGCGCGCGGAAACCGCCCAATGGGCCGGGGTGGACAGCGCGGAACTCGACTCGAACTGGAGCCGGCGTCTCAACGCCCTGCTTGATCTGGGGCAGCAACTAACCCTGATTGTTGCCGCATTGCTGGGATTGGGCCTGGTTGCCGTCACTGGCAACACCATTCGCCTGCAGATCATGACACGCCAGGAAGAAATCGAGGTCAGCAAGCTGATCGGCGCAACCGACCGCTTCATCCGCCTGCCCTTTCTCTATCACGGCGTATGCCAGGGCCTGCTGGGCGGCCTGGTAGGCTGGGGCATCATCAACGCCAGCAATTACCTCCTGAATGGCCGCATCGCCCAGCTGGCCAGCCTGTATGGCTCATCCTTCCATTTGCAAACACTCGGCTGGGGCGAAACGGCGGCACTGCTCGCCGGCTCCGCGCTGCTCGGCTGGCTGGGCGCTTACATCGCCGTCAGCCATTTTCTGCGCCATTTCCAGATTTCACACCGCTAAATCCGGTCAAGTTTTTCATCGATTTTTCAAGCCGCCGCTTTAATACCTGAACTTTTTACTGTACTATCACTCTCATCCATCGAGTGCTAAAATATTTCTTCAAGGAGGAATAACGTCATGACCCATGCTCTTGCCTTTCCCGTTCCAACCTCGGCGGGGAGCCTGGAAAGCTACATTCAATCGGTGAAGGCATTGCCCATGCTGACACCGGAGGAAGAACATGACTACGCCGTGCGCCTGAAGCGTGACAACGACGTGGAAGCCGCGCGTATGCTGGTCATGTCTCATTTGCGCGTAGTCGTCAGCATCGCCCGCGGCTACCTCGGCTACGGCCTCCCCCAGGCGGACCTGATCCAGGAAGGCAATATCGGGCTAATGAAAGCCGTCAAGCGTTTCGATCCGGAGCGCGGCGTGCGCCTGGTGTCTTTTGCCGTACACTGGATCAAGGCTGAAATTCATGAATTCATCCTGCGCAACTGGCGACTGGTCAAGATCGCCACAACCAAGGCGCAACGCAAACTGTTTTTCAACCTGCGCAGCCTGAAACAGAGCCTGGGCACCCTGAACCACGAGGAAGTCCAGGTCATGGCGCGCCAGTTGGGCGTCAAACCCGACGAAGTAGTAGAAATGGAAACCCGCCTGAGCGGTCAGGATATTGCGCTGGAAGGCAACCCGGATGATGAAGATGGCTTCAGCCCGATTGCCTATCTGGTTGATCCGAATGCCGAACCGGCGGTCAAACTGGAACAGGAAGACTCGGCCCGCCGCCATACCGAGGGTTTGGCCGCAGCACTGGAAAGCCTGGACGCACGTAGCCGCCGCATTATCGAGGCGCGCTGGCTGCAGGAAGGCGGCAGCGCGACCTTGCACGAACTGGCGGCGGAATATGGCGTGTCAGCCGAGCGCATTCGCCAGATCGAGCACAAGGCAATGCAGAAAATGAAAGCGGTAATCGGCGAAAACTAAGTCTTCACCGATATCCAAACAAAAAGGCACGGCGTTTTCACGCCGTGCCTTTTTTGCTTTTCCCGGTAAATGATTACGGGGCGGTAAAGCTGGCACCAGCAGCGTTAGCCATGTGCGCCACCGCACGCCGCATTTCCACGTCGCTCAGGTCAGGCACTCCGCCACGGGCCGGCATACTACGAATACCGTTGATGGCATTTTTCACCAAGCCATCGTAACCTTGGCCAAGGCGCTTGGACCAGTCACCCTTGTTGCCGAACTTGGGCGCATTCAATGCACCGGAAGCATGGCAGGACGAACACACTGCGCTATAGACTTCTTCACCGCTCTTTTGCACTTTGGGTGCGCTGGCATCAGCCACGTTCACTTCTCCTACCGGCTTGATACGCTCCGCAACGGTTTTGGCCAGCGCATCGTCAGCTTCAGTGCTTACGTGACTATGCTGAATGCCCAACACCAGCTGAACAATCAGAAAAATGGCGATCAGGGGGGGAACCAAGCCACCCACACTGGCGATGACAACCTGCATCGGGGTGGTTTTTGTCATCTCTTCGTGATGCTCGCTCATGAGTAGATCCTTAACCTGGAATTCAGAAAGTGCGCAATTATACCGATATTTGTCATGGTTTGCACCACCATTGCAGGCTTCTGCCCAGCATAAATCGGATTTACTTGCATGACGGCCAGACATGCTTAGAATGTCAGACCTTTTTGTCCGGATTCAAAAAACAGCATGATCGAAACCAAGCTGCCATTGATGCAACTCAAACACAAAACCCTCCTGCCCGTCGTGCAGGGCGGCATGGGCGTGGGCATCTCAGCCTCTCAGCTGGCGGGCGCGGTGGCCAAGGAAGGCGCTGTCGGCACGATCGCCAGCATAGATTTGCGCCGCCACCACCCTGATCTGATGGAACAATCCAGCCGCGCAAAAACCAGGCAGGCGATGGATCTGGCCAATCTGGCCGCACTCGATCGCGAAATCAGGAGCGCACGGACCACAGCCGGCAGTAATGGCATGATTGCCGTCAACGTCATGAAAGCCGTCACCGAGCACCCGCAATTGGTGCGCCAAGCCTGCGAAAGCGGCGCCGACGCGATCGTAATGGGCGCAGGCCTGCCCTTCGACCTGCCCGAGATGGCCCAGGATTTCCCCGATATCGCCCTGATCCCCATTCTCTCCGACGTGCGCGGCATCAATGTGGTGCTGAAAAAATGGATGCGCAAAAACAGGCTGCCCGACGCCATCATCATCGAACATCCGCGCTATGCCGGCGGGCATCTTGGCGCCCCCAAACAGGAAGACATCAATGATCCGCGTTTCGATTTCTCAGGCGTACTGGAAGGGGTATTCAGATTATTCAGGGATTTCGGCATCGAAAGCGCGCGATTGCCCCTGATCCCCGCCGGAGGCATCAACTCCTTTGAAAAAATCAGGGAACTGCTGGGCTTTGGTGCCAGTGCAGTGCAAATCGGCACGCCATTCGCCGTTACCGAGGAAAGCGACGCGCACCCCAACTTCAAGAAAGTGCTGGCCGAAGCCAAGCCGGAGGACATCGTCACCTTCATGAGCGCAGCCGGCCTGCCGGCCCGCGCCGTGCTGACACCATGGCTGAAGAATTATCTGCGGCGTGAAACCCGGCTCATGTCCTACGCCGACCCAGCCCGGGCAAAGTGCGCGGCTGTGCTTGATTGCCTGTCGGAATGCGGTCTGCGCGACGGTGTCGCAAAAATGGGGCAATTCTGCATCGATTCGCAACTGGCTGCGGCCTTGCGGGGAGACATCAACAAAGGGTTGTTTTTCCGCGGCTCGGAAAGCCTGCCCTTCGGCGACGCCATCCGACCGGTGCGGGAACTGCTCGAATATTTTCTGACCGGAAGCCGGCCAGCGAGAATCTGACATATCGCCAGCCACCCGAAAATACACCCCGGGCCTGTTAACAGTGATTTCACGGACACGCAAAATCACTGCCAACAGGCCCTAATCTATTGAAGATCAAACAGTAAGCACGTACAATCCGGTTGAAATTTCTATTGACCCATATTGTTGCCGCTCCACTTCGAGCGTAAAAACATGATTAAACAACGCACCCTGAAAAACATGATCCGGGCAACCGGGGTTGGCCTGCACACTGGCGAAAAGGTCTACCTGACCCTGCGCCCGGCCGCCCCCAATACCGGCATCGTGTTCCGCCGTGTCGACCTGCCACAGCCGGTTGAAATCAAGGCTACGCCAGACAGCGTGGGAGACACCCGTCTGTCGTCCACGCTGGAACACGAAGGCGCCAAGGTATCGACCGTGGAACATCTCATGGCCGCGCTCGCCGGCCTGGGCATCGACAATCTCTATGTGGACCTCTCAGCCGCTGAAGTGCCGATCATGGACGGTTCCGCATCGCCTTTTGTTTTTCTGCTGCAATCGGCAGGCATCGAGGAACAGAACGCAGCCAAAAAATACATCCGCATCAAAAAAAGCGTGGAAGTGCACGATGGCGACAAATGGGTTCGCTTCGAGCCATACAACGGCTTCAAACTCAACTTCACCATCGCCTTTGACCACCCGGTATTTGAAACGTCCAGCCAGTCCATTACCCTGGATCTGGCCCAGGCTTCTTTCGTCAAGGACATCTCCCGCGCCCGCACCTTCGGCTTCATGCAGGACGTGGAAACGCTGCGCTCGCATGGACTGGCGCTCGGCGGCAGCATGGACAATGCCATCGTGATGGACGAATACCGCGTTCTCAACAGCGACGGCTTGCGCTATGAAGACGAATTCGTCAAACACAAGGTGCTGGATGCCATCGGTGATCTGTATATCCTGGGCCACCCGCTGATTGGCGCCTTCACTGCCTACAAATCGGGCCACGCCCTCAACAACCGCCTGTTGCGCACCCTGCTTGCCGATGCTGAGGCGTGGGAATTCACCTCCTTCGAGAAAACGGAAGAAGCACCCGGCGGCCTGTCGCGTCTTTACAACCAGACCGCTTGATCCTTATCCGGCTAGCCATCCTGCTGTCATTAACCGGAATTGGCCTGTCCCTGTTCCTGTTTCTGCTGCAGCGCGACCAGCGTTACCTTCGCCTGGCATGGCAGATTTTCAAATTCTCCATAGTGCTGGCACTGGTGTTCGCCGCCCTGATCATGATGGGGCGCATTGCACTATTCCGCATGCCGCTCTAACAGGCGCTCCAGAGCCTGCTTTAGCGGTGAATGCGCCAGCTGATCCGCCAGCCGGCGCAAGCTCTCCCGGCCGGCCATCCCGATCTGCAAGTTCTTGATTGGCTTCTGTTCTGGCGCCAGGAAACGCGCTTGCACTCGCACCAGAATTGCAGTAACCTCAACACCCCTTTTTTGGAATTTATCCAGCATAGTAGGCGCAAGCTGCCGCACCTTGGCCGCAATGGCGCCGTTGTTTGCATACAACACCAGAACCTGATCCTGCAAACCGCTCACCCTGCATGCCTGGGCCAGAACCGGCGGGGCAACCTTTTCCCACTGCCGCTGCAATTCGAGCACGCGGCCGACCTGGCTGGACAGAGCAGCCAGTGTGGCGGTTGAACCCAAATAGGACTGGAATTTGCGTGCGCTCATGGAGGAATTTGCCCAGTGAACATTATATTGGTTTCCGACAGCCTGGCCCGCGGAAAAAGCATCACACTCGGTCGCAACCAGGTCATCATGCTGATGCTGGGATGGGCGGCGCTGCCGGTACTCATCGCCTTCGGGCTGTATTATTTCACACTTTCCACCGGTGCCGTGCCATTGCCGCAAAATCAGGCGCAGAACCGCGCCTATCTGCAGGAAAACCTCAACACCATGGCCGCGCGCCTGGGGCAACTGCAAGCCCAGGCATTGCGCCTGGACGCCCTGGGTGGACGCCTTGCCAAACATTTTGGTCTGCCGGAACAGGAATTCAACTTTCGCCAGAAACCAGGACAGGGCGGCGCCGAACCGAGCGCATCACAACGCCAGCTTACTCCCGAACAACTCGAACGCGAACTGGCCCGGTTCGGACAACAGCTGGAAGCCCAAACCGACAGCCTGAGCATCCTGGAAGCGTTGACCCTGCGCGAACAGGTCAAGAAAAGCGCTTTCCCTTCCCTGCGCCCCATCACATCAGGCTGGTTCTCCTCCAATTATGGTTGGCGCATCGACCCCATCACCGGCAAGCAGGCCATGCACGAAGGCGTAGACTTCATGGCCGAGGTTGGAACAGCCATCAAAGCCGCCGCTGGCGGCAGGGTGGTTTACTCGGATTATCACCCCCAGTATGGT
>CAZKHJ010000005.1:0-47304 GCA_964552675.1 uncultured Sulfuricella sp. | reverse complement strand
AGTATGGTAATATGATCGAGATTGATCATGGCAATGGCCTGGTTAGCCGTTATGCTCATGCTTCGAAGCGCCTGGCCAAGGTAGGCGACATTGTCCTGCCGGGACAGAAAATTGCCGAAGTTGGCAATTCCGGCCGCTCCACGGGGCCGCATCTGCACTTCGAAATATTGAGCAATGGTGCGCCGCAGAACCCGGCCCGCTACCTGCAGGCTGCCGGATAAGGAATCAAGGGGAGGCAATGCCTCCCTAATTTTTGCCCTCTATTTTTTATAAAAGCTTTCATGATTACCCAGCTCGTCAAGAAAATTTTCGGCAGCCGCAATGACCGGCTGATCAAGCAGTACATGCAAACCGTCCGCGCCATCAATGCGCTGGAGCCTTCCCTGACCCCACTGAGCGATGCCGCACTGCGCGCCAAGACCGACGAGTTCAAGCAGCGCCACGCACAGGGCGAATCGCTCGATTCCCTGCTGCCGGAGGCTTTCGCGGTAGTGCGCGAGGCCAGCCGCCGGGTACTGGAAATGCGGCACTTCGACGTGCAACTGATCGGCGGCATGGTGCTGCACTATGGAAAAATTTCCGAAATGCGCACCGGCGAAGGCAAAACCCTGGTTGCCACCCTGCCCTCTTACCTCAACGCCCTGTCTGGCAAAGGGGTGCATGTAGTGACGGTGAACGACTACCTGGCTCGCCGTGATGCCGAGTGGATGGGCCGTCTGCACGGCTTCCTCGGTCTTTCAGTGGGCATCAACCTGCCTAACATGTCGCACGAGGAAAAACAGCAGGCCTATGCCGCAGACATTACCTACGGCACCAATAACGAATATGGCTTCGACTATCTGCGCGACAACATGGTGTACCAGCCGTCGGAACGGGTGCAGCGCGGCCTCAACTACGCCATCGTGGACGAAGTGGATTCGATCCTGATCGACGAAGCGCGTACGCCCCTGATCATTTCCGGCCAGGCTGACGACAACGTCGATCTCTATCACCGAATCAACGAATTGGCGCCCAAGCTGGTCAAACAGGAAGAGGAAAACGGCCCGGGCGATTACAGTGTCGACGAAAAAGCCCACCAGGTGCTGCTCACCGAAAGCGGACATGAAAGCGCCGAGGCACTGCTGACCGAAGCCGGCCTGTTACCCGAGGGCGGCAGCCTCTATGACGCCACCAATATCGCCCTGATGCATCACATGTACGCGGCCCTGCGCGCCCATGCACTGTTCCACCGCGACCAGCATTATGTAGTGCAGAATGGCGAGGTGGTAATCGTCGACGAATTCACAGGCCGCCTGATGTCTGGCCGCCGCTGGTCGGACGGACTGCATCAGGCGGTGGAGGCAAAGGAGGGCGTATCCATCCAGCGTGAGAACCAGACCCTGGCATCGATCACCTTCCAGAACTATTTCCGCATGTACCAGAATCTCTCGGGCATGACTGGCACGGCGGACACCGAAGCCTATGAATTTCAGCAGATTTATGGCCTGGAAACCGTGGTCATCCCCACCCATAACCCCATGATTCGTGATGACCGAATGGACCAGGTGTTCCGTACCGCCAAAGAAAAACATCAGGCCGTCCTCAACGACATCAAAACCTGTCAGGAACGTGGCCAGCCGGTGCTGGTGGGAACCACCTCAATCGAAAACTCGGAACTGCTGTCCAAGATGCTGACCCAGGCCAACCTGCCGCATGAGGTGCTCAACGCCAAACAGCACGCCCGCGAAGCCGAAATCGTCGCTCAGGCGGGCCGGCCCGGGGCCATCACCATCGCCACCAACATGGCAGGCCGCGGCACTGACATCGTGCTGGGCGGCAGCATCGAGCGCGAGGTTCATGCCATCCGTACGGACGAATCCCTGGACGAGGAAACGAAAAACGCCAGAATTTCCACCCTCAAGGCAGCGTGGCAAAAAGTGCACGACCAGGTACTGGGCAATGGCGGCCTGCACATTATCGGCACCGAACGCCACGAATCACGCCGCGTCGACAACCAGTTGCGCGGCCGCGCAGGACGTCAGGGCGATGCCGGCTCCAGCCGTTTCTATCTGTCACTGGAAGATCCCCTGCTGCGCATTTTCGCTTCCGACCGCGTCGCTTCCATCATGGAACGCCTCAAGATGCCGGAAGGCGAGGCCATCGAGCACCCCTGGGTAACGCGCGCGATCGAGAATGCACAGCGCAAGGTGGAGGCCCGCAACTTCGACATGCGCAAACAATTGCTGGAATACGACGACGTCGCCAACGATCAGCGCAAGGTCATCTACGCCCAGCGCAACGAATTGCTGGAAACCGATGATATTTCCGAGACGATCCGTGCCATGCGCGAGGATGTCATCAGCGGCATTTTCAGCCAATACATCCCGCACCAGAGCATGGAAGAGCAGTGGGATGTGCCTGGCCTGGAAAAAGCGCTGCAGGGCGAGCTGCAAATCAGCATCCCAGCGGCGCAGTGGCTGGAAGATGACGCCAAACTGGGCGAAGAAGGCTTGCTGACTCGGATCATCAACACCGCGCACACCCAGTACCAGGCCAAGCTGGAACAGGTAGGTGCGGAAGTGCTGCACCATTTTGAGCGTGCCATCATGCTGCAAAGCATGGACACCCACTGGCGCGAGCACCTGGCGGCACTGGACCACCTGCGTCAGGGTATCCATCTGCGCGGTTACGCCCAGAAAAACCCGAAGCAGGAATACAAACGCGAAGCCTTCGAACTGTTTTCAGCATTGCTGGAGCGCATCAAGACGGAAGTCACCCAGATCACCATGACCGTCCAGGTGAAGAGCGAGGAAGATGTTGCCGCGGTGGAGGAACAGCTACCCTCGAGTGACAATATCCAGTACCACCACGCAGCCTATGACGAGGCGCTAGGCCAGACTGATGGCAGCGGCGAAAGTGAGCAGCATGAACCGTTCATGCGCGCGGGAGACAAAATCGGGCGCAACGATCCATGCCCGTGCGGCTCCGGCAAGAAATACAAGCAGTGCCATGGGAAACTAAACTGACATTCCGGGTGTAGTCGCGGGGCGGCCAAGGTAATAACCCTGGCCATGAGAGAATCCCAGCAGCCTAACCTTTTCCAGCATCTGCCCGGTTTCAATCCCCTCCGCGACCATGTCATAGCCCGCCTTGCTTATCATCATGGCCAGGCCTTCCACGATACCGCCCTGGCGTTCCCCCTGTTCCAGGCTGCGGATCAGTGAAATATCGAACTTCACGATATCCACCGGCATGTTGGCCAGATAGCCGAGAGAAGAATAGCCGCTGCCAAAATCGTCCAGCGCAACCTTGAAACCTGCGGCACGCAACAGGTTAAGATTGACCGAAGCCTGTTGCAACTGGGTGATGAGGGCAGTTTCGGTGATTTCCACCACCAGTTTGTAATCCTTGAGAAAAGGCTCGAATCCGGCCAGTTTTTCCCTGATCTGGGGATGGACGATGGCCGGGCCGGATATGTTCAGGGATAACCCGCTGCCAGCCGGGATCAGGCCGGCATGCAAATTCTCCAGAATTTTCCCTATCACGGCAAAGTCCATCTCGGTCTCCAGTCGTCGCCCATCGACCACCGGAAAAATTGCGCCGGGCATAATCAATTCACCATCATGGCGGATTCTGACCAAAGCCTCGTAATAGTCAATCCGAGACTCGCCAAGCCTGACCACCGGCTGATAATGCATTTCCAGGCCGGAACCAGTGGCAATGGCCTCGAATACCGCGCTGGTAACCCGGTTGGAAAGCATGGCATTGCCATCGCGCGCCATTTCTTCGGAATATAATGCGATCTTTCCGTGTCCTGGCCGCTTGGCAAAATACATGGCCACATCCGCCTGTTTTTGCAGTGTTGCCAGATTTTCCGCCTGAATGCCCTCGGCGTGTGACAGGCCGATGCTGATCCGGATCGGCTCCCTGATTCCCAATACCGAAAAATCATGCTGATCCACCGCCTCCACACAACGCTTCGCCGCATCCTGAACCTGGTCGATATCGACATCCAGAAACATCGCGGCAAACTCGTCCCCGCCAATGCGATACAGGCGATCACCTGCGCGCAGGGTGTTTTGCAGGATATGGGCTATCGACTGGATGACCTGGTCACCGATCTGGTGGCCGTAAGTATCGTTAATCGGCTTGAAATGATCGCAGTCGAACAGCATGAAGGACACATCGATGCGGTGGCCGAATGCGACCGAGCTCAGCATTTTCCAGTCTTCATCGAAACAGCGCCGGTTGAAGGTATCCGTCAACGGATCGCGATGCGCCATGGTCCATAACTCGGTGTTTTTTTGATCCAGGCTGGAATGCATGGATTCCAGCTGGCTCTGGTATTCATTAAGGGAATTTCGCACTTTTTCCAGTTCCTTGACCGCCAGGCCGGCGCCCAGGGAGTCGAGCATCACGCCGCCACGTCCCTGGCGCAGGGTGTCGATATGCTGCGACAGGCGCAACAAAGGCCTTGCCAGCAATCTGGTCAAAGCCATATAGAACCCCCAGGACGACAGCAGGAAAACAAATGCGCTCTGGTATTGATAGCGTGTCAGGAAGCTGAGCAGCGCAGATATTTCCCGGTTGGGGATCACCTTGAAGATGATGCGATTCGACAGATCGGCCAGAAGGGTCTCCCCCTCCTGCAATGACAGGGACATGCTGCTTGGCTCGGCATAACGAAAGCGCTGCACGCTTTGCAAGGCAGGCAACAAATCCACCTTGACCACGGCATAACCTGAAACCTGCTCCCGGGCCTCCACATCCAGAATCGGAACGGTAAGATAGATAAAGTCATGCCCATCCTGCCGGGTAACCACGCTTTGAGCCATCATCGCCGCTACCTGCGGCATGCCTGGCAAAAGCTGTGCCGTGAGGGGCTGGGCCTGGCGATTGTAAAGCTCCACTGCCCTGACATAAGCAGGCACGATGCCCCCCTCCGCAATGCGGCTGTCACGCCAGTAAACATAGTAGGATGGATCACTCAACTGCTGGCGCGTCTCATCCCAGCTCGCCAGTGAATGCCCCAGCTGGTCCAGTTCCTTGCTCAGTTGCAACACTGCCTGGGCAATTTCCGCACTTGCCGCGCGCTGGCTGTTGCGCTCGATATCCGCCTGGGTGTCGGCAATTTTGTGCAGCATCAGCAAACCACTGATGCCATAGAACAGGGTTATCGCCACAATAAAGACCATCGCATAGGTTTTGATCGAGAACGGCGAAAGGTGGCGGCGAAAGAAGGGCATTGTGTATTAGCGGCGTTTGTTTTTTAGTATTTCAACAACCCGGTCAGAAAGTTCAAACTCGTATTCACCATCGAAAAAATGACCCGCGCCCTCAATCATGTGAACCGGTGCGCGCCCGTGCATCAGCTGCGCCTGCCAGCCTGAGGGAAACACCTGGTCATTGCTGCCCAGCACGATATCCACCGGCACCGTGGCTCTGGCCAGCCTGTCCACGATGACATCCCCTGTCCAGTCAGCATAGGAAAGGTAGCCCGGAAGCGTGGCGGCATAATTATTCTTGCAATAGGCAATGGTAAAACGGCGCAGAGGTAGCGTCGCCTGGCCAGATGCGGGGGGGGGTTCTGCACGCGCCTTGCGATATTGTTCGGCGTCCACATAAATGGGCACGACGCTGGCCAGAATGGCACGCTCCACGCTGGCACTCGGTGCGCTGGAAAGATACGCCAGAACATCCTTGCCTCCGCTGCTATGGCCGACCAGAACAATCTTTTTGTGGCCATGCCCGCCGAGCCAGTTCACCCACTGGCCGATTTCCTGCACATCATCCTGGAGGGTATGCTTGTGCACCGCTTCACACGACAGGCTCTTGTTGCGACGGCTGATCCCCAGAGAAAGTGTCGGCACCAGCACCGGGTAGCCAATGTCAGCCAACGCATCTGCAAGACGATTCATGGGAGGCGAGTTGCGCGTCTGCATAAAACCATGCAACAGCAATACTGCGGGAAAACCGGCCTTCCCCGCGCGGTAATCAGCCAGCCCGACCAGACCGGAAGAAAGCTTGATCTCCACGGCATCCGCCTGGACTACAGCGGGCATCAGGGCGGCAACCAGTAATAACGCGACACCAAGCGCAAACTTTGACGATTGCATCACGGCCCCCATTAAAAGCATTTCCACAACCCGATTGTATAGCGCCAGACAGGGTAGTAAAAGAAAATATTACACTCACTGCGAGCCCGATGATTCAGGTTAGAATTGCACGCTCAAGTTCGAGGGCCCATCATGAACCAAGCATTACCTCCCGCCATAATCGGCCTGGTCACAGTCAGTGACCGGGCATTTCAGGGCATCTATGAGGATCAGGGCATCCCGGCCTTGCGCGACTGGCTGGAAGCCACGCTGACTACACCATGGCAGGCGGTTACTCGCCTGGTGCCGGATGAGCAGGCGCAAATCGAGGCCGCGCTGAAGGAGCTGACAGATGAGGCTGGTTGCTGCCTGGTGCTGACCACCGGCGGAACCGGGCCGGCGCCACGCGATGTAACCCCGGAAGCCACGCTGGCCGTGGCGGACAGGGTACTGGATGGCTTCGGCGAGCAAATGCGTGCGGTGAGCCTGAAATACGTGCCAACCGCCATTCTCTCGCGCCAGGTCGGCGCAATCCGCAAACAGTCACTGATACTCAACCTGCCCGGCCAACCCAAGGCGATCAAGGAAACCCTGGATGGCGTTTTCGCTGCCGTGCCCTACTGCATCGACCTGATCGGCGGCCCCTATCTGGAAACACGAACGGACGCAGTACAGGCTTTCCGGCCCAAATCGGCCCAACGCCCCAAACCCGCCGATGCCTGATGCCCATGCCCTTTGCATCGCCGCGCAGGCGGCGTACCATTGCGGCGACAATACCAAAAATTGGCGGGGATAGGCATGTTTGACTTCAAGGGGCTCATCAACGCCCTGTTACGCAAGAAAAATGATGATCCGGTCGGCGATCTGAAATCCGCCACCATCTGGGTACAGGAGCTACCGCAGAACGACATTCATCAGGCACAGCAGGAAATCCTCAAGGCCCTGGCCAGTCTCAACAAAAATGCCGACACTTCGCTGAAGGAACGCATCCGCGTACTGCTGTATCTGGATGAAAAAGCTCGCCCCCTGCAGGAAACCCTGTGCCGCGAATACCTCGCCGCACAGGATGACCCTGCGTCTCCAGCACGCAAGCTGCTGCCTACCATCCTGCTGTTCTGGGAGGAAATGGCCGCAGGCTATCAGCTCTGCCTGCGCACTTTCGCCAAAAACCCCGGCAGCAGCCGGATACGTGAGCAATTGCCGCTGCTGACCGCCAAGGCACTGCATTTCCACGCCATGCAGGCGAAATGGAACCATATCTGCTATCTGCCCGTGGAGCATCAGGTATGGCGTCACCTGCACCGGCTCTACCAGTTTGCCGAACTGGAAAAGTTCGAGCGCGTGCCGGTGTACCTCTACCCGCAGCAGGACGATACCAGCTGCACCAGTGAATACCTGCAACCGATGATGCTGTATCTGGCCAACCCGGCCAGCCTGCCGCCAGCGCAAATTGAAATGGTGGATAGCTGGCTCGACACATGGGCCAAAAGCCTGGTGATCGAAACCGACTTTCGCCCCCAACGCCAGCTCTACGCCGTCAATCTGGGCGACATGAAACCCGCACGGAAGCTGCGCCGCAACATGCTGGGCGACAAATACCGCTACTGGGGCATAGAGCTGATGCTGGTGGCCATCAACAAAATCGTCGAACAGCTAAAACAGGGCGAACTGCCAGCACGGTTAAAGCTCGGAGAAGATTTCCGCCTTCCCGCCGGATTCGATCTGATCGAGGAAGTTTCCCAGCGCTGGTCAGGCCAGAGCACCACGCGCAAGCACGAAAGAGTGGCGGCGGAGAAATCCCTGCTGGTCACGACCGACCTTGCCAATATCGTCGCCGCCCTGCGCGGGGACAAAAAATCCGGCATGGCCGCCACCTACAGTCTGGAGCACAGTCCCCTCGAAGGACAAACCGAGATCAGGCCGGATGGAGAGCCGGAGCTGTTCGAAGCCGACGCGCAGCAATGGCAGGTGGAAAACGAATCCCTGAGCGGCTACGGCGTTACTTTTACGCGCAACAGCGGGGCACAGCTCAGAATCGGCACCCTGGTCGGTCTCAAGGCCGCCATCGGCAAGGGTTTTGCCATCGGCATCGTGCGCCGCATCAACAACGAACCGCCGCGCAAAGTGCAGGCAGGCATCCAGACCCTGAGCCAGACCCCGCTGCCAGTGGAACTGCATCCCCTGCCGGGAGAGAGCGGGATGCCCGCCACCGCCATTTACCTGCCCGAACTGGCGAAACTGCAACTGGGGCGCAGTCTGCTGCTGCCCGGCGAGATCTATGAACAGGGCAGGCTGATACAGCTCAAGGCACAGGGAAAAAGTTACACCATCCGTCTGCAGCCGGCACTGGAACGGGGTGGAGATTACGTGCGGGCAGGTTTCGACGTAGTGGCGAAAGGCTGATGGATGCACTGGAAATCATCGCCGGCAGTGGCACGCCGGACAGCGCCGTCATCTGGCTCCACGGCCTGGGTGCCGATGGCCACGACTTCGCGCCCATCGTCCCCGAACTGAACCTGCCGCCCTCGGCCTGCATCCGGTTCATCTTTCCTCATGCGCCGATGCTGCCGGTCACCATCAACGGCGGCTATGTCATGCCCGCCTGGTATGACGTGAAAAGCCTGGACTTGCGCCAGGAGGAAGACGATGCCGGCATCCGTGCCTCGCAACGCCTGCTGGAAACACTGATCCGGCGCGAAGTCGAGCGCGGCATCGCGCCATCGCGCATCGTACTGGCCGGCTTTTCCCAAGGCGGCGCCATCGCGCTCCATACCGGCCTGCGTCATGCCTCTGCCCTGGCGGGGGTACTGGCACTGTCCACCTACCTGCCCCTGCCCCATGCAGCGATGGCAGAAGCCAGCCCGGCCAATGCCAGGCTCCCCCTCTTCATGGCCCACGGCACGGCGGATAGCGTCATTCCCCTCGCCCAGGGGGCTACATCACGGGATTTCCTGCAACAAATGGGGCATCCCGTGGCTTGGCACGAATACCCCATGGCGCATTCAGTCTGCCCGCAGGAAATTGCCGATATCGGAGCCTGGCTGGCGCGAATTCTCTCCGCCTGAGGGAGGTGAACGGCTAAGGCAACAACTCGGATACAGCCCCGAGCACGCGTTCCACGGAAATCCCGCCCAGACATTCGCTGACCTTGCTGCCGCCACAACCGTCGTTGCCACAAGGGCGGCAGGCATGACCGGAAACCAGCACCCGCTGCGGCACCTGCCATGGCCCCCATTCAACATCACCACTCGGGCCGAACAGCGCAACCACCGGTGTTTTCATCGCTGCAGCGATATGCATGGGAGCGGAATCCATGCCGACAAAGACTTTCGCCATGCCCGTCAGCGCGGCCATTTGCTTCAGGCTCAGTTGTCCGGAAAAATTCACCACACCAGCACCGAGAGGCGCCAGAATTTCCGCCACCATGGCGAGTTCGGACTCATCCGGCGCCGCCGTGACGACAATACGGTGCCCCTGCTTTTGCAGGGAACCCATCAACTGCGTCATCTGGCTTGCCGGCCAGCACTTGAACCACCAGCGCGAGGCCGGATGAATATGGATAAAACCTTTATCAGTCAGCCCTTCTTGCGCCAGGCGCTGCCTCATCCCAGCGGCAACCGCCTCTCCCGGCACCAGGGTCAGTTCGCGCTCACTCTCATTTGGATACAGCCCAATACGACGCAACGCATCCAGGTTGGACTCGACCGTGTGACGGGAATTACCGCGCGGAACCGATTGAAAAAAATGGCTGAACCCCTGCTGCCAGAAACCGCCACGCGCCGGAATCCGGCGTGCCACGCTGTGTTTCACCCCAAGCAGGCGGGTCAGCCAGGCACCGCGATTATGTTCAGTCAGGTGGATGATCAGGTCATACTGACGCGACTTCAAGCGCGCGAACAGCTGCCACTCGGCGCGCCCCTGGCGCAGCAACCCCTGTTTCTTCCAGCTGCGGTCAATCGCATGGACTTCGGCAATCGCCGGATGCAGGGTCAGCATTTCAGCCGTATCACGGTAAACCAGTGCATCCACCTCCAGATGCGGCGCATGGTTTTTCAGCACGCTGAACACCGGAGAAGTAAGCAGCACGTCACCGTGATGACGCAGCTTGATCACCAGGACACGGTGCAGGGAAGATAAATCAATGGCATCCTTGAGCATGACGGGCACGATAACAAAGTTGACGCCAAAAACAAGCATTTCATCCGCCGCGTGGCCTGCCGTTGCCGGACAACAGGACAGGGCGAGCAGCAATTCACTTCTGTCCGATATACCAAAATACTTTTAAAGCACGCCGTTAGCAGTTGACCCAGCTGGATTTTTCAAATTATAGTGTACACATGCAAGCAGAAATGAAAGCATTGGAAGACAAGGTCGCGCAGATTGCACAAATGTGCACTCACCTGCGCGCCGAAAACACCCAGTTACGCCAGCAACTGGCTGCGGCACAGAACGACAGCAAACGTCTGGGCGACAAGATCAATGGGGCACAAACCCGCCTCGAAGCGCTGCTCAACCGCATTCCGGAGGAACAGGAATGAACGAGGTCAAGGGGCTGGATGTCGCCATCATGGGGCGGGAATTCCGCGTCGCCTGCCCGGAAGACGAGCAGGAGGCATTGCTTCAGTCAGTCGACTACCTCGACAAGAAGATGCGCGAGATCCGTGACAGCGGCAAAGTCATCGGCGTGGAGCGCATCGCCATCATGGCCGCACTGAACATCACCCACGAACTCCTCAACACCCGCATCGCCGGTTCTTTTGACATCGGCGAGTTCAAGAGTAGAATTGATGCCATGCAAGCTCAGATCGAGCAGGCAATGGCAGACCAGGACGAACTGTTTTAGCCCGGTTGTCGCGAATAGCGGAAACCGGCTTACCGAGTTGTCCCCTGCGGTGTTCGTTTAGGCTAAATATTCTTTGAACCAATATTGACGAAACCAGGTTGCGGCCATACCGAGTACTGTTGTGCGCGTCCCCGAGGGATGTACCTGATGTGCTTATGTCGCGACCGTCTTGGACCTCCGCGTTCAAGATGATAGCCTGACGGCATTTGCGGGGGGCTCTATTTCACCCCATCCCCCTTATTCAGCCCTTGGACAAACCCCAGCTCCGCCGCCACCTGCGCCGGCTCCGTAATCAGCTCAGCCCCAGACAGCGCCGTGCAGCGGCACGGGGGTTGCTGCGCACGGCCATCCGCAGCGGCTTGCTGCTCAGATACCAGCGCATCGGCTTCTACCTCCCCTTCGAAGGCGAGATGGACCTGCTGCCCCTGCTCAATCACGCGCTCTGGCTGGGCAAGGCCTGCTATCTCCCGGTCGTGCCGCAACGCTTTGAAAAAAAACTCGGCTTCACCCGCCTTACCGCACATCCCAACTGGTACCGCAACCGCTTCGGCATCCACGAACACTGGTCGCCCCGGGCAATCCGCGCACGCCAACTGGACCTGCTGTTCATGCCGCTGGTCGGATTCGACGGGGCCGGCTACCGCCTCGGCATGGGCGGCGGCTTCTACGACACCAGCCTGGCCTATCTGGGAAGACGCAAGGCATGGCACAAGCCCTGCTTGGTCGGAATCAGCTACGAATGCCAGAAAGTGGCGCAAGTGCCACGCGACCCCTGGGACATGCCGCTGGATGCCGCACTCACCGAACGCCACCTGTATCGTTTTGCCGGGGTAAAATAAGCTTCCCGTTTTCCTGGATGCGAAACATGCGCTACTGGCTGATGAAATCCGAACCCTCCGATGTCAGCATCGACGATCTTGCCGCCCTGCCCAGGCAGAGCGTGGCCTGGTATGGGGTGCGCAACTATCAGGCGCGCAATTTCATGCGCGATCAGATGAAGGTGGGCGATCAGGTGTTTTTCTACCACTCCAACTGCGATCAGCCGGGCATCGCAGGACTGGCCGAGGTAAGCCAGCTGGCCTATCCCGACCAGACCCAGTTCGATCCGCAGAACAAATATTTCGATCCCAAAGCCACGCCGGAAACGCCGCGCTGGTTCAATGTGGACGTAAAGCTGATCAGAAAGACGCGGCTGGTGAGCCTCAAGGAATTGCGCAGCCATCCGGAGCTGGAGCATATGCGCATTCTGCAGAAGGGCAACCGGCTCTCGATTACCCCGGTCGACCCCAGGGAATGGGCATTTATTTTGGGTCTACTGTAGACAGGGTTTACTCGAACAGGGCTTCGACAAACTCCTGCGCGACAAAGGGGCGCAGATCGTCCACTTTCTCGCCCACGCCGATGAAACGGATGGGGATGGGCCGGTTGCGGGCGATGGCAGCAATGATCCCGCCCTTGGCGGTGCCGTCCAGCTTGGTCAGCGCCAGGCCAGTGACCTGCAGGGCGTCGTCGAAGGCCTTGACCTGCGCCAGCCCGTTCTGGCCGGTATTGGCGTCAAGCACCAGCAGAACCTCATGCGGGCCGCTCGGCTCGGCTTTGGCGATCACCCGTTTGACTTTCCTGATTTCCTCCATCAGGTGCAGCTGCGTCGGCAGCCGGCCAGCCGTATCCGCCAGCACCACGTCGATTCCGCGCGCCTTGGCAGCATGGATGGCATCGAAAATGACGGCGGCGGAATCACCGCTTTCCTGGGCAATCACCGTGACATTGTTGCGCTCGCCCCAAACCATCAGCTGCTCTCGCGCTGCGGCACGGAAGGTGTCCCCGGCCGCCAGCAGGACCGATTTCCCCTGCGACTGGAAATATTTGGCCAGTTTGCCGATGGTGGTGGTTTTACCCGCGCCGTTCACCCCCGCCAGCATGATGATGTAGGGCTGGTGGCCCGCGACGTTGAGGGATTTTTCCAGAGGCTGCAGCAGATCGAGCAGGGATTGCTGCAGCGCAGTTTTCATCTGCACGGCCTCGGTCAGCCCTTCGCGCTTGACCCGGGCACGCAGGTCGTCGAGCAGGAATTGCGTGGCAGCGACACCGACATCAGAAGTCAGCAGGATGGTTTCCAGCTCTTCATAGAGATCCTCATCAATCTTGCCACCGCCACCGAACAGGTTGGCCAGTTTCCTGCCGAACTGTTCCCGCGTGCGGGCAAGCCCCTGCTTTAAGCGGGCCGCCCAGCTTTCGGGTTTTTCTGGCAACTCTTCACTGGCAGGTGCTTCGGATTTCTTGAAGAAACTAAACATGGGGCGATTATGTCTGTGTTGAATGAAGCGGTAGAGAGGGGATGGCTTATAATGCGTACCATTTTATCCCGAATGGGCGGCGATTAGGTAGGAGGTTGCGTGCTGAGAAAAGCATTACTGGGCATGGCTCTGCTCGGATGGACCGGCATGGTTGCGGCCAATCCCTACGAGCACAGGCTGGCCAATGGCATGAAAGTGATCGTCAAGGAAGACCGGCGCGCACCGGTAGCGGTATCGCAGGTGTGGTATCGCGCCGGCAGCATGGACGAACAGAATGGCACCACCGGGGTAGCCCACGTGCTGGAGCACATGATGTTCAAGGGCACACGCAAGGTACCGGCAGGACAGTTTTCCAAGATCATCGCGGCGGCGGGCGGACGCGAGAATGCCTTTACCAGCCGCGATTACACCGCCTATTTCCAGCAACTGCAGGCCGGCAAGCTGCCGCTGGCATTCAAGCTGGAAGCCGACCGGATGGAAAACCTGATCCTGGCGGAGCAGGAATTCGCCAAGGAAATCAAGGTGGTGATGGAAGAACGCCGCATGCGCACCGAAGACAACCCGCAGTCCCTGGTGCACGAGCAGCTTAACGCCACGGCTTTCGGCGCCCACCCCTACCGGAGACCAATCATCGGCTGGATGAATGATCTGGAGAACATGCGCGCGACAGATGCTCGCAACTGGTACCAGCGCTGGTATGCACCCAACAACGCCACCCTGGTGGTGGTGGGCGATGTCCGGCATGAACAGGTTTTTCGCCTCGCCCAGCATTATTTCGGACATCTCAAGGCCCACCCCCTGCCGGTACGCAAACCACAGGAAGAGCCGGCACAGCGTGGCATCAAGCGGGTGACCGTCAAGGCACCGGCAAAGCTGCCCTACATGGTCATGGCCTGGCGCGCGCCGGTGCTACGCGATGTAGCCGGGGACTGGGAACCTTATGCGCTGGAACTGCTGGCCGGGGTCCTCGACGGCCACGCCTCGGCACGGCTGAACCAGACCCTGGTGCGGGAATCGCGCCTGGCGAACGATGTCGGCGCCGGCTATCAGGGCATTTCCCGCGGCCCCGTGCTATTCATGGTTGAGGCCACGCCAAGCGAGGGCAAGGATCTGGCGACGCTGGAGCAGGCCATTCGTGGCGAGATCGAAAAACTGCAACGTGACGGGGTAAGCGTGGAAGAGTTGCAGCGGGTCAAGGCACAAGTCATGGCAGCGCAGGTCTATCAGCGCGACTCGATGTTTTACCAGGGTATGCTGATTGGCAACCTGGAAAGCGCCGGGCTTTCCTGGCGCGACGAGGGCGCCCTGCTGGAAAAACTCAGGGGCGTGACACCGGAGCAGGTCCGGGATGTCGCCCGCAAATACCTGCAGGATGACGGCCTGACGGTGGCCACGCTCGACCCGCAGCCGCTGGAGGGGAAACGCCCCGCCAATACCATGCAAGGAGGGCACCATGCCCATTAAAACCGCCCTCCCCACCTGGCTGTGGGTTGTGTGTCTGTCATTGCTGGCAGGCACCGCCCAGGCCAGCCTGCCGATCCAGCACTGGCAGACCGGCAACGGCGCACAAGTCTATTTCGTGGAAAGCCGCGGCCTGCCCCTGCTCGACGTGAGCGTCGAATTCGATGCCGGCACGCGCCGCGACACACCGGAAAAATCGGGCCTGGCGGGGTTGACCGTCCGTCTGCTTAACCTGGGAGCAGGCGGAACGACAGAAGAGGAAATCTCCCGGCGCCTGGCCGATATTGGCGCGCAGCTGAATGCAAGCATCGACTCCGACCGCGCCGGAATGACGCTGCGCACCCTGAGCAGCGCACGCGAACGCACCCAGGCACTGGAGCTGATGGCCAGAAGCCTGCACCAGCCCGATTTTCCCGAGGCCGCGCTGGAGCGTGAAAAAGCACGCACTATCGCCGCGCTGCGGGAAGAGGACACCCAGCCCGCCCCGATCGGCGCCAAGGCCTTCGAGGCCGCCCTGTATGGCGCCCACCCCTATGGCCTGCCCGAAGCCGGCAGGGTGGAGACACTATCCGGACTGCAACGCGCGGATGTGCTGGACTTTTACCGCCGCCATTACGTTGCCGCATCTGCCGTTATCGCCATGGTCGGGGATATAAGCCGGGCTGAGGCGGAAGCCATAGCCGAACAGCTTGCCACCGGCCTGCCGCAGACAGGCAGCGCACTGCCACCCCTGCCCGAGGTCAGCCCGCTGGTGGCGGCAGCAGTCCGCCATATTCCCCACCCGGCCAGCCAGAGCCATATCCTGCTGGGCGCACCAGGCATGAGCCGCCAGGACGCGGATTATTTTCCGCTGCTGGTCGGCAACTATGTCCTGGGCGGCGGCGGCTTTGCTTCGCGCCTGACCGAAGAGGTGCGCGAGAAGCGCGGCCTGGCCTACAGCGTATATAGCTACTTCATGCCCCTGGCGCAGCCGGGCCCGTTCCAGGTTGGCCTGCAAACCAAGCGGGAGCAGGTAGCGGAAGCGCTGGATGTCACGCGCGCCACGCTGCGCCGCTTTGTTGCGGAAGGGCCGAGCACCGACGAAGTGCGCCGGGCCAGGCAAAACCTGATCGGCAGCTTTCCCCTGCGCCTCGACAGCAACAAGAAAATTCATGGCTACCTGTCCATGATCGGCTATTACCGTCTGCCGCTTGATTACCTCGACCAGTATGTGCGAAACGTCGCCAAAGTCACACCGGCAGAAATCAGGGACGCCTTCAGGCGTCGCATCGACCCGGACAGGATGGTGACCATCATCGTCGGCGGCAATGGCGAAAAGTAACCGTGTCCGCATCATCGGGGGCGCCTGGCGCAGCCGCTTGCTCCCCTTCCCCGATGTGGTAGGATTGAGACCCACTCCGGATCGGGTCAGGGAAACGCTGTTCAACTGGCTCGGCCAGATCATGGATGGCAAGACCTGCCTGGATCTTTTTGCCGGCAGCGGCGCGATGGGCTTTGAAGCGCTTTCGCGTGGCGCCCGAAAAGTGGTCATGGTGGAACGCGATGCCAGGGTGGCGCAGTCGCTGCGGAACAATGCGGCAAACCTGAAGGCGGAAAATTGTGAGCTGGCGGTAATGGATGCGTTAAAATTCCTCGCTCAGGAAACACGCTGCTTCGATGTGATTTTTGTTGATCCACCCTATGCCCTGCAACTGTTGCCGCAGGTGTTGCCAAAGCTGACGCAGCGCCTGGCGGAAAACGGCATGGTCTATGTCGAATCCGGCTCCACGGTGGAATTTGGGCCTGAATGGCAAATCTGGCGCAGCGGCCATGCCGGCCAGATACACTACTATTTACTCAGGAAAAGCAGCTAAAACATGCTCAGGGCAGTCTATCCCGGCACTTTCGACCCCATCACCCGCGGCCACGAGGATCTGGTGCGGCGCGCTTCGCGCCTGTTCGGCGAGGTGATCGTGGCGGTAGCCGACAATCGTGCCAAGCAGCCTTTCTTTACCCTGGAGGAAAGGGTGGAAATGGCCGCTTCCGTTTTGGCGGATTGCCCCAATGTAAAGGTCATGGGATTTTCCGGCCTGCTGATTCATTTCCTGCAACGACAGGAAGCGGCCATTATCCTGCGAGGCCTGCGGGCGGTATCCGACTTCGAATACGAGTTTCAGCTGGCAGGGATGAACAGCAAGCTTTACCCCAATGTGGAAACCATTTTTCTCACCCCCTCGGAACAGTACATGTTCATTTCCGCCAGCATGGTGCGCGAAATCGCCCTGCTGGGGGGGGATGTGAGCCAGTTTGTACAGCCGGCGGTCAGCGCCAGGCTGGGCGACAAGATCACCAACCTTAACTAACGCGAGGAAACAGCCATGGCTTTACTGATTACCGACGAGTGCATCAACTGCGACGTGTGCGAACCCGAGTGCCCCAACGGCGCGATTTCACAGGGCGATGAAATTTATATCATCGACCCCGCCCTGTGTACCGAGTGCGTGGGCCATTACGATGAACCACAATGCATCTCCGTATGCCCGGTGGATTGCATCATCACCAATCCCGACCACACCGAAAGCAAGGAACAGCTCCAGGCCAAGTACGAAAAGCTGAGCGGCCAGGGCTGATTGCCTTCGCCCACAAAAAAACCCCCGTGGATACCGGATCCACGGGGGTTTTGTTTTTGATCCGGCGCTTTATGCTGCCAGCTGACGGGGTGCGCTGTCGAAATCCAGTGCCTGCTCGACCTGCCGGCGCAGATTTCTCAGGTCGCCAAGCTGGGCGGAAATAACCGCCTCCATCTGTTCCAGTTCGGCAATCCGGTCCTCCAGCGTATCCGTTGCCTTGTGGATGCGTTTGATGCTTTCCAGGCGGCGGCGCAGCTGCAGCTGATGTTCGCGCACCTGGGTTTCCATCGGCGCCATGACGGCTTTCAGCCAGTTTTCCACATCGCGGTTCGCCACCTCATAGACATGAATCACGCGGCTGGCGATGGTCTCGAAAAACTTGGTGGTCAGGGTGAACTGCTCGTTGGTGAGCATGTTCAGCGCCGTGTTGAAGTGATCGTTGTAGCCTTTTTCCAGCTTGGCAATTTCCTTCAGATACTTCAGCGTCGAAAAAGGTGGCGGCGCACTCTGCGACAGGCCGTGTTCCTCGCTGAATTTCTTGTACATGCTGTCCATCATGCGCTTGATTTCCTCGATCTGCTGGCCGGACTTGTTGATGTTGCCGGTCAGATCGCTGAAAAACTTGTTCATCGCCACGCTGATGCCCTTGCTGAAGCGGCTGCTGACCATGGCATCGCGGGTGTTCTTCACTTCCACCTTGAGCGAATCCATGCCGAGATAGGTAAACAGGATATTGGTCTGCTGCGAAAACACGCTGCGCAGCGCCTGGAAACGCTGCAAGCCTTTCTCGAAGTTCTCCTTGTCGAGCTTGACCTTCTCCATCATGTGCTCGATCACGTCCTGATTCTTGCCGCGCAGACCCTTGAGTTCATCCAGTTGTTCGCGCACCCCGTTCATGCGCGCATCGAGGATGGAATGGGTGACGCCCATCATATCCTCGACTTCGCTCTGGGTATTGTCGCGCACGATTTCCTGCTTGGAGGGGATCAGTTCGTCGGACAGGGCTTTTTCCAAGGCCGGCAAGCGGCTTTTTTCCAGCAGCGCTGGTTCATTGTTGATCTTGGCCAGCAAGCCCTTCTGGGCGGAAATCGGGAATACCTGGCTTGCCTTGACGCCCAGCAGCTCGGCGCTGCTGCTGACCTGGGACTGGATTTCGCGCTCGATCTCGTCGGCGCTCTTGAGCTCGTCCCACAGGCCGTCAATCTTGTTCAACACCACCAGACGCCCTTTCTGGCGCCCCTGCGGATTGCCGACATAATCGCGCCACACCTCGATATCGGTCTTGGTGACGCCGGTATCCGCCGCCAGCATGAACAGCACGGCATGCGCATTGGGCAACATGTTGATGGTCAATTCCGGTTCGGTACCGATGGCATTGAGGCCGGGGGTATCCAGGATCACCAGTCCCTGCTTCAGCAGGGGGTGCGGGAAATTGATGATGGCGTGACGCCAGCAAGGCACTTCCACCGTACCGTCGGACTGCAGGGTGAAAGCATTGTCTTCGTCATTCTCGTCATACAGGCCATAACGTTGCGCTTCTTCCTTGGCAACCCGCTTGACCTGGCTAACCTGCTGAAAAGCGGTCAGCATGCCCTCGGCAGAGTTGGTGTCGAGTGGGAAAACCTGCCACTCGTCAACGTAGCGCTTGTATTCGGTAGTCGTGGTATCGGTGGCACGAGTCTCGATTGGCAGCAACTGGATGCAGGATTCGCGCCCTTCCTCATACATCAGCTCGGTGGGGCACATGGTAGTGCGCCCGGCGCTGGAGGGCAGCAGGCGCAGGCCGTAGCCGGCAAAGAAGATGGCGTTGATCAACTCTGACTTGCCGCGCGAGAATTCCGCCACAAAGGCCACGTTCAGCTTGTCATCGCGCAGGCGGTCGAGAATATGCTGAATGCGCAGATCGGTCTGGCCGTCATTCAACTCCTGCTCATTGAGCCAGTTGCGATATTCACCGATGCTGTCGGACAGGCCCGTGCGCCAGGCGCTATAAGCCTCGAAATGTGCGACCAGATTTTCGTTTGTCATGAATTTCCCCGTGCCCTGTGACCGGATGAACCGGTAATGCCATCGTACTTTAGCATAAAAAACTGATTAATCAATGAAGTCGGTGCAGGTATTAAGTGTTTGGATGATGCGGCAATCAATGCAAATTGTGTGCCTAGACCCTAGCGCTGACACTGCGGACAATAAAAACTCGCGCGTTGCCCCTGCCGGAGCAAATGGATGGCCGAACCGCACTGCCGGCAGGACTCGCCATCGCGGCCATAGACAAAATACTGCTGCTGGAAGTAACCCGGTTTGCCACTGCTGTCGACGAAATCGCGCAGACTGCTGCCACCTGCGGCAATGGCCTGGCGCAGCACATCCTTGACAGCCTGCGCCAGGCGTTCGCACCGCTGCCGGCCCAGTCTTCCAGCCGGCAGCGCAGGCCGGATGCCGGCGCGGAACAACGCTTCGTTGGCGTAGATATTGCCCACCCCCACCACCAGGTGGCCGTCCATCAGGGTTTGCTTGATGCTGGCTTTCCTGCCCCGGGTAATTTGGTAAAGCCATCCGCCATCAAACCCATCCATCAGCGGCTCCACACCCAGATGCACCAGCAGCGGGTGACGCAATGGGTCAGTTTGTGTCCAGATCACGGCACCAAAGCGGCGCGGATCGCGCAAACGCATGCAGTAGTCATTCTCCAGCACCAGATCGAAGTGATCATGTTTTTCCGGCGGCGTCGCAGCAGGAAGAACACGCAGGCTGCCGGACATGCCCAGGTGCAGGATCAGCCAGCCCTGACCGCAATCCATCAGGAGATATTTTCCCCGCCGCGCAATGCCGCTGATGGTCTTTCCCGGCAGAATCTGCGCCAACTCGGGAATGATCGGCACACGCAAGCACGCGTTGCGCACAATCACGGCACGCACTCGCTGGCCGAGCAGATGAGGTTCAAGCCCGCGGCGCGTGGTTTCGACTTCAGGTAATTCAGGCATTGCGGCGGCGCCAGACGAAAAATGCCACCAGGAAAAAAATCAGTGGCAGAAACACCAAAAAACCCAGCGCAAGCACCATGGCACCCGATCTGCCCAGGGTCAGCGTGGCATCCAGCGTATTTTTGGGCAGAACCGTAATCAGCCGGGCATCCCCCGCCAGCCAGTTGACCAGCCTGATACCCAGCTCCAGATTGCCGCCATTGCCAAGGTAGGCATTTGCCAGGAAGCCTCCCCCGCCAACCACGGCAACACGCTGCCCGCCTTCCTCGTTCTCCCTTTCCAGCGCCAGGGCCGCCACCACCGGGCCGGCGGCATCCTGCCCGACATCCAGCCGGGCAGTTTCATCCACGGCACCGGTTTCCACCCAGCCGCGCTCAGCCGCCTCAACCAGCGGGGTGACACGCCAGGCCGGATCGTCATTGACGCCCAGGGCACGGATATGAGGAAAAACCGTGATGAGATCAAATCCTGTTGTAACCGGATGCATCCCGTACTGGGCCGCCACCGCAACACTCAGGGGGAAGCCGGCCGCCCGCGCTGCCGGATCGATGACGGTGCCAGGCGTGAGATTCAGGCCAAGATTTTCCGCTACTGGCCGCAATCCAAGCAGAGGCCCAGGTTCCAGCAGCCAGAGCAGATTCCCGCCACGCGCCAGATAACGCCTGATCCTGTCGGCTTCGCCGGCAAGAATTTCCGTCCTCGGCTGGGTCAGCACCAGCACGCTGACGTCAGCGGGCACTTCATCAGCCACGGCAAGATTGAGCGGCACAATCCGAAAACCCTTATGCGCCAGCTGGCGGCCAAACTCGCCCAGATCATGGGGCGCACCGCCATCCAGCTTACGCTCGCCATGGCCGGTCAGTGACATCACCACACGTTCGCGGTCACGCGCAAGACGTATCAGCGCATTGGCAAAATCCTGTTCATTGAGTGTAACAAGATGCGCGCTGCGCCCCCGGTAGGTCAGCACCAGCTCGCCATTGAGCTGCACTTCCGCAGCACGGGCAAGTTCGGGCTCCCGTGCCGGATCAACGAACCTCAATTCCAGATCCGGCTTGAGGCGCTGATAGCGTGCGACAAAATCGCGAATTGGCTGACGCAGGTCGCCATGCTGCGGATCCTGCAGGGTAGCGTAGGCAACCACCTCGATGTTTCCCGGCATTTGCCCAAGCACATCGCGGCTGGCCTGGCTCAAGGTATGACGGCCATTCCAGGTCACATCCTGGTGCCAGTGGTGACGCTGGGCCAGGAAACCTGCCGCGCCCGCCACGGCAAACAGCAAAATGGCAGAAACCAGGCGCTGCCGGCGCAGAAAACCGACAAGCATCCTCAAGGCAAGCGCTCCCGATCCAGTTGCTGCACTGTCAGCGCCAGAAATGTGGCGCCAAACAACAGGAAATAAGCCAGATCGGCCGTATCCAGCAAGCCCCGGTTGCAGCGCTCAAAGTGTTGCAGCAGGGACAAACCATGCAAGGGAACAAAATCCTGCGTCGCCATATCCAGCAGCCACAAGCCAAGAGAAGCGCCAATGCCGGCAATGGCCGCAACCGCAGGATGGGAAGTCAGGCTGGAAAAATACAGTCCCAGTGCGGAAAAACAGCCTGCCAGCAACACCAGCCCCAGCAGCCCCGCCAGTAGCAGGCCGATATCGAGCATGCCGCCGGCAAGCAGGGACAGCGCCATCGCTGCGGCCAGCGCGATGACCAGACAGAGGAACAGCCACAAGGCAAAAAACTTGCCCGCAACGATAGCGCCGAGGGACACCGGGGCGGACAGCAGCAGAGGCAGCGTATGATTGCGCCGTTCCTCGGCGATCAGGCGCATGGCGAGGATGGGCGCGACTACCAGCAGGATCATGGCGGTGGCGCCGAGCAGCGGAGTGACAACCATTTCCGTCACTCCCGGCGGGTTGGCCAGCTGGCTCAGCTGCGCCTGCACGCCCAGAAAGGCATCGACCTGATTAAGGAACAGCCATGCCAGCACCCCTTGCAGCACCCCCAGAACAATCCAGGCCAGCGGCGAGGCGAACAATATTTTCAGCTCCTTGGCCACGATGGTCGCGATCATGCCGGATTCTCCTGCCGGGTAAGCTGGACAAAAACCGCCTCCAGGTCGCCACCACCACCCAGCTCCCCCATGCTGCCGCTGAACACGGTCCGGCCATGATGCAGGATCAGCACCCGATCACACAGCGCCTCGGCCTCGGCCAGGATATGGGTGGACAGAATCACGCCGCAGGTGCGGCCCAATTCCGCAATCAGCGCACGAATTTCGCGGATCTGCAAAGGATCAAGCCCGGCCGTCGGCTCATCCAGAATGATCACGTCAGGGCTATGGACGATCGCCTGGGCGATGCCTACCCGTTGCTGATAGCCTTTGGAAAGGCTGCCAATCAGACGCCGGGACACATCCGCCAGGCCGCAGCGCTGCATGGCCCGCATCGCCGCAGCGGCGACATCGCGCCCGGGCACGCGATGCAGCCTGGCCGCCAAGCCGAGAAAATCATCCACGGCAAGTTCGCGGTACAAGGGGGGAATTTCCGGCAGATAGCCAAGATGAGTCTTGGCAGCCAGAGGATGCTCGAACAGGTCGATACCGCAAATCTCGATCTGCCCCGCGTCGGGCGCAAGGCTGCCGCTCAATATCCGCATGGCGGTGGATTTTCCCGCGCCATTGGGGCCAAGCAATCCGAGCACTTCTCCCGGCCACAAACACAGATCAAGTTCGGCCACCGCCATGCGTCTGTGGTAGCTGCGGCTCAGCTGACGTGCACGCAGTGCAGGCAAGATTTCAGGCTTGGCGTTCAAAGTAGGCAATTCAGGGGCTATACTTGGCAGGCATTTGCCCCTGATTATACTTGACCTCGAACTCGAAGATGCCCATTCCGAAATTCAAAATCGCGCTGCTGGCAGCCCCCCTTATAACGCTGGCAGGATGCGGTCTGATGCCAGCCAAAAAACCCATCGAGGCCGCTCCGGCTGCCATTGCGGCGGAAACGGGCAAGCGCGCTCTACCCAATCAGGAGCTGACCGCCCAGACCCTCTACCAATACCTGGTCGGCGAAATCGCATTGCAGCGCAATCAGCCCGAACTGGCGGCGGAAGCCCTGCTGGACCTGGCAAAGAACAGCCGCGATCCGCGCCTGGCACAACGCGCCACCGAAACGGCAGTACAGGGGCGGCAGGCAACCCAGGCAGTGGATGCCGCAACACTGTGGCAGGCGCTGGAGCCGGAATCCCCGCAAGCCATTCAGGCCGCCGCCGCGCTGCTGCTCAACAGCGGCCGCCTGGCCGAGGCACGCCCCTACCTTGAAAAAATCATTGCCGGGGGAGAAGAAAACCGTGCCAGCGGTTTTCTCCACCTCAATCAGATGCTGGGACGGCAACGCAACCGGGAAGCCGTCCTGGAACTGGTGCGCCACCTGGCCAGCGCTTACCCCGATAGCGCCGAGGGGCACTATGCCGTTGCCCAGGCTGCCTGGAATGCAAGCCGACGGGACGAAGCCCTGTCCGAGTTGAACCAGGCGGAAAGCTTGCGCCCCGGCTGGGAACCTGCCGCCCTGTTTCACGCCCAGATACTGCAGCAGGGTTCCAGCGCGGAAACGATGAACTTTCTGCGTGATTTTTTGCGCCAATATCCCAAATCGAAAGACGCCCGTCTGGCTTATGCCCGCCTGCTGGTAAACGAAAAGCAGTACACCCAGGCACGCGCCGAATTCCAGCATCTGATGAATAATGACCCCGGCAACCCTGATGCCGCTTTCGCCATTGGCCTGCTGGCCCTGCAGGAAGGGGATCTGGAGGCGGCGGACCACTATCTGCAACAGGCGCTCGCCGGCGGCCACAAGGATGGCGACACGGTGCGCTTCTATCTCGGCCAGGCCGCCGAGGAGAACAAGCGCTGGGACGAGGCTGCCGCGTGGTATGACAGCGTGGGAGGGGGAGAGCAATATCTCAACGCGCGCATCCGTCACGCCGGGCTCATGAGCAAACAGGGCAAGCTGACCGAAGCGCGCCACTACCTGCATCAGACCCGAACCCAGCAAGACCGTCAGCGCGCCTTGCTGCTCCAGGCTGAAGCACAGCTGCTGCGCGAGGCAAAACTGTATCAGGACGCTTTCGACATTCTGGGCAAAGGCCTGGAAAAGCAGCCCGACCAGCCCGACCTGCTTTACGACCACGCCATGGCGGCGGAAAAGCTGGACCAGCTGGACATCATGGAAAAAGACCTGCGCCGCCTGATCCAGCTCCAGCCCGACAACGCTCACGCCTATAACGCCCTGGGCTACAGCCTTGCCGACCGCAACCTGCGCCTCAATGAAGCACGCGAACTGGTGGAAAAGGCCGCAGAACTGAAACCCGAGGACCCTTTCATCATGGACAGCCTGGGCTGGACCTATTTCCGCCTCGGTCAGCACGCCAGGGCGATCGAACTGCTGCGCCGCGCCCACGCCCTGGGCAACGATCCGGAAATCGCGGCCCACCTCGGTGAGGTGCTGTGGTCCCAGGGGCAGCGTGACGAAGCACGCAAGGTCTGGCAGTCCGCCCTGAAACGGGCACCGGAGAATGAAGCCTTACGCAATGTCATGCAAAAGAACCCATAGCTGGGTCACTTTACTGGCCCTGTTGTCGCTGACCGGCGGCTGCGCCGCGCCACAGCCCCGGCAGCCGGGACAGACGGCAGCGCCCCAAACATTCCAGTTGCAGGGCCGCATTGGCGTGCGCTATGGCACGGAAGGATTTTCCGGCAACCTGCGCTGGCGTCACGGCAGCGAGGATGATGAGATTCTGCTGCTCTCCCCTCTGGGCCAGGCGGTGGCGCGCATCGAGCGCAACGCCCGCGGAGTCATACTGGAAACGCCTGAGCAGCGCCATGAAGCCGAAGATGCCGCCGAGCTGACCGGGCGCGTACTGGGCTGGCGCCTGCCTCTGACCGGGCTGCAATACTGGGTAACCGGCCACGCAGCACCGGATGGCACGGCCAGCGTGGTGCGCGACGAAGCCAGCAACATCATCCGCCTGAACCAGCAGGAATGGGAAATCGAATACCGCGATTACCGCCAGGAAGGAAAGCATGTTCTTCCCACCCGGACCGTGATGCGCAATGCCACGCTGGAGCTCAGACTGGTAGTGGACGAATGGGAACTGCCATGAACGAACCGGCTCATACCGCATACGACAAGTCGGCCTGCCTCGCCCCGGCCAAGCTCAACCTGTTTCTCCACGTGGTGGGGCGCCGCCCGGACGGCTATCACCTGCTGCAAAGCGTGTTCCGCTTTCTCGATTACGGCGACAGCCTGTCTTTCAGACTGCGCCGTGATGGTCAGATCACGCGCATCAGCAACCTTCCCGGCGTGCCGCAGGAAAAAGATCTGGTGGTACGCGCCGCGCGCCTATTGCAGGAAGCCACCGGTTGCACGCTGGGCGTTGACATCGCGGTGGAAAAACGCCTGCCCATGGGCGGCGGGCTGGGGGGCGGCAGCTCTGATGCGGCGACGGTATTGCTGGCGCTCAACCGCCTGTGGCATCTCAACCTGCCCCGTGCTGAATTGCAAGCGCTTGGCCTGCGGCTTGGCGCGGATGTGCCGGTATTCGTTTTCGGCCAGAGCGCCTTTGCCGAAGGCGTAGGCGAACTGCTCCAGCCCGTTGCCCTGCCACCAGCCTGGTATGTGGTGATCGCACCCCCGGTGGCCGTCGCGACGGCAGAGATTTTTGCTGCGCCGGAATTGACACGGGACACGACTTCGATCAAAATGTGCGACCTCTCGACAGCCCGGCTTCAAAATGATTTGCAGGCGGTGGTATGCGGGAGGTATCCCAAGGTGGCTGAATGCCTGGCCTGGCTTGGCCGGCACGGTGAGGCCAGGATGACAGGGTCAGGCGCATGCGTATTCGCAGAGTTTGCCACGGAAGACGAAGCTCGCCGCGTACTGGCGGAGAAACCCGCCCAGTGGCAGGGTTTCGTGGCACGCGGCCTGGACCGGCATCCATTACGGGATTATGCAGACTAGTTTATTGGGGAGTCGCCAAGTGGTAAGGCACCGGATTTTGATTCCGGCATTCGTAGGTTCGATCCCTACCTCCCCAGCCATATTTCAGGGGCGGGTGTTCAATCCCCGCCCCTTTGGTTTTTATATTCGCTGAGACAGACACCTCATGGCGTACGGCAGCATGATGGTTTTTACCGGCAATGCCAATCCACGGCTTGCCGAAGATGTGGTGAAGCACCTCAACCTCCCTCTGGGGCGCGCGGTAGTCGGGCGCTTCTCCGATGGCGAGGTAATGGTCGAGCTTCTGGAGAACGTGCGCGGCAAGGATGTGTTCGTCCTGCAATCGACGTGCATGCCCACCAACGACACCCTGATGGAAGTCATGGTCATGGTGGATGCGCTCAAGCGCGCCTCGGCCGGACGCATCACCGCCGCCATCCCCTACTTCGGCTATGCCCGCCAGGACCGCCGCCCGCGTTCCGCCCGCGTCGGCATTACCGCCAAGGTAGTGGCGAACATGCTGCAGAGCGCCGGGGTCGACCGCCTCTTGACCATGGACCTGCACTCGGACCAGATCCAGGGCTTTTTCGACATCCCGGTGGATAACATCTACGCTTCCCCGATCCTGCTCGGCGACGTGTGGAAACACGATTACAAGAACCTGATGGTGGTTTCCCCCGACGTGGGCGGCGTAGTGCGCGCCCGCGCCCTGGCCAAGCGCCTGGAATCGGACCTGGCGATCATCGACAAGCGCCGCCCCAAGCCCAACGTGGCCAAGGTGATGCACATCATCGGCGACGTCACCGGCCGCACCTGCATCCTGATGGACGACCTGGTGGATACCGCCAACACCCTGTGCGAAGCGGCATCGGCCCTGAAAGAGCACGGCGCGGCGCGGGTCATGGCCTACTGCACCCATCCGGTGCTGTCCGGCAGCGCGGTGGAGCGGGTGATGAATTCACACCTGGACGAACTGGTGGTCACCGACACCATTCCGCTGCGCGAGGAAGCCAAGGCCTGCGGACGCATCCGTCAACTGTCGGTAGCCGAGCTGCTGGCCGAAACGATGCGCAGAATCAGCAACGAGGACTCGGTGAGTTCCTTGTTCATGGAATAACGGCGGCGGGCTCCGCTGCCGTGTATGTCAAACCGCCTGGTCGCGGGCGGTTTTTTTGTTAACTTTTGGAGTTGAAAATGAAAAACGAATTTAACGCAACCTTGCGCACGGTGCAGGGAACGGGTGCGAGCCGCCGTCTCCGCCATGCCGGCAAGACCCCTGGTATCGTCTATGGCGCGGGCAAGGAAGCCGCCGTCATCGAGCTGGATCACAACGAAATCTATCACGCCCTGCGTCATGAATCGTTCCATGCATCCATCCTCAACATGAACCTGAATGGCAAATCGGAGCAGGTTCTGCTGCGCGACTACCAGATGCACCCTTTCCGCCAGCTGGTAATGCACGTGGACTTCCAGCGCGTCGACCCGAAAGCCAAGATTCACATGAAAGTGCCACTGCACTTCATCAACGCGGACATCGCCCCCGGCGTGAAACTGGCTGGCAGCACCGTCAACCACGTCATGACCGAAGCTGACGTGAGCTGCCTGCCCAAGAACCTGCCCGAGTTCATCGAGGTGGACCTGGCCAACCTGGCTGCCGGCCACTCCATCCACATGTCCGAAATCAAACTGCCGAAAGGCGTGGAATTCGTGCAACTGGCCCACGGCGAGGATGCTGCCGTGGCAACCATTCCGGTTCCGCGTGGCGGCATGGGCGAAGCAGCGGAAGCCGCTGAATAAATCGTCCTGTGCTTGAAGAGAAAGCCCGCCAGTTCGCTCTGGCGGGCTTTTTTCATGGAGAAACCTGAATGTCCGGTATTCGCCTGATTGTCGGCCTGGGCAACCCCGGCCGGGAGTATGAAGCCACACGCCACAACGCGGGCTTCTGGTGGGTGGAGCGCATTGCCGCCACACGCGGCGCCACACTCAATGCAGAAAAGAAATTCCACGGGCTGGCTGCGCGCACGCATCTCGCCGGCCATGAAGTGTGGCTGCTCCAACCGCAAACCTTCATGAACCGCAGCGGCCAGGCGGTAGGTGCACTGGCAGGGTTCTATAAAATCCTGCCGGAGGAAATCCTGGTAATCCACGACGAACTGGACCTCCCGCCCGGCGATGCGCGCCTCAAGAAAGGCGGCGGGCACGGCGGCCATAACGGCCTGCGGGACATCATTGCCCACCTCGGTACGCCTGAATTCTGGCGCCTGCGTCTGGGCATCGGACATCCCGGCGACAAGAGCCAGGTCTCCGATTATGTATTGCATCCCGCTGGCCGCGAGGAACAGGAGCGGATCAACGCTGCCGTGGACAAAAGCCTGCCCCTGCTGCCGCAATTGCTGGCGGGCGACTTTCCCGCCGCCATGCTCAAGTTGCATACCAAGCCCCCCAAACCACCCAGGGATGGCGCCGGCTCATGAGCATGATGCCCCTTGACCGCATCCTGCAATCCCAGGGCTTTGGCACGCGCAAGCGTTGTCGCGAGCTGATCGAGGACGGCGAGGTCACCATCGCCGGCGCAATCGCGGACGATTATCGCGCCAGGACCGAAACCGATGGCCTGACATTCACACTGTTCGGCGAAACATGGCACTACCGCGAGCATGTATACATCGCGCTGCACAAACCCGCCAATTACGAATGCTCACGCAAGCCCAGCCACCACCCCGGCGTCCTGTCCCTGCTGCCGGAACAGTTTGGCTGGCGCGACGTGCAGCCGGTGGGCCGCCTCGACCACGACACCACCGGCCTGCTGCTGCTCTCCGACGATGGGGCATTCATCCATGCCCAGTCCTCCCCCAAACACCACGTTCCTAAAATCTATCTCGCCACCACGCACGATGCGGCAACACCCGGCCTGGTCGAGCAGTTGCTGGCCGGGGTAAAACTGCACGACGAACCCGCGCCACTGGCCGCTGTGCATTGCCGCATCGTGGGCCCGCAGCAACTGGAAATCGTGCTGGAACAGGGCAAATACCACCAGGTCAAGCGCATGCTGGCCGCCGCTGGCAACCATTGCAGCGCCTTGCAGCGCACCGCGATCGGCGGCCTGACCCTGGCGGCCCTGGGGCTGGACGAAGGTGAATGGCGCTATCTGGACGAAGCGCAACGCACCCTGCTGACTTCCGCCTGCGCCCCCTTCAAATGACCCAGCGATTGTCATGCCCCATGGGGTCGGCTATTCTTACGCCATAACAATGAGTTGCCAGCGTATTAGCACTGAATCCAGGAGGGGGAATCACCATGTCCGACAAATTCAAGCCAAGATCGGGGCAGGACCGGCGCAAGAAAGACAAGGGACCGCCTGAGGGCTGGAAGGAACGCCGGCGCAACCCCGAACGCAGATTACCGGAAGTGGAAGAAATTTCCGTCGCCGAATTCATGCGCCTGATGGCCGAGGCGGGCCAGCCGACGACCAATGCCGAGGCAGAACCCTCCTTTGACTGGGACGAAGTGAGAAAACTTTAAACCGGCCTTTGGAGCAAATTGGCGGGGGCGCTATAATAACGCCCCGGCCTGAGTCACCTGGCGAGGCCTGGATTTCCACAACATCCGCCCTGGATGCGCTGGACATTGATATTTAAAGGATTTCCATGAGTCTCAAATGCGGCATCGTCGGCCTGCCCAACGTCGGCAAGTCCACCCTGTTCAACGCCATCACCAGCGCCGGCATCGCGGCGGAGAACTATCCCTTCTGCACCATCGAGCCCAACGTCGGCATCGTCGAAGTACCCGATCCGCGCATCAATGCCCTGGTGGAAATCGTCAAGCCGCAGAAAGTGCAGCACGCCATCATGGAATTCGTCGATATCGCCGGCCTGGTGGCGGGCGCGTCCAAGGGTGAAGGGCTGGGCAACAAATTTCTCGCCAACATCCGCGAAACCGATGCCATCGCCCATGTGGTGCGCTGCTTCGAGAACGTCGACGTGGTACACGTGGCGGGCAAGGTCGACCCGGTTTCAGACATCGAGGTGATCAATACCGAACTGGCGCTGGCCGATCTGGAAACCGTGGAGAAAGCCATCCTGCGCAGCAACAAGCTGGCCAAATCCGGTGACAAGGATGCCCAGCGTTTTGTTGCCCTGCTGGAAAAAGTTCGCGCCACGCTGGATCAGGGCCAGCCCGCCCGCAGCCTGAAGCTGGACAAGGAAGAAATCATTCTGCTCAAGCCCCTGTGCCTGATGACCCTGAAACCCACCATGTATATCGCCAACGTCGACGAAGGCGGCTTCAGCAACAATCCCCACCTCGAAGCAGTCGAGCAGCTGGCCGCGCGCGAAGGCGCACCGGTAGTGGCGATCTGCGCCGCCATCGAGGGCGAGATCGCCGATCTTGATGAGGCCGACAAGAAGGAATTTCTCGCCGACATGGGGCTGGAAGAGCCCGGCCTGAATCGCGTCATCCGCGCCGCCTACAAGCTGCTCGGCCTGCAGACCTACTTCACCGCCGGTGTCAAGGAAGTGCGCGCCTGGACCATCCACATCGGCGACACCGCCCCGCAGGCTGCGGGCGTGATCCACACCGACTTCGAGCGCGGCTTCATCCGCGCCCAGACCATCGGCTATGACGATTTCGTCGCCTGCAAGGGCGAGCATGGCGCCAAGGAAGCCGGCAAAATGCGCTCGGAAGGCAAAGAATATGTGGTGCATGACGGCGATGTGCTGAATTTCCTGTTCAACGTCTAAGCAATGCTACAAGCAGCATTGGGCCGAAAAGCCTGATTTGGCGATGCCGCTACTAACACATTGATTTTTCCCGGCACGGGTGCTAGTTTGGTGCTGTTCGACCTTTCCAGGGGAGCGCGTCATGAACCGGTACCCGATGCTTCATTCGCACCATGCAGCGGCTGGCTGCACCTCCCTGTTGCGGCGTTGCTGAAATGGCACCTCTCCCCAGAATCATGGTGCTGGGCATCGGCAACACCCTGTTGCAGGACGAAGGCGCTGGCGTTCATGCCATGCGCCAGCTGCAACTGGCATCCGCGGAATTGGCCGGGGTCGAATTCATCGACGGCGGCACCCTGAGCTTCAGCCTGGCGGGGCCAATCGGCGAAACGGATTGCCTGCTGGTCATCGATGCCGCCGAACTGGGCGGGCCGCCCGGCAGGGTGGAACTGTATTCTGGCACGGGGATGGACCATTTCCTCGGCACCAACCGCAAGCGCAGCGTGCATGAAGTCGGCCTGCTCGACCTGCTGGCGGTCACCCATCTGACCGGCGGCCTGCCGCCACGGCGAGCCCTGATCGGCATCCAGCCCGAAACCCTGGACTGGGGCGAAGATCTCTCCCCTACCGTGATGGCAGCCCTGCCAACAGTCTGCGCCCAGGCACAGGCGCAGATACAGGCCTGGCAAAAAGGAGAAGACGATGCGCGATAAACCTCCCCTGCCTGCGCTCTTGCAGGCGCACGGCATCTCCCGGCGCAAATTCCTCACCTTCTGCGGCAGCCTGGCCACGCTCATGGCGCTGCCCGGCAGCATGGTTCCCGCCATCGCCGCCGCGCTGGAGAAAGCGCAGCGGCCCTCGGTGATCTGGCTCTCGTTCCAGGAATGCACCGGCTGCACCGAATCGCTTACCCGCTCCCATTCGCCCACGCTGGAGGGGCTGATCCTCGACGCTATTTCCCTCGACTATCACCACACCCTGCAGGCGGCCTCGGGCGAGGCAGCCGAGGCGGCACGCCTGGCGGCAATGAAGCAGTTTTACGGCAAATATCTGCTGGTAGTGGACGGCTCGATCCCGGCCCGGGACAGTGGCGTCTATTCCACCATTGCCGGCATCAGCAATCTCGACATGCTGCACGAGACCGCCAAGGGCGCGGCCGCCATCGTGGCAGTCGGCACCTGCGCGGCGTTCGGCGGGCTGCCCCACGCCAAGCCCAACCCCACGGGGGCGGCAGCCGTGTCGGACATCATCAGGGACAAGCCCATCATCAACATTTCCGGCTGCCCGCCCATCCCGGTGGTCATCACCGGGGTGCTGGCGCACTACCTGACGTTCGGCACGATTCCCGAACTCGATGCGCTGGGGCGGCCCAAGGCGTTTTACGGCGAATCCATCCACGACCGCTGCTACCGCCGCCCCTTCTACGACCAGGGAAAGTTCGCCAAGAGTTTCGACGACGAGGGCGCACGCAACGGCTGGTGCCTGTTCGAGCTGGGCTGCAAGGGGCCGACCACCTTCAATGCCTGCGCCACCACCAAGTGGAATCAGGGCGTGAGCTTCCCGATCGAGTCCGGTCATGGCTGCCTGGGCTGCTCGGAGCCCGATTTCTGGGATGCCGGCAGTTTCTACCACCCGCTTTCAACGCCCATCCCGACTTCCAGCCGGATCGTATTGGGCGCAGCGGCAGTGGGAGTCGCGGCAGGCGCCACCATCGGCCTGTGGAACCGCCATACGCAAGGGCAGGCGAGGCGGACACATGCCGCCGTGAGCGTGGGCGATCTGGAAAAACCGGCATGAGCGAAACCGATCTGCTGCTCTGGGCGCGCGGCCCCGGCTTCCAGTGGGCGCAGGGGGTGTTTTTGCTGGGCATGGCGCTGCGCGGTTTTGAGCTGTTCAGCCCGGGACGGCGGCGCGACCTGTCCGTGCCGCGCACGCACAGCCCCGGTGCCGGCTGGCGCACGATTTTCACCCGCTCGCTGCCCAAATGGTCCACCTGGCGGCGCGCACCCGCCACCCCATTGACCGCCTACAGCTTCCATCTCGGCTTTTTCGCCACCCTGCTCCTGTTCGCGCCCCATATCGAACTGGTACGCAGCATTTCCGGCATTTCCTGGCCGGCGCTGCCCTCGCCGCTCATCGATGCACTTTCCCTGCTGACCATCCTGGCGGTGGCCGGGCTGGCGGCAGGCCGGGCGCTCGATCCGGTCAAGCGGCTGATCTCGGGTTTCGACGACTATGCCGTTCTGCTTCTTTCCGCCCTGCCGCTCCTGACCGGCTATTTCGCCTTCCACCACCAGGTGCTGCCCTACACCCTGATGCTGGCGCTGCATATCCTCAGCGCCGAACTGCTGCTGGCACTGATGCCCTTCACCAGCCTGGTGCATTTCGCCACCCTGGCGGTGGCGCGCTGGTATAACGGTGAAATCTCTGGCCACAAGGGAGTAGCGTCATGAGCAAGGAGCGCCTGCCAAAGCCGGGAGCCGGAACACTTCCCCACCCCAACCCTCCCCTTGAAGGGGAGGGAATTTGGCATGCATATTCCGGCCACAGTTCGGAAGCAGCGTCATGAGCGCCAGCTTCGATCGCGGCTATCACGCCCTGATGGAGGTGATCGATGCGCCTGTTGCCAGTTTCTTCATGAGCTGCGTGCATTGCGGCCTGTGCGCGCAAGCCTGCCTGTTCTACACCGAGACCGGCGACCCGCAGTACACCCCGATTCACAAGCTGGAGCCACTCAAGAAAGTCTGGCGACGTGAGTACACACTGTTCGGCAGGATTGCCGCCCGGCTGGGCCTGTCGAAAAAACTCACGGATGAGGAACTGGCGGCCTGGAGCCCCCTGATCTACGACAGTTGCACCCTGTGCGGACGCTGCTCCATGGTATGCCCGGTGGGCAACGACATCGCCTACATGGTGCGCAAGGCACGCGAGGGCATGGCAGCAGCCGGGCACGCCCCGGATGGCGTGGTGGAGGCGACACAGCGCACCATCCGCCTGGGCAGCCCGATGGGCATCAAGCTGCCCGCCCTGCTCACCCAGATCCGCGCCCAGGAAGCCGAAACCGGCCTGGAAATCCCCATCGACCGGCACGGCGCCGATTATCTGGCGCTGCTGTCTTCCATGGAAATCATCAATTTCCCCGAATATCTCGGCGCCCTGGCGCGCATTTTCCAACAGGCGAATGTCAGCTGGACGCTTTCCTCGGAAGCCTTCGAGGCCACCAACAGCGGGATTCAGATCGGCGTCTCCGACATTGCGCGCGAGATCGTGCAGCGCATCGTCAGCGCAGCGGAAAAGCTCGCGGTCAAGAACGTCATCAGCCCGGAATGCGGCCATGCCTTCACCGCCCTGCGCTGGGAAGGGCCGAACCTGATCGGCCGCCCCTACCCTTTCACCGTGGTGCATATCCTGGAACTGCTCGACCAGTTGCACAGTGAGGGCCGCCTCAAGACCGAGGGCACACTGGACGAACCACTCACCTTCCACGACCCCTGCCAGATCGCGCGCCGGGGCGGCGTAGTGGAACAGCCGCGCCGGCTGCTGGGTGAGGTGGCGACGGATTTCCGCGAAATGGAAGATGCCGGGGTGATGAACTGGTGCTGTGGCGGCGGGGGCGGAGTGAGCGCAAACCCTCGTGCCGAGCCCCTCCGGATCAAGGCATTCAAGCGCAAGAAGGATCAGCTGGACGCCGCCGGCGCACACACCCTGGTCACTGCCTGCGCCAATTGCCGCATCGTGATCGAGGAAGGACTGGAAGCCTACAATATGGACGTCAAGGTGATCGGCCTGACCGAACTGGTGGCCGAACATCTCAAACAGGATGAAACTGAAAAAAGCACTTGAACCGCGAAGGCGCGAAGACGCAAAGTAATAACAGGCGGTTACCATGGTTTGGGTGCCTCCCATTGGACGAGCGACAATCTCATCGGAGTCATTTGTCTTCTTTGCGTCTTCGCGCCTTTGCGGTAAATGAACTACGGTTTTTAGGATGAAATATCATGAACCAGCGCATCGTTGTCGACCCCGTCACCCGCATCGAGGGCCATCTGCGCATCGAGGCGGAAACCAGCGAGCAGGGCGAAATCACCCGTGCCTCCAGCGCCGGCACCATGGTGCGCGGCATCGAGATCATCCTCCGGGGCCGCGACCCGCGCGACGCCTGGGCCTTCGCGCAGCGCATCTGCGGCGTGTGCACCCTGGTGCACGGCATCGCCTCGGTGCGCGCGGTGGAAAATGCGCTCGGCTACCAGATCCCGCCCAACGCCCAGCTGATCCGCAACCTGATGATCGCGGCGCAGTACGTGCACGACCATGTGATGCACTTCTACCACTTGCACGCGCTCGACTGGGTGGACGTGGTTTCCGCGCTCCAGGCCGATCCGAGGCGCACTTCCGAACTGGCGCAGAGCATTTCAAAATACGCCAAGTCCTCGCCCGGCTACTTCGCCGACACGCAGAAGAAGCTCAAGACCTTCGTCGAATCCGGCCAGCTGGGCATTTTCAGCAACGGCTACTGGGGCCACCCGGCCTACAAGCTGCCGCCGGAAGCCAACCTGATGGCGGTGGCGCACTATTTCGAGGCCCTGCTGTGGCAGCGCGACGTGGCGCAACTGCACACCATTTTCGGCGGCAAGAACCCGCACCCCAATTTCGTGGTGGGCGGCGTGCCCTGTGCCATCAGCGTCCACCCGGAACACCATGGCCACGGCAAGGGGCCGCATTACCGCGGCGGCGCCGGGGCAACCGCGCTCAACATGGTGGGGCTGGAAAAAGTCAAAAATCTCATCGCCCAGATGCGCGGCTTCGTCGACCAGGTTTACGTGCCGGACACCCTGGCCATCGCCGGCTTCTACAAGGACTGGGCCACCCAGGGCGAGGGCATCGGCAATTTCATGACCTACGGCGATTTCCCGGAAAAGGGCATGGACGATCCGGCCAGCTTCCTGATCCCGTCCGGGGTAATCCTCGACCGCGACCTGGGAAAAATCCACCCGGTGGACCTCAATGCTGAAGACCAGATCCAGGAATATGTCGCCCACTCCTGGTATGACTACAGCGGTGGCAAGGACAAGGGACTGCACCCCTACCAGGGCGAAACCACGCTCAACTACAGCGGGCCAAAACCGCCCTACCAGCACCTGGACACCGACGCAGCCTATTCCTGGCTCAAGTCACCGCGCTGGCGGGGCAAGGCCGTCGAAGTCGGCCCGCTGGCGCGGGTGCTGATGCTCTATGCCAAAGGCCACGAACAAACCAAAGAACTGGTCGGCATGGCGCTGAACCAGCTCGACCTGCCGGTCAGCGCCCTGTATTCCACCCTCGGCCGCACCGCCGCGCGCACCCTGGAAACCAAGGTCATCGCCGATGCCATGCAGGGCTGGTACGATCAGCTCTTGGCCAACATCAAGGCGGGCGACCTCAGCACCTTCAACGAAACCCTGTGGGAACCGGCCTCCTGGCCCAAGCTGGCCAAGGGCGTGGGCTACACCGAGGCGCCGCGCGGCGCGCTGGCGCACTGGATCGTGATCAAGGACCAGATCATCGACAACTACCAGGCGGTGGTGCCCTCCACCTGGAATGCCGGCCCGCGCGACGCCGCCGGGCAGGACGGCCCCTACGAAGCGGCGCTCAAGGGCCACAAGCTGCACGACGCGAAACAGCCGATCGAGATCCTGCGCACCATCCACAGCTTCGACCCGTGCATCGCCTGCGCCGTGCACGTGGTCGATCCGGCAGGTGAAGAACTGGTGCAGGTCAGGGTAATATAAGCAATCCGGGCTCATCGCAAAGGCATTCCATGGAACAGCTTCCCGCCAATTTTTCCGCCCTGCTGGCGCTGGTTTTCGCGCTCGGCATGCGGCACGGCTTCGACCCCGACCACCTCGCCACCATCGACGGCCTGACCCGCTTCAACGCCGCTGCCCAGCGGCGCATCAGCCGCTGGTGCGGCTTCCTGTTCTCGCTGGGGCATGGCGTCATCGTCATGGCGGTGGCCATCGGCGTCGGCGTGCTGGCGCAGGCGTGGCAGGTTCCGCTCTGGCTGGAAGATGCGGGCGCGTGGATCTCGATCATTTTCCTCGCCCTGCTGGGCGTGCTGAACCTGTCGGCGGTGCTAAAGGCCGCCCCCGGCCAGGTGGTGCGGCCCATCGGGCTGAAGGGCCGCCTGCTCGGGCGCCTCCAGCATACCAGCCACCCCGCGCTGGTCGCCCTGGCAGGTGCCCTGTTCGCCCTGTCTTTCGACACCATGAGCCAGGCTGCGCTGTTTTCCGTGACCGCCGCCGGCCTGGGCGGATGGGAGTATTCCCTGCTGATGGGCGGAACCTTCATGGTCGGCATGATGGTGACCGACGGCATCAACGGCCTGTGGATTTCACATCTCATCCAGCGCAGCCAGCAGATGGCCTGCCTGGCCTCGCGCATCATGAGCCTGGCCATTGCCTCCCTGAGCCTGCTGGTGGCGGCCTTCGGCGCCGTGAAATACTTCTCCCCGGCAGTCGATGCCTGGAGCGAGGGGCGCGAAATGCTGCTGGGACTGGCCGTCATCGCCGTGGTGGCGGGCAGTTTCCTGCTGGCGCTGCGCCTGTCCCGGCCCGTTCCGGCTGACGCCTGATGCACGAAATGTCGCTCGCCGAAAGCGTGCTGGACATCATCGAGGATCAGGCACGCAGCCAGGGCTTCGCGCGGGTTACCGCAGTCTGGCTCGAAATCGGCCAGCTTGCAGCGGTGGAAGCGGAAGCCATGCGCTTCTGCTTCGATGCCGTCACGCGCGGCAGCATCGCGGAAGGCGCCGGGCTCAAGATCATCGAGATTCCGGGAAGCGGCCGCTGCCCCGCCTGCGGCGAGTCAATCCGGCTGAACGAGCGTTATGACCTTTGCCCCCGCTGCGACATGCCGGTCGAAGTCACCGGCGGCACGGAACTGCGGGTCAAGGAACTGGAAGTGGCGTAAATCCAAAAACCGTAGTTCACTTACCGCAAAGACGCGAAGGCGCCAAGAATCAAAATGGTTAAGACGAAATATTCACCCACCCATTGGGTGGCCAGCGAAAGATGGTAAACAGTTGTTTTCCCTTTGCGCTCTTGGCGCCTTTGCGGTTCAGGTACTTCTTTTAGGATAAATCAATGTGCACAACCTGCGGCTGCGGTGGCGGTGAACTGAAAATCGGCGGCAAGCCGCACACGCACGGCCAGGGCGAACTGCGCTTCCGCCGCCCGGAGCGTGCGCATGACCATGAACACCAGCATGTTCAAGGCGAATCCGCGCGCCGGGTGCAGGTCGAGCAGGACATCCTGGCCAGGAACAACGCCTATGCCGCCCGGAACCGCGCGTATTTTGCCGCTCACAGTATTTTCGCCCTGAACCTGGTGTCCAGTCCCGGCTCGGGCAAGACCACCCTGCTCACCCGCACCATCGAGCTGCTGCAAGGGAAAATACCGGCGGCGGTGATCGAGGGCGACCAGCAGACCAGTTTCGACGCCGAGCGCATCCGCGCCACCGGCGCACCGGCCATCCAGATCAACACCGGCAAGGGTTGCCACCTCGACGCCCACATGGTGCAGCATGCGCTGGAAGACCTGAAACCAGCCAGCCACAGCCTGCTGTTCATCGAAAATGTCGGCAACCTGGTGTGCCCCGCCGGCTTCGACCTGGGCGAAGCGCACAAGGTGGTGATCCTGTCCGTCACCGAAGGCGAGGACAAGCCGCTCAAATACCCCGACATGTTCGCCGCCGCCGGCCTGATGCTGCTCAACAAGGTCGATCTGCTGCCCCATTTGTCTTTTGACGTGCCAAAATGTGTTGCATACGCGCAGCGGGTCAACCCCCGCATCCGCGTGATACTTACCTCTGCCACCAGCGGGGAAGGCATGAAAGAGTGGCTGGAATGGCTACAGGCTTGCGGGGCATAATGCCCCGTTGCGCATAATATCCAGGGGAAACAAGGAGAAGAGATGAAAGCATTACTCTTGATCGGCCTGTTGGGTGTGATTTTCCCGGCTCAGGCCGATGTCTACAGATGCAAGGATGCAGGCGGCAAGACCGTATATCAGGAAACGCCCTGCGAAACGGCAAACCTGAAAGCAGTCGGCAAGGTTGCCAAGCCGGCAAGCGCGCCCTCGCAGGAAGCGATTGAAAAATCACAGGCAGAAATCAAGGCTTTCAACCAGCGCTACTCCGACCGCAAGAAAGCCGAACAGGAAGCAGCCAACAAGGAAAACGGCGAACAGGGGCAGGACAGCGCCCAAAAAGGTGAAAGCAAGGCTGGTGAATAGCAGCGAACCTGCTACTCCATCCACCACAAACATCCGCGTCCGCGGCCAGGTCCAGGGCGTCGGCTTCCGCCCCTTTGTCTATCGCCTCGCCCGTGAACTGGGCCTGGCCGGCTGGGTACGCAATGACGGCGAGGGCGTGGAAATCACCGCCCAGGGCGATGAAAATGCCATCCGCGACCTGCTCAGGCGGCTGAAATCGGATGCCCCGCCGCTGGCGCGAGTGGAAGCGGTGGAGGCGAAGAACGGCACACCGCTCGCCTCCCTCTCCGGCTTCAGCATCGAAGCCAGCCAGGGCGGCCCGGCCCGCACCGCCATCGCGCCCGATACCGCCACCTGCTCCGCCTGCCTGACCGAACTGTTCAACCCGGCCGACCGCCGCTACCGCTATCCTTTCATCAACTGCACCGACTGCGGGCCGCGCTACACCATCACCCGCCAGTTGCCCTACGACCGCGCTTGCACCAGCATGGCCGGCTTCCCGCTGTGCCCGGCATGTGGCGCGGAATACCGTGGCCCGGCGAGCCGCCGCTTCCATGCCGAACCCAATGCCTGCCCGGTATGCGGCCCGCAGCTCTCCCTGCACGACGCCGCCGGGCAGGCCGTCGCAACCCAGGATGTCATCGCGGCGGCCATAGCCCTGCTCAAGGCGGGGAAAATCCTCGCCCTCAAGGGACTGGGCGGCTTCCACCTCGCCTGTGATGCGCGCAATGCCGGGGCGGTGGCGGCCCTGCGCGAGCGCAAGCAGCGCGAGGAAAAGCCTTTCGCGCTGATGGCGGCCAATCCGGCCTCACTGCAGCAATTGGTGATGCTGGATTCAACGGAAAAGGCGCTGCTGCAAACCCGCGAACGCCCCATCGCGCTGCTGCGCAAGCAGCCGGGCTGCGACGCAGCATTACCCGGCATCGCGCCGGGCATCGCCTGGCTGGGCGCGATGCTGCCCTACACGCCGCTACATCACCTGCTGTTCCACGAAGCCGCCGGCAGACCATCCGGCACGGCCTGGCTGGAGCAGCCGCAAGACCTGTTGCTGGTCATGACCAGCGCCAACCCCTGCGGCGAACCGCTGGTCATTGGCAACGGCGAAGCGCTGGCCCGGCTGGAGGGTATCGCCGACGCCTTCGTGCTGCATGACCGCGACATCGTGGCGCGCTGTGACGACAGTGTAGTGAGGAGTGAGGGGTTAGGAGTGAAGAGGAAAAGCGAAGAAGTCCCTACGTCTCACTCCCAATTCATCCGCCGCGCCCGCGGCTACACCCCGCGCGCCATCGCCCTGCCCCGTTCCGGCCCCCCGGTGCTGGCCTGCGGCGGCTGGTTCAAGAACACGGTATGCCTGACGCGCGGCAACCAGGCCTTCCTCTCCCAGCATCTGGGCGACCTCGACAACGCCCCCGCCTGCGAGGCGCTGGAAGAAACGGCGGCGCACCTGATGGCCGTGCTGGAAATCCGCCCCGAAATCGTGGCCCATGACCTGCATCCGGATTTTCACAGCAGCCGTTTCGCGGCTGCCCTCGCGGCAGATCATGGTATTCCCGTGGTGGCGGTGCAGCACCACCACGCCCACATCGCCGCTGTGCTGGCCGAACATGGCGTCACTGAGCCCGCCCTGGGACTGGCGCTCGACGGCGTTGGTCTGGGCACGGATGGAACAGCCTGGGGCGGCGAACTGCTGAAAGTGGATGGCGCAACATTCGAGCGCCTCGGCCACCTGGCGCAACTACAACTGCCCGGCGGCGACCGTGCCGCGCGCGAACCGTGGCGCATGGCCGCCAGCGCCCTGCACGCCTTGGGGCGCGACGAGGAAATCAGCCGCCGCTTCCCCGGCCCCGCCGCCGACATGGTTTCCCACATGCTGGCGCAGGGCGTGAACTCTCCCCTGACCTCAAGCTGCGGCCGCCTGTTCGATGCAGCGGCGGGACTGCTCGGGATAAAGCCCGTCGCCACCTTCGAAGGCCAGGCGGCCATGCTGCTGGAGGGCCTGGCCGAACGCCATGGCGCGGTGGCGCCGTTATCCAGCGGCCATGCGCAATCAGCCGACGGCACGCTGGACTTCCTCCCCCTGCTCGGCAGCCTGGCTGACGGCCCCGAACCCGCCTTCGGCGCGGCGCTGTTTCATGCTACCGTGGCACACGGGCTGGCGGCATGGGCAATACAGGCCGCACAGCGCAGCGGCATCAGGATCATCGCCCTGGGCGGCGGCTGCTTCCTCAACGCCATCCTCAGCCACAAGCTGCGCGAGGCGCTGACAGCGGCGGGGCTGACCGTACTGGAAGCGCGCCAAACGCCGCCCAACGACGGCGGCCTGAGCCTGGGACAGGCGTGGGTAGGCATGCAAAACAATCACTCTTGATTGTCTATTTTGTACATTTTATACTTCATCGATTCCACCTTGAGCCGGGAGCCACACCATGCGCACCATCTCCGCCACCGAAGCCAAACAGGGACTGGCTGGCGTCCTCGATGCCGCCCTGCGCGAGCCAGTCGTAATACAACGCCAGAAACGCAATGTTGCCGTGGTCCTGTCGATGCAGGATTACGAACGCCTCACCCGGCTCAATGTCCGCGAATTCCAGCGTTTTTGCGATCGGGTGGGACAGGACGCGGCAGCCAGGGGATTGACCGAGGAAGGACTGAACCAGTTGCTCTCCAGCAATGCCTGAATTCCGCCTGGTGCTCGACACCAACGTCTGGATCAGCCGCCTGCTGCTGCCCGGCAGCGTTGCCGCGCGGGCGGTGGACCGGGCGCTGTCGCTGGGCCGGGTAGTGGTTTCCGAGGCAACACTGGACGAACTCGCGGAAGTGTTATCCCGCCCCAAATTCGACCCCTATGTCAGCCGTGCCGACCGCCGGGAATTCATTCACCAACTCGCCGGCATCGTCGAAATCGCTCCCATCCTGCGCCGGATTCAAGCCTGCCGCGACCCGAAGGATGACTGTTTTCTGGAACTAGCGGTGAATGGCCAGGCCAGTCATATCATCAGCGGCGACAAGGACCTGCTTTCCCTCGATCCGTTCATGCAGGTACGCATACTGGCCCCGGCGGATTTTCTCGCCGCAACGGATGATAACGTGGACTTGAAAGGCGAATAATGTGTCTGGCAATCCCGGCCCGGGTGGCCGAAATTCTGGAAAATGAGCTGGCCGTCGTGGAACTGGGCGGGGTGAAAAAACAGATCTCGCTCGCCATGGTGGACGGCGTGGCGGTGGGCGATTACGTCATCGTCCACGTCGGCTACGCCATCAACCGCCTCGACCCGGATGAGGCCGCCAAGACCCTGGCCCTGTTCGCCGAAATCGCAGCAGCCCTGCCCCCCTCTCGCCAATGAAATACATCGACGAATTCCGCGACGGCGACCTGGCGCGCAAGCTGGCGGCGGACATCGCGCGCGAGGCGCAGCCCGGCCGGCGCTACGGCCTGATGGAATTCTGCGGCGGTCACACCCACGCCATTTTCCGCTATGGCATCCCGGCGCTCCTGCCCGCCAATATCCAGATGATCCACGGCCCCGGCTGCCCGGTGTGCGTGCTGCCGATCGGCCGGGTGGACAACGCCATCGAACTGGCGCGCAAGCCCGGCGTGATCCTGTGCTCCTACGGCGACATGCTGCGCGTGCCCGGCTCGAACCGCGCCAGCCTGCTCAAGGCCAAGGCGGACGGAGCAGACGTGCACATGGTGTATTCCAGCGCCGACGCCCTGCAGATCGCGCGCGACAACCCGGAGCGGGAAGTGGTGTTCTTCGCCATCGGCTTCGAAACCACCACGCCGCCGACGGCGGTGGTGATCCAGCAGGCCAGCACGCTCGGGCTCACCAACTTCTCGGTATTCTCCAACCACGTCCTCACCCCCTCCGCCATCAGCGCCATCATGGCCAGCGGGGAAACCCGGCTGGGTGGCATCGTCGGCCCCGCCCACGTTTCCACCGTGATCGGCAGCCGCCCCTACGAGCCTTTTGCCGCCCAATATCACATGCCGGTGGTGATCGCCGGCTTCGAGCCGCTCGACATGATGCAGGCAATCCTGATGCTGGTGCGCCAGATCAACCAGGGCCGCGCCGAGGTGGAAAATGAATTCACCCGCGCCGTGACGCGCGACGGCAACCGCAAGGCGCAAGCCATGGTGGAGGACGTGTTCGAACTGCGGCCCAGCTTCGAATGGCGCGGCCTCGGCAGCGTGCCGGACAGCGCCCTGCAAATCCGCAAAAAATACGCTACCTTCGATGCCGAAAAGCGCTTCCGCCTCGACTATCACAGCGTGGCCGACAACCCGGCCTGTGAATGCAGCGCCATCATCCGTGGCGTGAAAAAACCACTCGACTGCAAGCTGTTCGGCAGCGCCTGCACGCCGGAAAACCCGATTGGTTCGTGCATGGTGTCTTCCGAGGGCGCATGCGCGGCTTACTATAGCTATGGACGGTACCGGGAAGTGCAAAAACAGGATTGATGAATCGCCTCGCCTGATTGTCACTGAAGCGCTGCGGACTCAACCGGTGGATGCAACACACTAGAGACTGCACAAGCAGGAGGTGACTTTTCTGCCTACTCGCAAGCCAAGCTCAATGCAGTAGTGAGGAAATTGAAATGCGCCCAAGGAAAACACTAAACTAGGAAACGCCCGCTAAAAAATTTAGCCAGTTCGTTGCATCCACTGGTTGAATCCACAACAACAGCAATCACTCATAAAATCTTCGGGGTAATAAGTTGTTCTGCATGAAACTTGGGTAAACTCTGTCTAGATAGTAACTCACATATGACTCTTGAGGCTCCAACATGGAAATTACCCGGTCTAGTTTTACGATCAGTGAAATCAGAGATATGTGGCAACGGCGTGAATTGATCGTAAATAAGAATTACCAAAGATCATCGTCAGTTTGGCCAGAATCTGCTCGCACATATTTTATCGATACGATTTTGAATCGATATATTTTTCCTAAGGTGTACTTTTATCAAGTATTCGATAAAGCGCGGAAAAAAGTAATTCGTGAAATCGTCGATGGTCAGCAACGTTTGACCACCATTCTTAGTTTTTTAAATGACGAGTTTGCCCTTTCCAATCGGTCCATTAAGCATCAAGGCAAGCGTTTTAGCGATTTAGATGATGATTTGCAACAACAGTTTCTAACGTATAGCGTGGAAGTCGACATCATCTATTCAGCAGAGCAGGCCGACTTGCTGGCCATGTTTACCAGGATGAATGCATATACGGCGCCTCTCAACTCCGCCGAAAAACGACATGCAGAATTCGAAGGCCCATTCAAGTGGTTCATCATTGAAGCCACTGGTGAGATAGGCCCAAGGCTTGTCGAGTTTAATGTTCTAACTTCCAAACAGGCAATTCGAATGCACGATGCCGAATTTTTAACCGAGCTAGCAATAGTGCTTGAGCAAGGAATCGTGAACAAATCAGAGAGCTCGCTTAACAATATTTATAGGATATATGACAAGACATTTCCGCGTGAGGAAGAGTTTCGAGCCCGTATTTATGAATTTATGCAAGTGCTTGAAATAGACTTTGCGCCGCTAAAAAATACATTTATTACAAAATCATACGTATGCCATTCGTTGTTCTGCGCATTAATGCAGAAGAAATATGGCATCCCCGGTGGGAAAGTTTTAGGATACCCTACTGATGGAATATTTTTCTCAAATTTACAAGGCACTATTGAAGCGCTTGGCGCTCTCGCCGGCGCTCATGAGTTGCAGGATATTAATGGCCCTTATGGTGAGTATGTTGAGGCATGTATGAGTACAACGCACAGAGTAAAACAGCGGACAATTAGGGCTAGGTGGTTATATAAAGCACTCATCTAGCGTTTTCTATGACGCTCACAAAAAGCTACGCTCGCATTGTTGGCCGCCTGTCACGTAGACACACACAAGCCACTTCAATTCTTAATGATCAACTGAATGGCGCTCTCTCTCCTTGGGAATTTAGGCTTCTTGCGGAAGCATTACTTTCTAACCTATGGATAGACTGGAATATTTTTGTAAAACAAGTGCTAGTGTCATCTTGCAATGGATCGACAACTCGATCTGGTGTGATAGTGCCGGCAAGAGCAGTTCCTGACAACAGTGAAAGTCGTATAACGTATGAGGTAAAACAGTATAGCAAAGGCAATCCGGTCAACCCCACCAACATCTTCTCTGGACCAGTAGAACCCACTTGGGCACACCCAGATAGAATAATCACTTACATCACCGGACTTGCACCCTCAAATATTTCAACACTTCAGGCCGCATTTGGTTCTGCCGGTTTATTTGGGCCGAAAAGAATACATTTAGTACGAAATGCTTGTGCTCACAAATCCAAATCGAACCGCAAGGACGTGCTGGCGTTGCGGAGTTTGTACGTCACAAAGCATTTTTTTGATCCGATAGATATTATCTGGGGAAGCAACTCCTCGACGAACTCCATTGCAATTTTTGAATGGATCGATGATCTTGAAACTATTGCCGATCTTGCGACTCAGTGAAGCCAGGGAACTGGCTATATCATCTTCGACCTGAAACGCGGGCGGGTAAGCATACTTCCATCGATTTAAAAATGTAACGGGTTGCGGTGAAAGTGATCCATCACTTGGGGGTTGAGGTGGCAATGGCTGATGCCGGGTAATGACTCCATGCATATCTAACAATATCTATGCATGTCTATCAATTTTTAGATAGAATCGCGTAGAACTTGCTAGAGACTCCCATGGATCCGATCAACAACCCCTTTTCTCCCGGTGCGGGCGCGCCGCCGCCCGAGCTGGTTGGGCGTGACCCGCTGCTCGAACAGGCGCGCATCCTTCTGGGGCGCGTGAAGCAGAAGCGCCCGGAAAAGAGCCTGCTGCTGACAGGATTGCGCGGCGTGGGCAAGACCGTGCTGCTGAACGAAATCGAGCGCATGGCGAAGGACGCCGGCTATCAAACGATCCTGCTGGAAGCGCACGAGGAAAAACCGCTGGGCGAACTTATCTATCCGGCGCTGCGCAGTCTGCTTTACGAGCTGGACCGGGCGGCCGGCGCGGGCAATAAGGTGAAACGCGGGCTGGCGGTACTGCGCAGTTTTATCGGCAGTATCAAGCTGACGGTGGGCGATGTAGCGGTGGGGCTGGACATCGAACCGGCCAAAGGCACGGCCGACAGCGGCGATCTGGAAATCGACCTGCCGAACCTGTTCGTGGCCATCGCCGAGGCGGCGGAAGAACGCCACACCGCCGTCGCCATTCTGGTAGACGAAATCCAGTACCTGAGCCAGAAGGAGCTGGGTGCCCTGATCATGGCCATGCACAGGATGCAGCAGAAACAATTGCCCCTGGTGCTGCTCGCCGCCGGTTTGCCGGTCCTGCCCGGTATGGCGGGGGAATCGAAGTCGTATGCCGAGCGGCTGTTCAATTTCCCGGATATCGGGGCCTTGTCGGAAGAGGATGCGGTCAAGGCGCTGCGCGACCCTGCTCACGAAGCCGGCATCGAGTTTCAAAATGATGCTCTAAGGGAAGTGTTTCGCCTGACGCATGGCTACCCCTACTTCCTTCAGGAGTGGGGATACCAGGCGTGGAATATGGCAACTGCAAGCCCCATCACCTTGCAGACCGTAAGGGACGCGACAGCGGAGGTGATTCGACGGCTGGACAGGAATTTCTTCCGGGTGCGCTTTGACCGGCTGACCCCCGGAGAAAAAAACTTCCTCCGCGCAATGGCGTACCTCGGCCCCGGCTGCCACCGCACGGGGGATATTGCTGCGGCGCTGGGTACATCCGTGAAGGGCATCGGTCCGGTGCGTTCCAAGCTCATCAAGAAGGGAATGATTTACAGCCCGGCTCATGGCGACATGGCCTTTACCGTACCGCTGTTTGATGAATTCATGGTCCGTGCGATTCCTCAATTCACGCCCGGCTGAAGGTCAAACGCTTGAACTCAAACTTGCGTAACAATCGCTCCGTACCACTATCGCCCCGATCCTGTAGGTCGGGTTTCAACCCGAAATGTCGGGCTAAAGCCCGACCTACGATAAATCGCGATATTTAAAACTTATCCGTAAATAGTGGATAATGACTTTCCATATGCGATGATCGTGTGGGGA